>CAISIK010000108.1 GCA_903885375.1 uncultured Pseudomonadota bacterium
ACGGAGGGGTAGTACTTGGTTTCGGTGCCGTCGCAGTTCCAGTCCCAGCTCGCATCGCCGCGCTGGGCGGTGCTGTAGGAGGTGGCGGCCGGGCTGGCGGAGACGTTGTAGTCGTAGCAGTCGTTGTCGTAGCCGCTGCGGTAGTAGCCGCTGTCGGTGCAGAGGCACTTCGGCGCCACGGAGGAGCTGCCGTACCCGTCGCCATCGTAGTCGTAGTAGTAGTCGGTGCAGCCGGTGGCATCCTCGGTGTCGGCGGTGCCATCGCAGTTGTCGTCGAGGCCGTTGCAGCTCTCGGTGGCGCCGGGGCCCACGGCCACCGTCGTGTCATCGCAGTCGCCGTCGTTCTCGGAGGAGCCGTCACCATCGTCGTCGTAGGCGCGAGTGCCCTCGTCGACCTCGCCATCACAATCGTTGTCGGCGCCGTCTTCGATCTCGGTGCCGCCCGGGTAGCTCAGGATGTCGTCGTCGTTGCAGTCCTGCATCTCCTCGGTGAACCCGTCGCCGTCGTTGTCGATCTGCGTGAGCGGGCGCACCACGAAGTAGGCCTCGGCGGTGTCGCTCAGGCCGTCCTGGTCGATCACGGTGAAGAGCAGGTGCTGGGTGCCGCCGGGAATGTCGGCCTCGCAGGCGGCGATGCCGGTGGCGTCGGCCTTGGGCGTGCAGAACTCGGTGAGCCCGGCCTCGCCCTCGTAGCTGAAGCTCACGGAGAGGAGGTCGGGGGTGTCCTGCTGGTCGGAGACCTGCACCATGAACGTGAAGTCCTGCCCTTCATCGGTCGTTTCCCCAGCGGCCGGGTGCACCATCTGGATGGTGGGGGCGTCGGGCACCTCCTCGATCACCACGGTGATGTGCGACTCGGCCATCTCGCCCTGCTCATCCGATGCGCTCAGCGTGATCGTGTGGTTGCCGGGGGTGAGCTGGGCGGTGGAGAAGCTGCAGGAGCCGCTCACGGCGCAGGGCTTCTCGTTGGTGAGGATGCTGTCGATGTCGCTCGACCACTGCACGAACAGCTCGTTGCTGGGCGTCTGGTCGTCGTTCGCCGTGCCGATGAAGTCGATGACCTCGCCCTCGGGCCGGGTGGTGCCGTTGGGGGGCGACTGGATGCTGGCGGTCGGGGGCTCGTTGTAGTGCTGGACGTTGACGTCGTTTCCGCACGCCGCGAGTTGGAGCAGGAGTGACATCGGGAACCCTCGACCCCGCACGATAGCACGGCGGACGGCAGTTTCGGGGCGGCGCGCGAGTCCCCACCGCCTTGGTGCGAAGCGGACTACCGCGCGCCGCGGCGCTGTCAGGAGCCGCTTCGGGGTGGGTCAGACGTCGCGGTAGCGGATGTTGTGCTTCTTAAGGAGGCGGGTGATGGACTTGCGGTCCATGTCCGCCGCGCGGGCGGCCCGGCTCACGTTCTGGTCGTGACGCTCGATCAGGTCCACGAGGTAGGCGCGCTCGAAGTCCTCGATGAGGAGCTCCTTGGCATCCTTGAAGGGAACGTCCGTGTTGGGCGCCGCGAGGGCGGGCGCGGCCGCCGGGGCAGTGGGCGGGGCCGCCGGGCTGGCGGCCCGGAGGGCGGTGGGCAACGCTGCGAGCGTGATGGTGGGCCCATCGGAGAAGGGGATCGCCCGCTCCACCACGTTGTTGAGCTCCCGCACGTTGCCCGGCCAGCGGTACGACTCGAAGAGCGCGCGCACCTGCGGGTCGATGCCGCGTACCCCCCGGGCGCCCTGGGCGCGCTGAAGGAGGTGGTCGACCAGCGCGGCGATGTCCTCGCGGCGCTCGCGCAAGGGCGGCAGGCGCACCTCCACCACTGCGAGGCGGTAGTACAGGTCCTCGCGGAAGCGGCCCGCGGCCACCTCGGCGCGGAGGTCGCGGTTGGTGGCGGCGATCACCCGCACGTCGATCGGCTTGGCCCGGGTGGCGCCCACGCGGCGCACCTCGCGCTGCTCCAGCACCCGGAGGAGCTTGGGCTGCAGCTCGAGCGGCAGCTCGCCGATCTCGTCGATGAAGATGGTCCCGCCGTGGGCGGCCTCGAACAGGCCCTCGCGGGACTGCACGGCGCCGGTGAACGCCCCGCGCTCGTGGCCGAAGAGCTCGCTCTCCACGAGCGACTCGGGGGCCGCGCCCGCATCGAACACGATGAGCGGGCCGTTCGACCGCGCCGAGCGGGCGTGGATCGCCCGGCTCACCAGCTCCTTGCCCGTGCCCGTTTCGCCCGTCACCAGCACGGTGAGCTCGGTGGGAGCCACGCGCTCGAGGATGCCGAAGACCTCGCGCATGGCGATGCTGCGGCCTACGAGCGCCTCGAAGCGGTCGTGCAGCGAGGGCGCGACCTCGATCACCTCGTCCTGCGGCGAGTACACGAGCTCCGTCTGGCCCACGCGGAAGCGGGTGTCGGGGGCGAGGTAGACCTCGCGAACGCGCACGGGACCCACGAAGCTGCCGTTGGTGCTGTTGAGGTCGCGCAGGAGCGTGCCCTGGCTGCCCCGCGTGATCTCCGCGTGCTGGCGCGACACGGTGGTGTCGGTGAGCACCACGTCGTTGTCGGCGCGGGCGCCGATGCGGATCACGTCACGGTCGACCTGCCAGGACTTCCCGGCCGCCTCGCCGTTGACCGCCACGATGCGCGCGCGACGGATGTGGATCTGTCGGCTGCCGCCGCCCGCGATGGTGCTGGTGATCTCGGCCATGGCGGGGGAGTGTATCCGGGTGGCCAGCCTCGCTGGAGGCACGTTGGTCACCCATGCCGCCGCGCGCCGGCTCCCCGAGCCATGAAACGGCCGGGCGGCGTGGGTGACTGCGGGGATGGGGAGAGGGCCACGCCGGGCGCGTTATTCAACGCGCGCGGCGCCGGAGGCCGGAAAGCGAAGCCTGGAGGCCGAGGGGGATGGCCCGGTAGGGGAAGGGGCGGCGAGCCCCTTCCCCCCGTTTCTGGTCACCGCCCGCCGTACGCTTCCGCCTGCCAGGCATCGATCGCGGCGCGGGCTTCGCGCTGGATGCGGGCCAGCTCCTTGGCCTGGGGCACGGCCTCGTCGAGATCGATGTGCCGGTCGTGGGCGCCCACCACGCGGCCCGCTTCGAGGTCGAGCCGCAGCTCGCCGGCGCGCACGAGCTGGTACTCCGCGAAGGCCCAGAGCGTGCTCCCGCTGAGCACGGCGGGCATGGCATCGGTGTAGAGGCCGGCGTCGATCACCACGTCGATGAGCGGCACGCGCTTGATGAGCTTCCGGACCTCGTCGTTCGCGTTCCAGGCGAGGAGCACGAGCACATCCACCTTGCCGGCCAGCTCCTCGAGCACGGGGGCCGCGCTCGAGACCGGGTGCATCGTATAGGCCGAGGTGTCGGCCATGCTGGGGGCGGGCCCGCTGATGCCGGTGATGCCCACGCGCTGCCCGCCGCGCTCCACCACCACCCAGCGTTGCACGCCCGGCCCTTCGATGTGGGCGCTCACCAGCGGCAGGGCGGGGTTCGGCGGGACGGCCACGAGGCCGGCCACGTCGTGCGCGGTGACGTTGAGCGCATCGAACCCGGCGGCCCCCATGCCCACCATCGCCCAACGGTCCATCTCCGCGGCGTCGGGCCGGGGCTGCCCCGCGTAGTCCACCGCGTCGGCGAGCCAGTAGCCGGCGTGCACCCGCACGGACGGCGCCGGCGCGGCACCATCGGCCGCGTTGGCGTAGCCCACCCAGCTCGCGAGGGCGCCGCGCGGGCGGCGGGGGCAGCCGCACGTCTCCAGGGAGCCGTGGTTCTCGGCGCCGTAGTGGATCACGAGGTCGGCCGGCGTCGACGGCAGGCGCTGGCGGAAGGGTTGGGTGGTCCACACCTCGTAGCGCACCGCCGACTCCTCGATCGGGGGGAGCCGCGCGGGCCGGGGGGCGCACGCGCCGAGGGCCAGCGCGGTGAGCGGGAGGAGGCGCCGAGGCAGCATGACGCAGCTTAGTTCCCCATGCCGCCTACGTCGGCTCCCCGAGCCATGAAATGGTTGGGCGGCCTGGGGAACTGCGGGGAAGGGGAGAGGGCCACGCCGGGCGCGTTATCGAACGCGCCCGGCGCCGCAGGCCGGAAAGCTTGGCTTGGAGGCCGGAGGGCATGGCCCGGTAGGGGAAGGGGCGGCGAGCCCCTTCCCCCGGTTCGGACTGGCCCGCCCTCCGCGCGCTCGGATTAGATCGGGGCGTGCGTCGGTTCCTCCCCCTCCTGCTCGTGCTCGTCGGCCTCCTCGGGCACGCGTTGCTGCAGGCCGGGCCGGCGTGGAAGAAGGTGCACGGCTCTACCGGCGCCCGCGACTTCTCCAGCTACTACTACGCGGCCGAGGTGGCGCTGGCTGGCGGCAGCGCCTACGACACCCCCGCGCTTGCCGCCGCGGCCCGCGCCGATGGCACCCGCAAGGGCATCAACCCCTTCTTCTACCCCCCGCCCTTCGTGCTCACCGTGGCCTGGGTGGGCCCCGTCGCTCTGCAGACGGCCTTCGAGCTTTGGTTCGTCCTCAACGAGCTGCTCCTCTTTGTGTGCCTCGGCCTCGGAGTGTGGCGCTTCGGCGTGCCGCTCTGGGCGGCCGCGGCGCTCCTGTGCACGTTCTCGCCCATCCCCGACAACGCCTGGATGGGCCAGGCCAACCTCCTCGCGCTCGCCCCCGCCCTCGCGGGCCTCGCGCTGGCGCGCGCTCGGCCGCTCGTGGGCGGCGTGCTCGTGGGAGCGGCGGCGATGCTCAAGATGTCGCCCGCGCTCTTCCTGCTGGCGTGGTTGCTCGCCGGGAACCGCCGCGCGGTGCTCGCGGCGATGGCCACGGCCATCGGGCTCAGCGTGCTCAGCCTCCCGCTGGTGCCGCTCGCGGTGCAGGAGCAGTTCTACCTGGAGATCCTGCCCGGCTTCTCCACCGGCGACTACCACGGCCTCACCGTGCCGATCTCCCTGCAGGCCAACCACTCGCTGCCGGACCTCTTCGATCGCCTCCTGCCCGACCGGAGCGACCTGCTGGGCGTGGCGGCCCAGCGCGCCTCGGCGGCCACGCTGGTGGCGCTGCTTGCGCTGTGGGCGTGGCGGGCGCGCGCGCGGCCCGACAGGCCGGCCGCCGTCGGCGCGCTCACGGTGCTGATGGTGGTGGCGCCGGTCTACACCTACGAGCACCACCTCGTGTTCCTGCTGGTGGCGCTCGGGGTGGCCGCGGGCGAGGTGGCGAAGGTGGCGGGCGCGGCGCGGGCCGCGGGGCGGCCGGGGGTGGCGGTGGCGTGGTGGGCGCTGCTGGTGGCGATCTGGTTCTTCCTCGCCTGGCCGCTGCCCTGGCTGCGGGCCGCCCAGTCGGCGCTGCCGGCCGACCTCGCCTGGCTCACCCGTGAGAGCAAGACGATGGCCGAGGCGGCGCTCTTCGGCCTCCTGTGGTGGCGCTCCGGGGTGCCTGAATACCCGCCGGCGCCGGCGCGTTGAAGGGGTGACCATGCCCATCCCTCGCCGTGTCCTTTCCGTGGGGTTCAGCGGGTTCATCCACGCCAGCGTCATCGGCGGGTTCTGGGCCTGGCAGGGCCTCGCCCCGGTGCTGCCGGAGGGGCTCGGCGCCGGCGAGGCCGACTTCGGGGGCACCGCGGCGGTGGCCGCCGAGTTCGAGCCCGAGTCGGCGGAGGACGAAGAGGCCGGCCCCCGCGCGAAGCTCGTGTCCATCGGCATCGTGGTCGATGAGCCGGCGGCCGCGCCGGCTCCGCCGGCGCCCGCCCCGGCGCCGCCGGTCGCGCCGCCTCCTTCG
>CAISIK010000109.1 GCA_903885375.1 uncultured Pseudomonadota bacterium
CCCGTACATCACGCCGAACCACCTCCTGCTCAACGACGGCACCGGCCGCTTCACCGACAGCGGTGACCCGGGCTCCACCCTGACCATGTTCAGCATGGGCGTGGCCGTGGGCGACGCCAACCAGGATGGGCTCGTGGACCTCTTCATCACCAACGTAGGCCCGCCCCGACTGCTCGTGAACCTCGGCGCGGGCGAGTTCGCCGAGGCCTCCGCGGCCATGGGCGCCGACATCCCCGCCACCCCCGAGAGCCTCATCTCCTGGGGCACCGCCTTCGTGGACCTCGACGCCGACCTCGACCAGGACCTCGTCGTGGCCTTCGGGTTCGGCGGCGACCAGCAGAAGCTCGACGCGGTGGACCCCGCCTACACCCAGTCGGAGGCGCAGCCCGACCAGGTGCTGCTCTCCAACGGCGCCGCGCACTACGAGCGAGCCGACATCGGTTTTGCCGACCCCGGGCGCACCCGCGCCGTGGCCGTGGGCGACCTCGACCGCGATGGCCGACCCGACCTCGTGACGGCCGGCAAGCACTTCCTCCGCCAGTGGAAGACCAGCGGCGGCGCCGATGCGGGCATCACGCTGCGGCTGCACGGCAGCGACGGCAACACCGCGGGCATCGGCGCGAAGGTGGAGGTGGAGGTGCTCGGTCGGGTGGCCACGACCTGGGCCTTGCCCGGCACCACGGGCTCCTCGAGCGCACCCGAGTGGTACCTCGGTGTCCACGGCGAAGCGGCCGCCGACCGGCTCCGCGTGGTCTGGCCCGACGGCACGGAGAGCGTGCTGGACGAGGTTCCCGCGGGCCCCCTCGACGTGTGGCAGCCCTGATCGGGCGCGGGTCCGGCGCGTTGGTGGCGGAGCGCGCTCAGAACTGGAAGTAGTAGAAGTCGCGCGTGCCCGCGGCGTAGAGCGCACAGAGGCCGCCGGTGGCCACGCCGAGCGTGGCGAGCGCGAGCGCAGGGGCCTCGCGACCCCAGGTGCACAGCGCCGCCTTCCATCCCCGCGGGCTCAGGTGCAGGCCGATCGCCACGGCCAGCCAGCCGACCGCCCACGCGTTGAACAGGCCGCCCGCAGGCGCGTCCCAGCGCAGGAGCGCGACCGCGGCCTCGCCGAGCCGCGCGAGCGGGATCGGGCGCAGGCAGGCCACGGAGAACGCGGTCAGCTGGAAGGCGAGCAGCGACTCCATCCCGCGCACCCACGGCCGCGGGCTGGGCGCCGGCCGGAGCAGGCGCCAGGAGGCGGCGAGCACCCCGTTGTAGATGCCCATCACCACGTAGGAGAGGCCCACACCGTGCCAGATGCCGGCCACGAAGAACACCACGAACAGGTTCCACCACTGGCGCACGGGGCCGCCCCGCGACCCGCCGAGCGGGAAGTAGAGGTAGTCGCGGAGGAAGGTGCCGAGCGTCATGTGCCAGCGGCGCCAGTGGTCGGCGGGGCTCGCTGCGAAGGCGGGGCGGTCGAAGTTCGTGGGGAGCACGAAGCCGAAGAGGAGCGCCGAGCCGAGCGCGATGTCGGTGTAGCCGGAGAAGTCGCAGTAGAGCGCGAAGTACGACGCCCAGTTGGAGAGCAGCGCCTCCGGTCCGTTGTAGTGGCCCGGCGCCGCGAAGAAGGGCTCCACGAGCGCGCGGCCGATCTGGTCGCCCAGCACGATCTTCTTCACGAGGCCGATGCAGATGAGCACCAGGCCCTCGCCCACGCGCCCGGCGTCGGGGCGGCCGGGCTCGCGCACCTGGGGCAGGAACTCGCCGGCCCGCACGATCGGCCCGGCCACGAGCTGCGGGAAGAAGCACACGAAGAGCGCGAACTCCGGGAGGCTCCTCACCGGCGCCTGCTGGCGCCGGTACACGTCGATCGAGTAGCTCAGCGTCTGGAACGAGTAGAACGAGATGCCGATGGGCAGCGCGATGCCGAGGCGCGGGAGCGCCACCGGGTGGCCGAGCGCCGCCGCGGCCTCCGAGGCGAGGTCGAGCAGGAAGTCGCCGTACTTGAAGACCGCGAGCATCCCGAGGTTGCCGACGATGCTGTAGCCGAGGAGCAGCTTTCGCGACCGTCGGTTCGCGGGGTTGCCGAGCGCGGCGCCGACGCTGTAGTCGAGGAGCGTCGACACCACGAGCAGCACCAGGAAGATGGGCTCCCAGCAGGCGTAGAAGTAGAGGCTGACGGCGAGGAGCCAGAGCACGCCGAGGGTCGTGGAGCGCCGCACCACCCGCGACACCGCGAGCGCCACCACGAGCAGAACGAAGTACGAGAGCTCAGTGAAGCGCACGGGCCACCTCGGCGCACACTTCCCGGGAAAGCGCGAGCGCCCCGTCGGAGTCGAGGTGATCGGGGTCGAGGAAGCGCTCCCGGTCCGCCTGCCATTCCGGCGTGTTCAGGTCCATGTACACGGCGCCCAGCTCGGCGGTGCGCGCGTGAACCCACGCATCGTAGGCCGCGTAGGCCGCCGCGGGGATGCGGGCCTGGTACAGCGCGTGCACCGGCAGGTTCACCACGATCACCCGCTGGTCCTCCTCCCGCGCGCGGGCGAGGAGGGCCTCGAAGTGCGCCGCGGGCAGGCCGCCGATCGTGTACGCCCGGAACCGTTCGGCCGCGAGGGAAGGCAGGACGGTCGATACCCGCTCCTCCCACCGCGCGGCGCTCTCGAGGTCGTAGGCGCGGTTGCGCGCGAGGCAGGCGTCGTCGTCGTAGCAGTACTGCCCGCCCCCGTGGTACCGCGCCATCCACGTGAGGTGGGCGTGCTCCGTGAGCGGACGGTGCAGCAGGAACGCGAGGTTGGTGGGCGCGCGCACGAAGGGGTGGAGGCAGCTCGCGGCCGCGGGTTCGCCCTCGCCGAGGGCGGCGGCGAAACACTCGGGCACGTCGCGCAGGTCGGCGTTGTCCCGCACGCTCGCGTCGAGCTCGAAGTGGTGGGCGTTCAAGGACTCCGGGGCGGCCTCCACCACGAGCACGCGCGGGGCGCGCGCCCCCGAGAACAGGTTTCGCGCGGTGATGTCGATGGTGTAGGCGGAGGCGCGCATCCGATGGGCCGCGACGGTCTTCGTGGGGCGGCCGAGGGCCTCGCCGAGGCAGAGATCGAGGGCCGAAGGCGGCAGCGCGAAGTGCGCCCGGCTGGAGCCCACCACGCCGACATCGGGCGGGCCCTCGTCGGGGAGGAGGGAGGCGCCGTAGAGGTCGGTGGGCCACTCCACCTCCTGCAGCCACTTCAGGTGCAGCTGGTCCACCAGGAGGCCGCACACCAGCAGCAGCGCCGCGAACGCGCCCGCCACGGAGAGCAGGCGCCGGTCGACCTCCTCGCTCATCGGCGCGTGCCCGACACGGCGGGCGGCGCCTCCTCCTGGATCCCCTCCTCCTTCCAGGCCGTCCACGCGGCCCGCGCTTCGTGCCGATCGAGCGCGTACCGACCGGCGAGCGCGCCCAGGATCGCGAGGAGGAGCACGGCCGCCTGCGGTTCCGTGCGGGGGAGGAGCCTGGACACGGGCGGATATTGCCCCGCGCAGCCCGGCCCGGTCAAGCCGCGACGAGGCGGGTCGGGGCAAACCGCCGCGACTGGCCGCGGGGTCGGGCGCTCGCCGGTGCGGTTTGCGGCGCGATCGGGGGGGCGACCGGGCACCGGGCATCCACGCCCTGCGAGGCTACTCCCGTGGCCCGCCGTTAGTCGAACACCACGGTTGTGAGCGTGTCCCCCGACCGGGACTGCTCGGTGACCGCGCATCGGGCGCTCGCGCACGACAGGGAGTCGGTGAGCGGCACGCCGTCGGTTTCGTGGACCGCGAACGCTTCTTCGGCCGGCCGACCGGCGGCGTCCAGGGCCCGCGCTTCCATCCGCCAGTGCGGGTCGAACATCCCGCCGAACGAGGTGGCCGTCACGAACACCGTCCGCGTGCCGTCGCGAACGAGGGCGGCAGGCGCGACCAGATCGTCGACGGTTCCGCTGAGCACCACGCTGGCCTTGTAGGGCACGCGCTGGTGCCAGGCGAGGGTGCCGTCCGCGGCGACGCCCAGCAGCACCACGTCGCCTCGGATCCGGGTGATGGTGCGATCGACCATGTCGTGGTTCGCCTGGACGGCCAGCACGAATCCCCCCTCGGCGGTCTCGAGGGCGGAGATCACCTCCCAGCGCCCCGGCTTCTGTCCGACCAACGCCTCGAGCCCGAGCGCGTGGCAGACGGGCGCCGTGTCGCCGGCCAGCGCTACGCAGGCCTGCAGGTCGACGGTCGCCTGCCCGAGTCCGCCCTTTGACTCGCGCAGGAGGACGAGTGCCCCACCCGAGGGCGTCTGGCGCAGGAGGAGCTCTTCCGCCATCGTGTCGATGAGCGTGGGCGTCTTGCGTGTGCCCCCGTCCGGGGCCCAGAGCTCCAGGTGAAGCCGGCCCTTTCCTTCCCCGACGGCGAGCAGAAGACTCCCGTCGTGGCCCAATGCCGAATCCTGCAGGCCCTTCTCCTTCCAGGCGGCGTCGACGTAGAGGCTGGGGCCTGCAGGCACGGTTCCCTTCAGCGTTGCCAGGGGCTTGCCCGTCTTGTCCCACGCTTTCACGGACAGCACGCCGTCGTGGCTCCAGGCCTGCGCGAAGCTGCCGCCCGGCTCGGTGAGGACGCCCGCAAATCCGGCGTTCGGCTCGTCGGAGTGCTGGAGCATCTTCCCGACCTTCGCATCGAGCACGGCGGCGGTGCTGCTCCCGGAAGCCCCAACAAACACGCGAACCCGCGATTCGTCCGCGTCGGCGAGCCAAGGCGCCGCGCCGCCAAGGGCCTGCAGATCGGCGGGAGCCGCCGGGCTGGTGAATGGGGCCACGAACACGGGCGCCGCGACGGAAACGGGAGCGGGCTGCGACCACGTCCATGCGGGCTTGTCTGCGACAATGGGGTAGCGCGCCACCACGAACTGGCTCCCGGCGTAGTGGGCGCGGATCAGCGAGCCGTCCGCCATGAGCACGGGGGCGGGAAGCTGCCAGCTGAACCGAACGTCAAACAAGCCGCCGCCCACCGGGAGGGGCAGGCGCCAGGGGTCGGCGAAGGCAAGAGTGCAGAGGGCCAGCAACATTTGGCCGTTGTACCATGTGCCGAGGTTGGAATGACGGCGGGCGGCGCCTCGGCCCGGATACACCTGCACATGCCCGACGACCCCGGACTCCGCGGCGTTTCCCTGCGTCGTGCGGGCGGCACCGACGCCGACCAGGTGGTGGCGGAGGAGCCGCTCGAGCTGCGGGTGGAGGGGCGCTCCACGGCCATCACCATGCGCACGCCGGGACACGACCTCGACCTCGCGGTGGGCTTCCTGCTCGGCGAGGGCGTGATCGACGGGATCGACGACCTGCGTGCCATCGCCGAGGTGGGCCCCAACGTGGTGGACGTGCGCCTCGCCGAGGGGGTGCCGGCCGCGCGGGCCCGGCTCGCCGACCGAGACATGTACGCCACGTCGAGCTGCGGCGTGTGCGGCAAGGCCTCGCTCGACCGGCTTCCTCGCCCTCGGCAGCGTCCCGGCGGCTGGGTGCCGGAGCGCGCTCTCGTGGAGGCCGTGGCGGCCGCGCTCGGCGAGGCGATGCCGCTGTTTCGGGCCACCGGCGGCTGCCACGGCGCCGCGCTGTTCGACCGCGCTGGCAACCTCCACTTCGTGCGCGAGGACGTGGGCCGCCACAACGCCGTGGACAAGGTGCTCGGCGCCGCCTTGCGGGCCGAGCTGGCGTTCGGCGAGCTGGGCCTCGTGGTGTCGAGCCGCGCGGGCTTCGAGATCGTGCAGAAGGCCTCGGCCGCCGGCTTGCCAGCGGTCGTGTGCATGGGTGCGGCCACCTCCCTGGCGGTGGACGCCGCTGCTTTCGCCGGGGTGGCGCTCTTTGGGTGGGCCTCGCGGGCGGCGGTCCGCTACGGGGAGGGTGGATCCCACCCGGAGCGCCCATGAGTCGGATGCAGCTCGTCGAGCTGGAAGACCTCCCCTGGTTCCCCGCGGTCCTCCGCGATGGCGGCACCGCCTACCTCGAGTTCGTGCTCCGGCACTCGGGTCATGCGGCGGCGCTGGCGCCCACGGTCTTGCGCGCGCTGCGGGCGTCGGGCGCCACGTGGATCGTGGACCTGTGCAGCGGTGGCGGCCCCGCGCGGATCGTGTGGGATGCGCTCTCGGCCGCGGGCCACACCGTGCCCATGCAGCTGAGCGACCTGTACCCCAACACCCCGGCGCTCGCCCGCGCGGCGGCAGGCTCGGAGGGGCGGATCACGGTGGCGCCCACACCCATCGACGCCACCGCGGTACCCGCCGAGGAACAGGGCCTGCGCACCATCTTCAACGCCTTCCACCACCTCCCGCCGGCGCTCGCCCGCAAGGTGCTCGCCGACACGGTGGCGGCCCGCCAGCCGATCGCCATCTTCGAGGTGGTGAGCCGCGAGCCGGCCATGCTGCTGGCCATGCTCACGACGCCGATCGGCGTCACGCTGACGATGCCCTTCTGGCGCCCCTTCCGGTGGGCGTGGGTGTTGTGGACCTGGCTGTTGCCGCTCATGCAGGGCTTCGTTCTGTGGGACGGCGTCGTGTCGTGGCTGCGCATCTACAGCGTCCCGGAGCTGCGGGCGCTCACCGGGAGCGTCGAAGCGCCCGACTGGGAGTGGGAGATCGGCCAGCTGCCCCTCGGGGGTCCGGCGAAGGCCACGTACCTGCTGGGGTGGCCCCGGCGGCGCTGAGATGCGCCGCGACCCGCTCGCGGACGGGCAGTGGGGCAGACGCGCATCTCCCCCTCAGCGCACGTCCAGCACACCGTTCTCGCCGCCCAGACCGTCGTCCACGCGCCGGGCGGCTTCGGGGGGGACGAGCGGGCGGCCGTCCACGAGGTACACGTATTCGTAGGTGCCGGCCGGCAGGCGTCGGTCGAGCTCCCAGACGTCGGGATCGGCGTCGCTTCGGTGGAGCGCCTCCGGCACCCACCCGTTGAAGCTCCCCGCCAGGGCGACGGTACTGGCGCCGGCCGCACGCACGCGGAATGCGGGGAACGGGCGGTCCTCGGCCGGTGCGCCGATCCGACCGACATGCACCTCCACGCCGAGGGTGGCCCACCCGTAGGCGATCGACTCGCCGGCCACGGGCCACACGCCGCCGGCTTCGCCCACCAACCCGAAGGCGCCGCGAGGGCTCCAGCTGGCGCGGAGGATGCCCCAGGCGTCGGCGGTCCCCGGCGCAGGGAGGCCGCTCCAAGCGGCGGCAGGGTCGTCGTGCGCGGTGGCGCCGCGCGCTCCGAGCGCGACGGTGAGCGGAAGGTCGGCGCGGGGGAGACCCGTGGCGAACATCCCGGCGGCGGCGGTGACCGCGGGTACGGCCGCCCCCGCCCAGGCGCGGGCCGAGGTCCACGCCCCGGTCCGGAACGCGGGCGTCACCCGCCATTCCAACTCCACGTCGCCCCCGGCGCCCGGCGCGGCGCGTCCCGCCTCGGTGCGGCCCGCCGCACCCGCGGTGACCTGCGCGGTGAGCGCGCGCGTGGTTCGTTGCCATCGGCCCATGAGCTCGGGTTCGCTCCAACCCGGCGCCCCGCCGAACGCCACCCCCGCCGCGCCGCCGAAGCCGCTCGCGCCCCCGAGCCCTACGCGCACGGCCTCGCCGTAGCGGAAGGCCGCGTCGCCATCGAGCTCCGCGGTACCCCCCACGCGCAGGTCCCACGGCACCCGTCCGGTCTGGCCGCCCGCCAGGGCGTGACGGACCTCTCCGAGCGCGAGCGGCGCTCCGTCGAACGCGAGCAAGCCCCCGCTCAGCGTGGCGCTGGCCTCCCATGCGCCGCCGTCGACATGAATCGGAAGCGGGAGGCGCGGTTCGGCCGCCGCGGCCATCGCCGCCCAGACGAGGACCGTCATTCAGATGGTGAGGACGGAGTTCTGGCGCCCGAAGCCGTCGTCGCGGGCGAGCACGGTGGCGGGGTCCGCGGTCCACCGGTGGCCGTCGACCACGAACTGGTACTCGTACTGCCCGGAAGGGAGCTCGATCTCCACGTAGAACCGCCCACCCTCCCCACGTTGCATCGGCGCGGCTTCCGGCTGCCAGTCGTTCCAGCTCCCGGCGATGGCCACCCGTTCGGCCTCCGGCGCGACGAAGATGAATCGCACCGGGCGAGCGGCCAGCTCGGCTTCGTACCGGGCGACGATGTTCTCTGGCTCCACGGCCGGTCCCGGCGCTGAGCCGTTGGGGACGAAGCGCCCGGCCAGCACGCCGAGGAGGAAGACGGCGGCGAGGAGCAGCGGGCGGGGCGAGCGGCCGGAGGGTGGGCGCGAGGCGGCCCGCAGCAGGGCAGCGTCGAGCAGACCCGGGGGCGCGGCGTGCGTGCGAAGGGGGGACAACGAGTCAGGCATTCACTTCTTCGTTTGTCCGGGCGCCTTGTCCACGCCCTTGCCCTGGGGGTCCTTGTCCTTCGAGCCCCCGGCTCCATGCGCAGGGGGCGCGAGGGGCGCCGCTCCCTTGCCGGACGTCGAGAGCCATTCCACCACGGAGTCCGGCGCCATCCCCTGGCCGAGAAGGCCCGCGACGGTGCTGCTGAGCTCCCCCACGCCCGTTCCGCCGGCCGCCGCACGCTCCACGAGGACGAGGCTCCGATCTTCGGGCAGGCCCATGGTGACGAGATCGCCGAGCGTCTGGACCGCCAGCGCGCGGCGACCTTCGGGCAACGTTGCCACCCTCGCCAGCGACCCCGTGGACACCCCGGCGCGCAACGCCGCGGCGCTCGCGGTGAGGAGCGCGCCTCGGTCGCTGCCGAGCGCCGCCGCGCCAAGCGTGTCGGAAGCGCGCTGCATCCGGTCGGCGAGGTCGCGCACCGCGCTCGCCAGCACGCCTTCGGGCACCCCCTTCGCCATCCCCTCGCGCGCCTTGAGCTCCAGGGGCTCGGGCGGCAGTCCGGCTGCGGCACGCTCGGCGATCATGGTGGAGATTTCTGTCGGGAGTGAGGCCGCGGATGCCTCCGGTGCCGCCCAAAGCGCGCCGCCGATCAGCAGGGCGAGAAGGTGGGAGCGAAAGCGGGACATCATGCGCCTCGTCCGAGAATACGGCTCGCCGCTCGTGCCGGATACAATCTTCCGTAGGCGGCCTCCAGCATCAGGGTGCCCCGCCGCACGCGCTGTTTGAGGGCGGCCTCGGAAGCGCCAGTGATCTGGACCATTTCGGCGTAGGTCATCTCCTGCAGGTAGTAGAGCGACAGCGCCTCGCGGTAGTGGACGGGGAGGGTGCCCAGGGCGCGGCGGACACCGGCGTCGCTCTCCTCGATGGCGAGCTGCTCGTCGAGGGGAGCGTCCTCCGCGGCGGGGAGCTCGATCAGTCCGGCCACGCGACGCCACCAGGTCGACCGGAGACGGTCCCGGCAGAGGTTCGCGGTCACGGTGAGCAGCCAGGGCCGGAACGGCCTCGCGGGGTCGTAGCGGTCGTGCTGCTCCAGCGTGCGAACGAGCGCGTCCTGGGCGAGGTCGGCGGCTTCGGCCTCGTTGCCCACCATCCGCAGGGCGAGGGTGTAGATCGTGTCGAGGTGGGGGGCCACGATGGCAGCGTAGGCAGCCCGATCGCCCAGCTTGAACCGTTGCCGCAGCTCGAGGTCCCCATCAATCACGGGAGGAGTCTACTGGCCCGGTCGAAGTTTGTCACCGCCGGCACGCCTCGCCCGTACGAAGCCCATGCCCTTCCTCGCCTTCGTTGCTTCCGCCCATGCGTGGCCGGCCACCACCGACTGGACCGCGGTCGAGCTCGATGGAGCTCCGCTCACCGATCCCTGCGCCGACATCTCCGGAAACGACTGGTGGGACATCGTGGGGGATGCCAGCTCGCCCGCGGCCTACTGGTCGGAAGATGCCACGGACGTGTACTTCCGTCTCCGTCTGCACGAGGACCCCACCAGTGGGTCGGCGTGGCGCGCTTTCGGCTGGGGCGTGGCCTTCGAGACCGACTGGGACACGACCGGCTACGACTTCCTCCTGTTCGTCGATGGCAAGCGCGACACCGTGACGTTCTACGAGAACACCACGCAGAGCACGCCCCTGTCGAGCGACTCGCCGGAGAGCACGCTCGACAGCTGGTCCACCACCACGGCGGCCACGTACAGCGCCGTGGGCGCGACGGTGTGCACGAGCGGGGACGACTACTTCGTGGACTGGACCATCCCGCTCGTCGACTTCACGACCTATACGGGGCTCGCGAGTGTGGAAGAGGCTGGTCTGGTCTTCGGCACCTCGGCCAACGCGGCCAGCTTCCAGAAGGACATCTCCGGTGCCGACAACTCGGCCGGCACGGTGGTGTGGGCGGATGTGGTGACCGATGCCGACCCTGATGACGATGGGCTGGCCACGGATGACGAGCTGCTTCTCGGCACCGATCCCGATGACGCGGACTCCGACGACGACGGCCTGGGCGATGGCGACGAGGTCGACGTCTGGGGCACCGACCCCACGGCGAGCGACACCGACGGAGATGGCCTGCTCGACGGCACGGAGGCCGGCGTGAGCTACGCGGACGTGCCGGGCGACACCGACCTTGGCGTGTTCGTGGCGGACGAGGATCCGAGCACGACCACCGACCCCACGGCGAGCGACACCGACGGCGGCGGGCTCGACGATGGCGCCGAGGACGTCGACCTCGACGGGGCGGTCGATCCCGGGGAGCGCGACCCCAACGATCCGACGGACGACACCACCCCGGTGGACACCGACGGGGACGGCTACTCCGACGACGACGAGATCGCCGCGGGAACCGATCCCAACGACCCCGGCAGCTACCCTGGCAGCGGCGACACCGGCGACACGGGCACGCCGATCGACACCGGTACGCCGATCGACACCGGCACGCCGATCGACACCGGCACGCCGATCGACACCGGCACGCCGATCGACACCGGCACGCCCATCGACACCGGCACGCCCATCGACACGGGCACGCCCATCGACACCGGCACGCCCATCGACACAGGCACGCCGATCGACACGGGCACGCCCATCGACACCGGCACCCCCATCGACACGGCGGACACCGGCACCCCCATCGATACCGCCGACACCGGCACCCCCATCGACACGGCGGACACCGGCACCCCCATCGACACCGCGGACACCGCCGACACGGCCGACACCGCCACCCCCATCGACACGGCCGACACCGCGGACACCGCGGACACCGCGGACACGGCCGACACCGCCGACACGGGCGACACCGCCGACACGGCAGACACGGGCGCCACCGGCGACACCGCGGACACCAGCAGCACCGGGGACACCTCGGACGCTGGTCCCGACGGCGTGCCCAGCAGTGCGGATCCTGCCGGCTGGTACGGCGGCGCCTGCGGCTGCGCTGAGTCTGGCACCTCGCCGGCCGGTGCGCTCGCGCTCGGGGCGCTGGGCCTCCTGATCCGGCGGCGCCGCGCATGATCCTCCTCCTCTGCGCGGCCCTCGCCGCCGAACTGCCGCCGCTCAACGCCCAGGTCCTGCATCTCAGCGCCGACGGGCGTGCCGGCGTGGCCCTCGACGACGCCCTCCTCCCCGCCGAGAAGCAGTTCTTCGGTCGCGCATGGTTGCACTACGTGAACCGTCCTCTGGTGGCCGTGTACGCGGATGGTTCCGAGGAGGCCGGCCTCTCCGATGTGCTCGCGCTCGATCTCCTCCCGGGCGCGACCTTCGGCCCGGTCCAGGTCGATGCCCACCTGCCGCTGTACCTCTCGACCTGGGGCGACACGATCGAGGCCGCGCCGCTGCTCGGAGACATCGAGGTGGGCGCAAAGGTCGTCGCCCTCGACCCGGAAACGGCGCCGTTCGGACTCGCGCCGACGGTGCGGTTCGCGCTGCCGGTGGCGGGCGACGTGGCGCCCCTCGGCTCGCGCGGCTTCGATGGCACCTTCGGCGTCGCGGCCAGCAAGGACGCGGGTCCGTGGCTCTTCGCCGCCAACCTCGGGGTGCGGGTGCTGCCCGAGGTGGAGCTGGAGAACGCCACCTGGGGGAGCCAGTTCGTGGTTCGAGCCGGCGGCTCACGGTCCATCGGGGAGCGTGCGGGCGCCTCGCTGGAGCTCAGCGCGGGCGCGGGGCTCCTGGAGGCCGAAGGTGACGCCGCGGCGAGCCCGGTGGAGCTCCTCGGAGGGGGTTGGTACCGCGCCACCGACCGCCTCGTCGTACGGGCCGCCGCCGGGACGGGGCTCACGCGCGGCATCGGCTCGCCGGCGGGCCGGGTGCTGGTGGGCGTGGGCTGGGAGCCTCCTACCGAGCGCGACCGCGACGGCGACGGCCTCCGCGACCGCGCCGATCGCTGCGTGACGAGCCCGGAAGACGTGGACGGCTTTGCGGATGCGGACGGCTGCCCCGACCCCGACAACGACAACGACGGCGTGGCCGACGCCGCCGACGCTTGCAACGCTGAAGCGGAGGACGTGGATCAGTGGGAGGACGCCGACGGCTGTCCCGACCCGCTCACCGAGGTCACCGTGGTGGTGGCGGGCGTGGACGGCAAGGCAGCGGAGGGCGTCCGCGCCGAGATTGGCGGCTTCGTGAACCACGGCGCGGAGGGCACGACCGGGCTCGCCGCGGGCGGCTACACGTTCAACGCCGAGGCCCCGGGCTTTGTGGGCGCGAGCAGCGCGGTGGTTGTCGTGAACGGTCCTCCGCAACGATTCGAGGTGCGTCTAAAGCCGGTTCCGCCGGCGCCCGCGGCCGGCGCGGCCCCCGCCCCGCGGGTGCTGATCACCGCCGAGCGACTCGTCATCCTCGAGAAGGTCTACTTCGACACCGGGAAGGCCACGATCCGCAAGCAGAGCTTCGGCCTGCTCGGCGAGGTCGCGGCCACGCTGAAGGCCCATCCGGAGCTGGCGCACATCCGCGTGGAAGGCCACACCGACAGCCGCGGCGACGACAAGAAGAACCTCTCGCTCTCGCAGAAGCGGGCCGAAGCGGTGGTCAAGTGGCTCGTGAAGGCGGGCGTCGATGCCTCACGCCTCAAGGGGCAGGGCTTCGGCGAGTCCAAGCCGCTCGACCCCGCCGAAACGGAGGCGGCCTGGGATCAGAACCGCCGCGTCGAGTTCATGATTGAACCTGCTTCTCCCTGATTCCAACTCCCCCAACGTCCGAGGTCTCATGTCTCCCTCTTCGCTTCTCCTCCTCCTCTCCTTCGTCGGCTGCTCCGTTGGAACCAACGACGAAACCGCGCTCCCCGTGGAGGAGGCCGACGAGTCGCTCGCCACCTGCCCCACGGAGCCCGTGGTCGCGCACGAGGATGACACCCAGGCCTTCACCATCGGCGAGAGCGTCTACGAAAACCAGGCGGCCTTCGTGAACGAGGGGCTCCGGTGCGGCCTCGAGATTCCCGAGGACGAGTTCCTGGCCCTCGAGGCCCAGAACGCCGACGAGCCCGCCTACCAGTCCCTCCCCGAGTTCCAGACCGGCGATGAGGAGCCGGGCGCCGACGAATCGTGGGCCAAGGGCGGCGGCAGCGGCGGTGGCGGCGGGTCGTCGGTGACCGGCGGGACCATCAACGTGTACATGCACGTCGTTCACTCCGGCAGCACCGGGAAGCTCACCTCCACCGAGGTGGCCGATCAGCTCACCGTCTTGAACTCGGCCTATTCCGGGACCGGTTGGAGCTTCACGCTGGTGGCGACCGACTACACCGACAACGCGACCTGGTTCGGCAGCTGCGACAGCGCCGCCTACGAGGCCGCGATGAAGACGGCGCTGCGAGTGGGCTCGGCCGACGACCTCAACCTGTACAGCTGCAACCCCGGCGGCGGCCTGCTCGGCTGGGCCACCTTCCCCAACTACTACACCTCCGCGCCGACAGACGACGGTGTCGTGCTGCTATACAGTTCGGTCCCCGGCGGATCGGCTTCGCCCTACAACCTCGGCGACACCGCCACCCACGAGGTGGGCCACTGGATGGGGCTGTACCACACCTTCCAGGGGGGCTGCTCCAAGACGGGCGACTCGGTGAGCGACACCCCGGCCGAGCGCACCGCCAACTACGGGTGCCCAACCGGCACCGACACCTGCTCGGCCTCCGGCGTGGACCCCATCACCAACTTCATGGACTACACCGACGACTCCTGCATGACGTCCTTCTCGACCGGCCAGGACACGCGCATGGACGCCGCCTACTCCGCCTACCGGTATGGCAAGTGAAGCAGGCCCCGAACGAGCTCCGGCTGATCCTGCTCACCTCGCTCTTCCTGCTGGTGGCCATGGGGCTCCTCGAGCGCTCCGGCCTGCGGTGACGCTCCCCGCTCAGAGGCTCGCGCGGAAGGCGGCCTCGAGCGCCGGAAGCGGGGTGCCGAGCACCCGCTCCAGGACGGCCTGGTTCTGGGCGGCGGTGCCATCGGCGCGGAGGCCCGAGTAGAGCGCGGACACGGCCTCCGCGCCCTTGGTGGCGGCCACCCAGCTCACGAACGCGCCGGCCATCGGGAAGGCGCGGTCGGGGGCTTCCGCCGCAAAACTGGTCGGGGTGAGCAGCGAGGCGAGCGTGGCAGCGCGGCCCTCGTTGACCTGCGTGCGCGTGGTGAGGCGCGTGTCGCGCCCATCCCAGTCGCCGGCGAGGTGGATGGCGAGGCCCTCGCCGAGGAGCGGGCCGGGGTTGCCGAGCGCGCTCGCCGCGGCGAGGACGAGCGCGCGGGAGTCGGTCTTCAGGACGGAGTGCACGTCCGTGGGGGTGACCCAGGCGGCGCCGGTCTGGCCGGTGAAGGTCTCGAGCGTGGCGGCGTCGGGGTACTTCCAGTAGGTGAGCTCGCGCCCCGCCTTGCCGCCGAGGAAGCCGAGGGCCCCTTGCCAGATGCTCTCGTTGAGGTCGGTCTGGTCGTCGCGGAAGGTGTCGTTGCCGAGGGAGTGGTACACGAAGCTCCCCCGCACGAGGGTCTTCAGGTCGGGCGGGGTGGCGTCGGCCACCACGTCGTCGACCACGAGGGTGCCGGGCGCCGACATCATCACGCCCACCCAGGCATCGCGGGCGCCCTTCGGCACCTGCACCCAGCGGTGGTGCGGCTCCGCGTCGGCGCGGTTGGCGCAGGGGCGGGAGGGCACGACCTCGCCGGTGTCGAAGCGAACGAACAGGCCGCACACGGCGTCGGCCGGCGGGTTGGACACGCCGGTCACGGCGACCCGCGCGGACACGTCGAGCCACGCGAGGCCCCGCAGCTCCACCTTCTGCTCGATGCTGGTGAACCGCTTGGTGCGGGGCTCCACCACGAAGGTGATCACGCTGTTGGCCACCTCGTAGGTGCCGAGCGGGCCGCCCTTCGGCGCCACGATGCGCTCCTTGAACAGGCCGGAGAGCCGGTCGAACCGTTCGGTGAAGAGCGGCGTGGCGTGCGCCAGCGAGGCGATGAGCAGGATCGTCATGCGTTCTCCAGGGCTTCGTTGAGCTCGACCCATTCGCGCTTGCTCAGGCCGCTGTCCTCCTGGGTCACCGACTCGCCGGCGAGGCGGCGCCGCACGACCTCCAACATCTGCCGCGAGAGGGTGACGGCGCCGATGCGGTAGTCCGCGAACGCCTCCCAGGCGGTGGGCACCCAGAGCTTCACGAACTCGGCCATGGCCTCTGCGAAAACGCGGATCTCGTACTGGGCGTGCGGGTCGATGCGGAGCGAGAGGAAGTGCAGCAGGTTGTGCAGGTCGATCTTCCAGTACCACTCGGTGTAGTAGTTCACCGGGAGCACCGCGCGGCCCACCTCGCGGGCGAGACCCTCCTCGTGCACGAGCTGCTCGTAGTCGGCGTAGGCCTGCCGGCTGATGCGCTCGATGGTGCCGCGCACGCGGGTGGCCTCCTCCTCGTTGAGGGGGTCGCCCCGCCCCTGCTTGTTGTTCGTGCTCTGGCGGGCCAGCTCGTGGGGGGCCGGAAGGTAGAACTCGTCCGTGAAGATCGAGTAACGACCGCTGATTTCGTTCACGTTGGCGGTGCGGTGCCGGATCCACTGGCGCGCCACGAAGATCGGAAGTTTCACGTGGAACTTGATCTCGCACATCTCGAACGGCGTCGTGTGCCGATGGCGCATGAGGTAGCGGATGAGCTGGCGGTCTTCGGAGGTCTTTCGCGTGCCGGCGCCGTAGCTCACGCGCGCGGCCTGCACGATGGCATCGTCGTTGCCGAAGTAGTCCACCACGCGCACGAACCCGTGGTCGAGGCAGCGGATGGGCTCACCGAGGCGCGCTTCGAGCGCGGGCACGGTGGCACGACGGGTGGGGGCGGGGGGGGCGGGCGTGGCGTCGTCGGACATGCCCGTGCGGATATCAAGCTTGCCGAGGCGGGGCGCTGGCTTTGCGGGTTCGGTCGCCGGGATGGGCGTGGACGACAGAGGGAGGGAGCGGAGCGCCGCCACGACGCGTGGCTGGCCGTTGTGGGGGCCGAAGGTCGAGCAACGCGCCGCCACCAGCGACTTGCGTGCTTCCCCGGCTTCGGATAGCACAGTTTCGTGCGTGAGACCGCACGCGATGTGGCGGCCGCCTGAAGGGCCGCAGAGTGGAAGCCGGTGAAATTCCGGCGCGGTGCCGCCACCGTGAGCGGGGTTCTTCGGAGCCTCGCGAGCCGGGACTTCTCACACGTCGACTTTCCCACCCACATCCCCGGTCCAGGGATGGGTGGAGAATCGAGGTGGTCTCGACTCTCCCCTGTCAATCGATCTCGGGGCGGAGTTGATCATGATCCGCCTTTCGTTCACCAGCCTCCTCCTCTCCCTCGTCGCGTGCGATTCGGGCACCGACGACAGCGGCTCGACCGCCACCGACACCGCCGAGGACAGCGGCGCCGACACCTCCACCGATACCTCGACCGACACCGGCGAGGACACCGGCGAAGACACCGGCACCATGGCCGACATCACCATCCAGGGCACCTGGGTCGACAACTGGGGCAGCGACCACGTCGTCTCCAACACCGCCTGGATGTCGGGCAGCTCGGCCTTCGCCATCTCCGTCTACGACAACGACGGCGCCTACGCCATCGCCCAGAACGACGCGGCCAACGAGTGGAGCCCCGGCCTCTGGAGCCGCTTCGACTGGGGCTGGGCCGGGGGCGAGCTCCTCTACTGCCAGACCGCCTACGACAAAGCCTCCGAGGCCGATGCCCTCGCCACCCCGGCGGCCGACATCTCCTCGCCCGGCACGGGCTGCGGCGGCTTCTCGTGGAGCGTGCTTCGCGCCCCCCTCTCCATCTCCGCTGACTACGACGATGCCTGGGGGGGCCATCACGTCGTCGACGCCTTCGACTGGCGCCAGGACTTCGGCGGCTACCGGATCACCCGCGCCGACGACGCCGCGCAGTGGGTCGTGGCCCAGAACGCCTCGGACAACTCCTGGAACCCGGACCTGTGGAGCCGCTTCGACTGGGCCTGGCAGGACGACGAGCTGTACTACTGCCAGACCGCCTACGACAAGGCCTCCGAGGCCGATGCGCTCGCCACGCCGGCGGCCGACGCCTCCGACATCGCGGGCGGTTGCGGCGGCTTCTCGTGGACCGAGCTCCGCGAGGTGCTCTCGATCAACGGCAACTGGAACGACAACTGGGGTTCCAACCACGTCATCAACGCCTTCGCGTGGACGACGGGCTCCTCGAGCTACGACATCACCCAGGCGCACGACGCCGAGGGCTGGCTCGTGGCGCAGAACAGCGCGTCGAACGAGTGGTCGCCGGGGCTCTGGAGCCGCTTCGACTGGACGTGGGACAGCGAAGGCGGCCTCTGGTATTGCCAGACGGCCTACGCCGCGAGCACGGAAGCCGATGCGGTGGCCACCCCCGCGGCCGACCCCAGCGACCCGGCCAACACGGGCTGCGGCGGCTTCTCCTGGTCGTCCCTGTCGGTCAACCCCTGATGTCGCTGCTCCTCCTGCTCGCGTGTACGCGCGGGGAGGGCGAGCCTCCCGCGCCGGCAACGGACGATCCCAGTGATTCCGGCGTCCCCGTCGTCGACACGGCTGACACCGGCGAGACCGGTCACACGGGCGACACGGCGGACTCGGGCGACACCGGGGATTCAGGCGACACCGGGGTTCCCGTGGTCGTCTACGATCCCTGGCCGTTCATCGACGCCGTGGTGGCGTTCACGCCCGGGGAGGGGGCCGGCTACGGCCAGGACCGCTTCCCCGACGTGGTGTACGGGCCGCCCGAGGCCCCCGGCGGGGGTGCGGGCTCGCTCGACGTCCTCGCCCTCGGCGTGGGCGGCACCATCGTCGTGACCTTCCGCGAGGCCGATCTCCTCGACGGCGACGGCGTGGACCTCCTCGTCTTCGAGAACCCGTTCACGGGTTGGGCGGAGCCGGGCGTGGTGGGCGTGAGCACCGATGGCGAAACGTGGGTGGAGTGGCCCTGCGCGGCCGACGACGCGGCGGGGGGCTACCCCGGCTGCGCCGGTGTGGCGCTGGTATACGCCAGCTCCACCAACGGCATCGACGCCACCGACCCGGAGGCCGCCGGCGGCGATCCCTTCGACCTCGCCGACATTGGCGTTTCGCAGGCCCGCTTCGTGCGGATTCGCGACGCCGGGCTCGGGTCGCCCGCCGGGGTGGCCTCGGGCTTCGATCTCGACGCCATCGCCGCGCGCTCCCTGCAACCCCGCTGATCGCCGGTTCGGCGCGGCCGGATAGGAAAGGAGATGCTCCTCCTCCTCACCGGCTGCGCCGCCCTCATCCAGGGCGGTGTGGGCGCCACCACCAGCCTCGATCGGCCGCTCCAGAGCAACGTCAGCCTCCAGTTCGACGCGGGCTTCAGCCCCGTGGAAGCCGGCGACGTGGTCGAGAACCTCTCCGGCGGCTTCGGGCTCTCCGCCCGCAGCCGGGTAGACGACGTGGGCCAGCTCAACGACTTCGGCGTGCACATCTTCCTCGTGGTGGGCGACGACGAGCCCATCCGCCCCTTCCTGCGCACCACCCTCTTCTCGGTGGCCGCCTACGACACCGAGGCGAAGCTGCTCGCGCCCGGCCTCGGCGTTCGGGGCGAGCTCGGGGTGCTGATCTGCCCGGGCGATGAGGCCGTCTACTGCCTGGCGCTCCAGGGCAACGGCGAGTACGACGGCTGGCTCGGCGGCACCCGCTCCTCCGGCTGGGTGGGCGGCACGCTCGGCATCGCGGTGAACTGGGGCGAGGAGCTGTAGGGCGAGGGGGCGCTTCGCCGCGACCGTCCGTGCTGCGGGCATGGGCAGGCGCGAAGCGCGGCGCGGTCGGGGCGGGGTATGCGGGGCGATGCAGATCTTCCTCGCCGGCGCCACCGGCGCCACCGGCACCGAGCTCCTCCCGCTCGCTCGCGCGCGCGGCCTCACCGTCCGCCCGCACGTGCGGCCGCAGACGGCGGCGCGGCACCCGCTCGGGAAGGACCCCGACGCGGTCGTTTGTGATCTGGGCGATGCTGCCGCGCTCGAAGCCGGCGTGCGGGGATGCGGGGCCATCGTCTCGCTGGTGGGCACCATGCGGTCGCGCTTCGGCACCGGCGACACCTACGAGAGCGCCGACGTGGGCAGCGCGCGGCAGCTGGTGGCCGCGGCGGTGGCGGCGGGGGTGCCACGTTTCCTGCTCCTCTCGAGCGTAGGCGCGGGGGGCGCGGGCGCCTACCTGCAGATGAAGGGGGACTGCGAGCGGATCGTGCGCGAGGCGCCGGGCCTGCGGTGGACGGTCTTCCAGCCCTCCGCGCTCGTGTCCGCCCCCGACGCGGCTGGCCACCACGGCCGACGGGAGCTCCTGCCGGGCATGATGGCGCTCGGTGGGCTCGTGCGGGCGCTCCCGGGCCTGCGGGGGGTGGCGGACGACTGGCGGGCCATCCCCATCGCCGTGCTCTGCGAGGCGATCCTCGCCGTGCTGGAGCGGCCGCGCGATGGGGAGGTGCTGCTCGGGCGCGACCTGTGGGCGCTGGCGGGCAGGTGAGCGTCGGATAGGCTCCGCCCCCATGCGAGAAGCGCCCGTGGTCGGTTTGATGCTGGTGATGCTCCTCGCGGGGTGTTCGGTGGGGAGCGCGCCCAACCCGGGCGATGCCACCGAGCGCGTCTTCGAGGTGCCCAAGGGGTCCTCCGCCCGGGGGCTCGGCGATGACCTCGCCGCGGCCGGGCTGGTGACCTCGGAGAGCGACTGGACGTGGTTCCTCCGCCTCGGCGCCGATGGGAGCTGCATCAAGGCCGGCAAGCAC
>CAISIK010000110.1 GCA_903885375.1 uncultured Pseudomonadota bacterium
CGTCGCAAGCTATTACGCACGATTCATGACCACGCCATGACCACAGACCCATCAAAATACGCAAGAATGGTCATGATAGGCAAGCTGAAAAAGCAGGTATATACTGCATCACAAGCATGCCAAGATCGGTGACTCGCTCTCCTCGCCGCCGAGTTCCTCCATCGCGACGACCCCGATGTTCACCGCGTCGCGCATGGCCCGAGCTTTCGCGCGGGTCTCCGCCCTCCGGATGAGGTGCGGGACGATCTTGCGGTTGACGTTGTCAGGGTTGGCGTCCTCGATCCCCGTGAACGTGCCCTTCTCGGTCTCGACGATCGCCGTGCACACGGCGGTGAAGCCGTTCTCCTCCATCGGGAACTGGATGATTGCTGTCTCGATCTTCTTCAACCCTTCCTCGTGGGCGCGGGACAAAAGGCCCGCGTAGGTGGCCACTTCCTTCTCGCCGATGACGTTGCCGCGCTGGTCCCGGATCGGGATGCGCGTGGTGAGTGCTGCAGACATGGCTGTGCTCCTTGCCCGGCGGGTACCGGACATGACGCGGCGGCGAGAGTGCCGCACGTGAAGGTCTCCCTTCGAGGGCCTTATGCTCCTTTCATACCTGTATTTCCGGAGCGGCTACCACCGCGCTGTCACCGACGTGAGCCAAGGTGGAGTTCGTTGCGCCGCCATCAACGCCCCCACCCCGGCTCCGACATCATCGGCGCCGATTCACGTCGGCCAAGACTGCATCATCCTCTACCTGGCACACGGGGTGCGCCCGTGCGGTGAGGTGTGTGCAGCCGATGTCCCCGACGTCGATGACATCCGCGTCGTAGAGGCGGGCGAGCGTGAAGGCAGTCTGCCCCTCGTGCACGTCGTCGACGATGGCGACGTGCCCGCGTAGGCGCGGGAGGGAGCCCCGCGGGGGAAGGGGCATCCAGTGGTGCACCTCCGCGATGACCTGTTTGTCAAACGGGACGCCGAGGAGGTCCAGCGTTCGTTTTCTGATCGTCAGGCCGCAGCCGACCACATGATCGTAGGGGCGCCAGTCCACCTGAGACACTCTGGGGATGGTGTCGCTGGTCTGCGGTCTCGCAACGGTCTGCGTCCGCCAAGGAATGCCCCAGCGCCATCTCAGCGGCTCCACCCTGAGGGTGTCGTCGGACGAACCGGCCGCATTCCAGGGGTGCCAGGCCGATCGGCTCCAGTGGAACGCGGCGTGGGCCTCCTCCAGGTGCCCAGCGCTGCAGAGCACCCGCCCCGCCCGGAAGACGAGGCGTTGCGCCAGCTTGGGACCTACGCCATCACATCGGCGGGTTCGGGCCCCCTCGGGATGGTCCCATGGGTACTCAGGGGCGAAGGACTCGCACACGGAGCGCACCCCCGACCACGACGCGGCACTGTCACGCGACGCGATGCTCTCGGCCAGGACCCTCACGGCACCCCGCAGGGGGTCCGGCACCTCCAGGTCGCCCTTCCGACCCTCCTCCACCAGCTGCGCCTCCTCCGCGAAGGCCCGGCGCCGGGCCTCCCACACGTCCCGGATGCGGTCGCGAATCAGCCAGCGGCGAAGCGTCTGCTCGGCCGCCTGCTCCCGCGCGGACAGGGCAGGGAGCCCCTCCCACTTCGCCTGCTTTCGGGCGAGCTTGGCCGCCTCGTCCTCCATCCAAAGCAGGCTACGCACTGGGATTCGACGCAGTGCGCTTTCGAACGCCTCGTCGAGGCGTCGATCGAAATTCTCCATCACGAACTCCATGAGAAAGAACCGGCTCCCCGACGGAACGTCAGGGTCGGACCGGGTTTCGCCATGGATGCGATGGGCCGCGGAGTGGGCGGCTCGAGATGGATACACACGGAGGGCCGGGCGACAAGGGGAACGGCAGGGTGTCCCGGCCCCCCGATTTCGCCCAATCGGCGGGGCGGAGATCCGACTCCCGGCACCAGCATCCCAGCGTGGGCTACCGGTCGCCGCGGCTGGGACGTCGGTCGTCGGGTCGGCGTCCGCAGCGGCGGGCCCCGACCCGGAATAGGCGTCGGGGCTGTCCACTCTCCGCGGTCGCTCCCCGTTTCCTCGCGTCAGCGACGGCCTTTGCGGCCGCTATTTCCGAGGGCGCGGCCGGACGCTGTTCTGCGAGGCTCCACGCCCGGGGCCGGGCTGGCACCGGCACGACTGGCGGTTTCGGCGCCTCCGGGTGGTGGATGACCACGGTGTTCGGGATGTGGTGGTGGCCCGTCGCCGGTGGCGGATGGCCGACGCCGCGACCACGCGGCAAGACCGGGCCCCTGACGAAGTTGGCGGCGTTGGTGTGGTGTTGCTGGCGGTGCTGCTCAAGCTCGCGGGCTGGGTCTTGTCGGGGTGGGGCTCCACGTCTACCAGGAGTCACAGCCCGCGCTCGAGGAGGCGGGCTCACGGCGCACGGTGCAACGCTGGCTGCACCGGCTCCTTCCCGACGCCGCGCAGGTGCAAGGTGCCCTTCGCACCGCCGTCATCGAACGTTCAGAACCACAGCCAGTAGAGAGACTGTTTCCGGGTGGCGTGTCGCCCCCGGTGGCCATCCGGTGCCGGCGGTGGAAGGACCCGGAGGCCGTGTATCGCCTCGCCACCGGGCTCGTCTTCCTCGTCGAGGGCGCCGTGGCGCGGTCCATCTCCGCAACCGTCCTGCTGGCTGCGGGACCCTCACGACCGGCTTTGCGCCGGCCTCCGGGCCCGGGCTGCGCCGTCTCCGCGCCTTGTCGGCCCGGGCGCTCGCTGGCTCGCGCACAACGGCTCCGCGACGCCTTCGGCGTCCTGAAGCGGCTCGACGGACCGCTGGGCCTCGCCCGCCGCTGACTCCTGCACCAGGCGGGCAAGGTGGGATGCGCACTCGGATGGTGCCGTCGGCGCCGGCTTCACGAACCCACCAATCGTGTCGTCGAGGCGCCGGAGGTTCGTGGGCAGGCTCGGGCCCCGCGCCGGAGCTGTCTGCCATGTCCGACCCGACGAGGAGGACATCCCCTTCTGATCACCCAGCTCGCCGGGGCTCAACCCCGGCGAGCTCCGTCCGGCGGGCGTGGAACACAGCAAGCAGCTTCATCCCGGCCTGCCTACCGGTAGCCGAAGGAGGGATCCAACTGGGCGAAATCAGCCGGACGCACAGATGATCCCCTTTGCGGGCCCCAGGGTGCTTGGTAGCACTTCGGAGGCGCCTCCTTCGCCGGGCTGAACCGCCGTGGCCGGTCGCGGTTCGCGGGACTATGATCGCCGCATGGCCGTCCGCATCAACCTCGCAGACCCCGCGTACGAGCCGTCGGACGACGATCTGGCGCGCTTGATGCACGACGCCTTCGGGGGGCTCCGGGATGCGCGCGAAGAGAGTCTCCGTGCGATGCGGGCCCGAATCGAGCGGCTCCAGGTCGATGCGCGGGCGCGCTTCGCCGCCAATCGGCCGGCGAACGCCGGCTCGTGAACCCGGCGCTGCTCGTCATCGCCGGGCCGAACGGCGCAGGAAAAACGACCGTCACGACACGGCTTCGAGCGGACCACTGGAGCGAGGGCGTCGAGTACCTGAACCCCGACGATATCGCGCGCGATCGCTTCGGTGACTGGAACTCCCCCGAGGCGGTGCTCCACGCGGCGCGGTGGGCCGAGGCCCGGCGAGAGGAGCTCCTGGGGTCGCGCGCGGGGATCGCGTTCGAGACGGTGTTCTCGGCGCCCGACAAGGTCGACTTCATCCATCGTGCGCGGCAGGCCGGCTACTTCGTCCGCGTGTTCTTCATCGGGACGGGCGACCCGCGCATCAACGCCGCGCGTGTCGCGGATCGGGTCATCCGCGGCGGCCACACCGTGCCGATCGAGAAGATTGTAAAGCGGTACGAGCGCTCGTTGGCCAACCTCCCTCTCGCCATCGACCTTGCTCACCGCGTGTACGTCTTCGACAACTCGATCGACGGGGTCGAGGCCCGCCTGTGCGCTCGCACCCAGGACGGCCAGCTCCGGAAGGTGTACGGACCTCTCCCGGATTGGGTGAGCGACGCGGCCGAGGGGCTGCCGCGTCACCCCTCGTTCGCGGACCTGCGCACCGCGGGCTGACCACCTCTGACGCGCATCCTGGGCTGTACGATGTCCTGGCTCGCCAAGCCCACGACCCATTGTTCCCATGAACCCCGAGGCGGGCCACAGGGGGCCTGGTAGACAGCACGTGATATAGGTAGTACCTTATGAATCAGGATCATGAGGTCTGCGCAGGAACCTGAGGGGTCAGGGTTGCGAAACCCCGCCTGGCCTCACGCCTTGACGACTGCGACCCCGTAGTCGGCGAAAACGTGATCCCGCGTCACCATCGTCAGCCCCTCGACCCTCGCCTGCGCAACGAGGAGGCGGTCGAACGGATCTCCGTGATGCGGCGGCAGTCGACCGACCTCCAACACATGTGCGAGGGTGACGGCGAGCGATTGGGCCGCGAACTCGCGTTCGAGTTCCCTGCAGATGTCCTCCACGGTCCGATGGAGGACGAGCTTTCCCAGGGCGGACTTGATCACAAGCTCCCACGGGCTCACGACGCTGAGCCGGATCTCTTCAGCGCCGACGATTGCCTCACGGGCGGTCGCGGAGAGCGCGTCGGGCTCGGAGACCGCCCAGAGGGCCGCGTGGGTGTCGAGAAGCAGTCTCATCGGGAGACGAAATCAAGATCATCGATGGAAAGTGGCTCATCGAAGTCGTCTCGAACCGTGGCGACGCCGGGCATCGTACCAAAGCGTCGCCTCGGGGTTGGCAGCGCCCGGACGAGGCGAGCGACCGGATGGCCATTCCGGGTGATAACGACCTCCTCGCCGGCCTCGACGGCGTCGAGAAGGCGGGAGAGATGGGTCTTGGCGTCGTAGACGGAGACGGGTTCCATGCTCTCAACGATAGCCTTGACCAGCTTGCTGGTCAAGGAGGCGCCGTGCGAGGGATCACCGTCGGGCGCGACTCGCCTCGCGTGGCGGGACGGGCGGTTGGGGGACTCGGCCCTGGCGAGCTACAATCCAGACGTCACGTACACTTTCGGCCTCGACACGTCCCCGCACTCCACCCAGCCCCGGTTTATCAAGGCTGACCCCTCAGGCGGGCCGAACGGGTCATGGTAGGCGAAACCACAGGTTGAACGAAGGTCGCCCAGCGACCGTTTCGGTATCATCGAGGAACGCGCGCTACCGGTTCACGAAACGGGGGCTCACCGGCGCCACCGGCAGCGACAGCGTACATGCCACAGAAGTCCCGGGAAGTGCTGGCAGGCA
>CAISIK010000111.1 GCA_903885375.1 uncultured Pseudomonadota bacterium
CCACGTAGCCCTCGGGCGGTTCGCAGGCGGAAGTGGCCGCGGTGGCGTCGCCGTAGCCGTCGGCGTCGCCGTCGGGGTAGTACACCTGGGTGACCCCCTGGTCGATCTCGCCGTCGCAGTCGTCGTCCACGCCGTTGCACACCTCCGTGGCGCCAGGGTGCACGGTGTCGAGGGTGTCGTCGCAGTCGGTCCCGTCGAGCACCTGGCCGGCGCCTAGGGCGCATGCGAACGCCTCCGTGGCGGGGTTGCCGAAGCCATCGCCGTCGGCGTCGTCGAAGGCGGAGAGCCGCGTGGTGGGGTCGAGGGAGTCGTCGTCGTCGTCCACGCGTGTGTCGCAGTCGTCGTCGAGGCCGTTGCACACCTCCGGCGCGCCCGGGTTCACGTTGGCGTCGGTGTCGTCACAGTCCGAGTCGTCAGCGACGAATCCCTGGGGCGCGTCGCACTCCACGGTCGAAGCGGCGAAGTCGCCGAAGCCGTCGCCGTCTGCGTCGGCGTACCAGCGTGGGGGCGTCGGGCACACGGCTTCGCTCGTGTCGTGCACGACCGCCGTGTCTTCCCTGAGCTTGGAGCCGCCCGAGGGCCCGCACGCCACGAGGAGGAAGCCGAGCGCAGCGCGTGAGAACATGAGGACTCCGGGATGTGTCATGATGCCACACCATGGTGCTTTTCCTGCTCCTCGCCTGCTCGCCGGGGGTGTCTCCCGCTCCCGCCGACACGGCGGCCGGGAGCAGCCCGGCCCTGGACACAGGCGCGGAGACGGGGGACACCGCAGGCGGAGATACGGCCCTGCCCGACACCGGTCCCGGCGAGACCGCCGACACGGCCGTGGGCGACACCGCTGCGGAGGACATCCGCTCCAAGGCCCTGTGCGCGATCCTCCGGCTGGAAGACGCCAACGCCGACGGCAGCCACGAGTCCGGAGACCGCTCGCGCGTGGACGCCTCGGGCAACCTGCTCCTGAAGGAGTACACCGATGGCAGCGGCCTCGCGCGCACCCGGGTGACGTACACCTACGACGCCACGAACGCGCTCCTCGTGGAGGAAGACGACCTCGACGGCGACGGTGTCGTGGACGTGACCTTCACCCGGACCTACGACCCCCAGGGAAACGAACTGACCCTGGTCACCACGGGGCTCTGGGATGCTGATTATTCCTGGTCGTACGTCTACGACGGAGCCGGCCGTGTCCTGGTGGCCGAGTACGACGGGTACTTCGACCACACCGATGGCATCGTGGATGAGCGGGACGTATTCACGCGCGACGCTGCGGGAAACCCGCTCCTCGTCACCCAAGACGCCGACATGGACGGGGCGCCCGAGCTCAGCATCACCCGGGCCTGGGACGCCGACGGACGCGTGTTGACCGAGGCGTGGGACTACGAGCTGCTGGACGCATGGGGCACGCCGGGATGGCGCCCTGCTGTGGTGGCAGGAGTACACCCACGACGCCGCGGGCGATCTGTCGGAGATGGTCGAGTACCTCGCCTCCGGCAACGCCGACTATCGCGAGACGTACACGTACGAGTGCGACGGGTGATCCATCTGCCGACGGCCCGGCAGATCGCCGATGTTCAAGCTTGCGTTTGTATCTCCCACCGCCCGCAACCGTTCTGCGCCGCGAGGCGCTGAAAGGCCGGCTCCGCGCCCTCGATGGAGCCCCAGGTGCGCTCGATCCGCAGCGTGTCCCCCTCGCGGCGGCCTTCCATGCGGCCGCGGAGCTGCGCGTCCACGAGGAGGGGGCACACGTAGTAGCCCCACCGACGCTGGGCGGCGGGCTTGTAGATCTCCCACAGGTAGTCGAAGTCGAAGGCGTCGCGCACGAGCTCGCGGTTCCAGATGAGCGGGTCGAGGGGGCCGAGCACCACGGCCCGCCGGGAGGCGGCGTGGAGCACGTCGGAAACCGGCAGATCGAGGCTGGCGGGCAGGGCGAGGTAGGGGCGTCGGCCCACGCGCACCTCCACGAGGCGCCGCTCGGCGAGGAGGCGGTCGACCGTGCCGTCCTTCCGGGTGTCGGCGAGCATCGACCACGTGGCGCCGCCGGCGCGGGAGAGGAGCCCGCACGAGCGGACCCGGGCGAGCAGCAGCGTTTCGCCGAAGCTCCCCTCGGCCGGCGCATGCGCCCACTCCGGGATGGCCCGCTCGGGGAGGTCGGCCATCCGCCGCCCGCGGGCGTCGCGACCGGACACGACCACCTCGCAGCGCGTCCACAGGACATCAAACGCCAGCACCTCGGCGCGCGAGGTCCCCGACCAGCCGCTCCAATCCATGGGCTCCACCCGGCCACGGGGCGTGAGCTGATCCACCGCGAGCGGGCCGCGTTCCCGCACCTCCGCGAGCACCTCCGCGAGCAGCGCCTCGCTGAGCATGCCCGCCCGCTCCGAGTGGCGCCACCACGGCGTTTGCACCGCCTGCCCGCGGTAGTGCGCGAAGTGGCGCCCGTGGATGATGCAGCGCTCCTTGGCGAAGTGCTCGAAGCTGCGGCCCGCGAGGGCGCGATGCACCTCGCCCGGCCCGATCCCCGCCACGCGCGCCCCGGCGACGAGGTCGGCGTTCTGGCCCACGCGGTCGATGGGATCGAGCTGGATGCACTCCAGCGCATCGAGCACGGCGGCCACGCCCTCGGCGCCATCGGGCCAGTCGCGGTCGAAGCCAGCAGCGTGCAGGAGGATGGCCCGCGCCTGTTCGGGGGCGAGCTCCGGCGGCGGCGCGGCTTTCGTCGGTTTCGGTCTCCTGCTGCCCGTGGCCACCCCTTCCTCCCGGGGCCGAGGTTATCGCGGGGCCATGGAGATGCCGGCCACCATCGGGCTGTACGTAGGCGTGGATGGCGCATGGGCTCCGTTCGGCGAGCTCGACTTCGCCCCCGAGACCGTCTGCGAAACGCACCGGAACACCGAGCTCGATCCCACGGACGAGGACTTCGGCACGGAGGAGACCACCACCTGCACCACCGCCACCGGCTGGGGCGGCGCGCAGGGCAACCCGGGCAGCGTCTTCCCGGCCGTGGTGGCGGGCGGCGCCCTCGAGCGGGATCGGCTGCGTCTGGCGGTGCTGGCCAGCCTCGGCCCGGTGCTGGCGGAGCCCTCCGGCAACCACGATCGTACGCTCACGCCCGACTTCGCGCTCGGCGCCCAGTTCTCCCTGGAGGGCATCGCGGTGCAGGGGCGGGTGTCGGTGGCGGCGGGGGCGCTCGGCAGCCTGCGGTCGTTCTCCGCGCACGGCAGCCACATCGACACGGGCGACACCCGCTTGTGGTCTACCGCGCAGTTCGCCGGCGGCCCCACCCTGTCCGTGGGGTTGGTGGAGCCGGGGGTGCTCTTCCGCGTGTCGGGGCTCATCACCACGGGCGGTGAGCTGGGAGGCGGCCTCACGGTCACGTGGGCGCCCCTGCGCGGTCCGCTCGACCGGTAGGGCGTGGGGCGATGGGGCGCGACCGTCCGTGCTTCGGGCGGGCTCCGCGCCCCATCGCGGCGCGGGCGTGGCAGCCCCGCCTACCGCCGCGGTCGCCCGGGTACCGGCCGGTTCGGCGGCCGCGCAACGAGGTCGAACACGCCCACGGCCTCGTACAAGCGGTATCGCACCCGGCCGCCGACCTGCTTGACCACGCCGGCCCTCAGCAGGTGCGCCAACCCGGCCTCCACGGCTCGCTCCGACCGACCCGTCAGGGTCACGGCGGACTGGGTTGTCACCAACGGAGCGGCGGGCAGGGCCGTGAGGAGCACCCAGGTGGCGGCGTCGGCACGGAGCGGTCCGCACGTGGCCAGCACCCGCGCCCGCCACGACTCGACGAGGGCGCTGATCGCAGCCTCGTAGTTTGCCAACTGGGTGCAGGCGAGGCGGGTGCATTGCGCGATGAACTCGAGCCACGAGGCGAGCGCCTCGGTGAACGCAGGGTCGGTCGGGGGGCAGGCAAGGCGCAAACCCGTGAGGCCGCGGACGTAGTCATCGCTGCGCGTGGCGAGCACGAGGCTCAGCGGCGGAACGAATTGTTTGCAGAGCCCGCGCCGTCGCAGGATCACGTGCAGCAGCGCGCGTCCGGCACGACCGTTGCCGTCGGCGAAGGGGTGGATCGTCTCGAACCAGGCATGGACGACCGCGGCCTGGACAAGCGGCGAGTGCTCTGAACCATTGGCGTACGCGCACAGGTCCTCGAGCAACGCGGGGACGTTGTCCGGCGGGGGAGGCACGAAGCTCGCGTCGAGCGGGCTGTACCCGCCGATCCAGTTCTGCGTGCGCCGGAGGAGCCCGCCGATGGCTTCGGCTCGGGTGCCCGCCATCAGGGTTGCGTGGATGGCGCACAGGGCGTCGATGGTGATGGGCGCACCCGTGGCGCCGAGCGCGAGCGCGTCGGAGAGGGCCCGGATGTTCCCCACCACGTCGTGGGCGGTGTCGGAGCCGGCGGAGGCGACACCGAATTCTGCGAGGGCCAGACGGCGCGGGCTCACGTGCAGGCCCTCGATCTGCGACGATGCCACCGCCTCGGCGCGGAGCAGCAGGCGCGCGAGGGGTTCAAGCCGGTGCGCGTTGCCCGCACCCGAGCCCTGGGACTGCAGCTCCAGCATGGCTCGCTCGGCATCGGCCACATCCGCCGCCACCGCGCCAGGAAGGACGACGGGCAGCCCCTGGAGGGGATCGGGAATGAACGGACGATAGTGCCCGCCAACCCGGGCGCGACGCGGCCCCAGCGCCGCCGGATCCGGTTCCCATCGGGCCGAAACGAAACGCCCCATCCCAGCCTCCACAAGCGCAGCTTGATGCCTAACCTGCGCTTGTAGGGGAGGCGAGCGCAGGTTGTGGGGCCCGAACCCGAGCTTCGTCGAGGTCAGCCCGCGAGCTTGGCCGGGCGCAGCGCCGCGAAGTTGTCGACGAGGGCTTCGGACACCCGGCCGCGACGGTCGGTGCGGCTGTTCACGTTGCGCGAGGCGCTCACCTCGAGCGGGGAGAACTCGCCGTAGCACTCGAGCACCAGCGGGGCCCAGGAGTTGCTGAGGAGCACGCGGGCGCCGGTGTCGGCGAGGGTGCGGAAGGTGCCGGCCAGCCGGCGCTGGTCGCCTTCGCCGAAGCCGCCCTTCTGGTACTCGGTGAAGACGCTCGTGCGGCTCACCGGCACGTAGGGGGGGTCGAAGTACACGAGGTCGTGCGGGCGCACCCGCGCGGCCGCGGACACGAAGTCCTGGCAGCGCAGGTCCACGTTGCGGAGCGCGCGGGAGCAGGCGCGCAGGTTCTCCTCGTCGAGGATCGGCGGGTCGGTGTAACGACCGAAGGGCACGTTGAAGCCGCCGCGGCGGTTCTCACGGTACAGGCCGTTGAAGCAGGTCTTGTTGAGGTAGATGATCCGGGCGGCCCGATCCACCGGCGTGGCGGGAACGTCGGCGCGCACGGCGTAGTAGTGCTCCTCGCAGTGGCGCGACTTGAGCACGGCGAGCGCATCCACGAGGCCCTGGACCTCGTTGCGCACCACCTGCCAGACCTCGATCAGGTGGGGATTGGCGTCGGAGAGCGCGGCGCCATCGCGCAGGGCGCCCTGGCGGGTGAGCTCGAAGAAGAGCGCGCCGCCGCCGACGAAGGGCTCGTGGTAGCCGCGGAACTGGCCCGCCGCCCCGATCCGTTCGAGAAGGGTGCCGAGAAGTTGGCCTTTCCCGCCGACCCACTTGAGGAAGGGCCGGGGTAGCGCGTAGCGGGAGGGGGCGAGGATGATGGAGGGGGCAGCGGCAGCCATGGGACCAGCGAGGAGGGACAACTATTGTACCGTCAAGACTTCTGCTCCGCAAACACCTCAACGGTGATGGAGATCACCGCGTTGATCGTGAGGTGATCGCGGGGCGAGGATTCGCGGGAGCGGGAGCGGGGGCGGCGAGCGTGAAGCGCGGCACGCCGGCATCCCCCTCCGTCTGGCCAGCCCGGCGCGCTACGTTGGGGCCCATGCTGCACGTACCGCCCGTCCGCGACCCCGCACTCTCGGCCAGAATCGAGGTATTCCGAGAACAGTTCAGGAGGGTTCGCGAGTCGGCCGGGCGGGTGATCCTCGGCAAGGACGACGTCATCTTCAAGTGCCTCGTGGTGCTCACCGCGAAGGGCCACATCCTCCTGAAGGACGTGCCCGGCACCGGCAAGACCATGCTGGCGCGGGCGATCTCCGCGAGCGTGGCCACGGAGTTCCGTCGCATCCAGTTCACGCCCGACCTGCTGCCGATGGACATCACCGGCACCAACGTGTTCGACCTGCGTCAGAAGCAGTTCGTGTTCCAGCCGGGGCCGGTGTTCTGCAACCTGCTCCTCGCCGATGAGCTCAACCGCGCCACGCCGAAGACGCAGAGCGCGCTCCTGGAGAGCATGGCGGAGGGCCAGGTCACCGTGGAGGGCGTCACCCACCGCCTGCCGCCGCCGTTTCTCGTGATGGCCACGATGAACCCGCTCGACCACGATGGCACCTACGTGCTGCCGCAGGCGCAGCTCGACCGCTTCACGGCCCAGCTCTCCATGGGCTTCCCCAACGCCGAAGCCGAAATGCAGATGCTGGATGTGCACCTCGGCGCGCGCCCGCCGGTGGAGGACGTCCAGCACGTGATCGACCGGGAGACTTTCCTTGGCTGGCAGGAGCTCGCCACGCGCATCTTCCTCGGCGAGGAGGTGAAGCGCTACCTCGTGAAGCTGGCCAACCTGATCCGGTCCGACTCGCTGGCGCTCGCGCCGCCCTCGCCGCGAGCGATCCTGATGATGGCGCGCGTTGCGCAGGTCCATGCCATGACCCAGGGCCGCGACTACGTGACGCCCGACGATGTGCGCGCGCTCGCCCCCGACGTGCTGGCGCACCGCATGATCATCTCGGGTGATGAAGCCGGCCACAGCTACGTTTCCCGCATGCTGGAGAAGGTCCCGCTCTCGTGATCCGGAACCTCGTCGGCATCGCCTTCAACCTCTTCGGGCTGTTCCTGCTGCCCTTCGTGGTGGGCTTTGTGTGCGCGTTGTTCTTCGAGGTCAGCCAGGTGGGGGAAACCCTGCCCTTCCTGGTGATCATCTCGGGCCTCGTGATCGCGCCGAGTTTCCTGATGCTGATGTTCGGGGTGGTCTGGAAGACGCGTCGTGAGCTGAAGCTGCTCAAGACGGCCGGAAGGTCCGACTTCCGCTCGGTGATCGCGAGTATCCACCGGCACGTTTCGGTGGTCACGCCCCGAGGCTGGTCGGTGTTCCTCGCGGGGCTCCTGTTCGTGGTGCTCTCGCTCGCTGCGAAGTGGGCCGACCTCTCGATGGTAGCGGTGCTCGCGCTCACGTCGTTCTACGGGGTGGTGGGGCTCTCCACCTTCCTGAGCGGCTTCATCGTGTCGAGCTTCGAGGCACAGATCCGCAAGCGGGCGAGCGTGGAGCGGCAGATGTCGCCGGCGGTGGTGCTGGCGGGCGAGGTGGCGGAGGAGCGGTTCACGTTCCGTCGCGTGCCGGTGCCGCCCCTGTACTTCCTGCTGGTGGAGGACCCGCTGCCGCCGCGCCTCGCCACCACGAGCCGGTACGCCGTGGGCTCGGGCGCCCGCCGGGAGGAGCTGGTGGTGGCCGGGCGCATCCGTCGCACGCCGCGCGGCATGTACCGCCTCGGGCCCGCCCACATCTACTTCCAGGACGCCCTCGGCTTTACGCGCATCTCGGTGGCCTCGCTGGCCACGGCCGAGCTCAAGGTGCTGCCCCGCTTCCGGCACCTGCAGATCGTCGAACCCCCCCGCAGCAACCTCGAGAAGCCCGACATCCTCACGCGCCCGCACCGCTTCCCCACCGAGGACTACTTCCGCTTCCGCGACTACCACTCCGGCGATGACACGCGGCGCATCCAGTGGAAGCTCTCGATGAAGAGCGGCCAGATGCAGCTCCGCATGCCGGAAACCAAGGAGATCAGCACCAAGAACGTGCTGCTCGTGCTCGACAGCTACCTGCCGGCCGGTCGCATGCTCGACGATGCGGTGGGCGTGGAGGAGGTGCTCGACAAGATGGTGGAGACGTGGATTTCCATGGCCCAGGAGCTCGTGGGCCGGGGCGACCGCGTTTCGCTCGTGTGCGCCGCGCGCGACTCCGCGGGCGAGCTGAAGGTGGAGCTCCTGCAGGCCACCAAGGGGGGCCACGTGCGCTGGCAGGACCTCGGCGCCCGCGTGATCTGGCAGGGGCGCTGGGACATCCCGGCCATGCTGAAGGAGGCGGGTTCCGACACGCACGGGGTCATCGTGTCGAGCCGCTTCCAAGCGCCGCCCCCCGGGGGCTTCGAAGGCGCCTCGCTCACCTGGATCTACCTGCCTCCGGAGAAGGCCCTGGCCGCGCGCGATCCGTCGCTGCTCGAAGCGCTCGCCGGGGGCCCCACGCGCGCCGTGCTCTGGCTCTTCCGCCTGCCCTACGCCGCCGGCAGCGATGAGAACGGCTTCTTCGCCCAGCTCCGCATCTTCCGCGAGCAGGCCGGGCGCCTCGCGGCCCGGAAGCGGCTGCGGATGGTGGCCAAGCGCGATGGCGAGCGCATCCTCGCGCAGATCCTCGCGCGCGGCGACACCGTGTACCGCCTCGAAACGGGGCAGGGCACCCACCGGCTGGTGGGCCTGCGCAGCGGCGTGACCCGCTACTCCTCCGGGAAGGCGGCGTGAGCGGCAACACCGGCTGGAACGGGCCGCTGGAGTACAGCTCCTCGCTGTCCTTGTGGGGGCAGCTCCGCGAGGCGCTCGTGCCCGTGGCCACCTACTGGGTGTGGGTGTTGCTGGCCTTCAGCAGCTTCTGCATCTCGGTGCTGCTCGCCGGGAACACCGGCGGCGACGACCTGATGTTCCTCGCGGCCTTCGCGTTCGGCACCTTTGGCGGCCTCGCGTTCGGACAGCTCTGTGCGTTCCTGCGCGTGCGCACCTGGGTGCTCCTCGCGATGGGGGCCATCATGTGGACCGTCTTCTTCGTGTTCCTCGCGGGGGGCGGGTCGGCCATCATGGGCAACCAGGTGGTGGCCGCCTTCGTGATCGCGGTCATGTTCCTCGGCCCGGTGGCGATGACGGGCGGCCTGTGGAGCCTCGAAACGAACCGGTCGTTGTGGAGCACCTGGCTGCCGATGGTCTTCACGGTGGGTGCCGCGCTCATCTGGATCGAGGACCACGGCGGGGTTGCGCGCTTCGAGGAAGGCACGAAGTTCGCCGTGTGGGACCTCGTGGGGCTCGCCTTCTTCGTGCCGTCGGTGGCCTGCTTCATGCTGTACCTCGTCACCCGGGAAACCCACCGCCTCGCCATGTGGCGGCGGGGCCCCACGGCGCCGTTGCGCCCCTCGGTGGAGGAGCGGGGCGTCTCCCGCCCCCGGGTCACGCTCCTCGGCTTCATCCTCCTCGGCGCCCTCACCATCGGCGTGGCCGGCGCCACCGCGCTCATCGCGCCGTACCTCTGGCGAACCGGCCCGCAGGACGGAAACGGCAACGGCGGCGGCGAGCAGCGCGAGGAGACCGAACAGGAGCGCCAGGCGCGGATGAAACGCGAGAAGGAGCAAGGCGAGCAGATGGAGGAGCAGTCCGAGGACGGTGAGGGTGGTGAGGGCATGGAGAAGATGGTGGAGCAGGCCGTGGAGGCCGCCAAGAAGGCGGGCGGCACCATCTGCTCGGTGCTCACGGTGGCGCTGCTCGGCCTCATCGGCGCGCTCCTCGCCTACCGCCCGGTGAAACGCCTGATCGTGCTGCGCCACTTGAGGGACCCCCTTACGGACGTGGCCCCTTCGGCGCGCATCGACCAGTGCTGGCGGCTGGTGGAGATCGCCCTCGGCGATGCGGGGGTGCATGCCCGCGCTGGGGAGGATGCGGCCAGCCTCGCGCGGCGGGCGGCGCCGATCCTGAAGGAGCTCTCGCCGGTGGAGGTGCACGGGCTCGAGGATGTGGCCGAGGTGGCGGACCGGGTGCGCTTCGGCCTCGGCGTGGGCCCCGACGACGTGGCCGTGATCGAGCGATTCAGCAAGTGGGTGCTCGACACGGTGTGGGAGCGGCTCGACGACAAGGCGCAGATCGCCGCGATGTACAGGGGAATCTGAGGGGCCGTCCCTGCGCCCGGCCCGATGACATCGGGATTCTGGCGGTACGCGCCCACGCGGCGACCGGCTGGGGTACAATCCCCCGGTGGGCCTGCTCGCGATGAACTTCCTTTGGGTCGGTGCGGCCGTGGCCGGGCCTGTTTTTGGAGAGGCCAGTGAGGAGATGCTCCTCGACCTGGATGGCAACTGGCCGCGCGCGTTCCCCGAAACGGAGCGCGGCGGGTTCGTGATGTTCAGCGCCGGTGGCGGCGACTTCAAGCTCACCCACGCGAACAGCTCGCTCACCGCCGATCATTACGACGATCGCCTCCTCACCGGCCGCAAGGACCTCAAGGACCACGACATC
>CAISIK010000112.1 GCA_903885375.1 uncultured Pseudomonadota bacterium
ACCCCTCCAAGTGGTAGGGGCTTCGGTCGCACCGGCGCCGCGAGGCGGGGCGGCCCTTCGCGGTCCGAGGTGGGGAACCCCGCCTCGCCCCTTCCACATAGTGAATTCGGCCGTATGGTCCGACCTCGGGGTGGACGACGACTCTTCCGACGGCAAGGGCAGCTACTTCGTAGCTGGCATCGATGGCGGCGGTGTGTGGCGGGGGGAGTTGTCGTGGTGAGCGTGCTGCTCGCGCTTGGCTGCGCCGGCGCTGGGGCGGAGAAGGCCGACACGTCGGCCGCGGAGGTGGACACCGCGGCCAGCGTGGATACTGCCGAAACCGGGCAGCCGCCGGACACCGGCGACACGGGGGACACCGCCGAGCCGGTGGACACCGCAAGCCTCGTAGACGCCGACGCGGACGGGTACACGATCGGCGAGGGGGACTGCGACGACACCCTGCCGCATGTGTACCCCGGCGCGCCTGACTACTGCGATGGTCTGGATCAGGACTGCGACGGGGAGCCGATTCCCGATGGGAGTTGCGGGGCCGCTGCCGATGCGACGGCGATGTGGACGTGGAGCATGGAGGAGAACAGCGAATCATCAGGCGGCCTTGGCTACCACCTCGGCGACGTGGACGGGGACGGGCTGGCTGATGTGCTTGGCCAGAGCCGGCAGGAAGCCTGGACCGGCGGGGTGTTTTTCGGTTCCCAGTTGGCCACGTTGCCAGCGGTCTCCCCGGTGCCGGCCTTCCAGTGGGCACCTGGGAGGTGGTACGGCCCCTATCCCTGGCCCGCCGGCGACTCCGATGGGGATGGCTTCGACGACGTCCTCGCCCGCAACTATGGGCACGACGGTATGGACACCGGTGCGCTTCTCTTGTTCTACGGATCAGACGATGGGTTTCCCTACGTGGGCGAGCCGCAGGATACCGCGGCCGACTTGACGTGGCTGGCTCCCTCGGCCGCCTATTTTTCGCCCCAGCCCAGCCTCGGCGAGTTCACCGGCGATGACCGTCCCGACAACGTCGTTTTGTTGGCCACGGCCTGGGACCACGAGTGGTCCTGGGTGGTCGTGGAAGGGGGGCCCCGCGCGAGCGGCGAGTTTCAACTCTCCGACCTGCCGCCGGTGACGATCGACGAGGAAGTTTGGAGCCATCCTGTGGCGGTGGGCGACCTCGATGGGGACGGGTTCGATGAGGTGACGGCGTACCTGGGTTGGGAGGCCGACCCAACCATGAGGAAGTTGGCGCTGCTGGAGGGGGAGGACCTGCGGTCTGGCGCGGCGTTGAGCACCTTGACTCATCGGATATGGGTGGAGGCGGAGGGCATGGCGTATGTCAATCCGGGCCCTGCCCTCGACGGTCGCGCCCCCGATCTGGACGGCGATGGCCTCGCCGAGCTGATGGTCGGGGTGACCTACGAGGACCAAACCTCCGACCTCATGATGGTCGCCGGCGGGGTGCCCGATGGCGCGGTGAACGACCGCGTGCACAGCCGCATCACGCGGGGGTCGAACTGGGCGCCCATCGACTACTTCTGGGTCGACGACCTGGATGGCGATGCGGTGCCCGACC
>CAISIK010000113.1 GCA_903885375.1 uncultured Pseudomonadota bacterium
CCGCGCCCGCAAACCCTGGGCCGACCTCACCCCAGCGGCCTACGCCCAGCGCGCCACCGCGGCCGCCGCAACGGTGTAGCTCCGCTCCAACGGAAACTCGTGCTGGTGCCGAACCATGGGGTCCGCCGGGGGTTTACCAGCAAACAGCTTCATCCCGGCTTGCCTACCGGTAGCCGAAGGAGGGATCCAACTGGGTAAAATCAGCGGGACGGGACAATCACGTTCACGACCACGTTCACGGGCGACGTTCTACGCCCGACACGCTCCTAGCCGGCCCAGGACGGCGCCCTCTCACGGCGCAAACAGGGGTTCGAATCCCCTTGGGACTACCACAAACTGGCCCGGTTCACGTTCGGTTGAATCGGGCCTTTTCGTTGGCGACTCGCGCCATTGAGCGCAACCCCGAACGGGATTCGAACCCGACCTTCGGGCGCGCATCTAATCAGACCGTGACGCGAACTGTCGGCGCCCACGCCCGTCGGGATCGCCAAGAGGCCCTTGCGGCCGACTCGCTCCCGTTTCACGCCAGCAACAGGCTACACCGTCAGGGTGAGTCTCCTCTCGTTCACGGTCACCGCTCTCTTGGTCGCGTGCGCCCCCTCTGGAACCGTACCGGGCGCGAAGACGACGGACACCGGCGGACAAGAAGTCGACGCTGACGCGGACGGGTATGCGGCACCCGACGACTGCAACGACGCCGATCCCGAGGTGCACCCCGGGGCCACGGAGGCGTGCAATGGCGTTGACGATGACTGCGACGGAGGCACGGACGAGCAGGCCGCGGACGCGACACTGTGGTACTCGGACGCCGACGGAGACGGCTTCGGTTCGGGCGATCCAGTCGCCTCGTGCGAGCGCACGAGCGGCTATTCGGCCAGCGCCAGCGGCGACTGCGATGACGCCGATGCGTCCTGCTGGCCCGGCGCCGCGGAGGCTTGCGACGAACTCGACAACGACTGCGACGGATCAATTGACGAGGATCTTTCGGTTTCAACTTGGCATGCTGACGGGGACGGCGACGGATACGGCGACCCGGAAAGCCGCGCAGAGTTCTGCGGGGCGCGGGACGGCTGGGGTCTCGACGCGACGGACTGCGACGACACCAACGACAGCGTGAACCCCGGGGTCACGGAGGTCTGCGGGAACGGCGTGGATGACGATTGCGACGCCGACGCGACCGAGTGTCGCCTCGCGGGAAGCTCACCGATCGCCGCGGCGAGGGTCGAGCTCACCGGCGTGACCAATAGCGGTACGGCCGGTAGCTCCGTGAGCGGCGGCGGCGACGTGACGGGTGACGGTATCCCTGACCTGATCATCGGCGGTCCGGAGGAGGACGCCGGAGGTTCGAAGAACGGCGCCGCGTTCCTGGTGGCGGGCCCTGCAGCATCCGGAAGCCTCGGGGCGGCGGCGGCCTCTTTCCACGGCGAAGGCGACAATCAGTGGGCTGGCTGGTCCGTATCCGTCGCGGGAGACGTGAACGCGGACGGAATGGCGGATCTCCTCATCGGTGCCTATCGCGAGCCAACGACGGGCTACAATGCAGGCGCCGCGTACCTTATCTCTGGTGGCGGTTGGGCCGGCGACTACGACGTCGGCGACGCCGCGACGTCCAAGCTCCTCGGGGAAGCGGCAAACGACAACTTCGGGTACTGGGTTTCGGGGATCGGCGATGCGAACGCGGACGGCTTCGACGACGTGGCCGTCGGGGCCGTTCAGGAGTCGACCGGCGCGTACGAGGCGGGCGCGGTGTACCTGTTCCACGGCCCGCTGGCCGGAACCCTGAGTGCGGGTTCGGCCGATACAAAGTGGCTGGGTGAGGCGGCGTACGACTACGCGGGGCTGTCGCTCGCGGGGCAGGGAGACGTCGATGGCGACGGCGTCGAGGACATGGTCGTCGGCACCTACGCCGAAAGCTCGGCGGGACCGCAGTACGGAGCGGCCTACGTTGTTGACGGTGGGACAACGGGGATCCTCTCCCTTTCATCCGCGACCGCCAAGTTGACCGGCGAGTCGCCTGGGGCGCGGGCTGGTTACGCGGTCGCGCTGCTCGACAATGATGCGGACGGCTACGCAGACGTCATCGTCGGCGCACCCTACGAGGATCGCGGCGGATCCCTTGCTGGCGCGGTCTACGTGGTGAGTGGCCCCGTGGTCGGAACCGTGAACCTCGCAGCGGCGGACGCCATCCTCGTCGGGGCGACCAGCTGCGATCAGGCGGGGTTCGCTGTCGCTCGGGCAGGGGATCTCGACGCCGACGGAGTCGACGACCTCCTGGTCGGTGCCCCATGCGACCCGACAGGCGGGGATTGTGCCGGCTCGGTCTACGTTGTGCACGGACCCTCCGCCGGAGTGGCCGTGCTCGACGGGGTCGCCGCTCGACGGTACGGCGGGGGACCGATGTTCTGGGCCGGATGGTCGGTCTCCGGCGCAGGTGACCTCGATGCGGACGGGTACGACGACTTCATCACGGGCGTCCCGATGGCGAATTTCGGAACCGAGGCGGTCTCCCTCGGCGCCGCCTACGTGGTCGCCGGTTCGGGGCCGTGACTGGCGGGATCCCGCGTCCCCATGACGATGAGCATCGATGAAGTAGGCTCGGCAGGTGTACACCTGTTCACCGTCGGGTTACTTCGATTTCCCTATGCCCTCCGCCCTCGCTCTCCTCGACCACCGCGTCATCGTAGGCTTCCACGGCTGCGACCAGGCCACCGCTGATCGCGTGCTGGTCACCGGTGAGCCCATGAAGCCGAGCAGTAACCAGTGGGATTGGCTCGGTGAGGGGATCTACTTCTGGGAGCAGAACCCGGAACGGGCGTGGGAGTTCGCCGAGGAGCAGCGCAACCGCGGGAAGATCGCGAACCCCTCCGTCATCGGAGCGTTCATCCACCTCGGCCGATGCTTCGACCTCGCGCGGAGCGAGTCCACAGCCGCGCTTGGCGGCGCGCACGCTGACCTCCTCCCCCGGCTCGCCGCGATCGGGGCGCCGGTGCCGGTCAACCGGCCCGGCCGCGGCGGCGGTGACGATCTGCTCCTCCGTGAGTTGGACTGCGCCGTCCTCAACTTCTACCTCCGCGATGCGGACAGCACGCTCGGCCGGGGCGGCAGGTTCCACCAGACGGTTCGCGGTGTCTTCGTCGAGGGGGTACCCGCGTTCCCCGGCGCGGCTATCTTCACGAAGACGCACACCCAGGTCGCCGTCCGCGACCCCTCCGTCATCGTCGGCTACTTCCGCCCCTCGCGCTATACTGCTCTCGGAGCCTGACATGAACCAGCCCACGAACCCCTACACCGACCCCCAGATCGCCGCCGATTCGGCCGCAGTGCGTGCGCGCTGGGCAGGCTTGACCGCCGAGGAGCAGACCGCCTTCCTCGTCGAGATCGGCATCCTCACGCCCGACCTCCAACTTCATCCCCGCTACGGCGGCCCGACGCCGCCGGGCGCTGACGCCGAGGCGAAGTAGCCCTGCGCGAGCGGCCCTGCGCAGAAGCGCATCTTCATAGCACGTATCCCTGCCGAACCATCTCCGTGCAAAGCTCCCCGTTCTCGCGTAGCCAGTTCCGAAATCGTCCCGTTAGGGCTACCATCGATCGGCCCGGTTCAGCTTCGGTTGAACTGGGCCTTTTCGTTGGTTCGTGACCACCCGGAGGGCGCCCCAGAACGGGATTCGGACGGAAAAACTCGGCGGGTCAACTCCATAATGTCCGCCCGAACGCCCTCCAGGACGTCATCGGGTCGAGGCAGGGCGCGAAGCTCTCCCGCTCGGTCCAGGGCGCGTCAGCCGAGATCGTCAAGGGTCCGGATTTTCCCGACTCCGGGTGCGTGCGCAGCGAGGATCGCAAGGCCCCCGAGATCGCTGGTGAGCACGTCGTCGCGCCGCTCCGCAGCCCCCCAAACCACGAACGCATCCACGACGTCGGCGGTCTTCGCGGCGGCGCAGAGTTCGCCCGTTCGGCGTGACGCTGTTGCATCCATCGCCACCTCTCGGCATCCCGCCAGCACCATCGCGACGCACACGTTGGGCGCGCTCCGCCACGCCTGGGCGACGACTGGCGACGGCACGGTGGCGACAACGCCTCGCGAGGTCTGCCACTTCCACCACACCCAGAACCGCCGGTCGTTCCGTTCCGCCGCGATCAGCGCACCCGTGTCCAGGGTCACTCCCGCCATGCGCGCTCCACCGCGGCCAGCTCGGCGTCGGTGATTCCGCCATTTTCCCGCTCCCAGGCAGCGATGGCCTTGCTCGCGTTTCGCAACAGCAATTGGGACTCCGCCGCGCGGGCCAGCCACGCTGAAAGGCTGGCGCCGTCGGCGAGCGCGGCGTCCCGGATGCGAATGGCGAGGTCTTCGGGAAGAGAGAGCGAGAGTCGTTCCACGGCGCGATCATACGATCGTATTACGAGGAGGTCAAGGGCCCCGCGCCGGCGAAGGACCTCAGCGTGGCCATGGGTCGTATCCCATCGTTTTTGAACGACAATTGTACGGGCTGCCGGCCAAAGGACGGGGACGCGACAGGCCGTGGACGAGCCGCCACTCGCGCTACACGGGGTAGTCGGTGTAGCCCTTCTCGCCCGGCGTGTAAAAGGTGCCAAAGTCGGGCGGGGCCAGCTCAGCGGCGGTCTGCAGCTTCTGCACGAGGCTCGGGTTGGAGATGAACGGGCGGCCGAAGGCCACCAGATCTCCCTTGCCCGCCGCCAGATCGGCGTCGGCGCGGGCGCGGTCGTACCCGCCGGAGAGGATGTACGCGCCCTTGAAGCTGGCGCGCACCGCCGCCTTCAGCGTGTCGGGCACGGGCGGCGCGCCCATCGACGAGTGGTCCACCATGTGGATGTACGCGAGCCCGAGTGGGTTCAGCTGGTTCACGAGCTCGAGGTACACCGCGTCCATCTCGGCGTCCGGCACGCCGCCGTTGAAGACACCGTACGGCGAGATGCGCATGCCGACACGCGCGCCGCCGATGGCCGCCGTGACCGCCTTCGCGACCTCCACACCGAACCGCACGCGGTTGGCCACCGAGCCGCCCCAGGCGTCGGTGCGCTGGTTGGACGCCGTGTTCAGGAACTGGTCGATCAAGTAGCCGTTGGCGCCATGCAACTCGACACCGTCGAAGCCAGCCTGCACCGCCAGCCGCGCCGCGTTCGCGTAGGAGGCGATCGCCGCGGCGATGTCCGCCTCCGTCATGGCCTCGGGCACCGGGTGCGGCTGCGGGCCGCTGGCGTCGGTCCACATCTCGCCGGGGGCGGCCACGGCGGATGGTCCCTGGATGCGGGCGCCGGCGGGCAGGTTGGCGGAATGGCCGACGCGGCCGGTGTCCATCAACTGCACGAAGATGTGACCGCCGCGGGCGTGCACGGCGTCGGTGACCACGCGCCAGCTCTGGGCCTGCGCCTCGGTGTAGAGGCCGGGGATGCGCGCGTAGCCGAGGCCGTTGGCGCTGGGCGACACGCCCTCGGTGATGAGCAGGCCTGCGTCGGCGCGCGCGGCGTAGTACGACGCCATCAGCCCGTTGGCCACGTTGCCGATGGCGCGGCTGCGGGTCATCGGCGCCATGACGACGCGGTTCGCGAGCCGAAGGGAGCCCAGGGAGAACGACGAGAACAGCGATGCGGACATGACTTGCTCAGGGTGGAAGGGTCGAGGAGACGAGGGAACTTCGACACGCGGGGCGCGCGCGTCAAGCGAGGCGGTGCCCCCTCACGGCGGCGATCACTGCGGTTGAGGCGCGAAGCCGCAATGACGGATGAATCCTGAGGCCAACTCGCTCGTGAACCGCTCCTTCGCGAGGCAAAACGCGGTGTTGATGGCCTCTTCCGTGCGCGCGCGGCAGGTCTTCAGCCACCATTTGACCCACGCCCGCTCGAGTTCGATCGGGTTGAGGTCGGGCGAGCAGGGTGGAAGGACGAACACCTTGGCGCCCTTGCCCTCGATGATGGCGTGCACCTCCGGGCCCTTGCGCGCCGGCAGGTTGTCGAGGACGACCAAATCGCCCTCACGAAGCTCGCGGGCCAGCATCTGCTCGGTGCAGGCCCGGGAGGCTTCCCTGGTCGTGCCCCCGCGGCCGGTCATCATCGCGGTGAGTCCATTTCGCGCTCGGTCGCGATGAAGGTCTCCTTTTCGCGTGAGCTTCGGGCGCTGGAGGGTCCGGTGCACGGTCGACCGGCTGAGGTGAACGTCGTGTTCTCCACGAGGTCGAACGCGAGCTCCTCCTCCGATGCGTCGGGGGCGGCACGACGCCGCACCGGCCGAGGGGCGCTTCGTGCTGGGCGGCGACGTCGCGCTGTTCGTGAGCCCCGGGGGGCGCCCGGCGCCCGCCCCGTCGTCTTCGTGCCGGGGACGATGGCGTGGAGCGGCGCCACGGGCGCGCTTGCCACCTGTTGACTACAAGGGTTCATGCCGTTCTGGGTGGTGTTCACGTCCTGCACGCCCGCGCCTGAGCCGGCGGCCGATCACGTGCCGCCCGCACACCTCGTGTCGAGCACCATCCCGGAGGAGTTGGACTTCGGGGAGCTGCCGGTCGGGAGCGAAGTGAGCCTCCGCTTCGAGCTGGTGAACGATGGCCGGTTGCCTGTGCGTGTGGAAGTGACGCTGGCCGAGACGGCAGGATTTTCCATGGACCCCCCCGAGCTCACGATTCCCGCGAATGGCACCGAGGAGCTCGCGGTGCGGTTTTCTCCGGCAGGCGTTGGGCCGCTGGAGTCGGTCCTGGGGGTCCGCGCGGAGACCTGGGCCGACGCGCGCTCCGTGATGCTGCGCGGCACCGGACTGGGTCCGAAGGTCCGGGTCGAGCCCGACAGCTTCGACCTGGGCGAGGTGCCGCTGGGTTGCGTTCAGGAGTCCAGGCTGGCGATCGGCAACGAGGGAAACGCCGACCTGCACGTTGAAGCGGCCTCCTGGATCGCGGCAGGTGATTTCACCGTTGAGGACGTTTCCGGACTCGGCGCGATCCAGCCGGGCACGGCGAGCGAGATCGCCATCACGTTTGCCCCGTCGGGCGTCGGCTCGGCCGCCGGAGTCCTCCTCCTCCAGACCGACGACCCGATCAGCGCCTCTGCCGCGGTGAGCTTCGCGGCCGAGGTCATCTCGGTCACCGAGACGTTCACCTGGGTGTACCAGCCGCCCGCGGTAGACCTCCTTCTCGTGGTGGAAGACTCCGACCTGATGGCGGCGCCCCTGGCCGTCATGCGCGCCGGTGTCCCGTGGCTCGTGGCCCTGCTGGCCGAGCACGACGTGAGGATCGGCGTGATGTCCACGCGCTCCCCGTTGCTGGTGGGGGCCGTGGAGTCGACGGAGGCCGAGGCCGCTACTCGCCTCGACGCCCTCCTCGACCTGCCGCTCGTGCCGCTCGCTGGCGCGCTCACAGGGCTCGACATTCTGGTTGAGGCGGGTGAGGCTGGAGGTGCGCTCGAGCCCGGCGGCCCCTTCCTCCGCGAGGCGCCCACGCTCGTGGTCGTCGCGCTGACGGGAACCCTGGACGCGAGCACCGTTGGCTCGTCCGAGGTGCTGAGCTTCCTGCGCACGGTCGAGGCCGACCCCGGAGCCGTGGTGGTTGGTGTGCTCTCCGGGGATTGGCCCGACGGGTGTGGCGACCTCCTCGCGGCGAACGGGTGGTACGAGATGAGCGTTGCCACGGGCGGTCTTTACGAGTCGGCGTGTGCCGAGGATTTCACCTCGTTCTGGGAAGACAGCACGGACGAGCTGCTCACGGAGGAGCGCTGGCGGCACGTCGACCTTCCCGACTTCCCCATCGCGTCCACCATTCAGGTCCGGGTGGATGGCCTGGAGATCGCGGACTGGACCTACGCCGCGGCGGACAACGCCGTCCGCCTGGGCTCCGAGCCGGCGGCCGGCGCAACCGTCACCGTGGAGTACACGCCCGGCGACGCCTGCCCCTGAGGGGCGAAGCGCGGGCGTGAGGCTTGCGATTTTTGGGTGCCCGCCCACTCGCTTGCGCGCGGCGGGACCCGCAGTTGGGGTCCCGTCGAGGGCGCCCATCGTGGGCCCTGTGCGACCTCGACCGCGGACTCCGGTTCGTTGTTCACCGTGGCGTGGACGACGTCGCCGTCGCGTCGGACGTTCACACACCAGAGGTGCTCCGTGGCGTCACCCTCGGTCACCCTGACCTTCAGCGCGAGCCCGCTGAGTTCCGGGTCGGCGCTCTCGAGGGCCGTCCAGAAGTCGGGGAGGGTGGCCTGCGCTCGTGCGATCGCGGCGTTCATCTCGACGTCGTCCGTCGGGACTTCAACCACGACATCGTCGTCGGCGTCGAAGGGAAGCAGGTGGCAGGCGAGCGTCAGGAGGACGAGGAGCAAGCGGGGCCTCTTTGTCGTGCCCTGATCTACCCGCCACCCGGCGGGTCCGCCCCCCTCTGCGGCCATCGACGAACCCCTCTCAGACGCGCTTCAGACCGGGGGGGTTTCAACCGGCCCGGCGTGCCGTAGGTTGAGGGTGCAGGAAGAAACCTGCAAGGAGTTCAAGATGCTGACCACCCTCATCGCCGCCCTCTCCCTGAACGTTGCCCACGCCGAGGAGACCGCGCCGGCTCCCGTGGGCGAAACCGCTCCCGAGGCCACCAACCCGCCGCGTTTCTCGGAAATGTACGCCCGGAAGAGCCCCGCCGGGTTCGACGGTGTGCGTCACGGCTTCCGCGCCGGCTACGTGTACGCGAACCAGGCCGAGAAGACCGGCTACCTGAGCTCGCCCAACCTCTTCGCCATCGGCTACGAGGCCGAGGTGCGTGTGGCGAGCGGGGAGGGGCTCGACTTCATCATCGTGCCCAACATCACGTTGCTCGGCCTCAACCAGGGCGTGGCGCTGCCCTCGGCGAGCGCCCTGATGGGCCTCTCGCTGTTTGACACCTTCAAGGCGGGTGTGGGCGCGAACCTCTCGCCCAGCAGCGACGGCAATTGGGTCCACATGGTGGCCGCGGTGGCCTTCGTGCCGGCGGTGGGCAAGCTGCAGCTCCCGATTGCGGTGACCTACATCCCCAGCGAGACGGGCGACTTCCGCGTGGGCGCCAGCGTGGGCGTGAACTGGCCGAAGGCGGGCTGAGCGGCGTCCTGCGCACCGCCGTCCCGCGCCGGTTTGCTTTTCCGTCCCGGACTGGGCATCCTGCGGCATGGACCTGGTCGCGGCGGAGATCGAGAGCGCCCCGCCGCAAGGAGGCTTCGGCTGGGGCGTGCACCCGCTGGCAGCGCGCGAGGTGTGGCTCCAGAACGTGGACCTCGGGTTCTTCGGCGCGCAGGCGGGGGTCGGGCACGGCTTCGACGTGGCCCTTGGTGCTGCCTTCTCGCCCACGGCCACGGGGCTCGATGCCATGCCGGTGTTCGAGGCGGGCTAAGCCCGCACGTTCGGGGAGCTCTCGGTGCGCGGGCTCGTGGGCGCCGGTGCCTGGTTCGGGTTCGGCGGCTCGGGCACCACGGCCACGGTAGCCGGGGCGGGCGCGGGCGTGGGGGTCGCCTGGGGTCCGCGCCAGCGGCACCTCGCCGCCACGCTGCGCGTGCTCGACCTTCCCGGGCTCCAGGCGGGCGGGTTCAACCTCGCGGTGGATGGGGTCCTCGACCTCAGCCCCCACTGGACGCTCCTCGGCGCCGCCACCTGGACCGTCGTGACCAACGAGTACGCGGAGCTGCACGAGCTGGGTATCGGGCCCGGCGGGAGGCTCGTTCTCGGGCGGTTCAGCATGGACCTGTCGGTGCACCTGATCGGCATCATCGGCGAGGCGGGCGACCTGCCGCCCTTCCTGCCGCTGCCGCTCCTGATCCTCCGCTACCAGCTCCCCGGGGCCCGGCCGCCGGGTTGATCGCGCCCATCGGCGCCGAATGGCGCTACACTCGGCCGAGCCATGCTGCTGCTCCTCCTCGCGTGCCAGGGCCCGCTGTCGATCCCGCTCCAGGGCACCACCGAGGACACGGGGAGCGATCGCGTGCCCTCCGTGGGGGGAGGATGGCTCCGGGAGGCCATCCCCACGCCGGCGTCGGTCACGTTCACGGAGCTCATGGTCCACCCCGCCGAGGGAGGGGCGGAGTGGGTGGAGTTGTTCAACCCGATGGCGCTCGACGTGGACCTCTCCGGCTGGTCGCTCGCCGGCGGCGTGGCCCACGCCTTCCCCGCCGGCACGGTGCTCGCGGCCGGGGGCTACCTCGTGGTCACGCCGGAAGGGGAGCTCGACGACGCCGGCGAGCGCCTCGAGCTGCGCAACAACGCGGGGCGGCTGATCGACACCGTTCGGTACGGCGCGGACGACCCGTGGCCGGTGGGGCCCGACGGCTCCGGCGCGAGCCTCGCCAAGCGGGGCCCCGAGCGCTGGAGCGACCTCGCCGAGAACTGGACGACCAGCGCGGAGCTTGGAGGCACACCCGGCGCGCCCAACGCGCTCGAACGCCCCGCGCCGACGAGCGTGTTGCTCGTGCCGCTCGCTTCTACCTGGCGCTACGACACCTTCGGCGCCTACCCCGCGAGCGACTGGGCGGGGCCCGGCTACGACGACGGCGCATGGAGCGAGGGCGAGGCCGTATTCTACGCGGGCGGCGCCACCGGAGTGGCCGAGGCCACCGTTTCGGTCACCGCGGACAACTACTACGCGATCTACCTCGGCTCGGCCGAGGGCACCGACCTGCGGCTCGTGGCCGAGGACCCCGATGGCGACTGGACCACCGTGGAGGACTTCGAGGTGGAGGTGGAGCCGACCGACCATCTCTACCTCGCCGCCTGGGAGGCCGATTGGGACCATGGCGGGCCCCAGATGACCATCGCCGAGGTGGCGGTGGAGGGCGAGGTGGTGGGTACGGCCGCCGACACCTTCGAGTACCTGCTCGGCCCGAGCGGGGGGTTCCCCGGCGTGCCGCCGGGCGACCCTCCCCCCGACGAGCTCGATGTGGCCGAGCTCGTGGCCGGCGCCACCTTCGCCCCGCCGGCCGCGGAGGCCGACCGAACCTCCGACCCCTGGGGCTGGGCCGTGAGCGGTGGCTTCTCCGAGGGCACCCGCTTCGTGTGGGGGGACACCTTCGGCGACACCTCGGCCACCAACACCTCGAACACCTACGCGCTCTTCCGGTCGGTGGCGCCGCTGCGGGGCGGCGGCGGCGAGACCGAGCTGGCGTCGGTGCCCACCACCACCCTGTTCCGCACTCGCTTCACGTTCGACGCCGACCCGGCCTCCACCCGCCTGTTCCTCGCCTGCGAGGTCGATGACGGCGCCCTCGTCTACCTCAACGGGGTGGAGGTGCACCGGGAGAACCTCCCGGCGGGCGCCATCGACGCCGACACGCCGGCCTCGCGCGTCGTCGACGACGCGGAGATCGCCGCCGAGCTCGATGCGGCCAGCCTCGTTCGCGGCGAAAACGTACTCGCGGTGGAGGTGCACCAGGCGGGCGACGACGACCTGCGCTTCGGGTGCTCGCTGCAGGCCCGCGTTTCCGCCGCCGAGGCGGCGCCCGTGGCCAGGCTCAACGAAGTCGGGGAGGACTGGGTGGAGCTCCTGGCGCCGGAGGGTGCAGGCGACCTCCTGCTCGTCCAGGCCGGCGGCGAGCGGGCCGTGCCCGCCGGGAGCGTGCCGGCCGGGGAGCCGACCGTCGTCGAGGGGCTGGCGCTCGTATCGGGCTCCCCCGCCTTCCTCTACACCGGCGACCGCGCCACGCTGCTCGACGCCGTGCGGGTGCTCGACCGTCCGCGGGCGCGGGACGACGAGGGCAACTGGCGATTTCCCGTCGAAACCACGCCGGGCGCCGCGAACGCCGTCGAGATCGAGGATGGCATCGTCATCAACGAGATCATGTACCACCCGCCCGGGGCCGGAGCGGAGTGGATCGAGCTCACCAACCGGGGGGCCGAGGCGGTGGACCTCTCGGGGTGGCAGCTCGCGGACGCCGTGGGCTACACGTTCCCCGAGGGGACATCACTCGCGCCGGGCGCATTCTTCGTCGTCCGCGACTTCTCGGGCCGCCTCGACAACACCACCGACCGGCTCCTGCTGCTCGACGCCGCCGGGAACCCGGCCGACGAGGTGCGCTACCAGGACGAAGGGCGCTGGCCCACCGCCGCCGATGGCGGCGGCTCCTCGCTGGAGCTTCGGGATGTCCGCGCCGACAACGCCTCGCCCGACGCCTGGGCCGCGAGCAACGAGGCACCCCGCGGGGAGTGGCGGGACTACAGCTACACGGGCGTGGCCCAGGACAGCGCGGTCGGCCCGGACGGCGTGTGGAACGAGCTCATCCTCGGCCTGCTCGACGCGGGCGAGGTGCTCCTCGACGACGTGAGCGTGGTGCGCGACCCCGACGGCGCGGCGGAGGAGCTCGTGCCGAACGGCGGTTTCGACGCGGAGAGCGACCACTGGCGCCTCCTCGGCAACCACCGCCACGCCGAGGTGGTCCCCGACCCGGACGACGCCGGCAACCCCGTGCTCCGTCTCGTGGCCACGGGCGGTACCGGGCACATGCACAACCACGCCGAGACCACGCTGGGCGAGACGCTGCGGTCCACCTCCTACCGGGTGAGCTTCCGCGCCCGCTGGGTATCGGGGAGCAACCTGCTCAACTCCCGGCTCTACTTCAACCGCCTGCCCGTGACCACGGCCATCTGGATGCCGAGCGAAGCCGGCACACCGGGGGCCGCGAACTCGCGGGTGGGCGATCCCGGCCCCACGCTCGGGGAGCTCGCGCAGGAGGTGGCCGTGCCCGCGCCGTACGAGCCGGTGTCCTTCCGCATCAATGCCGAGGACCCAGACGGCGTGGACGGCGTGACGCTCTGGGCCTCCGTGGATGGCGGCGCCTTCGCGGCCACCCCGCTCACCGAGGGGGGCAGCGGGTGGACGGGGGAGCTCGGGGGCGAGGCTGCCGGCGCCATCGTGCAGGTGTACGTGGAGGCGGAGGATGGCGCCGGCAACCGGTCGTGGTTTCCGCCGGCCGGCCCCGACTCCCGCGCGCTCCTCACCTTCGATGGGGGCGAGGCGCAGGGCAACGGCCTTCACAACGTGCGCATCCTGCTCACGGCCGAGGATTCGGACTGGATGCACGACGACGTGAACCTGATGAGCGACGATCTGATCGGCGCCACCGTGATCTACGACGAGTCGGAGGTGTTCTACGACGTGGGCGCGCGGCTCAAGGGCAGCGAACGCGGGCGGCCCGAGCAGCCCCGGCTGGGGTACGCGCTGCGCTTCAGGGGCGAGCAGCCCTTCCGCGGCTCGCACCGCAGCGTGCTGGTGGACCGCTCCGAGGGCGTGGGCTTCGGCCAGCGCGAGGTGCTGATGAACCTCACCATGACGGCCGCGGGCTTCGTGGCAGGCGAGTACAACGACCTCGCCTACGCCATCACGCCGCTGCCCGAGCACACCGGCCCCGTCGAGCTGCAGCTCGACCGCGCGAGCGGCCTCGTACTCGCCTCGCAGTTCGCCGACGGCGACCAGGGGTCGGTGTTCGAGTACGAGCTCGTGTACTACCCGACCACCACCGACGATGGCACGCCCGAGGGGCTCAAGCTGCCGCAGCCCGACGGCGTGGTGGGCACGCCGATCACCGACCTCGGCGACGACAAGGAGGATTGGCGCTGGAACTTCCTGCTCGCCGACAACCTCGCGGAGGATGACTTCAGCGGCATCATCACGCTGGGGCAGGCCATGGCCCGCGCCGACTTCCCGTCCCGCGCCGAGGAGGTGATCGACGTGGACGAGTGGCTCCGCGCCTACGCGTTCGCCACCCTCTCGGGGGCGGTGGACAACTACGGTGGCGACAGCAGCCAGCACAACGCCCGCTTCTACGTGCGCCCGGAGGATGGCCGGGTGCTCTACTTCCCGCACGACCTCGACTTCTTCGGGAGCAGCCAGATGGCGGTCGTGGGCAACGGCGACCTCGCGCGCCTCCTCACCGTGCCCGAGTACGAGCGGGGCTACTACGGCCACCTGCAGGACATCATCGGCCGGGCGTACACCACCGCCTACCTCGGGCCGTGGTGCGACCAGCTCGGGGCGCTCCTGCCCGCCCAGGACTTCGCGAGCCACTGCCAGTTCATCGACGACCGCGCCGCCTGGGTCATGTCGAACGCGCCCGATGCCGTGCTGGCGCGCTTTCCCCGGGTGGCGTTCGCCGTGACCACCGGGGACTTCGCCACGGCGGTGTCGGAGGCCACCGTGGAGGGCGTCGGCTGGATCGACGTCCGCGAGGTCCGGGTGAACGGCGAGGCGCGGGAGCTTGTGTGGACGGATGACGCCACCTGGCAGGTCACCGTGCCGCTGGAGCCCGGCGTCAACACGCTCGAGGTCGTGGCCACGGACCTGCACGGCGCCCCGGTCGGGAGCGGCACGGTGTCGGTGACCCGCGAGGAGTGAACGCGCGGGGGAGGGTTCGAGCCTCGCCGGCCTGCCATGGGATAGCAGGCGGTCGTGACCAACAACGACGTCCTCCGCAGCATCCGCTACCTGCTCAACGTGAACGACGCGCGGCTCGCCGAGGTGTTCGCGCTCGGCGGCGCCAGCGTGCGCGTTCCGGAGGTGGAGGCCTGGCTCCGCGCCGAAACCGACGAAGGCTTCCGCCCCTGCGACGACACCTCCATGGCCCTCTTCCTCAACGGCCTGGTCATCCTCAAGCGCGGGCGCGACGACAGCCGCCCGCCGCCGCCGGTCGAGGTGCCGATCACCAACAACATCGTGATGAAGAAGCTGCGGGTGGCCTTCGAGCTGAAAGACGACGACCTGCAGCAGATCACCGCCCTCGCCGGCTTCACCATCACCAAGCCCGAGCTGAGCGCCTTCTTCCGGAGCGCCGGCCACAAACACTACCGCGCCTGCGGGGATCAGTTCTTGCGCAACTTCCTCAAGGGGCTGAGCCTCCGCTCCCGGCGCTGAGCCGCGCCGGGCTGCGCTTCACGCCCCCTCGATCGATTTCCACACGAGCTGGGTGAGCACCACCTGGGTGTCGGCCTTGCGCGCCACGATGGTGGTTTTTCCCAGAAACAGCGAGGCGGGATCGGCCTCGGCGGTGAGGCGCTCCACCTCGGCACCCACCTCGGCCTCCAGTTCCTCGCGGCTCTCGGCCGCATCGCGAGCGGCCTCCTCAGCCGCCTGCACGTCGGTGGCGGCCGCGAAGCCACGGCTGGTGGTGCGGGCCGCCGAGGCCACCTTGGTGACCGCCGACCCGCGCCCGAACAGGCTCCCGAAGATGGCCGTGCCCCAGCTGGTGACGGTGTTCACGGTGGCGGCCTGCGCGTCGGCCTTCTCGCGGGCCACCCGCGCTTCGGCCTTCTTCACCTTCTCGCCAAGCGCCTTGAGCTTCGGCTCCATCTTCTTCTCGAGCGCGGCCACGGCGTCGTCGCGGCGCTCGCGGGCCGCGTGCGCGAGCCGCTGCCGGAAGGCCGCTTCGCTCTCTCCGGGTTTGGCGGAGAGCCCGAGCGCATCGCAATGGAGGAGCTCCGCGGGACGTTCCTGGTAGATCCACGCCGTGAAGCTCTTCTTCCAGTCGGCGACCGCGTTCTTCCTGCCCACGTGGGCGGGGAGGTCGGCGAAGGTGGCGTCGGCGTTCGGGGCGGTGCGGACGCTCCGCGTGTCGAGGGCGAAACCTTCGCTCCAGAGGTGGAAGGGCGGGTCGTCGGAGAGCGGCGCGAGGATGGAGAGCTCCTCCCAGGCGTCGATCCCCTGCTTCGTGTCCACATAGTGAACGCGCGCCACGCCGTGCACCCAGGGGGTGTAGGCCGTACCGCCGCCCACGAAGCGCTCCTCGATGCCCTGCGGGGCGGCCGGCTTCGCCGGCTGCGCCACCACGGGCGCCGCCCGCACCGCCGAAGCGGCGGGCTTCTGCGACTGCGACAGGCGCTTGATCTCCTCGCGGGTGATCGGGCCGCGCAGGAACGACAGCGTCCAGCGCGTCTGGAACAGGACCGGCGCGTCCGCGTGGACGCTGTGGAGCAGGAACACCCGCTTGCCGAGGCTGGAGAGCAGCGTGTCAAGCTGGGCGCGATCGAGCGAGTTGCCGGAAGCGGTGCTCGCCCCCTCGAGGCCGTCGAGCACCCGCATCTTGTCGCGGTCGGTCTGCAGGCGGCCGATGAACCAGGTACCGCAGTTGGAGAGGCCCTTGTAGTCGAGGTCCACGGGGTTCTGGGTGGCGAGCACCACGCCGAGGCCGAAGGCGCGCGCCTGCTTCAGCAGCGTGAGCATCGGGCCCTTGCTGGGCGGGTTCGCGGTGGGGGGGAAGAAGCCGTAGATCTCGTCCATGAAGAGGAGCGCGCGGGTGCTGCTGGTGCCGCCCTGCGCCCGCATCCACGCCACCATCTCGCTGAGCAGCGTCGCCACGAAGAACATGCGCTGCGCATCGCTCAGGTGGGCGATGGAGACCACGCTGATGCGGGGCTTGCCGCCCGGCGTGACGAGCATCCGGCCGATGTCGAGCGGCTCGCCCTGCATCCAGGCTTGCGCGCCGGGCGAGGCGAGGAGGTTGTTGATGCCCATGGCCAACCCGGCCCGATCCCGCGCCGGGAAGAAGCTCTCCAGATCGAGCACGCCCACGCGGTCGAAGGCGGGCTTCTGGATGGCGAGGATGAGGGCGCCGAGGTCCACGTCACGGCCCTCCGCCCAGGCATCGTGGAGGATGCGGGAGAGCAGGATGTGCTCGCGGCTCTGCAGCGGGTCGGCTTCGATACCCACGAGCCCGAGGAGGCCGCTCACGCCCGCCGACACGCGCTCCCGGAGGGTCTCTTCATCAACCTCGATGCGCGGCGCGTCGAACGACCGGAGCAGGGCGAGGGGGACGCCCGCGTTGGAGCCCGGGGTGTACACCGTGACCTCGGCGGCTTCGCGAAGCCGGCGGATGCGCTCGCCGTCCTGCTCCCAGTCGGCCAGCCCCTTCTTCCAGCTCGCGGCCGTGCTCTCGGCGAACTGGTCGGGGGTGACGCCGGCTCGCGCGGCCTCGTCGAGGTCGATCCACGGGCGGAAGTCGGCCGGCGCGAGGTCGGGGAAGGTGAGCATCAGGTTGCCGAGGTCGCCCTTCGGGTCGATGCAGATGGCGGGGATGCCGTCGAGCGCCGCCTCCTCGAGGAGGCCCACGGAGAGGCCGGTCTTGCCGCTGCCCGTCATGCCGAGCACCACCGCGTGGGTGGTGAGGTTCTTGCTCGGGTAGAGCACCGGCTCGGGGAGGAGCTCGCGGGTGACCGGGTGGAGGGTCTTGCCGAGGTAGAAGACGCCCAGGCGCTCGTAGTTCGTCATGCCCGCCGCCTAACAGGCCGGCAGCTCCGCAAGGCCGCTCCCGGGCCGCATGGCGGCCGCTCCCCCAAGTGGGGGTTGGCTGGGGGTTCGCACTCCCCGCCCGCCCGCTACACCGACGTCCACCGATACGGGGAGCGCGGACACCGCCGACACGGACACCGATCCCGTGGACACCGGCGACACCGAGGACACCGGCTCCGACTCCGTGTGCACCTCCACCCCCTCGGTCATGCTCTACTCGCCCTCCACGGGCACATGGAGCAACTTCACGGCCTCCATCCCGACGGCCGTGCCGGCGGTGAGCCTCGCGCTGAACGAGCCGTGCGGCGAGATCCGCTTCTGCGGCGGCACCTGGTAGACCTACATGCGCGCCGAAACGGACGTGACCATCTCCGGCGCCTACGGCGCGGTGTTGAACGCCGGTGGCGGCGCGACCGGGCTGGAGATCGCCGTGGATGGCATCGACGTGGTGGTTCGCGACCTGACCCTGACGGGCGGGACGGCGACCAAGGCCGTGGCGGCCGGCGGCGTCGGCGGAGGCGGCATTCTCTGCGAGCGGGCTGGCGGCGCCACCCTCACCCTCGAGGAGGTGACGATCACCGGGAACACGACCTGGGCCTACGGCGGCGGACTGTATGTGGACGGGTGCACGGTCACGATGGAGGGCGGTGCCATCACGCACAACACGGCGCAAGCGGGGGCAGGCGCCTTCGTGATCGGCGTCGGCGCCGCCACGGTCGTGAACATCACGGGCTCGGAGGTCGCGTCCAACACGGCGAGCCTCAGCGGTGGCGGCTTGTACGTCATGACCGGCGGCAAGGACGCCACGGTGGACCTCGTGGACACGCGGGTCTCCGGCGATACGTCGATGGGCGGGGGTGGCGGCCTCGGCCTCGCCGACGGCGGGGTTCCCGACACGAGCACCCGGGTCACGTGCACCGGCGGCAGCTTCGTGGGCAACGTGGCCGAGGATGCCGCGCTCCCGGGCGGCGGGGTGTACCTCGTGTCCTCCTGGGGCAACGGTGTGGCGTTCACCTCGACCGGCTGCGACTTCGGCGCCGCCGGCACCGACGAGGACAACACCCCCGCCGATACGTACGTGTACGGAAAATCGGCGTACATCTACGCGAGCGGGGCGTCCTTCTCCTGTGACGGGTCGGGCTGCCGGTAGCGGAGCGCCCGCCTACCCGGCCGGCACCACCGCGAGGCCGGCCTCGTCGAGGCGGAACACGGCGTCCTGGCCGAACTCCCGCGCCAGCGCCAGCACCGCGTCGGGCGGTGCGCCCGCCACGGCGATCGAGGCCTCCTGCCAGGTGCCCTCGGCGTTGCGGCCCACTGCGGCCCAGAAGCGCCAGCCAGCCGCCTCGACCGCGTGCCGGAGCCGCTCGTTCTGCCGCGCGTTCTCCTCCTCCGCTCGCTGCTCGCCGCCCGGATTGCACGCCGTGATGATCCAGAGGGGCGGCGCCGCCCCCTCGGGCAGCCCGGCGCTCGCGCCGGGCACGTAGGTGCGCCGACCGCCCTCGAAGTCGATGTCCACGTGGGCCGCGAGGTAGTGCGGCCAGGGGTCGGCCATCAGCGGCGGAAGTCGCGAGCCATCACGGTGCGACGCCCTTCGGTGCGGGCGCGGGCGATGGCATCGCGGGTGGCATCCCGCACGATCGTGCTCAAGGCTTCCATCACATCAGCGCTGGTGTTGAACTGCGCCTCGGCATGCACGAACTCCTTGAGGCGGCTCGCGATGATGAGCACCTCCTCCGGCGCGGGCGGCGCGCTGCCGCCGGGACGAACCACGCGCCGATCGGCCTCGGGCGTGCCCGTGGGCCCGGCCGACTTCGGCGCGAACGCCTCCACCGCCCAGGTGCCGCTGCGGTGGCTCATGGCGGGGTTGTGGGCATCCCAGCAGGACACCGAGCAAAAAACGAGCTGAAACCGACCGGAGTTGCAGGTGGTCACGCTGCACTTGTAGTAGCGCGCCCCCCAGGCGAGGGGCTTCTTGCAGGTGGAGCAGGGCTTCCAGGTGTCGCTCATGCGGTCTCCTTCCTTGGGCTATCGGGTCCACGTCGTGGTGTCGCCGCGATCGAGCCCCGGGCCGAGCGCGCCCTCGAGGCAGGCCTCCTCGTGCTTCTTGAGCCGGCAGCCCGCGTGGCGGTGCGCCACCACCGAGCCGTAGGGCTCGAGCAGCGGTCCCAGCTTCACCACGCACTCGGGCGAGGCGAACGCGGCGGCGAGGGCCGCCGCCTCGGGGGCGGCGCTGCCCCAGGCGAGCTCTCCGCTCCGGAGGGTGAGGGGACTCGCCCGGCCGCGGCGCCCCGTCTCGGTGAGGTAATGCGCCGCGCCCTCGCGGCAGGCCCGCCCCACGAGCGGCACGTCGAGCACCGGCCCCCGCGCCTCCGCCACCTCGGCGGCCGCTTCGTCGTGGGGGATGGCCGTGAGCGCGAACGGGAGCGGGCGCGGGTCGACCGCGGCCGCCTCGGCGAGCGAAAGGAGCGCCACCACCCAGGAGGCGCGCGTGCGGGCCGCGAGCACGGCCAGCGCGAGCACCACGCCGAGCGTGAAGCGGTACGGCGTGCCGCTCGCCGCGAGAGTGGGCGAGAGCTCCTTCAGGAGACCGAAAGGGCCGTCGTCGCCGAAGGCGCACACCAGCAGCGCCGCGGCGGCGAGGAGCGCCCACGGCGCCCGGCGCGCGCCGGCGAGGGCCGCGAGCAGCAGCGGGAGCCCGATGTAGCCGAGGTGCACGACCCACGGCCCGCGACCGGGGGGCAGCCGCGCCGGCCAGAACAGGTCGGCCGCCATGACCGCGCGCTTGGGCACCGGGCCGTTGGCCGCCTCCAGGAGCCCGAAGGGCGCAAAGAAGTGGGCCACCTCGCGGTCGAAGCCGGGGGAGTGGTAGGCCGCCACCCCGGCGGCGCCGAGCCCCGCGGCGGCCAGCACGAGGGCGCGCCTCGGCCAGCGCCGGGATGCGCCGCGGTCGTCCGCCGAACCCACGCTGCGGGGCTTGCGCGCATCCCCCCCGATCCCTTCCCCCAAAACGCACCAACTGGCGAGCACGCCGAGCGACGCGAGCACCACATGGGGCGCCGAGATCCCCGCGAACGCCACCACCGCCGGCACCACCGCCACCCGCACCGCCGGGCCCCGCGCCGCCCAGACCCCCGCCGCCACCACCCCCGCGCCGAGCCCCAGCAGGGCCTGCTCGGGCTGGCCGTTCTGCAGGGTGGTGCGCACCCAGGGCTGAAAGGCGAGGAGCGCGCCGAGGGCCACCGGCTCGCGACCGGTCATGCCGAGGGTGCGGCCGAGGAGGGCGCCGCCGAGCACGTTCACGAGCGGGGTGAGCAGCAGCGTGAGCCCGTAGGCAGAGGCGGCCCCGACGAGGTGGGCCAGCGCGATGGAGGGCCACAGGAGCGGGCGGAAGTCCACGCCGTGCGGCCAGCCGGCGAGGTCGGTGTGCACGGACCAGGGGGGCACGCGCGTGGCGATGGAGAGCGCGGCCACGTGGCCGCCGGTGAAGGGGCTGGCGGGCGCGGCCGACCCGAGCTGGAGCACGAGCGGCCACGTGACGAGCACGGGCACGAGCACGGCGAGCGCAGCCACGAGGAGGAGCGTGCGGGCGGGGGTCACGAAGGGGGCCTGGCCACTTCCGTGCTGCGGCGGTCAGCCACCGATACCGCAGTGCGAGTCACTCTCGGTGCAGCTGCATTCGCAGGTATCCGCCACCTCCTCGCTGCACTCGCTGATCGCCTTGCCGAGGGCCTCCTCGGAATCGTTCGCGCAGGGCGAGGGCGTGCCCACGGTGAAGCCTGCGCTGGACGCGGTCCAGCATTCGCACGTGAACTTCGCCTGCGGTTCTCCGCCGCAGTCGTTGTTGCCGAGCAGCAGGAACACGAGGGGGAGGGCGGCAACGCGCATGGGCACCTTGGCGAGACGGGAAAGGATTAACCGAAGCGGGACGGTTGGGGCGATGTGCCGCGACCCACCTCTCGCCTGGCCCGTTCGCCGCACATCGCGGCGGAGTCAATCCGCGAGTCGCGAGAGCGCCCAGGCCGCAAAGCGGAAGGGTTCCGACGTTTCTTCGGGGGTTCCGCGCACGTCGAGCCCCATCTCGCCGTGCCGGCGGAAGCGGGCGCCCTCCTTGCTGCAGAGCTCGAGGAGCCGCATGGGGTCGAGCTTGTGGCGGGCGTGCAGCTCGAGGTTGAGCCGGACCTTGAGCACCGCGAGGCGGAGGATGCCGAGCTGTCGACCGCGCAGGCGCAGCTCGGTGAGCTGGCGGAGGTTCGCGGCGTCCTGAGGGGCGGGCCCGTAGCGGCCTTCGAGGTCGCCGAATACGCGCGCCACCGCCTGCGGGGTGGAGGCGTGCGCGAGGCGCCCGTAGGCGTCGAGGCGCTCGGCGGCGTCGGCGATCCACTCCTCGGGGAGCACGGCGGGCAGCGAAACATCGACCTCGGGGTCGATCACCTCGGCCACGGCATCGCCGCGCACCTGGGCACAGGCCTCCTCGAGGAGCTCGATGTAGGCATCAAAACCGATGGCGGCGATGTGGCCGTGCTGCTTGTCGCCGAGAATCTCGCCGCCGCCGCGCAGCTCGAGGTCGCGGCTCGCCACGGTGAAGCCGCTGCCCAACGCGGTGGCCTGCTGGAGCGTTTGCAGGCGGGTGAGCGCCTCCTGCCGCACGAGCCCGCTCCCGCCCACGAGGAGAAGGCAGCGCGCCAGCGCGCGTGCCCGGCCCACGCGGCCCCGGAGCTGGTAGAGCTGGGCGGCGCCGAAGGTCTCCGCGCGGTTGATGATCATGAGGTTGGCGTTGGGCAGGTCCACGCCGCTCTCGATGATGGTGGTGCACACGAGCACCTGGGTCTCGCCCGAGGCGAAGCGCCCGAGCACGCGCTCCAGCGAGTCGGCGGGGAGCTGGCCGTGGCCCACGTCGATGCGCACCTCGGGCAGGAGCCGGCGCAGCCAGCGGGCCACCCCCTCGATGGACTGCACCCGGTTGTGCACGAAGTAGACCTGCCCGTCGCGACCGAGCTCCTCGAGGATCTCCTCGCGGATGCGGTCGCCCTCGAAGCGGACCACCTCGGTGTGGATGGGGCGGCGGCCTTCGGGCGGCGTGGCGATGAGGCTGATGGCGCGGAGCCCCGCGAGCGCCATGTGCAGGCTCCTCGGGATGGGGGTGGCGGAGAGCGCGAGGTAGTGCGTGCCTTCGGCCACGCGCCGCACCTCCTCCTTCTGGCGGGTGCCGAAGCGATGCTCCTCGTCCACCACCACGAGGCCGAGCCGCTTGAACCGCACGCCGCGACCGAGGGCGGCGGAGGTGGCCACGAGCACGTCGATCCCGCCGTTCTGCAGGTCTTCGAGCACCTTCCGCGTGGTGGCGGCATCGACGAAGCGGCTGAGCATGGCCACCCGAACGCCGAAGTCCTCCATGCGCTTCTTGAAGGTGGCGAGGTGCTGGAACGCGAGCACGGTAGTGGGCACGAGCACGAGCGCCTGGTGCCCCTTGAGCACCACCCGGAAGGCCGCGCGCATGGCCACCTCGGTCTTGCCGAAGCCCACGTCGCCCACCACGAGGCGGTCCATCGGCGTGCCGGCGCCGAGGTCGGCGAGCACAGCAGCGATGGCCTCCTGCTGGTCGTCGGTCTCCACGAAGGGGAAGGCCTCCTCGAACCGGGTAAACATCTCGCTTGGCTCGTCGTAGGCCGGCGCGACCGCGAGCTTCCGGCGCGCGTGGATGCGCAGGATCTCGGCGGCGAGCTTGAGGACGGCGTCCTTCACCTTCGCGCGGCGCACCTCCCACGTGGAGCCGCCGAGCTTGTCGAGCCGCGGGCTGCCCTCGCCCTCCGAGCGGTAGGGCGCCACGAGATCGAGCCGCCACACGGGCACGTAGAGGCGCTCGGCGTCGCGGTACTCGAGGATCACGAAGTCGCCGGCGCCCTCGCCGAGCGGCATCCGCGAGAGGCCCCGGTACACCCCGATGCCGTGGCGCGCGTGCACCACGAGGTCGCCCCGGTTCAGCGTGCCCAGCGAGCCGGTGGCCGCCTTGCGGAACTTCGAGAGCGTGCTCGGCGCGCGGTCACGAAGCTTCTCGCCGAAGAGCTCGTCGGCGGTGATGTAGGCGAGGTCAGCGGCGAGGAAACCCTCCGCCAGCTCGCCCACCTGGAGCGCGAGGGTGTAACGCGCGGGCGCCTCCCCGAAGCCCACCTCGTGGGCGGCAAACAGGCTGCGGATGCGGTCGGCGCGGGCCTTGTCGTCGGCCACCACCACCACGGCGGCGCCGGCGCGGGCGAGCCCGCGGAGCGCCGCCGCCACGGGCGCGAGCTCGCCGGTGGGCGCCACCCGGAGCCCGCTCACGGCGCGTACCTCCCAGTCGCGGCCGAGGCCCGAGATCGGCGTGGCCGCGGCGAGCATGGGCTCGAGGGCCGAGGGCGTCGCCACCCGGTCCTCCACGCGGACGAGCGGCCGCTCGCGCGGAGGCAGGGCTTCGAACCGCCGCAGGGCGTCCTCCGCGGCGCGGCGCAGGGCCTCGCGCACGCGCTCCGGCTCGAGGAGGAAGTGGGGGCCGGGGAGGCGGGGAGGGGAGGCCGGCGCCATCGCCGGGAGGTAGTCCTCGGCGCTGGCGAACCAGATGCCCGCGCGCAGATCGTTGAGGAGGGGGCGACGGTCGAGGAGCGGCGGGCCGCGTTCGTTACCCACGGCGTGGATGTAGGCGGCGGCCCGCTCGGCGGCTTCACCATCGAGGAGCGCCTCGCGCGCGGCCAGGAGGGTGGCGGGGCCGCGGAGGGTGTCGATCTCGTCGTCGAACCAGCCGACGCGCGTGGGGCGCGAGGCCCCGAGGCCCCAGGCCTCCAGCCCGCCGCCCCGGAGCGCCACGGTGCCGGGCTGCTCCACGTGCGGGGCCACGAGGTAGCCGGCCGCCACCAGCCACCGCAGGAGCGCCTGGGGCTCCACCCGCTCGCCCACCCGGAGCGTGCGCTGCACGAGCTCCGGCACCTGCAGGAGCAGCGCGGGCGCTTCCGCCACCACGAGCGCGCTCGTGGTGGCCCGGGCCAACAGGCGGGCGCAGGCCGCTTCGGGATCGCGCACGCCGCCATCCCAGGGGTGCCCGCGGTCGGCAGGGTAGGCGAGTACCTCCCGATCGGGCGCGAAGAAGCGCAGCGCCCGCACCGCCCGATCGAGGTCGCGCGCGTCGGCCACGATCAGGGTGGCGGGGCCGCGGGGCACTGCGCGCGGCAACGCCCAGAAGGGCGAGCTGCCCGCGAGGCCCCCGAGGGGGGCCCCGGGGGCGAGCGCGGTCAGGAAGGCAGACACGGGCGCCGGCTCAGGTCCCGGGTGCGCGGAGCTCCGCCGCGGCATCGGCCGACGCCGGGGTGGCGGCCGGCTTCCGGAACATGTCGAGGTAGAACTGGACCATGCACAGGTCGATCCACACGAGCACCAGATGGTCGATCGTGCCGACGCCGAACTTCTGCCACAGCGGCATGGTGGGCACGAAGAAGACGAGGCCGAGCTGGAACCAGAGCCACCAGCCGGCGAAGGCCACCAGCATCACGCGGAAGATGCTGCCGCGGCGGGAGCTGGTGAGCCGCGAGCTGCGGCCGAGCACCGAGCGCTCCTGCGGATCGAGGGTGGCGATGCCATCCACGAACGCAAACATCAGCCCGAAGATGATGCCGGGCACGATGACGATGTTGCCGATGACCACGAGCGAGTAGGCCATGAAGTGCGGCAGGGCCACGCGCGAGGCGCGGTTCAGGCCGTAGTTGATGGCGCCGCCGAGCGAGGCCACCTGCTTCTTCTCCTCCTGTACCCACAGGTAGATCTGCGCGGGTGCGGCCCACGCGCCCACCGTGCCGGCCCAGATACACAGCAGCAGGCTCTGGAACAGCGTGCTGGCCACGAGCAGGCCCTGACCGCTGAGCCCGAACTTCGGGGCCACCGCGGCGCTCACCGAGTCGGTCACGAGGAAGCCGAGGCCGCCCGCCACCATCGAGATGAAGAGCGCGATGAAGAAATTCGAGGCCAGCACCCGCGAGGCGTTGGCGATCACCCTGGAAACGGCGATGGGCTGCATGGCGGGCGGCTAACCCACGAGCCGCTGCGTGGCGCGCGGCCGAGATAAGCCGTGACCGTGCGCCGCGACCCCATCGAGAACGACGAGCTGCTCCTGCCCGACCCGGTCAGCCAGCGGCTGTCCACGCTCGATGAGGATGCCGTCCGGCTGGCCCTCGCGGGCGGCTCGGTCGTGGAGTGGAACCGGCTGTCCTTCCGCACCCATGAGGATGTGAACCAGTTCCTGCGGGTCTGGGGGTGCGATCTCGCCCGCGACTCGTGGGCGCGCGAGCGGGTCCGCTACGTCTACAACCAGGCGGTCGAGTTCCTCGAGGAGCACCTCGGCCTGCACTTCGCCGCCGAGGTGCGCCGCCCGCGCGATGTGCGGGATGCCTTCCTCCGCGCCTCGATGCGCGAGCGGTTCAGCCGCCACGCCATCCAGTACTGCGCCATCCTCAAGCTCGTGCACGTGATCAACCACCTCGAGATGCAGGAGCTCCGCAGCCAGACGGCCGTGCGCGAAACCGACCTGCTGGATGTCGCGAACGCCCGCGTCTCCGAGGCCGCGCGGCTCATGCGCGAGGAGGGGCTGCCGGTCCTCGCGTTCTACGGCAACCGCAAGACCCGCCCGAGCGTGATCAAGAAGCTCCTCGCCAAGCGCGAGAGCACCGCGGTCACCGTGTTCGACAAGCTCCGGTTCCGCATCGTCACCGAGACCCGCGCCGACATCGCGCCCAGCCTCGCCTGGCTCTTCCGCAACCTGATTCCTTTCCCGGCCGTCATTCCCGGCGAGAGCCACAACACGCTGCTCTCGCCCGATGAGCTCGAGATCGACGGCAAGCCCGACGACGAGCAGTCGGCCCTCTCGCTCGTGCGGGCCATGGCAGGCCAGAACCCCGACTCGGCGAGCGGCTACCGGGTGATCAACTTCGTGGTGGGCCTGCCGGTGCGCATCTACGATGTTCCCGGCGTGGAGGTGCCGCGCCACCGGGCCCTGCTCGGCGAGGTCGTATCGGTGCTGGTGGAGCTGCAGGTGGTGGACCAGGAGTCCGACCGGCGCAACGAAGCCGGGGAGAACCGGCACGAACTGTACAAGGAGCGGCAGATGCGCCGCGTGTACGAACGGCTCGGCCGAACGATGCCCGCCTCGCGCTCCGGGGTGGACGGCGGCGGCAGCACCAGTTAGCCCGCGCCCCCTTCTTATTCTTATCGGAGTATTCATGGCTCGCACCCAAGCCCCCCGCAAGCGCAACAAGACGGCCCGTCACCGCGCGAAGCTGAAGGCCAAGCACACCAAGCAGCGGATGCGCGCCAAGGGCCAGCTCCAGAAGCGGGGCGGCGGTCGGCGCCTGCGCCGTTAGAAATCGGCGGTATGGCCCCCGTTCGTCGTCGGCATGCGGGGGTGTTGCTGCACCCCACCAGTCTCCCGGGCCCCGGCCCGATCGGGGAGCTGGGTCCGTACGCCCACGCCTTCCTCGAATGGATGGGGCACGCGGGGCTCGACACGTGGCAGGTCCTGCCGCTGCACCCCGTCGGGCCCGGCTCTTCGCCGTATGGCAGCCCCTCCGCCTTCGCGGGTGACCTTCGCCTCGTGTCGGTGGAGGCGCTGGTGGCCGATGGCCTGCTCGAGCCCGTGTCGATGCCCTGGGGCTCCGATGCGGTCGATGCCGAGGCCGTCCTCGCCTGGAAGCTGCCGCTCCTGCGCCGTGCAGCGCGGGGCCTCCTCGGCTCCTCCGAGCTGGCAGCCTACGTGGCGCGCGAGTCGAGCTGGCTCACCGTCTGGGCGCGGTACGCGGCGCGCCGGCAGCGGTTCGGTCATGGCGACTGGTGGCGCTGGCCCGAGGTGGCCGATGCCGATCTGGCCGACGAGATCGCGGTCGAGTCGGCGCTGCAGTTCTGTTTCGAGCGGCAGTGGTCGGCGCTCCGCGATGCCGCCAGCGTGCGGGGCATCCGTGTGGTGGGCGATGTGCCGATCTTCGTGTCGCATGATGCCGCCGACATCTGGGCCAATCCCGAGCTCTGGCAGCTGGACGAGGCCCACCAGCCCGACCCGGTGAGCGGCGTCCCGCCCGACTACTTCTCCCCCACCGGGCAGCGGTGGGGCTCGCCGATGTACCGCTGGCCCGCCCACACCGCCTCGGGCTTCGCCTGGTGGCGGCGCCGGCTGGCGCGCGAGCTCGCGCTGGTCGAGGCCGTGCGTCTCGATCACTTCCGCGGCTTTGCTGCCGCGTGGGCCATCCCCGCGAACGAACCGGATGCGCGCAAGGGTCGCTGGGAGCCTGGTCCGGGCACTGGGCTGTTCGAGGCTCTCCGCGCCGAGCTTGGCGGGCTGCCGTTCTGGGCGGAAGACCTCGGCGAGATCACTCCCGACGTGGAGGCGCTCCGCACCGGCCTCGGCCTCCCCGGCATGAAGGTCCTCCAATTCGCATTCGGTCGGGATGCGGATCACCCCTTCCTCCCGCACAACTTCGTGGGCCCCGACTGGATCGTCTACACGGGCACGCACGACAACGACACCGCGCTGGGCTGGTACCAGTCCACCGACGAGGCCGTGCGGGATCGGTTCCGCCTCTACACCGGCCGCGATGGAAGCGACCCCGCCTGGGCCCTGCTCCGCGAGGCCTGGGCCAGCTCCGCGTCCATGGCGATCGCGCCGATGCAGGACTTCATGAAGCTCGGCGCGGGCGCCCGCATGAACACGCCGGGCGTGGCGGCGGGCAACTGGGGCTGGCGCCTGCGGGACCTCCCGTGGCAGAGTTGTGGTTGGATTCGGCAGCTTGGGGCCAGTTTCGGCCGAACGGAGGCTTGAGTGCGGGCGACATCCATCCGGCTCCACCTCGCCCTCGGCATCACGCTGGCGGTCGCGCAGGTCATCCTCCTGTTCCTCGGGGCCCAGGTGGCCTCGGGCTGGGTGAACGGCCTGGCCACCTGTGCGCTGCTCCTGCTGCTCGTCCGCACGATGACGCTCCACCGCGATCGGCGGCACCGCCTGCTCGCCATCCTGCGCGCCGTCCAGTCGGCCGCCGAAGGCGATGTGAACGTTCGCCTGCCCGCCTCCGACGATGACGAGGCGGGGCAGGTGGCCGGCGCGGTGAACCTGCTCGTGGCCACCGTGCGGGAGCGTGCGCGCGCCGCCCAGGCCGAGCGTGATCTCGACCAGCTCATGGTGCAGAAGACGCCGAACGGCCTCGCTGTCATCGATGCCACCGGCGTGGTTCGCCGCGCCAGCCCCGCGCTCGGGCGCCTGCTCGGTTTTACCGCCGACCCCGTGGGCAAGCGCCCCGCGGCCACCATCCCGGTGCCCACCTTCCAGTACGTTTGCGACGAGGCGGCCCGCACCCGCGAGACCAGCGAACGTCCGCTGGCCTTCGGCGGGCGGGAGCTGCTCATCCGCGCCATCCCCGCGGAGGATGGCTCGGGTGTACTCGGCGTGGTGCTCGACATCACCTCGATGGGTACGGCCGACCGCGTGCGCCGGGATTTCGTGGCCAACGTGAGCCACGAGCTGCGCACGCCCATCACTTCGATCGTCGGCTACACCGAGGCCCTCGAGGCCGAGCGGGAGCGCATCCCCGAGGACATGCGCCCGATGCTGGAGGCGGTGGCCCGCAACGCGGAGCGCCTGCGCCTACTCGTGGAGGATGTGCTCAGCCTCTCGCAGATCGAGTCGCGGCCCGCCGACCTCACGCTCGAGGCGATCCGCGTGGGTGCGGTCGTGGAGGGCGTTGCTGAACGTTTCGCGGCCGCAGCCCAGCGCAAGGGCGTGGAGCTGGCGGTGTCGGGTCGGTTGGATGCCGAGGCGCTGGTGAACGCCTTCGCGCTCGAACACGCCGTCGGCAACCTCGTGGACAACGCCGTGAAGTACACTCCCGAAGGCGGTCGGGTGGACATCGAGGTGGCCCGCCTCGACGACGCGGTGGAAATCTGGGTGCGCGACACCGGTCCCGGCATCGATCCCATCCACCACCCGCGCATCTTCGAGCGCTTCTACCGGGTCGACCCGGGGCGTGCGCGCGCGCTCGGCGGCACCGGCCTCGGCCTGGCCCTCGTCAAACACCTCTGCGCGTCCATGCGGGCCGAAGTGCGGCTCGTCAGCGAACTCGGCAAGGGCTGTCGGTTCGGCCTGCGCCTGCCGGTCGCCACGCCGGAGTGAGGCTCAGGCGAACTGCTTGGCGAGCTTGAGGCCTTGCATCTGGTAGTTGTTGCCGCCGCCGCCGTAGAGGGCGTCGGGCAGCGTGCGGTTGCGGAGCAGCTCGATGCGGAAGAGCGGCTGCCCGTGCTCGAGGAGGAAGGGCACATCGTGCGTGCGGATTTCGAGCACGAGCCGGGCGCCGCGGCCGGTGCCGTCCGCGCCGAAGCCGGAGTCGATGAAGCCGGCGTAGTGGGAGCGCAGCTCGCCCTTGGTGGCATCGAAGGGCACGAGCTCCGCGCAGAGCTCCGGCGGGATGGCCAGGCGCTCGCGGGTGGCGAAGATGTAGAACTGCTCCGGCTCGAGGATGACGCCCTCCCCGGAGGGGTCGGCGTGCAGGGGCGTCCAGTACCGGTCGCGGGGAAGGCCGCGGTCGCGGAGGTCTACCGGCGGGCGGAAGCGTTGCGCGGCGTAGCCGACGATGCCACCTTCGCCCTCGGTGAGGTCCACGCTCATCTCGATGCCGGGCGTGTCGGGGTCGGCAATCGGCGCGGCGCGGCCATCGCTCCAGTACACGGCCGGGCGCTCCGCCTGCAGCGCCGCCAGCGCCTCTGCGCCGAGGCGTGGGCGCCCGCGGGCGAGCCGGAGCTGCCCCAGCGTGTCGCCCCTACGGAGGGCCACGTGGAAGCTCTGGGGGGTGATCTCGAGGTAGAGGCGCCCGGTGTACCCGGCGGGCACGGTGTCGAAGCTGTGGCCCTCCTCCGTGAGGAGCCGCACGAACACGTCGAGCCGGCCGGACGAGGACTTGGGGTTCGCGCGGCCCCAGACGTCGGCCGGGAGCGCGAGGGCCTCCTCGACTTCAGCGAGGTACACGCCGCCCTGACGGAGCACGGTAGGGCGTTCGTCGTGGAGGGTGAGCTCCTCGATGGCCAGGCGGGCGAGCTTCGGGCCGATGCCCCCCACGCCGGGGAGGAAGCTGCACTGCAGCGGCCAGACGCGGGCGCCCAGCCGCAGGTCGAGCGAGCTCGGCTGGACCTGACCCGGCTCGACGGCGCGCACCGCCCGGATGCCGCCGCCCGCGATGAGCTGGCGGAGATCCTGACTCACGAGGATGCCGGACATTCGCTGGGCTAACCCGGGGCGGCGGGAGGCGGCCCGCGTGGTAGGGGAGGCCGCATGGTGTCCCTGCTCCCGCTCCTTCTCGCCCCGTCCGCTCTCGCCGGTGAAGGCATGTGGGAGCCGCGGCAACTCCCGGCGCTCGCTTCCGAACTTCGGGCGGCCGGCCATGCGGGGGATCCGACGCTCCTCGCCGACCTGCACCAGGCGCCGCTCGGCGCCATCGTGAGCCTCGGCGGCTGCACGGCCTCCTTCGTGAGCGAGCGCGGCCTGCTCGCCACCAACCGCCACTGCGTACTCGGCATGGCGCAGCGCGCCCAGCGGCCGGGCGAGCGGCTCGGCACCGACGGCTTCTATGCCCCCACGGAGGCCGACGAGCGCCCCACGGGCGCCGTCACCCGCATCACCGTCACCCAGGGCTTCGAGGATGTCACCGCCACGGTGGTGGGCAAGCTGAGCCCCCGGCTCGAAGATCGGGCGCGCCACGACGCGATCGACACCGCCATCAAGCGGCTCGTGGCCTCGTGCGAGCGCGCGGCGGACACGCGCTGCCGCGTGGCGGCCTTCGAGGAGGGGCTTCGCTATGTCCTCGTTCGCAGCCTCGAGCTGCGGGATGTTCGCCTCGTGATGGTGCCACCCGACATGGTGGGGAGCTACGGCGACGAGGTCGACAACTGGCACTGGCCCCGCCACGCCGGCGACTTCGCCTTCCTCCGCGCCTACGGCTCGCGCGACGGCAAGCCCGCCGACCCCGATCCCGGCAACGTGCCGTGGCAACCCGCGCACCGCCTCGAAGTGTCGCGCCGCGGCGTCGGTCCCGGCGACTTCGTGATGATCGCAGGCTTCCCGGGGCGCACCGAGCGGTGGCGCACGGCGGCGGAGCTCGCGGGCGAGGTCCGCACGCTCCAGGACCGGCTCGTGGAGGGCGGGTGGGCGTTCGACCTGCTCAGCGAGGCCATCCGCACCGACCCCACTGCTGCCGCGGCCCTCACCAGCAGCCGATCCGGCATCGGCAATGGTGTGTCCGCGGCGCGCGGCTCGCTGGAGTCGTTCACGCGCACCGGAGCGGTGGCGCGCGTGGCCGAGCGGGATGCCGCGATCGATGCGTGGGTGGCTGCCGATCCGGCGCGGGCCTCCCGCCTTGCGGCGCCCATCGCCGAGCTCCGGGCGCTCGTGCAGAAGCACGAGGGCACCCGCGCCCGCGACCTGCACCTCTCCTGGTTGGGGCGGAGCGACCTCCTCTCCACCGCACGGAGCCTCTACCGCTGGAGCCGCGAGCGGCAGCGCCCGGACGCCCAGCGCCGTAGCGGCTACCAGGAGCGCGATGTCGCCCGTGCTCGGGCAGGGCTCGAGAGCCTCGACTCCGGCCTTCACCTCGCCACCGACCGGGCCGTGGTCCAGCGGGCGCTGCTCGCGCTGCTCGCGCTCCCCGCCGGCCAGCAGCCGCCCGAGCTCATGGCGTGGCTCCGGGCCACCACCCCCGCGCCGGGTGCCGATGCCGCCGCCCTCGCGGAGGGGGCCCTCACGCGGCTCTACACGCGACCCGCCCTCGCCGACACGGCCGCCCGACTCGCGCTGTTCGAGGCCGCTCCCGCCGCCTTCCGCGCCAGCCCCGACGGGTTTCTCTCACTCGCGGTGGCTCTCGGCCCCTGGGACGAGGCGCGCGAGGCCGAAGCCGACGCGGAGGCCGGTGCGCTCGCCCGCGTGCGGCCCGCCTTCGCGGAGGCGCTGCGCGCGGTCCAGCCCGGCCGCGCGGCCGATGCCAACAGCACCCTCCGCGTGAGCTTCGGCAACGTGAAGGGCTACTCCCCCCGCGAAGCCATCACGTACGCGCCGCAGACCACCGTGGCGGGCCTCGCCGCCAAGGCCGGCCCCTGGCCCTTCGCCGCGCCTCGGGACCTGCTCGCGGCCATCTCCGCGGGGCGCTGGGGCCCCTGGGCCGACCCGGCGCTCGGCACCGTGGTGGTCGACTTCCTCAGCGACGTGGACCTCACCGGGGGCAACAGCGGCTCCCCCACGCTCGATGGCAAGGGCCGCCTCGTGGGCCTCGCCTTCGATACCAACTACGAAGGAATCGCGAGCGATTGGGTGTTCGACCCGGCCGTGAGTCGCGGGATCCACGTAGATGTGAGGTACATCCTCTGGTACCTCGACGCCGTCCTGCAAGCCGACCGGCTCGTGCGGGAGTTGGGCATCGAGCCGGAACTCTGATAGTCGGGGCCGCCATGCCGACCTACCAAGTGCGCCTCTACAATCCCGCCGAACGGCTGGACACCATCGTGCCCTGCTCGTCCGACCAGACCATCCTCGAAGCGGCCGAGTCGCGGGGGTTGGCGCTCCCGTACTCCTGCCGGTCGGCGGCCTGCTCCACCTGCGCAGGCAAGGTCGAGGTCGGCAGTGTCGAGCTCGAGGAGCAGTTCATCCTGAGCGAGGGCGATCTCGAGAACGGCTTCACGCTGTTGTGCTGCGCCCGCCCGAAGAGCGACTGCACCGTGCTCACCCACCAGACCGACGTGATCGAGACCGTTTGACGACTCCGCGCGGCCCGGTTAGCCGCGCACCCCTGAGTGTATTGGAGAATTCGATGTCTGAAATGGCCCCCATGAAGAAGATGCCCGACGATGCGGTCGACTACAAGGACCCGTCGCGGCTCAAGCGTTTCCTCACGGAACGCGGCAAGGTGCTCCCCCGCCGCATGACCGGCCTCAGCGCGCTCCAGCAGCGCGCCCTGGGCACCGCGATCAAGCGCGCGCGCCACCTCGGCCTGCTCCCCTACGTCAACCGCGAGTAGCGGTCCAGCCGCTTCGGCGGTTGGTGATGCCCGTCGACCCCGCTGCGGCAACGCAGCGGGGTCGCGGCGTTGTGCGCTCCGAGGCTACTCCGCCGCCGGGGTGTTCGTCCGCGCGCCCGCGAGGGCCGCCTCCCACAGGAGCGGCTTCCGGGGAGTGGGGTCGGGGCTGAGCCGGTTCATGGTGGCCGCGTCGTAGAGGATGCCGTCCTTCATGACGTAGGTCACCTCGCGGGCGGCGGTGAGGTCGTCGAGCGGGTTTCCCTCCACCACGAAGAGGTCGGCGAGCTTGCCCGGGCGCAGGCTCCCGATGTCCTGGTCCAGGCCGAGGTGCTTCGCGCCGCCCATGGTGGCGGCGTAGAGCGCCCGTTCGGCGGACATCGCCCCTGGGCCGCCCAGCGCTTCGAGCTCCCAGTGGGGGCCGAGGCCCTGAAGCTGGCCGTGCGCGCCCAGCGCCACGTTGACGCCCCAGCGCTGCAACTCCGCGGCATCGCGGGCCACCGTGCGGTGGTGGAACTCGGCCTCGTCGGTGATGTAGATGCCGGTGCGGTAGGCGCGGCCCATGAGCACATCGGGCGGCACCCACCGGGAGAGGCGCGGATCGAGCCACACCTTCTCCTTCTGGTAGAAGGCGTGCTCGCCGCTCACGCCGCCGTAGGCCACGAGCAGCGTGGGCACGTAGGTGGTCCGCGACTTCGACCAGAGCTGCTTCACGTCGGCGTAGACGGGCGCCACGGGCAGGGCGTGTTCGATGCTCGAGTGCCCATCGACCACCATGCCCAGGTTTGCGAAGAGGTCGCCGCCGCCTTCGGGCACGTCGAGCACCCCGAGCTTGCGACAGGCTTCCACGATCCACTGGCGCTGGCTGCGCCAGGGCTGCTGGTAGCTCTTCACGCCCCAGGCGCCGTAACGCATGAGCCGGCGGACGTGCTTCTCGGCGTCCTCTGCCGTCTCGATGTGGGCGCCCTGCGTGTCGTCGGCCCCGTAGAGGATGAAGCCGGTGGAGAGGGTGCGCGGGCCCGCCATGCGCCCGGCCTCGATGAGCTCGGCCTGCCCGAACACCAGGTCGGTGCTCGCGCTCGGGTCGAAGACGGTGGTCACGCCGTAGGCGAGGTTGGCGAGGTGGCGCCATTCCTGCTCGGGGAACACATCGCCGCTCGCGTAGTGGAGGTGGGCGTGAACATCGATCAGGCCGGGCAGCACGGTGCGGCCCCCGAGGTCGATCACCTTCGCGTCGGCCGGGGGGAGCACGTTTGCGCCCACCGCGACGATCTCGTTGTCCCGCACCACGATCGTGCCGCGAGCGATCTCGCCGGCCTCGTCCATGGTGACGATGTGCGCGTTCGTGAACGCCACCACGCCCTTCCCCCCGGCGCGCGGCACCTGGATCGGCATGACGCGCTCGGCGGCCGCGGGAATCTCCTTCGCATCCTTCTGCAGTACGCCTGCAAGATCAATGGAGTAGAAGCGGTCTCCGAGACTCCACGTCAGGGATGATCCGCTGAACTCCAGCCAGTCGCCGGCGAGGTCGGTGAGCTTGCGGCTCGGCAGCGCGGCGGATTCGAGGGTCTCGGCGGAGAGGGCGGGCATGGCGGCGAGCCAGGCCTGGTGGCGCGTTTTCCAGGCGACCCAGGCGAGGTCTGGCGAGAGGCGGATCTCCTGGGCGCCATCGAGGCGAAGGTGGGTGCGCGCGTCGTGCCCCAGCCGATCGCAGGACTTCAGGACGGTCTGCTCGTGGGCCCGCGGCGTGGGGAACTCGTCCTCCAGCCAGAAGATGCGGGTGCCGTCGGGGCTCCACTGCAGGCGCGGTGCGCGGTTGGCGGTGCCGCGGAAGGGCACGGTGCGGAGCCGCTCGCCATCGCCGCCCGCGATGGGCGCCACGACGAGATCGTAGGCGCTCTCGGCGCCGAGATCGCCGCCGGTGCGGGTGGCGCCGGCGCCGCGCAGGAAGGCGATGAACTTGCCGTCGGGGCTCGTGGCCGGGGACTGGTAGTCGGCCGGCGTGCGCGTGATGCGTACCGCCTTCCCGATGGGGCCCGCCCACACCTGCCCGCCCACCACGTCATCCCAGGTGACGTAGGCGAGGCTGCGCCCGTCGGCCGAGAGCGAGGGGAAGTAGGCGGTTTCGGACTCGGCGGTGAGGGGACGGGCGGCCCCGCTCTCCGGGAGCGCCCAGATCCGGCCGATGGCGGCGGCGTAGATGGTGCCGGACGGAGCGCGCTGCGGCCAGCGGATGACGTGGGCCGCGACATCCCCACGCTCCGTGCGGCGAGCCGGGTGGACGGCGTCCGCCACCCGCTGTGCCACCTCGGCCCGGAAGGGGATCGCGCCCCTGGCCAGCGTGCTGGCGTTCACGCGCCAGAGCTTGCCGCCGGCCCAGAGCACCACCTCCTTGCTGTCCGGCGTCCAGTCCATGCGGGGGTAGGCTCCCCGCAGCTCGAAGGCCTCCATCGCGTCCTTGTCGAGGAAGTCGGCGAGGCGGCGGATGCGGCCGGTGGTGAGGTCGAGCAGCATGAGCACGGTCTTCGAACGGTCGCGGCTGACGAAGGCGAGCGAGCGCCCATCGGGCGAAGGGGTCGGGCGCACCGCGCCCTCGGTGAGGCTGGTCATCACCGTTCGTTCGCCGAGCTTGCGGTCGTACCGGGCGATCTGCCAGAGGCCCTCGTGGACGTCCTGGTCGTACTCGAAGCGGGAAGCGCGGGTGCTGAACCAGATGTAGCGCCCATCGGGCGAGAACGCGGCCTCGCCCGCGTGCGGATCCACCTCCTTCGAGGTGATGCGCGCGCCCAGGCCCCCCTTCTCGTGCAGCATCCACAGCTCCTGCACGCCGATGCTGCGGGTGTCGGTGCTCCGCCGCCGGCCGAGGAACCAGCCCGGCTCGGGCGACCACACCGGGTCGGTGTAGCGGTCGACCGTTTCTTCCGTGATTGCACGGGTTTCCGCGCCATCCCTCTTCATCCACCAGAGGTTTTCGTTGCCGCTACGGTCGCTCGTGAAGGCGATGCTGGCGCCGTCGGCCGCGTAGTGCGCGTCGGTGTCCCACGCGTTGCCGCGGGTGATGGGCTTTGCCGCGCCACCGGCGAGGGGCACCTCGTACACATCGCCGAGGAGGTCGAAGAGCACCGAGCTCCCGTCGGGCGACACGTCGACCCCCAACCAGGTGCCCTCCTCCACCGTGAACCGCACTTCGGTGCCGGGACCATGCGAGGCCGCGACATCCCACGCCGGGGGGTCGTCAGCGAAGGCGGGGAGCACGAGCGAAAGCAGCATGGGCGGGCCGGGGAGTCCGCGCGCTTATCGCACGGCGCCGCTCGACGGGAAGCGTGAGGGGCCGCGCCGCAACCGGACCTCCGCGGCCCCCAGCCGGATGGCGCCGTACCCGAACTGCTCCCGCACCGCATCGATGGCCACGGCCGCGCGGGGGCGAGGCGGCGGGAACAGCGGCAGCTGCACGGCCTGGCCGGGCGGCGCGGCGGGCGAGAGGTTCGAGGGCTGCACCCCGAGCAGGCGCACCCGGCGCCGGCGCGACCACGCCGACCGCAGGAGCTCCACCGCGAGGGCGAGCACCTCGCGCTCCGCCTGCTCGGCGGCCAGATCGTGCTCGCGGAAGGCGGGCCGATCACGCGCGGGGAGGGGCCCGGAGGGGGCCAGCGAGGCGCGGAGGTGCGCCGCCATGCCCGCCACGGGGCCGCTGCCCTCGGGCACCGCGGCGAGCTCGCCGAGCGTGCGGATGCCGGCGGCGAGCAGCGTGCGCTCCGCCACCGGGCCGATGCCCGGCAGCTTGCGAACGGGGAGGGGATGGGCGAACGCCTCCTCCTGCCCTTCGCGCACGAGCACCACCCCGGCCGGCTTCGCCCGGCCGCTCGCCATCTTGGCCACCGCGCGCGAGGCCCCAATGCCCACGCTGGCGGGCAGGCCCGTTTCCGCCTGCACCTCATCGCGCATGGCCCACACGGTTCGCGCGATGGTGGCATCTCTATCGGCATCGCCCGCCTGCGCGTACAGCCGCTCGCAGCCAGCGAAGTCGCGGAAGAACTCATCGATGCTCGCCGTCTGCACCACGGGGCACCACCGCTCGAGCACCGCCTTCACCGCTGCGGAGTGGGTGGCGTAGGTGTCGGAGCGGGTGGGCACGAAGGTGGCGTGCGGGGCCAGGCGGGCCGATTCGAGCAGGCTCATCCCCGAGTGGACGCCGCAGCCGCGCACCTCGTAGCTGCACGACGTGACCACGCCGCGATCGCCTTTGCGGCCGCCCACCACCACCGGCACCCCCACCAGCGAGGGATCGAGCAGGCGTTCCACCGACACGAAGAAGGTGTCGAGGTCGAGGCAGGCGAGGCGTGCGGCCATACCTGAACAGATGTATCCCTCATGGTGGATCGAGGCAAGGTCCGAATTCGCCGCCGCCCGGGTGGGTTCGGCGGCCTGCGGCCTTGCTCTTCCGGCCCGGGTGAGGTAATGCGCCGCCCCTTTCGGGGAAGGCGTGCCCGCGACTCTCCTCCTCCAGAAGCGGCTGGGTGTCGGCGTGGGCGTCCTGGCCTTCGTCACCTGGTTGCTGCTGATCTTCGGCAGCACGGTGCGCGTGCACGGGGCGGGGCTCGCCTGCCCCGACTGGCCGCTGTGCTTCGGGGAGCTGGTCCCCGTCCTCGACTTCAGCATCTTTCTGGAGTGGGGCCATCGGGTCCTCGCCAGCGTGGTGTCGCTCACGTTCCTCGGCCTCGCCGGGGCCATCCTCGCCCGCAAGGCGCTGCGCCCGGTCTACGGCCCGCACCTGGCGCTGATCGTGCTCGTGCTCGCCACCCAGATCGGGCTCGGCGGCCTCACCGTCACCCGGCTCCTCGCCTTCTGGAGCGTCACGCTCCACCTCCTGTGCGGCAACCTCTTCATGGCGCTGATCCTCGCCCTCGCGGTGAGGCTGCGCGGGGTGGATGCCGGCTCGCCGGCGCCCACGTCGGTCCTGCCGGTGGTCGCCGGCTTCGCGGTAGCGCTCGCGGTGCAGCTCGCGCTCGGGGGGCTCGTGTCAAGCAACTACGCCGGGCTCGCCTGCACCGAGTGGCCGTCCTGCAACGAGGGCGTGTGGTTCCCCACGTTCAGCGGCCTGGTGGGGCTGCAGGTCTTCCACCGCCTCGGTGGCTACCTGGTGTTCGCCGTGGCGGCGGTCTGCTTCAAGGTCACCCGCGGCACCTCGGCGCAGCGGGGTGGTGAGCTCCTCCTCGGGCTCTGCCTGCTGCAGGTGGCGCTCGGCGTGGCCAACGTGCTCGCACAGATGCCGGTGGAGCTCGCCATCGGCCACGCCGCCACCGCCCATGCGCTCGTGGCCACCACCACCGTCGTCCTCACGCGGCTGCTGGTGGCCCGCACCACCGCTGCCCCCGCGATGCAGACCGTGAGCGTCGGGTGAACGCCGCCACCGCGCCCCTGCCGCTCTCCGCGCAGCTCCGCCTGTGGTGGGAGATGACGCGCCCGCGGGTGCTCCTGCTGGTCCTGTTCACCGGCCTCCCCGTCTTCGGGATGGCGGGGCACGCGCTGCCTTCGCTGGGCAAGATGGCCGCGGTGCTCTTCGGCACGGCCCTCGCCGGCGCGGCCAGCTCCACGCTCAACGCCTGGCTCGAGCGCGACACGGATGCGCGCATGGCCCGCACGCGCAACCGCCCGCTCCCCGCGGCCTCGGTGCAGCCGCAGCAGGCCGCCGTGCTCGGGCTCGCCCTCACCGTGATCTCCACCGCGTTCCTGTGGTGGATCGGGGGGCCCTTCCCGGCCGCCGTCGGGCTCGGCACCATCGCGTTCTACGTGGTCGTGTACACCCTCTGGCTCAAGCCGCGTACGCCCCAGAACATCGTCATCGGCGGGGCCGCGGGCGCCACCACGCCGCTCATCGCCGAGGCGGCGCTCTCCGGGCACGTCACCTGGGCGAGCCTGCTGCTCTTCGCGATCGTCTTCTTGTGGACGCCGCCGCACTTCTGGGCGATCGCCATCTTCCGAAAGGAGGAGTACGCCTCGGCCGGCTTCCCGATGATGCCGAACGTGGTGGGCGATGCCTCCACCCGGCGGCAGTCCCTCGCCTACGCCATCCTCCTCACCGTGGTGTCGATCCTGCCGGCCGCGCTGGGCCTGCTCACCTGGCTCTACGGCGGCCTCGCCCTCGCCGCGGGCGTGTGGTTCTCGGTGTGGGTGGTCCGGTCGATGCGGGCCGACGATCCGAAGGTGGACTACCAGGTCTTCCGGGTCTCGATCGTGTACCTGTTCATCGTCTTCGGCGCGATGCTCGTCGATCAGGCCTGGAACCGCCTGCTCCCCGCGCTCGCCGCGGGCTGAGCGGCAGCTTCAGGGCGGGTTGAGGGGGCCCGCGCCGAGGTCTGCGAGGTGCTCGGTGAGCATCGGGTAGCTGCCGAGGTCGAAGTCGAGCTGCCAGTCCACCACGCCGGCGCCATCGAGCGTCTGGAGCACGCCGGCCGTTCCCCAGCTCACGAAGGTGCCGCCGTCGGCCAGGGGCACGACATCGCCGAGGAGTACGCCGGTGTGGGCCGCCCCATCGTCGAAGACGAGGGTTTCGGTCGCGGTGCGCGTGCCGGGATCGAGGGCGTAGCCGCGGGCCTGGGCCACGTCATCGCGCCCCGTGAGCCCGTTGTCCATGATCCACATCGACCGGCCGTCGTCGGACACGAAGGGGGAGTGCTGGCCGGCGAAGCCTTCCCCCTCGGTGGTCCAGTCGGCGAAGCTCCCGCCAAGAACGGCATCCTCGTGACCGGTGGCGAGGTTGATCTCCACCACGCTGTTGGGGAAGAAGAGCGACACCCACGCCTTGGTCTCCGCGGCGTTCACGTAGAGCCCGTTGGCGTGCGGCCATTCCAGGCTGCCCGACTCGTCGGCCTTGCCGGTGCCATCCCACGTCCACCGGTCCCAGGAGCTCCACACCTTCCGGGAGGAGCCGTCGACGGCCACCCGATCCAGCGACTCGCCGCTCACCACGATGCCCTCGAAGGTGCGCTCCTCGAGCACGAGCACCAGGAAGCTCCCGTCGGCGAGCACCACAAAGTCCTGGTGGGCGCCGTCGGGGGCGGGCACGGTGCGCGTTTCGCCGTCGAGCGTGGACGTGACGAACTCGCGGCCCGAGGAGCCTTGGACCGACGCGAGCCAGGTCATCTCGGCGGTGTCGGGGGTGTAGCGACCGCGAAACCCCCGGGGCGTGAACGGCTCCGACCACCATGCTGCGCGACCGGCCGCGTCATAGGCCGCGAGCCGCACCGCAGTGTCGGCGCGAATCGGCGTGAGCGTGAACCCCTTGCCGGCGCTGGCCTCGCCGCGGGCGAGGGCGGGGAGGGGCAGATCGGCCGGGGCGTCATCGGCGAGGATGGCGATCACGCCGCTCGTCCACCGGGAGGCATCGGCCTCGGAGATGGCTTCGAGTTGCCAGTCCTGACCCGCGCCGATCCCGGCCACGATCACGTCGTGGTCGGTGCCGAGCGCCTCGTCCTCCACCCGGAACTCCCTGCCGTCCACCCCGAATTCCACCGCCCCCGTGGAGGGCTCCGGCGTGGACCAGCGTACGCGTCGCACCGGCGTGTCGTTGCCCTGGGAAATCTCGATGATCAGAGGATCGTCGGCGGATGGGCCCCCGGTGACGACGGACTCGGGACTACACGCGGCAAGGACAAGGAGGAACAACGGGCGAGCCGGTGGGAAGGGAGGGGCGCGCTGGGGCAGGGGCCGGGATGGGTGCGAAGCGGCGCCCAAAACCCGACCGTTCCATGGTACGCTCTCCCCGCGCCCGGATTGTTCATGAACCGTCAATTGCTCGGCCTGTCGTTCCTCCTCACGCTGGCGTGTACGGGGGAGTCGACGAACGTCAAGGAAGACACCTCGGCTTCGAACAACCTCGACGACACCGGCGATCAGGTGATCGACGCCGACGGCGATGGCTACGCGGTTTCCGACGGGGATTGCGACGACGCCGACGCCACCGTGAGCCCGGAGGGCATCGAGGTGTGCGACGGGCGCGACAACAACTGCGACGGCGCCGTGGATGAGGGGGTCTCCACCGTCTACTACGTGGATGCCGATCAGGACGGCTTCGGCGACGATGCGAGCGCGCAGGGCTTCTGCGAGCCCCCGGTCGGCATGACCCTCGTGGCGGGCGACTGCGATGACACCAACGGCGACTTCCACCCCAACGCCGATGAGCCCTGCACCGAGGACGTCGACTACAACTGCGACGGTGTCACCGACTGGGCCGACGATGATGCCGACGGCTGGGCGCTCTGCGAGGACTGCGACGACCTGAACCCCGACGTCTCGCCCTCCGGCACCGAGATCTGCAACGGGATCGACGACGACTGCGATGGCGAGGCCGACCCCACCAGCTCGTTCGACGTGCTCCCCTTCTACGCCGACACCGATGGCGACGCCTACGGCGATCCCAACGCCATCTCGTCCGCCTGCGCGGCGCCCCCCGGCTACGTCGAGGACCTCACCGACTGCGATGACACGCGCGGCGACGTGAACCCCGGCGCCCCCGAAGTGTGCGACGCGTTCGACACCGACGAGAACTGCAACGGCAGCGCCGACGACAGCGATGCCACCGTGGATGCCTCCACCTACGGCGTGTTCTACGACGATGGCGACGGCGACACCTTCGGCGATGACACCACCATGGTGAGCCAGTGCAACGCGCCGGCCGACTCGGTGCTCGTCGGGGGCGACTGCCGCGACACCAACGCGGCGTTCTACCCGGGCGCCCCCGAGGCCGACTGCAGCGACCCCAACGACTACAACTGCGATGGCAGCGTGGCCTACGCCGACGCCGACGGCGATGGGTACGCGGCGTGTGTCGAGTGCGACGACGCCGAGGCCACCGTGAACCCGGGCGCGCACGAGCTCTGCAACGGGGTGGACGACGACTGCGACGGCGTGATCGATCCCGACACCGCCATCGACACCGTGCTCTGGTACGAGGATGCCGACACCGACACGTTCGGCAACGCCGCGGTGTCGATGCTCAGCTGCAGCAACCCCGCCGGCTACGTGTCGGACTCCACCGACTGCGACGACACGAACGCCGCCGTGTACCCGGCCGCGCCCGAGTACTGCAACAGCCTCGATGATGACTGCGACGGCGTGGTCGACCCCACCACCTCGCTCGACGCCATCACCTGGTACGCCGACTCCGACACCGACACCTACGGCGATCCGCTGAACTCCACCCCGGCGTGTACCGTGCCGGCCGGTTTTGTGGCCGACAACACCGATTGCGACGACACCGTGGCCTCCACCTACCCGGGCGCCACCGAGTTCTGCAACGGGGTGGACGACGACTGCGACACCGTGATCGACCCCGACAGCGCCTACGACGTGCTCACCTGGTACGCCGACGGCGACAGCGACACCTACGGCAACGCCGCCGTGGTGGACTCCGACTGCAGCCAGCCCGCCGGCTACGTGGCCGACGACACCGACTGCAACGACGCCCGCGCCGACGTGAACCCGGGCGCCACCGAGATCTGCGACGCCGCGAACACCGACGAGGACTGCGACCTCCTCGCCGACGACGCCGACCCGTCCACCGACGTGTCCACGATGACCAGCTACTACGCCGACAGTGATGGCGACACCTACGGCAACTCGGCTGCGGTCGTCACGCAGTGCGAAACGCTCGCGGGCTACGTGGCCGACAACACCGACTGCGACGACACCCGCAGCGGCGTGCACCCCGGCGCCTCCGAGTACTGCGATGCGCTCGATGACGACGAGGATTGCGACGGCCTCGCCGACGACGACGACCCGAGCGTGTCCGCCGCCACCCTGGACACCTGGTACGAGGACGGCGACTCCGACACCTACGGCTCGACCGTGTCCGTGAAGGCCTGCGATGTGCCCGCCGGCTACTCGGGCGCCACCGGCGACTGCGACGATGCCAGCAGCGCGGTGAACCCCTCCGCCACCGAGGTCTGCGACTCCATCGACAACGACTGCGACGGCACGGTCGACACCACGGGCGGCTCCAGCCTCTGCTGGGCCGGCCCGGTCGAGTTCGAGACCTGCAGCGCGACCGGCTACACCGGCCCCACGCAGGCCCAGTGCGACAGCGCCTACAGCGGCACCACGCTCGATGGGTACGTGACCATCGATGCGGGCACGCAGGGCATCCAGGAATGGGAGGTGCCCACCACCGGCAACTACGTGATCGAAGCGTGGGGCGCCCAGGGCTTCGCCGGCGACCCTGGCCGTACCGGTGGCAAGGGGGCATACGCCACCGGCACCTTCGCGCTCACGGCGGGGGATGTGCTCTACATCGTGGTGGGCCAGAAGGGCACCGGCGGCGTGAACAGCGGCGGCGGCGGCGGCGGCAGCTTCGTGGTGGACTCCACCGGCGCTGCGCTGGTCATTGCGGGTGGTGGCGGCGGCACGCGCCTGTCCGTGTACCAGAACGGCTGCGATGGGCGCTCCGGCACCTACGGCGGCGCGGGGTCGGCTTCGAGCGCCACCTCGGCGTGCATCGCGCGCACCACGGGCCTCGGCATCGGTGGCTTCGTCTCGGGTGTGTCGTGGGGCTCCGGCGGCGCCGGCTTCACTGGCGATGGCGCGGGCGAGATCACCTACTCCGGCTCCTGGGGTGGCCAGGGCGGCAAGAAGTGGTCGAGCGGCATGATCGGCGGCCTCGGCAACGCCGGCTGCGGTCGTGCGGATGGCGGCTTCGGCGGCGGCGGCTCGGGCAACGGCTGCTACGGCGGCGGCGGTGGCGGCGGGTACTCCGGCGGCGATGGCGGACGTCTGGCCGGCGGCGGCGGCTCCTACGTTTCGGGTACGGGCAGCTCCACCAGCACCACCGCGGGCGTGCAGTCCGGCGCGGGAGCGGTCACGATCGATATGTAGTCGGGGTGGGGACGTGGAGGGTGAGGTGCACCCATTCCGGTGCACCGGGCTTCCGCGTGGTGCTGCCGCGTCGTTTGGCCACGCGGCCGGCGAGGCCCGCGAGGGTGAGCTCCCGCTCGGCCAACGCCGCGAGCGCCTCCATTCGGGACATCTCCCCCACGCCGATGCCGGTCACGTGCAGGTCCACCAGCACGTCGGCGTGCAGCAGCGCCTGGTCCACGCCGGCCTTCCACAGGGCGAGCCACCCCACGGCCATGCCTTCGTCGCCTCGTTTCGCGAGCTCCGCTACGCCTCGGTTTGTGGGACGGGTTTGCGCGCCGGGCAACTCCCGGCCGTGGGTGTGGAGGCGTTCGGCGCCCACCACGTTTACGGCGATCACGAAGTCCGCGCCGACCTTCCGGAGCACCTCGGCCGGAACGTTGGCGAGCGGCGCGCCGTCTACCAGAACCTTGTGGCGAAAATGCATGGATGGAAAGGCGGGGGCGAGGCTGCCCGAGGCCATGACGGCGCTCGCGAAGTCGAGCCAGTAGGGGGCGTACCAGGTCTGGTCGGTGAGGTTCGAGCTCACGGGCAGGAAGGGCACCGGCAGCTCGGCCAGCGAGGTCAGCTCGGGGGGCGGGGCGCTGGGAATGAGCCGGAGGAGCACGCCGCCGAGGGTGCGCTGCGCGCCCAGCTGGGCCTGGAGGATGGCGCGGGCGAGGGGGCCCCGTTCGGAGTCCCACAAGTGCCGTAGGGGCCCGATCAGGGGCTGACGCGAAAACAGGCGACCGACCCGGGAGCGGGCGGGAAGGATGTTGTTCTCGTGCGCAAGCGTGCGGAGCGCCGCGAGGCCGCCGCCGGCGTAGACCCCGCCCACGACGCTGCCGAAGGAGGTGCCGGCCACGTAGTCGATGGGGATGCCCGCGGCCTCGAGGGCCGCGATCACGCCGATGTGCGCGGCGCCCCACGCCCCGCCGCCGCCGAGCGCCAGGCCCACGGAGCGTTTGCAGACCATCCGCTCGAGGCGCCAGACGGCCTCGCCGATCGGGTTCGGCGCGGCCGCGCCCGGGGCGCGCGCGGAACCCGGCTTTGCGCCCAGAACCAGCGGGATCAGCCCAGCGCCCGCGGCTTCGAAGTCGCCAGGGCGGGCGGGAATCCGGACCTGGGCGTCGGGGTGGCAACCCGGGCGGTCGTCGTCCAACCGATGTTGCTCGGTCCCCCCATGACTGAACGCGGCAGTGCGTTTGCGCAGGGCGGCCACGAACGCCGGGGTGAGCACGTCCACGCGGACGAGCCGCTCGGGCGCCTCGTCGGTGAGGGTCCACCAGCCATCGGCGTCGCCGTTCAGCCAGACCACCTGGTGCGGTACGCGGCGCAGCGATTCGAGCAGCAGCGTGCGGATGTCTGCATCCACGGCCATCGTGGCGTTGGGGTTGTTGCGCACGAGCCGGACTTCCTGCTGGGGCCTGGCCGGTCCGAGGTGCACCAGGACCTGGGCCACGCCGGGCGTGGCCCGCAGGTGCTCCGCCATCGCCATGAGCCCCGAGGCAGGGCAGCCCACGCGACAAGCGAGGTTCGCGATCCCGGGGAGGACCTCCAGCCGGTACCCCGCGTGCCGTACGCCGCCCTCGGCAGAGGGCGCCGCTTCGCGGTGCGCGCCGAGGGCCTGGCTGATCGCCTGGCCGTCGGAGGCATCGAGCAGCCAGACCGTCTGGTTCGCGGCACCCGTGGCGAGCGCCATCGCGAGGCCACCCGCGAGCACGGCCGATCGGGTGTCGTCGGGGCTGTCGCCCACCACCCCGATGAGTGGGACGGGCCGGATGGGGGGCGCCACCTTCGCGGCGTCGGCGTAGGCGGCGATGCGGGCCGAGGCCACCGGTGAGCGGCGAAGGATGCGCTGCATCTGGGCGCGGTCCCACGCCAGGTACCGCCCATCGGGCGCGCCGCGGGCCGTGAGGGGTGCCGGGGCTCCCGGGGGCGAGTCCGTGGCAAGGAGCGCGCCGAAGATGAGGTCGCCTTCGTTCTGGAGGCTCACCACCTGGGCTGGGCTCGCGGCAGTGAGCACCTCCACGTTGGCCTCCACCACCATGTAGGCGGTGTCGAGCGGCTGCCCGGCGGTGATCGTGAGGGTGCCCCTCCAGGGGCGCGCACAGTGCAGGAGCGCGTTGTACTCGGGCAGCCCGAGCCCGGCGAGGAGCTGGTTGTTGTGGAGACGGCGCAGGTTGGCCTTCCGATCCGTCACGGCGACGGCCGCCAGCGCCGAGAACCAGCCTTCGAGCCCCGGGTCCTTGAGGAGCTCGGGGAGGGCCACGAGGGGAAGGCACCGCACGCGGACCGGTTCCGGCGTGTCCCCCGCGATCCACCGAACGCCGGCGTAGTACGCCTGCGCGGTAGCGGAGGCGGGTGGGCCGGCCGCCCGGTTCCTAAACGACGCCGCACGGGCGAGCCCGGCGAACGACCCTGGACCACAGAGGTTGATCACGCGCGGGTCGCGCCCCCGCTCCCACGTGCCGTCGGCGCTGACCCGGACGGTGCGCAGCTCGCCGGAGCGAACGAAGACGAGGCCCTCCCCGCTCCCCATGACCTGCGCGCCGAACGCGACCTCCACGCTCTCCCCGAAGGCTTCGGCCAGCCGAGCACGCGAGGCAGCCAGCGCCTCGCCGGCGAGCAGCGGGTGGTCCCAGGGCTCGGGCGCCTCGTCGTGAGTGGGCTGCGTGTGATCGGCGTCCGGAAAAGCGCGCGCCATGTGAATCCCCAGCGTGCGGCTATCCCGGACCGGGCGGCCCCCACCGGCCTCGATTGCGGGCGTCGAGCGTGCGCTGGCGCAAGTCTTGCTGGCGAAGGCCGGGTCAAGGAACGGAATGACCTCCAGCGCCGCCCCCCCCGTCGCCGCGGCGCCCCTCGAAGCGTGGCGAATCTATTTCCCCACTGCCGCGCTCCTCGGCGTGGGCGGGCTGGTCGCCTGGTCCATGCAGCTGGGCGGGGTGCCGCTGGGCATCCTGCCGCGCGATCACGGCGCCTTCATGGCGTGGGGCGTGCTCGGCACGGGCATCCAGGGCTTCCTGCTCACGGCCTACCCCAAGCAGAACGACGCACCCGCGCCGGGACGTCGTTTCCTGCTCGCGCTTCTTACCCTGCAGGTGGCGGCCGCTGTGGCGCTCCTCGCCGGGCAGCCATCGCTCGCCCCGCTGCCGTGGGCAGTCCTCGTGGCGTGGAGCGTGGACATCGCGCAGCCCTCGTTGCGTCGGAAGTGGGACGCCACGACGGCGGCGGTGCCGCCCGTGCTGCTCAGCGGCCTGGTGGGGAGCGTGGTGCATGCCGCGGGCGGCGCCGGAACGGCCATCGGCGTGCACGCGTTCGTCCTCCCGATGGCCCTCGCGGTGCTCGACCGCGTGCTGCCCTTCTTCTCCTCCCGCGTGCTGCCGACCTACGCCGGGCGTCGCCTGCCATGGTTCCTCGGGCCCGTGCTCGTGGCCTCGTGGATGCGGGCCACGGCCTACCCCCGGCTCGGCGCGGGCATCCTCCTCGCGCTCCTCTTGCGGCAGGTTTGGGGCTGGCAGCCGTGGCCGGCCTCTCGCACCCTGATGATCGCGGTGCTCCATCTCGGCGTGGCGTGGATCGCCGCATCCTGGGTGCTCACGCTCGGCGGCGCCACCCCGTCGGTCGTCACCCACGCGCTCGCCATCGGGGGATTGGGCTCCCTGTTGTTCGGAGTCTCCATGCGGGTCGTCCGCGGACACAGTGGGCTCCCCATCGTGCTCGGCAAGGTGGGCGCGCTGGTGTTGCTGTTCGCCCAGGTCGCGGTGGTCCTCCGGGTGTCCGGAGTGGCCCTCCCCGCGGCCGCGGCCGCCCTCGCCGGCGCGTTCGCGCTGTGGCTGCTGGGCTTCGGCCGCGTCTCCTGGAGGGGGAGCGGCCGGCCCTGACGGGCTCTGGCACGCCGCTTGCTATCTCACGCTGCACCCCCCCCGGAGTCCAGATGTCCTCTCTCGGCTTGATCCCGCTGCTCGCCCTCCTCGGCTGCGCCCCCACGCCGGCGCCCACCCCGACCCCGACCAAGCCCGTCGGTCCGCTCACCGCCACCGAAGCGGCCAAGCTCGAGCCGGTGGGCGACCCGGTGGACCTCGAGATCACCTCTGCGCCGCACGTCCCCCCGCCGATCACGCGGGACACTCCGGCCAAGCTGGTCATCAACCTCGAAGTGAAGGAGGTGCAGAAGGCCATCTCCGATGGCGTCGACTACGTGCAGTGGACCTTCGGCGGCGATGTCCCGGGGCGGTTCATCCGCGTGCGTCAGGGGGATTCGGTGGAGTTCCACCTCAACAACCACCCCGACAACAAGATGCCCCACAACATCGACCTCCACGCGGTCACGGGGCCCGGCGGTGGCGCCGCCTCCTCGTTCACGGCGCCGGGGCACTCCTCGCAGTTCAGCTTCAAGGCGCTGAACCCGGGGCTCTACGTGTACCACTGCGCCACGGCCCCGGTGGGCATGCACATCGCCAACGGCATGTACGGCCTCATCCTCGTGGAGCCGCCCGGCGGACTCCCGAAGGTGGACCGGGAGTACTACGTGATGCAGGGCGACTTCTACACGGTGGGCAAGTACCGCGAGAAGGGTCTCCAGCCCTTCGACATGCAGAAGGCCATCGAGGAGAACGCCACCTACGTCCTCTTCAACGGCAGCGAGGGCTCGCTCGTGGGCGACAAGGCCCTCACCGCGAAGGTCGGCGAGACCGTGCGGCTCTTCGTGGGCAATGGCGGCCCCAACCTCGTGTCGAGCTTCCACGTGATCGGCGAGATCTTCGATCGCGTCTACACGGAAGGCGGGAGCAACTTCCAGGAGAACGTGCAGACCACGCTCGTGCCCGCGGGCGGCTCGGCGATCGTGGAGTTCAAGGTGGATGTGCCCGGCACCTACATCCTCGTGGACCACTCCATCTTCCGCACCTTCAACAAGGGCGCGCTGGGCATGCTCAAGGTGGAGGGGCCCGACGACAAGCCGGTCTACTCGGGCAAGGAGATCGACGACGTGTACCTCGCCGACAAGGCCGCGAGCACCGCGCCGCCGGTGCCGGCCGCGGGTGGGGTGCTGAGCAAGGACGACCAGATCAAGGCCGGCGGCCTCCTGTTCGCGGGCACGTGCTCCACCTGCCACCAGGCCGATGGCAAGGGCATCGAAGGGGTGTTCCCGCCGCTCGCCGGCTCGGACTTCCTCCTGGGTGATGTGGAGCGGGCCATCGGTGTGGTCGTGAACGGCCGCAGCGGCCCCATCACGGTGAACGGCAAGGACTACAACTCCGTGATGCCGCCGATGAGCAACCTCAACGACGACGAGGTGGCCAACATCCTCACCTACGTGACCAACAGCTTCGGCAACTCGGGCGGCGTCGTAACCGCGGAGCAGGTGAAGAAGGTTCGGGCCTCCACCCCCCGCCCGCCCGGCGCGGCGCATTGATTGCTCTCCTGCTCGCGGCGGCATGGGCCGCGGATCGGGTGCCCGTGGGCCCGGGCGTGTACGAGCCGTTGTACCCGCCGAGTCCGGAGGAGGCGCGCATCCCGGTCCCGCGCTTCCTCCTCGCGGTGGAGCCCGTCACCAACGAGGAGTACGCCGCCTTCGTGGAGGAGAACCCCGCTTGGGGTCGGGGGGTGGCGCGCCTGTACGCCGACGAGGGTTACCTCGACGACTGGGCTGCGCCCGACGCGCCGGGAGCCAGCGTCCTGCCCGACGCGCCCGTCACGCGCGTGTCCTGGTACGCGGCCCGCGCGTACTGCCGTTCGGTGGGCGGCCGCCTGCCCACGGAGGGGGAGTGGGAGATCGCCGGCGCGGCCTCCGAAACGAGCTGGGATGCGCGCAAGGACCCGCACTTCCTCGCGAGGCTGCTCGCGTGGTACGGCTCGCCCACCCCGCGCGTGCTCCCTGCGGTGGGCGGGATGGCCAACCGGTGGGGGGTGCGTGACCTCCACGGGCTGGTGTGGGAGTGGGTGGAAGACTTCAACGCCTCGCTGGTCGACGTGGACCCCCGCGGCGCCGACGGCGAGGCCCGCTTCTGCGGCGGCGGTGTGGTCGGCGCCACCGCCGTGGCCGACTACGCGGCGTTCATGCGGCTCGCGCTCCGTGCCTCGCTGCAGGCCGACTCCACCGTACGAAACCTCGGCTTCCGTTGTGCCTTGGATGGACCATGATCACCTTGTTCTTCCTCGCGTGTGCCGTCCCGTCGCCCCCGGTGGAAGCGCCGCCTCCGGTCGCCCCTGTCGCCACCGAGGCCGCCCCCTCTCCGGCCGAGCCGCCGGCCCCGGCGGGGCTGCCGCTCGGCGCCTCGCTGGCGGTCCTCGACGTGCCCCTCGTCGACCACGCCGGCCAGCCCCGCGCCTTCTTCGTGGCCAGCGGCGAGACCGTGATCTACTCGATGTTCTACACCTCCTGCCCGCGGGCCTGCCCGCTCCTCATCGAGGACATCCAGGCCCTCGCGCAGTCCCTCCCGGAGGCCGACCGCGCGCAGCTGCGGGTGGTGCTCATCTCGATGGACCCGGCGAACGACCCCCCCGAGGCGCTCGCCGGCATCGTCACGCAGCACCACCTCGATGCCACGTGGACCCTCGCGGTCCCGCCCGCCGACCGGGTTCGTGAGGTCGCCGCCGCGTTGGGTGTGCGATATCGCCAACTACCCTCGGGTGGTTTCGCACACACGTCGGTACTCACCGCCGTGGATGGCGAGGGGAGGGTGCTCGCCCGCTCGGACGGTTCGGTCGGGCGTGAGGCGCTGGAGGGGGCGATCCGCAAGCACGTCGCCGGGAGCTGAACGAAGGGGGAGGTGTGTGCGCCCGCGGCGCTGCCACTCATCGCGAGCGTGGCGCCGCTGGCCCAGGTGCACGCGCCGGCCGGCGGCGATCGAGGCCGTCGAGGGTTGACGAACTTACACTGTATGCTTACAGTGTAAGTGCTGAGCGGGACGCCCCCGCCAGACCCACCCGGACCCCCATCATGACCGCTCCTTCGACCATCCGCGCCGTCCACCGCTCCGCCTACGGCGGGCCCGAGGTCCTCACCATCGGCGAGGTCCCCCGTCCCACCGTGCTCCCCGCCGCCGTGCTGGTGCGGGTAGAGGCGGTGGGCCTTCACCGGGGGGACTGGCACCTCCTCACCGGCACGCCGCTCCTCCTCCGGCTCGCGGGCTTCGGCCTCACCCGGCCCAACCAGACGATCCCGGGCATGGCCGTGGCGGGCACGGTGATCGAGGTGGGCCCGGGCGTCACCCGCTTTGCGGTCGGCGATGCCGTGCTGGGGGAGCTGGCCGCCGGCGGGTTCGCCGAGGTGGTGTGCGCGCCGGAGGCCCTCCTCGCCCACAAGCCGCCCGGCGTGTCCTTCGAGGCGGCCGCCTGCCTGCCGGTGTCGGCCACCACGGCGTTGCAGGGCTTGCGGGATGCGGGTCGGGTGCAGCCCGGCCAGACGGTGCTCATCAACGGCGCGGCCGGCGGGGTCGGGACCTACGCGGTCCAGCTCGCCGTGGCGATGGGCGCCGAAGTGACCGGCGTGTGCAGCGCGGGAAACGTGGAGCTCGTGCGCTCCCTCGGCGCCGCGCACGTGCTCGACCATGGCAAGGACAACATCCTTGCGGGCCCCGCGCGGTACGACGTGGTCTTCGACCTCGTGGGCAACCACCCGGTCTCGGCTTTCCGCCAGGTGATGGCGCCAAAGGGCCGGTTCGTGTCGGCCGCCGGCGGCGGCGACCACCCCTGGGTGGGTCCTCTCGGCACCCTGCTCGCGGGAATGGCCAGCAACGCCTGGTCGAGCGCCCCCTTCGTGCCGCTCATGGCCATGCCCAACGTGGCCGACCTCGCCGACGTGGCCGCGCGGGTGGAAGCCGGCACCCTCCGCGTGGTGGTCGATCGCCGCTACCGCCTCGACGAGGTGCCCGAGGCCCTTCGTTACCTCGGCACGGGCCGCAGCCGGGGTAAGAGCGTCGTGACGCCCTGACCCCGCCGTGGCTGCCCCCTCCACCCCCCGCGCCCCGCTCTCCCGTGAGGCCGTTCTCCGTGCGGCCATCACGATCGCCGATGCCCAGGGGCTCGATGCGCTGAGCATGCGCTCCCTCGGCGCCGCGCTCGGGGTCCAGGCCATGTCGCTCTACAACCACGTGGCCAACAAGGATGCCGTGCTCGACGCGATCGTGGATGCGGTCGTGGCCGAGATCGCGGTGCCGCTCGCCTCCGAGCCCTGGAAAGTGGCCATGCGGAAGCGCGCGACCTCCGCCCATGCCGTGCTGCTGCGCCACCCCTGGGCGTGCGGCCTCCTGATGTCGAGGATGAACGTGGGCCCCGCCATGCTCCGCTACGTGGATGCTACCCTCGCCTGCCTCCAGGCCGGGGGCTTCTCCCTCCCCATGGCCGACCACGCCTGGAACGCACTCGACAGCTACATCTACGGGTTCACCCTGCACAAGCTGAACTTCCCTATCCAGGAAGAGGCCTACGCCTCCATGGCCGCCGCCTACCTGCCTTCGCTGCCGCAAGCGCAATTCCCGGCCATGCACGCGCTCACCGTGCTCGTGGCGCGTGGCGAGCACAACGGCCTGCACGACCTCGGCTTCGGCCTCGAGCTCCTCCTCGACGGCCTGGGGCGGATGCGGGGAGGGTAGGGGGCGTTCGCGGTGGCCGCCGCCGGATACAGGCGCATGTGTCACGCCGCCACCCGCCCGCCGAGGGACTCCCCGACTACGCGCGGCTCGACGAGGCGGGCGAGGCCGCCGCCGCCGCCCGCCGCATGGAGGCCCGCGCTGCGGAGCCCGCTTCGGCCGCGCTGTTCGAGGCGCTGGTGCGCCCACTCCTGCCGGGGGTGCGGCGGGTTTTGGAGGTGGGTTGCGGGAGCGGCGCGCTGGCCCGGCGGGTGGCGGCGGCCTCCGATGCCGAGGTGCTGGCCACCGACAAGAGCGAGGGCATGCTGGCGGTGGCAGCGGCGCGGGGGGGCAGGGTGGCCTTCCAGCGGTGGGCCGCACCCGACGAGCCGGTCCCGACCGGGGAGTTCGATCTCATCCTCTCCTCGGTGGTGGTGCCCTACCTGGAGCCGTCCGCGGCGGAGGCGCTGGTGGTCGACCTCGCGGCCCGCCTCCGGCCCGGCGGCCGGCTCGTGTTCATCGAGCAGGACCTGCAGACCGACGCCCTGCACTTTCCCGACCCGGAGCTCCGGACGCGGGTCTTCGCCAAGGACCGTCGCCCCGCGCCGCGCCACCTCGCGCTGGGGCTGCGGGCGCTTCTCCGTGCCGCCGGGCTGGCGCTCGACCCGCCGTGTGCCCACCTCTGGATCACCCACGACCACGGCCCCTACCTGCAGGACCTGCTCGGGGCGATGGCGCGCGACGCCACCGCCGCCGGGCGCATCACCGAGGCCGAGCGGGGCCACTGGGAGTCGGAGCTCGCCGCCCTCGCAGCCCGGGGCGACTTCGCCTACTCCCTCCTCTACCACCGCGTGGGCGGCGTCCGCCCCGCGGCTCTGTCTACTCCACGGTGAACGAAACCGCGGCCGCCGCAGGGTTGACGGTGTCGCTCACCGTCACCGTGAGCTCGCCGGCCTCGATGAAGTAGAGCGAGTCGGCGCGGAAGAAGGTCTGCACCTCGTCCTCGTTCACGTGCTCCACGTTGGCGGCGGGCACGACCGCCTCGGCGGGGTCGGCGGACATCGAGGACTCGATGTCGCCGAGCAGGCGCTCACCGTCGCCGCCGAGCGGGATGGGCAGCCACGCCAACTGCGCGCCTTCCTCCACGGTGAAGGGGCCTTCGCCGTCGAGCTTCGCGAACTCCTCTGCCCAGGGCTCGCGGGCGTACAGCGACAGCTCCAGGCTCTGCGGGGTGTCGAAGGAGAGCGTGATGCGGTCGAAGGTCTCGCCGTCGAGCCGCGCCTCGATCTGGTAGTCGCCCGGTTCGGTCACCTCCAGACTGAAGCCCGGGGGGAGATCGGCGTCGGGGTCGTCCTCGCCGGAGTCATCGTCAGGTCCGGACTGCGACAGCGTCACGCCGTCGTCGGGCACCACCACGTACTCCACCTCGTCCGCGGCTCCCTTGGCGTCCTCCTCGCCGGCGCCGGTCAGGCCCACCGAGAAGACCTGCTCGTGCCCGGTCACGAGGTTGGATTCGCCGAGGTCGTGCTCGCTCAGGTAGTAGTCGCTCACGAGGGTGAACTCCATCCGTCCGAGCTCGCCGTTGGCGGTCGCGGAGTCGACGCCGCAAGCAGCGAGGGGGAGGAGAAAGATCGGGGAGGTGCGCATCGGGGGCTCCAGGGTGTGCCCCCCCATGTGCAATGGCCGTGCCATTTTCGTTCAACCTGCCATTTTCATCGGCCTCCCCCGCTCGGCGGGACAGGAATGTCGTGGGATTGCCGCCACTGCCACCGCGAGCGCACACGGGCGGCCGCACCCCGACCGCAGCACGGCAAGCACTCCCGGCCGAAGCAGCGGGAGGGTGAGCTTCCGCGCTCCGAGGTGCTCCCCTGCTTGGCGGCAGCGGCCCGGATCGATCACCCCGGCCTCGGGGCACGTCGCGGCGGCCGGACGAGCGCCCGGAAATCAGCCGCCGGGTGCGACGGGCCGAACGAGGACGTCGCCTTCATTCGCCCGGCGGTGCCGCACGTCCCACGTCAGGTGCGTGCCCAGCTCCCCCGGCGTGCCGTACCACGCGCGCAGCTGCGCCTCGAGCACCGCCACGTCGCCGCGCCCGCGCTCGAGCTCGCGGTGCAGCACGATCCACCGGATGCCGCCCGTCGTCTCGATCGATGCGATGTCCACCTGGGCGACCCGGGCGAGCTCCCGCTCGAGGACCGCGGCCTGGTCCGGGCGCGCCGCGCTCGGCCAGAACAGCACGTTGAAGGCCGACCAGCTGGACATGGATGACGTCCCGCCGCGCGCGTCGGGCCGGTAGGGGATCGGGAGACCGCTCGCCGTCTGGTAGAGCAGGTACACAGAGGTGGCCATCGTAGCGCCGACCTCGGCGGGAAGGTCCAGCACGCCGTGTGCGCCGGCGGTCCCCGCCGCCCGTTCCGTGAGCGCCAGTTGCCGGAGCTTCGCGTGGCTACGAAGGTCGAGCTCGGGGAGGCGGGCGATGGGCCACGGCGCGGACAGGAGCAGGTCGACCGCGATGAGGGCGCCGACCCCGAAGAGCTGCGCGCGCCCCTTCGCGACACGCTGGGCCCCGACCGCAGCCAAGGCCGCCACGGTCGCGAGCAGGGGCCACACGAGCCGCTGGGCATGCGTGGAGCCGGCGTCGGGGAGCACCCGAACGAGCCAGCCGAAGGGGAGCGCGAGGCGCGTCGTCCCGACGTGCACCCAGTCGCTCCCCCACCACAGGTACGCGCCGAGCGAGAACAGCGCGGCGGGAACGACGCCGAGGAGCGCGAGCGCCGGGGATTCGCCCTCGGCCGAGGAGGTTGGGTCGGCGCTGCGCCCCCGCATTCCCACCACCGCGAGTCCCAGGGCCACGAGCCCCACGTAGCTGCTGTGGAGGAAGGCCTCGCCCTGGCCGGCGAGGTCCACCGACTGGAAGCCGCCCGGCGCGAAGAACGCGCGCGGATCCACGGCGTTGTGCGTCAACAGGAGCTCGCGGACGGACGCCGGTACGTCTCCCCGCACGACCAACGACCCCGGGTCGCGAATGCTGGCCCGCACCAGCGCGAGCACCGGGGCCGCGATGACGAGCCCGATGGCGCCGGCGAAGAGCGCACCGGGCACCGCCTCGCGCCGACGCCGAGTCAGGAGCGCCCACGCGCCGATGGTGATTCCCGCCGAGAAGCCGTAGTACCACGTGCCAGCAGCCGCGATCCCAAGCCAAACGCCGGTGATCGCCCAGCGACGCCGACCCGGCTCCTCGATGGCCCGTCGCGCCGCGGCAAGCGCGAAGGTACCCCAGGCCACGCCCACGGCCTCCGACACGCCGTTGTGGACCTCGGAGAGCAGGTAGGGGCTGAACGCGCATGCCGCCGCCGTGATCCACGCGGCCTCCGGTCCAGCGCCGAACGCCCGGGCGAGGGACCGCCCTCCCGCGGCGGCGAGCGCCACGCTCACGAGGATCGCGAGGTTGTACGCGCCCACCCCCCCGACGAGCCCCACCACGGGCGCACCCACGGCCGCGGTGAACGGATCGATGAACCAGAGCACCCCGCCTGCCGGCGCGCCGAGCAGCGTGGTGTGCCAGGGGATCTCACCCCTCCCGATGCTGTTCCACCACCACCACGGGCCCCAGGCGTGGTTGGTGGCGTCCACGTCCAGGTGCCCGATCAAGCGCGACGTTGGGCTTCCGACCATGGGAAAGGTCGCGATGAGGGAGAGGGCCATACACCCGAGCACCGGCCAAAAACGTCTCACGGGGACCCCGATCCGGCGCGCGGAGCTCCCCCGTGGGCGCTCCGAGCGGGTCGGTCGGCGGCCCGGAGAGCGGGCGGCGGGAGCGCGGCCACCCGCCTCGCCTGCGCCTCTCGCCAGGCGGCCACCTCCAGCGGCTGGGCCTCCGTCTCGGGGATCGGCCAGAGCTCGAAGCAGCCGCCGGACAGGTGCGGCCCCACGGCGCTGTCGAGCAGGGCAACCACCCCGGCATCGATCGTTTGTCCACACTCGTGCGAGATGAGGATCGACCCGAATCCGCGGTCGAGCAGCAGCCGCCGGCTGGCGCGAATGTCGAGCGTGCTGGCCTGTCGGGTGACAATGCTGTTGGCCAGCGGGAGCGCCGCCGTCCACAGCAGGCCATCGAGCGCCCACATCTCCTGCCGCTCGATCGGCACGGTCTGGAACGGCCGATCCAACGCGATCTGCGCGCCGATCCCGCGCGTGCGCAGCTCCGGCGTGATCCACGAGGGGAGCAACGCCCCCTCCCGCGAGGCGAAGCCCGGCAACTGGCCGTGCCCGGCGAGCATCACGGTGAAGTCCGCGACCGCACCCGGTGGGGCCGCCACCGGCTTTCCGATCGGGAGCGCCGTGGTGTCCCGCGGCCAGGGCACGAGGTCGTGCCGCGCGACATCCACGAGCGCGATCGGGACGAGCCAGGCCGCGCGTGGCCACCGGGCGACGGCGAGTCCGGCCAGCACGGGCATCGCAACCCCGGTGATCGACAAGAACCGGGCAGGGAAGTTGATCGGCTCGGCCACCCCCGACAGCACGCGGTTCAGCCAGGCCATCGGGAGCGAGAAGGGGAGCGCCACTGGAGCGCCGTTCCACCACACCCCAGCGCCCATCGCGAGCACCACGCCCGTGGCCGCCACGCCAGCCCAGGCCCGCGCCCGGCGCGGCGCGGCGAAGACCCCGGCCACGGCCAGACCCAGCGCGACGAGCCCGATGTAGCGACCGCCGGTGTAGGCGTAGGCGAGGCGCTCCCCTCCGCGCTCGCCGTCGCGCGGGCGCAGGAGCTCCGTGAGGTCGAGCGCCACGCCCGGCGCGTCCGGATAGACGGGCGCGGTCAACCATTGGACGAAGCCCTGTGGTGCCTTTTCCGGCCCGTACGACGAGGAGAACGTAAGTACGACGGGTACGGTGAGCACGCAGGCGATCAGCGCGGAAGCCACGCAGCCGCGAACCAGGTCCCTCCGGGGGGTGAAGAGGGTGTAGACCCCCACCGCCGTGGCCAGGAACAGGCCGTGGTAGAAGCACGCGAGCGTGGCGCCAGCGAGCGCGAACCCGAGGGCGACGAACCACCGCCAAGCGACCGTCTCCTGCGCGCGCACGAGGCAGCCGAGACCGAGCGGAATCCACCACACCTCGCGGAGCTCCCCCACACCCGCGTGGAGGGTGAACGCCGCGAACGACGACCCCTGCGCCAGCGCCGCCGTGGTGAACGCGCCGGCGCGAGACTGCGTGACGAGGCCGCCGAGCCAGCCGGCCGCCAGCCCGAGGGCCACGAGGTTCAACAGCGCGAGTGCGTTGGCGAGCGCCACCGGCGACGCGGGCACGAGGAGCGCGATCACGGAGTGGAGGGGCTCGATGGGGTAGAGCCGCATTCCCGCGGGCCAGTTCACCAACGTCGTGAGGAGCCCCGATGCCCCGCCGGTCATCTCGGCGCGGGCCCACCACAGGTTCCACACGTGCTTGGCGATGTCTCCCCCGGGGGTGCCGATCGCCTCGGCGCCGAAGCGGGCGGGAGCGGGCCATGCGAGGAGCAGCGCGAGTGCGACGGACTGCAGCGGGAGGAGCCAGCGAGACACGGCGCCATTATAGCGCGCGAGCGGGGTGCAGGCGGCTGGGGCGGACCGGGCAGCCGGGTGGGCGGCGCGGGTGTGGAGCGGCCGCAGCCGACCCGTGGACGCCCCCACGGCCGCTCGCCGGGCGAGGGGCGAACCCTGCCTTCGACGGCGAACGCCGCAAGCCCATCGAGGGGGTCGATGCGGACTGTGCGGAGCGGGGCGTCGTCGCGCAGTACGTCTACTGCAGCGCAGAAGGCCGGTGACCGCGCCGACGCAGGATGCCGTCGATGAACCGGTCGTGGTCGTCCGGGACGTCGACCGTCCCGTCGCCGCTCGGGAGCCTGCCCCCCAACGGCGCCCCGGTTCGGCACATCGGCGGGCGCATTCGTGTTTCCTTTCTCCAGCGTCCCAGCGGCGCGCCAGCCGCCACGGTCTGGTATTTACGCGGTCGGATCGCGCCGGCGGCGTGCGCGCGCCCGGTGCGAGGGGAGGGGCGTTTGGGCAAACCGCCGCGACCGTCCGCGGGGGGCCCGGGGGCAGGTGCGGTTTGCGGCGCCGTGGCCGAGCGCTCCCCCGGCAAGCGGGACGAGGCCCGCGTCGGCGGGGCGGAGGTGGTTCCGGGGACAGGAGGCATGCGCCGCACAGGGGAGGCTCACGTTCACGGTCTGGAACCGAATGCAGCAGGCTCCGCGCGATAGTCCAGGCCGCGGGTGCGGACTCCACCCCGTCCGCCGGCGCATCCGGCCCCGCCTTGCGGGCATTGCCACCCGTCCACTCCAGCGCCTCAACCCGCTTTTGGTCGGGCGGGTCTGCCCATCGCGCCCAGCACCGCCTCGGCGGCGAAGCGCATCAGGTCGGACGCCTCTTCGGGCGAGACGGCGTCGGGGTCGTAGCGGCGCAGCACCCGCGTGCCGTAGGACACGGAGAGCAGCAGCAGGGCCAGGGCGCGGCGGTCCTGCCGCTCGCCGGGCTCGAACCGCGCCAGCTGTTCCTCCAGGGCGTCGAGGGCCCCGCCGGCGCGCGTCGAGGTGGTACCGCAGCTCCCCCTCCCGCATGTTGCTGACGAACGCGTCGGGAGAGCCGTCGTCGGGGGCCCACCACCGGGTCTGCTCGTCGATGCGCGACCCGACCTCCCGAAACAGGCCGGCCTTGTTCTGGAAGTGGAAGTAGACCAGGGCTTCGCGCTAGCCCGCCTCGCGGGCGATGTCGGCGGTGCGCGCCCCCCTGTAGCCCCGCTGCGAGAAGAGCTTGAGGGCGGCGGCGAGCAGGGCCTCCCCGCGCGCGGGCAGCGTCGCGCAGGGAGCCCGCGCGGCGGCTGGATGCGCGCTTGGATCCCTGGGAGTCGGAGTTCGTTTCGTCGGGCATCGTCAGATTTTCCTCGCGCTCGGAGCTTGCTGAGTGGACACTCAGCACAACTGAGGTGTCACTCAGCACTGGGGATCCCGATGATTCGCCCCCTGCCGTGGCTGTTCCTGGTCTGCTCGTTAGCCTGCAACGACGAAGGGGGGCACCGGCGATTCCGGTGGCGAGTCCTCCGATAGCGGTGGCACCGACACGGGCTTGGAGCCGGAGCTCGAGTTCACGCCCGGCATCTTCTGGCTCGCTGGCCTGGCCCCGGTCGACGTCACCCCCCACGGGCGCACCGCGCTGGCCCAGGACATGACATCGCTGGCCGGGGACCTCGTCCTCATCGATGCGGAGTCCGGCGAGCAGACCGTGGCAACTACCCTCGGCGACGCAACGCGGGACCTGGCCACCGGCCTTCCGGGGCGAGTTCACCGACGCCCAGCGGTGGAGCGAGGCGGAAGACTGGACCATCCTGGCCTCGTCCTTCGATGCCGGCTGTGACGCCAATCTCGGGGGAGCCTTCGACATCAGCGACGACGGCGGCGTGGTCGTCGGCCTGATGTGGGATGGCTGCAGGCCGGCCGCGTTCCGTTGGACCGCCGCGGAGGGCGTGGTGCCCCTCGACGTGCTCGGCGAGGGCTCGGAGGGCAGCAGCACCTCGCAGTCCAACCGGGCCACGGTGGTCTCCGGCGACGGCCTCGTCAGCGCCGGATTCGCGGCCCTCTCCACGCTCGACCGATCGCCGGCGAGGTGGTCTGCCGACGGGAGCGGCCAGCTCCTGGACCCCGACAACAGCGAGTCGCCCGGTGAGGTCCTGTCGATCGACCGGACGGGCGGGACCCTGGCGGGTGACCCCGTGTACCCCCTGGCCATGTCGGACGAGGGCGCCGTGGTGCTCGGCGGCGTGGGCAGCGAGTTCTTCACGACCCCCATCGCGTTCGTCTGGGACGCGGAGCACGGCATGCGCTCGCTGCAGCCCCTCGTCGAAGCCGCCGGGATCGCGATCGAGGACGGCTGGCTCCTCACCCGCGTGGTGGCGGTGAGCGATGACCTGCAGGTGATCGTCGGGCGCGGCTTCGACGCGGACTACCAGACGCAGACCTTCGTGCTGCGGCTCGATCCGGAGGCGGCGGGAATCCGCTGACCGACCGGACCGGCGGAGAGCTCGTGGACCGCTGCCGCTCGTCCACGCCGAGGACCGCCTCCGCAGTTCGGCCCGGGTCCCGCACGGCAGCCGAGCGGCGCGTCGTTCGGCGGGGCGTAGCGCGCGGGCGGTGCGGGTCAGGTGAAGCCGCCGGCGGCAGCGCTCGGCGTTCGCGCGGGGACGGCGTCGGGAACTCCTCCGAGAGTTTCCTACTGCGTAACGGAGGCGATCCCCGTCAAGCGGGCTCCACCACCTCGATGAATGGGAAGCACCGGAAGTCAGCGCCATTGAGGGTTGCCAAGCGCCGCACGCCGGCTCGCTCCAGCGTTGCGGCCAAGGCCGTGTCGAGGATCCGCTTCCGCCCAAGCTGGTGCTTCGTCATCAACTCGAGGACGCGGGGTACGACCTCGGGTGTCGGGGCCACCCGGCTCGTCTCAGCAGCGTGCCACACGGGCAGTAGCAGGTTCCGAGCCGTGTCCATCGTCAACGGCGATGTGAAACGCTTCGCATCGGTCACGACGTGGAGAAATTCCCAACACACCTGCTGCACCAGCACGATTTGCCCACCCGGGCGACGAATCTCGCCAGCGACGAGGGTGGCGGCTGCAACGTGGCCCGGCGCCGACGCGACGAGCCAGGGAATCAGGACGTTGGTATCGAGGGCAAGGCTCACCGCTCGTACATCTCGTCGGCCAGCTCTGCGCGGTCGAACGGCTGCAGCATCGGCCCGAGGTCGACCGGCTGCACGTCGCGGAGCGACGGGGCTTCGAGCGGGTGCTCGCTGAGCCAACGCGACATGGCCTCGCGGATGAGCTGCGCAACGGGGCGCGAGGTTCGGGCGGCGAGCGTCTTGTACGCCTCGTAGTCCGAGTCCGAGACGTGGAGGGAGATCGTGCGCATGATGAATCATATATCTGTTTCAGATATCGTCAAGGTCTGGGCGCTACGTCTGCCTCCGAGCTGCCGAACCGCCGCCGCGCGTCGAGGCCGGCGCACGAGAGCTCGGGAGTGGGGCGGCCGCTTGGCGAGCCTTGCGGAGAGGCACGTCTTCCACGTGACCGGGCGAGTGGGTTGTTACGGAAGCGGCGGCGCTTCGCACCTCGGACCCAGGTGCTGCAAGGGCAGTCTTGGATAGTCTCTGTACAACCTATGTCCTTCCGACACCGCCACCGGGCGAGATAGGTGTGTGGAACAAGTGGGGGAGTTTCGTTTTGCGTAATTGAGAAGATCCCGGAGCAGCGTAGAAAGCGAGGGATCAAGGGGAAGCTCGACGCCGATGGCGACGGCGGGTGAGTCGCGGGGGCCCCACCGCGAGGCTGCGCTCGGCATGACGATCGGCGCTCAGTCGTCCTTCACCCAGGGGGGCAACTCGACTCGGGATGGCCACACGAACAGCTCGTCGGATTGCACCTGGTGAAAGTTCCGGACGATCTGCGGCAGGTCCTCGGCCCTCGAATCATGCCACCACCGCTGCACAGCGGACCGAAAGCGTTCGGCGAACGGTTGCGGTTCGATCAACTCAAGCTCGGCCATCGCCGCGATGTCGTCGCGATCGGTTTTGTGGAAGCGGGCCAACTTCGCAATCACGACGTCGACTACGTCCAACACTTCGAGGCGGAAGTGCTGATAGTTCGGGCCGGAGGGCACCACGGGGTGCCATAGGGGATCGAACGGGAGAAAGGGAAAGGCGGCGACGAGAAACTCCAGGTACATCCTATTCCGTCGGTGGATTTCCGTCCCCTCTGGAAGCTCGTCTGTAGAATAAGCGCGGTCGAGCCCAGAAGGCGGAGGGTGATGGGGGCTCCGGCCGGGATCGGCCACGAGCGGTCAAGGTCTCGGAAGAAGTCGTCAACCTGCGACATGGGCGGCTCGCACGGCGTCGGCGAAGTCAGCCGGCTGAAGGTCGCTGACTACGCCCCATTTTCGAGAGATGTCGGACGCGGTAGCCTGCACCTGCGCGAGCGCACGTCCACTGCGGAGACCGGCGTCAATGTGGTCGACGCGGGGCGGCGCTTCGCTGGACGGCGCGGGGTGGCGAGACACGAAATCGCTCAGGACGGCCATCGAGCGATGCCACCGGGCTGCTGCTGGTCGTCCTGGGGGAGCGCGTCCGAGTAAAAGCGCCGCTTGGACGTTCTCGACGAGCTAGGGCACGCGCGCCGGGAATCCGAGGGAGTCGAGCTCATCGTGCAGGACATCGAGGTTCAGGGCGTCAAGGTTCGCCAGCAGCACGGGCGCGAGCGCGAGGAGCAGGCGCGCGTCGGCGGGGGCCAACAGCGTCTCCCGGACAGCGGCGCGGACCCCCCCGACCCGGGCGCTTGGGAGCGCGCTCGAAACCTCGCGAAGGTGGAGCGCGCCAAGGCGGGCAAGCGCGTTCTGCAGCTCGTCCTCCACCCGCTGCGGTGCCGTGAAGGCGTCCACGTTCACGTTGAACAGGCGAAGCACCTCCAGGAACTGCTCGGCGGTGAACGAGCCCCCGCCCCGTTCGATCTCGCTCAGCCTTGCTTGGGAGAGCCCGAGCTTCCCGGCGAGCTCCGCCTGGGTCCACCGGCGCTCGGTCCGCAGCGAGCGCACCTTCGCAACGACGCGGAGGCGAGCCTTGTCCATGTCGGAGGCGAGCGGGCGGCGCTTCATATCGGTATGTCGATGTGTACATCGGAATATCGATGGGGTCAAGCGGACCGGCATCACGCGGCTCCGCGCTGGAACCCGGGCGCCGTTGGGATCGGCCTTGGCGATGCCGAGTCGCCGGCGCGTCGAACTTGCTGTGGGTGAGCTTGTGGCAGACCTACGAGAGGCGGAGTCTCTGCTGGGAGAGTCTTCTACTGCGTAACGGAGACGATCCCGGTGGTGAGCAGAACGCGAGGTTTCAGGCTGAGGGTCGAGGACGGCCGTGACGGTGGGTGAGTGCCCCTCCGTCCGCCCGCCCGACAGCGGGCCCCGGGAATTCGCCATGTCCGCAGCCGGCGCAGCCGCATCGACGCGCCAACCCGCGCTACGGGCAGTTGACGTCGAGGTACAGAACCGCGTTGTCCGATTCATCGCACTCGTCGGCCCCAGACGACGGGAAGACCTCCACGCGGACCCCCGCGGAAACCGCGAACGCGGGGGCTTCAACCTCGATTCCCGCGAGTGCCACCCCCGAAGGGATCGCCGGGAGTGTCGAGCGAGCGAGCTCAACGCCTTCCAGGGAGGACATGGTGAGCACGGCCTCTGCCGGCGCCCAGCTTCCGCCTTGGTTCGTGACCACCAGAACGAAATGAGCCGCGTCGTCATCGCAACATACTTCTGCGACATCGACCGTCAGATCGGCGATTCCCGGTGTTGTCGGCGTCGGAACCGTGCGGAGCGCAGCACCGTTCAGCCATCGCGGAGTCTCCGGCGTCGCGACATGGAGGGCCCCATCAAGCTCCGCCTGTCCGAGGTCGTGCGTGGACCACGCCGTTGCCGTCGGAGCCCAACCGGCGCCCGCGTGACGAAGCACGGTGAGCACGCCGTCAGGCGAGTACTGGTGGGTCATAACAACCTCGGACGTACCGTCGCCGTCAAGGTCGCCCACGGTGGGATACTCGAACGCGGTCGTGGAACGATGGGGAGTGTAGCTGAATAGTTCGTCGCCAGTCCTCCCGTCGTGGATGACGAACCGTTCCTCGTCAGCTAGCAGCACCTCGAGCGCGCCGTCGCCATCGAGATCGGCCCCCGAGCAGGCCGCCATCCCCGCTGTCTGTTCCTCCATCGAGCTGGTCCACATCGCAGATCCGTCGAGTTCGAAGGCCAGCAGCTCGGTATGAACGGGCACGATGAGCTCCGGCTCTGTGTCGCCGTCGAAGTCGCCGACGCACGGTGGGCCGGGGTGGTCCGCGAGTGGAAAGACGTTGATCATGGTGCCGTCGTTCTCGACCACCTGCCCGTCCGACCCGACGAACAGCAGTTCCCCTTCCGCGTCCAGGTCCGTTTGGATAACGGCGACCCAGGCGGCGAATCCTCCGATGTCCCATTGTTTCACTCCGGCTGCACTCCAGCGTGCACCGCAGGCGTAGACTTCCTGCTCGCCATCCATGTCGGCATCCGCCACCGTGGCGAGGCGCGGCTGGCACTCGTCGGGGAATGCGAAGCGGGCGACCAACGAACCGTCAGCTCCGCGCACTAGCACATTGTCGAAGAGCACCTCCGCGGCGCCGTCCCCGTCCAGGTCCACCACGGTACCGACCTCGCCCTGTGTATGGAACCGAGGCGCGGCCGAGGCGGTCCAGAGCAGCCGGCCCGTCGCATCGAGGGCGGCCGGAAACCCGTCACTGTTGAGAAAAAGAACCTCAGGCGTGGCATCCCCTGTCACGTCCGCGACCGCCACCGACGAGAAAATCTCCGCGCCGCCCGAGTAGGTCCACAGCACCTCCCCGTCGGCCGCCAGCGCCGTGACGTAGTTTCGGCGCAGCCCCGACGCGCTGACCACGATGTCGAGCCCATCCGCTATCGAATAGGCCCCGTCCCCATTTCGGTCGAGCAGCGGTGCGAGCGCGGGCATGGTTGGCCCGTCCACTGCCGTGGGATCGTCCTCGATCGAAGTCAGGGTCCATGCCGTCTCCACTTCCCATGGATTAACCACTGGCGTGTGGCTGATCGGGGTCGCCGCGCAGGCTGGGTCGACGTCGCAGGCGGCGGCGGCTGGGACGGCCAGATCGGGGCAGCCGGAATCCTCGACGCAGTCGGCGACTCCGTCGCCGTCCGCGTCGGCGAAGCCCTCGTCCACGGCGCCGTCTCCATCGTCGTCCGCGCCGTTGCACACCTCAGCCGCGGACGTGTCCGCTCCGTCGTCGCCATGACCGCTGTCTGCCGCTGCAGGGTCCAAGGATCCAGCTGGCTTCGCGGCCAGCTGGTTGTCGAGCGCGCACGCGCCGGACACGCAGACGAGCAGCAGCGGGAGACTAGAAGGGACAGGCACCAGCAACGTAGTCGCAGGATGCGTCCGTCGTTTCCGCGTCGCAGTAGTCGTTGACTCCGCTCGAACCTCCGTATGCCGAGTCGGTGCCGGGCCCGCCGACGAGGTAGTCGTCCTCGGTTTCGCCGTAGAGGAGATCGTTCCCCTGCTCGCCGCAGATGTCATCGCCGGCGCTCCCACCGAGGAGGGTGTCGGCACCCGCGCCGCCCTTGATCGCCTCGACCTCCGAACCACCGTCGACGTAGTCGTCGCCGAGTCCCGCGTCGATCGTATCGGTGCCGGCCCCACCATAGATGTCGTCGGCCCCATCCCCTCCGTTGCACGTATCGGCGTTATCGCCGCCCTCGATGTAGTCATCCCCATCCCAGCCGTTGATCGAGTCGTTTCCGCTCTCTCCGTACAGGTGGTCGACGTTGTTGGTGGTATGCGAGCCGTTGATAATGTCGTTGCCCGCATCCCCGTACACGAAGGCGGACGTGCAGAGCAAGTTGACGCCGGCATCGTTGAAGGCGATGTCGTCAACGCGGGTCGTCCCGTTGACGGTCACCGCAACCTGACAGCTCGACGTGCTGTAGGTGTACTCGCAGCAGAACTTGTTGTTGTCGGCGTCCGTACCATACGCGCGGAAGTTCCCGGCGCCCCCGGGGCTGAACGCGCTGATGTTGGGATCGACCGAGACGCCGTTGGCAGCGAGAGAGCAGGTGATGTTCCCGGAAACGTCCTGCGTGCAGATCGGGACGCCGCCCCCAGCCCCGCCGTCGCAGTAGGTGTAGGTGGCTGGACAAGCCGCGGAGGCGGACATGACGGAGACGAGGAGAGCGATCAAGGCCATGGGGCGCTCCAACGTTGAGGTTGCAGCACGACCTTACCACATCAGGCTCGCACGAGGGTTGCCGCATCACGACATTTTTCGAACTCCTCGGGCGGGTTCGGACCAATGCCCTTCCGGTCGGCCTGCAACTACCGATCTACACCCGAAGAACTCGCGGCATCGTCTCGCGCGCACCCCCTGCCCCCCAGTTCACGAGCCGCTGGTCCGAGGCCCGGTTCGCGCTGTTCGTCCAGCAGCACCCGCTGGAAGCTTGCCAGCAGGCAACAAAACAAGCATTCATCCCTATCTACCGTCCAATCCCCTCGCCCCACTCCGCCACCGCCATCCCCGCCCGCAGCACGTACTCCCACGCCCCCGCCGTCGTCCGCAGCCCGAGGCGCTCCTTCATCACCTGCAACCGCCGGTACAGAGCCGGGTCCACCCGCGCGCACACGTCCTTCCGGTGCGGGGCCGCCGCGTCGTAGGGTATCCACTCACCAAACACCATCCTGCCGAGGTCGCCGCCGATCGCGTAGCTGTGTGCAGTGCCGCTCTTCTCGCTTTCCCGCCGGTGCCTTCTCGTCCGCTCAGGCGAGCGGGCTGAGCTCGTCGCAGCGGCCTTCCCGC
>CAISIK010000114.1 GCA_903885375.1 uncultured Pseudomonadota bacterium
CCGCCACCGCCGCCGCCGCCGCCGCCACCCGCGGCGCCGTCTGCACCCTTCACGCCCGGCGCGCCGGGGGGGCCCTTGGCGCCCTCGGTGTCGCCACCCTTGCCGTTGGGGCCGCCCTCGCCGGTGCCTTCGCCTTCCTTCCCGCCTTCGCCGTCCTTCTTGCCCTCTTCTTCCTTGCCGTCCTTGCCGTCCTTGACCTCCTTCCCGTCGACCTTCGCGTCGACCTTGAGGCCGTCCTTGTCGAGCTTCGCGTCGGCCTTCAGTGGGCCGGCACTGAGCGCCGCCGCGCCGATCACGCCATCCGGGCCGAGGTTCGCGTTGGCCTTGAGCGGGCCGGCATTCAGCGCCGCCGCGCCGGTGACGCCATCCTTGCCGAGCGTGGCGTTGGCCTTCAGCGGGCCGGCATTCAGCGCCGCCGCTCCGGTGACACCATCCTTCCCGACGTCGAGGTTGGCCTTCACGGGGCCCGATTCGAAATTCGCGCTGCCGGTCACGCCATCGGGACCCGCCACCGCGTTCACCTTCACGCCGCCCACATCGAGGTTCGCGTTGGCCGAGAGGTCCACCCCCTGCTCGCTCACCTCTCCCTGCACGCCGAGGCTGTTCTTGCCATCGCTGAACTGGCCCGTGGCCGTGAGCTTGTTTCCGTCCTTCCCGCCGATATTCCCGTGGATTGCACCCCCTGCGCTCTCGTTGCCGAACTTCGCATCGAACTTGAGACCTTCTCCCGACAGCAAAGAACCCACGGCCTTGCCCGGGGGGTCCATGCCCACGTCGAGCACACCCGGGCGCTGGCGCCGGCGCTTCCAGTCCAGGGTGCGCATCACCGCGCCGTCGAGGCCCTGACCATCCACCACCGGGGCGTCGTGGTGCTCCGCCGCGGGCTGGGTGTTCACGCCGGAGGACTCGGCCTCGGCGGTCATCGGGGAGAGCTCGGGGGCCGCGCCGTCCATCATGGCGGGGATCGAACGTTCGTTCGCGTAGGCCTCGCGCTCGGCGCTGTCGGTGGGGGAGCTGACGTTGAGCCCTTCGCCGCTGGCCTGGGGGAGGCGACCCTCGTCGGCCTGCACCACGTGGGTGAGCTCGTGCGCGAGGATGGCCGTGCCTTCGGAGGTGTCGGGGTTGTAGGCGCCCCGCCCGAACCAGATCTCTGCGCCAACGGCGAACGCGCGCGCGTTGAGCGCCTCGGAGGCGGCGGCGGCGGCGGCATCGGTGTGGATGCGCACATGTGAGAAGTCGTGACCGAAGGCCGCGCCAAGCCGCGAGGCCACCGCGGCGGGGAGGGGAGAGCCGCCGCGGCTGTGCATTCCGCGCACGGCCGGGTGCGAGGCGTCGTAGTCGGTGGCTTCGCCATCGCGGCTCAGCTGCGACCGCATCGCCGACTCGGCCGAGGACTCGGCGAGCGCTTCCTGCACCGCGCTGTTGCTGGCGTCGGGGCCGAGGAGACCGGTGTCGAAGCCCACGAGGGCGAGGCTCAGCTGGTCGTGGAGGAACTCGGAGTTGCCGGCGACTGGCGTCGCGTCGACATCGAGGCCGGGCAGGGCGCCGCCCTGGAAGGGGTTGGTGGCCGGGCTGTCCACCCCGAGGGCGCCGGCCAGGCGGGCGTTGCCGAACCGCTCGTGGGCGTGCGCCACTGTGAGCTGGACCGATTCTTCCCGCTGGGCGCGCTCGACATTCCGGAGCCGCTCTTCATGAAAGACGAGCTCGAACCCCTTGGAGTTCTGCTTGCGCCGCTGAAGGGAGATCGCCATGGACACACCAGGGGCAGTGCGCCCGATCGTAGCCCGGTGTCCTCACGATCGTGCGAGGCGCCGCGCGCTTTTTCCCGGCAGTGGCCGGGCGGCCCTACGGAAAGCTCTCGGGGTCGGGCTCGAGCTCGGAAGGGACGCTGTTGAACCACGCCTTCGATCCGTGGCGTCCCGCGAGCTCCTGGGCAAACCGGCTCTCTCGTTCGCCATACGGCCCGCCTTCGTCCTCATCGACGGTGCGGTTCACATCGGGAAACGTGTTGCCCGGCGCAACGAGGTACCGAAGCCCCGTGAGCGCGCGAGACCCGGCGATCGTGTGGATGGCGTCGGTGGGCAGGCCGGCGAAGGAGAGGTCGAGCATCGCCAGGCGCCCGAGGTAGGGCGAGTTGGCGAGCGCCGTGACCAGCTGCAGGGTGGGGCGCGGCCCGGTGAACCGGAGGCTGCGCACGTGCGCCCACGCGGGCGAGTCGAACAGCTCCTCGGCATCGCAAGCGCTGTTGTGCAGCGTCACGTCGAGGATCGGTGCCAGCGCCATCAGATCGGGGCCGTGCCCCGCGAACCAGGCCGCATCGACCACCGCGCGCTCTGCGAAGCCGCGGCCGTACCCTACGGCCGGAGCCCCCGCGGGCACCGTGGACCCGAGGAGCCGCCGCACCGCCTGGGCACCGCGGGCATCCTGGGCCTCCGGGGGAGCGAGGCAGCGCCGGGCCTCCGCCTCCACCGCACGGTCGCGCCGGCCGGCCTTCCTGCGCTTCACCGCCACGGCGAGCTGGGCGCGGACGAAGGCCGCCGTGGCCGGCTCCGAGGCCGCGACGAGGTCGGCGAACCGTTCGCGGGGGGCATCTTCGCGCGGGCTCGCGATCACCGCGGCGTGGGCGGAGGCTGGATCCATGGTCTCGGTATAGCTTGGGGGGTGTTCTCCCGCTTCGGTCCGGCCCCGGCCCCGCTGCTTTGCGCGTTCCTCGTCCTGGTGATCGTCGCCATCGGCGTGCTCGTGCCGATCGGGCGCCCCAGCCGCACGCTGGATGGGGCCACGGCCGTCGGGATGGCGCTAGGCGCGGCCACCCTCGCCATATGGGCGGTGGCGCTGGCGTTTCAGGCGATGTGGCTCTGGGGGGTGGAGTCCAAGGGTGTGATCCTTACGCCCGCGATGAGTCCGGGCGTCGGAGACATTCTTTTCTCCGTTCCGTTCCTCGTGGTAGTTCCGGTGGCGGCGGGTGGCGCCTTCAGCCTGATCCGGGGCGGCCCGCTCACGCTCACCACGGTGATGTGTGGGCTCTTCTGGCTGGCGCTCTGCGGTCTGCGCGAGGCCGATGGCCAGGGGTACGTGCGCGACGGCGTGGTCACCGCGCGAAAGGGGTGGATCTGGGTGCGCCGGTCCTCGGTGCCGGTGTCCGAGGTGCGCGGGGTGGCGGTAGCCGAGGAGATCTTCCGCGGCGCGCCCAACTACGTCGTGAAGCTCGATGCCAGTGTACCGGCGCTGGCGGGCATCGAGGCGCGGTACCGGTCGAAGGCCGAGGCGGAGGCCGAGGCCGAGCGGTGGCGGCGCGCCCTCGGGTCGTTACGGGGCGGGCCGTGATCGTTGTTCGCTCCGAGGCCGAGGCCGCCGTCTACTGCCAGCTCACGGGCCACGCCATCATCGCGAAGCGGTCGCCCCGCCCCAAGGCGCACGTATGGGACTGCATGTGGCGCGACGAAGCCCGGCAGCTCGTTTTCGTGGAGATGGCGAGCGCCGAGCTGTCCCGGCTGGTCGACCGCGATGGCTTCGCCCAGGTGGGCGCGGAGCTCCTCGGGGCCGTTCCGCAGAGCCCGCTGGGGTTCGTGCGGGGGGAGGCGCGTCGCTGCATCGGCGACCTGCTCCTCGCCGGCTACGCCTTCGGCGAGGCCTTGCGCTGGGGGGCCGACGAGCAGCTCGCCGCGGCGCTCCTCCGCGCGAACGAGCGCCGCAGCGGGTGGGTTGCCGCGCTGCCCTCCCTCCCGGAGGCGCGCCCCGTCGCCCGGGTGCCGGTGCCGGGTCATGGGTTCGCGCCGCCGCCCCCGCTGGCGGAGTGGTTGTCGCAGCCCCTCCCCGTCTCGCTCGACGAGATTCCCGACGAGCTCGAGGTCGTCACCCGCGCCGAGGATGGCCGCTTCCTCGCGCGACACCCGGCCCACACGCTCGCGTGGCTCACCGTGAGCGAGGCCCGTGAGGTGGTGGCGATCGAGCCGATCGCGGGCGCGGGCGCGCTGGCTGCGATTGTCGAGCACGGCTTCACGCTGCTGGAGGTGCAGAAGGCCCGCCTGCGCGCCTGCGGCGTGGCGGGAGACCCGCTCTACCAGCTCCTCGGCGATGGGCTCGGCGAGGGCCGCTCCCGCGCCATCCTCGAGCTCCGCGAGGGCGGCGAACGGGTGCGCTTCATCGAGCTCGAAACGCGCGACCCCCGATTCCGCGGGGCGCTGCTCGTCGTACGCCTCGACGCCGAGGAGCGCGTGATGGGCTTCCGCCTGGTGGAGGGCCTCGACGGGTACGAGATGATGGGCCTGCTCGACGCCACCGCGCCCCACCTTCCGGGCGCGGCGGGCGAGCCTCCGCTGGCGGTCTCCGCGGAGCGCCTCGACCGCTCGCTGACCGCCATCGGCGCGGCGGTACGGCCGCTCCTGGAGGCCATGGTGGACCCCGCGCGTGCCGCCGAGGCGGTGGCCGCAGCCGCCCCTCGCCCGGGGGATGCGGCGCTCGCCTTCGTGGGAACCGCTGAGGAACTGGCCGCGATCGAGGCCCGTTACGCAGCATTGTGGAAGGCCGACACCCCGCGGGTGCGTGCCCCGGCCACCCAGGTCACCCTTCGCATCGTGGTGGCCACCGCCGGAATGCTCCTCCCCGACGCGCCGATGGCCAAGGCCTTCCCGGCGAGCTGGGCCGGCATCGCCGAGCGCCTCCGCCCCGAGCGCGCATGGGTGGCCTGGTCGTACGAGCCCGTGTCGGGCGGCCGAGGTGCGGACTACGACGGCCTCGTGTGGCTCGACGATCGCTGGGTCTGGTTCCCTTCGCCCGGGCGGGTCCTCCGGTAGCGTCGGGCGTCGGCCGGAAAAGAGCGAAAGCCGGCGAGGGCCGCCATGGCCACCCCCGCCGGCTCCCGAGTGGGGACTAGCCCGCGATGAGCTTGTCGATCGTCGCGTCGTCGAGGCGGCCGGGGTGGCCGCGCCAGATGACCTTGCCTTCCTTCACCAGCGCGGCGGCCGGGATGCCCGACACGTTGAAGCCGGTGGACATCGTGGCGTCCTTCTCCTTGCCCACGGGGAACGCGATGTTGTTCTCCTTCAGGAAGGCGTTGGCCGACTCTTCGGTGGCCGACTTGGTGATCTTGGTGAATCCGACGACCTGCACGCCCTTCTTCTTGAGGTCGGCAGCGCGCTTGGCGAGCTCGGGCATCTCACGCTTGCAGTGCGGGCACCAGACCTCCCAGAACACCAGGAGGGTGACCGGAGCGTCGGCGTAGGTGGCGGAGCCCTGGAGCCACTTCTCGACTTCGATCGGCGCGGCGGGCTCGCCCACGAGGCCGACTTCGCGGAACATCCGGTCGGCGGCCTTGCCAGCCTTCGTGCTGGGGTACTCGGCCTTCAGCGCGGAGAGCTTGGCCTTGGCAGTGGTGAAGTCGTTGACCTTGATGGCCTCGGTCGCCTCCTTCATCACGGCGTTGGCGGCCTCTTCCTTGGCGGGGTCGGCGGGGGCGGGCTTGAGGGCCTCCTGGGCCGCCGCCTTCTCCTCGAGTGCCTTGATGCGGGCGTCGAGAGCGGCGACTTCGGACTGCTGCGCGCAGCCGAGGAGGGAGAGAGCGAGAACGAGCATGAACAACTCCGGATTCGTGAGGGCGCGGCGCTAACCGGTTTTCGGGGCGGACGGGGCGTCGTTGTACTGCCCCGTGGGCGGGATCGCCCGTCGAGAGTTGTCACGGCGCGCTCGATGGCCGCGGGCGCGACCGGTTAGCCGCGGGGGGCCGCCGAGTGCGGTCGAACCCCGGAGCGTGCGTGGCCCACCAGTATATCTACGTCATGAAGAACCTCCGCAAGGCCTGGCCGGGCGGGCGGGAGGTGCTCAAGGGGATATGGCTGTCGTTCTACCCGGGCGCGAAGATCGGCGTGCTCGGCGGCAACGGCGCGGGCAAGAGCACGCTGCTCCGCATCATGGCCGGGCGCGACGACGAGTACGTGGGCGAGGCGTGGGCCGCGGCCGGCACCCGCATCGGCTACCTCCCGCAGGAGCCCGAGCTCGACAACAGCAAGACCGTGCGTGAGGAGATCGAGCTCGCGGTGGCCGACGTCCGCGCGCTCCTCACCCGCTACGAGGAGGTGTCCAACGCCATGGGCGAGGAGGACGCCGACTTCGACAAGCTCCTCGAAGAGCAGGCCGAGCTGCAGGACAAGATCGACGCCACCAACGCCTGGGAGCTCGACCGCCGGCTCGAAGTGGCCATGGATGCCCTCCGCGTGCCCCCGGCCGACCAGAAGATCGCCGTGCTGTCCGGCGGCGAGCGCCGTCGTGTGGCGCTCTGCAAGCTCCTCCTTCAGCCCACCGACATGCTCCTGCTCGACGAGCCCACCAACCACCTCGACGCCGAGAGCGTGGCCTGGTTGGAGCGCACGCTCAAGGAGTACCCGGGCACCGTGGTGGCCATCACCCACGACCGGTACTTCCTCGACAACGTCGCCGGCTGGATTCTTGAGTTGGACCAGGGGCACGGCATCCCCTGGGAGGGCAACTACTCGAGCTGGCTGGAGCAGAAGGCGAAGCGACTGGAGCAGGAGGAGAAGCAGGCGAGCGCCCGCGCGAAGACGCTGGAGCGCGAGCTGGAGTGGATCCGCATGTCGCCGCGGGCCCGACAGGCCAAGAGCAAGGCGCGCATCGCGGCGTACGAGGACCTGTTGAGCACCGAGCCCGAGGAGCGGCGGGGCAAGGCGGACATCGTGATCCCCCCCGGCCCGCGCCTCGGCAACGTGGTGGTGCGCGCCAAGGGGCTGACGAAGGCCTACGGCGATCGCATGCTGTTTGAGAACGTCGACTTCGACCTCCCCCGCGGCGGCATCGTGGGAGTGATCGGCCCCAACGGCGCCGGCAAGACCACGCTGTTCCGGCTCATCACCGGCCAGGAGTCGGCCGACGGCGGCCAGATGGAGGTCGGGGACACGGTCAAGCTCAGCTACGTCGACCAGTTCCGCAACTTCGACCCGAACAAGACCGTGTTCGAGGTCGTGGGCGGCGGCAATGACATCATCAAGGTGGGCGGCCGGGAAATCCACGCTCGCGCCTACTGCGGCGCCTTCAACTTCAAGGGCACCGACCAGCAGCAGAAGGTCGGGACGCTCTCGGGCGGGGAGCGCAACCGTCTCCAGCTCGCCACCATGCTCCAGAGCGGCGGCAACGTCGTGCTGCTCGACGAGCCCACCAACGACCTCGATGTGGACACCCTCCGCTCGCTCGAGGACGCCATGCTCGGTTTCGGCGGCTGCGTGCTCGTGACCAGCCACGATCGCTGGTTCCTCGACCGTATCGCCACGCACATCCTCGCCTTCGAGGGGGATAGTCGCGTGGTGTGGTTCGAGGGGAACTACGAGGACTACGAGGCGGACCGCCGCCGGCGCCTCGGCGCCGAGGCCGACCAGCCGCACCGCATCAAGTACCGGCCGATCACGCGTTGATGCGGGCGCCCAGCCTCCTCGCCGACGCAATCGATCGGCCGGAGGTGTCGCGACTACTCGCGGCGTTCGGGCTGCTGCAGGTGGGTCTGTTCGCGGCGGGACTGGGGGGATGGAGCTGCCCGGTCCGCGCGTTCACGGGTGTGCCCTGTCCCGCTTGCGGACTGACGCACAGCCTCGCCGCGCTGGCGGGAGGCCACTGGAGCGAGGCAGTGGCCGATCATCCGCTCGGGCCGGTGGTGGCCGTCGTGGGCGCGCTGCTCCTTGCCGGGGCCGTCCTGCCTGGGGCGAGCGCGGGGCGACTCGCGGGTGGGGTGCGCGTACTGGAGCGCGCCTTCTGGCTCGATGTGCTCTTCGGGATCGCCGCCTTCGCCGCGTGGGGATGGCGGCTCTGGCACGAGTCCGCGTAGCCGTCGGCGGCCGCGGGCGAGCCCGGGTTACTTGACCGGGCCCATGCGATCGTTGCGCCCCCTCCTGCGGGTCCTGCTCGTGGCGACCCTGGGCGTCGTCGGGGCGCTGCTCGCCTGGCTCTCCGACGGGAGCTTCGCCGCCACCGTGGTGCTGCTCGTCGAGCCCCTCCTCTGGGTGGCGCTCTCCTGGCTGGTCTGGTGGGTGTGGACGAGCGGCGCGCGTGGATCGGCGTGGGCGCTCCTCGCGGGCGGGGTGGCCGCCGCGCTCGCCTGCCGGGCGCCGCTTGCTCCGGAGGAGCTGGTCGGGATGGACGAGGCGCCCTTCGGGAGCCGCATGCGGACGTGCGCGCGCTCCCTCGGACTCCCCGCCGGACCGGTACGGATCCTGAGCTGGTCGCCCGAGCTCGTCGGCCCCGGGTTCGTGGAGGCCGTGACCGAAGCGCAGGCCGACGTCGTGATCGTCCGAGCGCCGTTGTCGGAGGCGCTCGTGGAGGCGATCCGCGCCGGCGTGGGCGGCGAGGTGATGGAGCTCGACGGCGACGGCGCCTCCAGGTGGGTGTTCGCCCGAGGGGTCTTCGATGCCTGCGGGCACTCCGACCGCTGGTTCGACCGGCCGGCGCCGGGTGCGGAGCTGGGCGCGGTCTTCGTGCAGCTCGAAGGAGGAACGCGGCTCCCGCTTCTGACCGCGACGATGCCTCCGCCGCGTGCGGTTGCCCGCTGGTCGCGCCACGTGGCCGACGCACGGGCCGCGCTGGCGGCCACCGCCAACACGCTGGAATCCTCGCTGCTCGTGGTTGCGGTGGAGGCGCCCTACGCGCTGGCCGCGCCCCGGTTGACGCGGAGTCTTTTGCAGGCGGGGTTGCTCCCGATGGCGCGTCGGCCCAACTGGCCGGGGGTGGTCCCGTTGCACACGTTCGACCAGCTCTGGGCCGCCGAGGCCTGGGTGGCTGGGGATTCGCGGGTGCTCAGCGCGCCCGGTGCCGGCCGGCTCGGCCAGCTCGCCGAGCTGGCACCCCGGTGGCCGGTGACGCTACCAGCTTCCCGAGATGGCGATCCCGTTCGGCATGAGCATGACCGGCGTGTCGAGCACCTGCAGCACCACGCCCGCGCCGAGTAGGGCGATGCCGCCGCCGATCAGGCCGATGGTGCCCTGACTGCCGACGGTGAAGCGACCTTCCCAGGCCGAGGCCACGTCGGGCGCCATGGTGCCCGGGCTCGCGTTGGCCCCTTCGATGGCCGCGTAGGCCGGCTCGACCACGGTGAAGTTCACGACGGCGCCCGCGGCCAGCATGCCGCCACCAGCGGCCATGCACACGAGCGCCGGCACATCCACGGTGCCCTTGGCCTGGACCTTGGCGGTGCTCTTCACGGCCACGGTCTTGTCGGCCACGGCCTTGTCGGCGGCGGCCTTGTCGGCGACGGCCTTGTCGGCCACGGCCTTGTCGGCGGCGGCCTTGTCGGTGGTGGCCTTGTCGGCCACGGCCTTGTCGGTGGCGGCCTTCGCCGCGGCAGCTTTGTCGGCGGCGGCCTTGTCGGCGGCGGCCTTGTCGGCGGCGCCCGCGGTCCCGGTCTTTTCCGCGGCCGCCTTGTCGACCGCGGCCTTCGCCGCGGCCGCCTTCTCGGCGGCGGCCTTGTCGGCGGCGGCCTTGTCGGCGGCGGCCTTGTCGGCCACGGCCTTCTCCGCCCCGGTCTTGTCGGCGGCGGCCTTCTCGGCGGCGGCCTTCGCGGCGGCCTCCTTGTCGGCCACGGCCTTCGCGGCCAGAGCCTTCTTCTCGGCCTCCTGCGCCGCCTTCTCCTCGGCCTTCGCCCGCACGGCGGCGGCCTTGTCGGCGGCAGCCTTCTCGGCCGCGGCCTTGCGCTCTTCGGCGGCCTTCGCCGCCGCGGCCTTCGCGGCCGCCTTCGGGTCGACCGCGGTGGCCACCGCCGAGCTCAGCGAGCCGCCGTTGCACAGCGCGAGGTAGTCGGTCGGCGCCGCGCCGAACTCGTACCAGGCGCCCTCGAAGCCCGCCTCGCCGCACCGCACCTGCACCAGATGGCGCCCGGCGGTGAGCATGTCCTCGGCGCCGAGCCGCTTGCCATCGATGAAGATCACGGCCTCGTCGTTGTCTTCCGGAATTCCGCTCGCCGACTGCGTGTAGTTCCTGACCTCGCCCCGGAGCGCATACAGCACGTCCTGGGCGTCGGCCTCTGGGAGGAGCGTGGGATCGGGCTCGAACTGCGGGGAGAGCACGAGCACCTTGCGCCACCAGTCGAGCGCGGCCTTGTCCCGATCGCCGGCGCGCCACTCCACGAGCCCCCGGTAGAACGGCAGGCGGGCGATGTCGGCCTCTCCGAGCGGCGAGGAGGAGGTGGGAGCGGCCGCATCGGCCGCCGTGAGCAGCGTGCGCGCCGTCTTGTAGTCCTTGGCCAACAGGGCTTCCCGCGCCTGCGCCATGATGGCGACGTACCCGAAGTCCTGCGCGTGGGCGGCCATGACCAGGGCGAGAATCACCGACATTCCCCCTTCTCCCAGTCATCGGATCGTAGCGTGAAGAGGCAGGTGGTGTCTGGCGCCACGCTGAAGTCCGTGAGCCGGGTACCGCCCGAGGTGAGGCGCACCTTGGTGCGGAGGCTGCCGGGCTCGAGGTCCCGCAGGCGGAGGTTCATCGCGCCGTCCCACTCCTGACGGAAGCCGGTGCTGCCCGTGATGACGACCTCCGTGGCTCCGCTGGGAACCCGCAGGATCGCGCCGCCCTTCCCGGAAGCGTTGGGCGTCCAGTCGACGGTGCCGGTGCCGGTGGGGAGGTTCGCGGGCTTTTCGGGCGTGGCGACGGTGATGGGTGGGGTGGTGCTCGTGGGCGCGAGCGCCACCGCCGACAGGGCGACCGCCGCGGCGAGGCCGACGGCGCCGACGACCCCCAGCGCGAGGAAGATCTTGCCCGCGCCGGCGGGCTTCGCGGCTTCTTCGGGTGGGCCGCCCTGCGCGAGCGTGGGCGAGGTGGTGGAGCCGGTCACATGCCCCGGGGGGCGCCGCCGCGGGTTGGAGCGCTGGCCGGTGTCGGTGCTCGAAGGCGGCGGCCAGGTGGCGCTCGACCGCGAGCCTTCCACGGCTTCGGCGGCGATGCCGCCCGCCATCGTGGGCGTGCGGCTCGACACGGAGGGCGGAGCCGGCGGGGAGGCGAACGCCGCGGGCGCCTCGGCCTCGGCCGAAGGCGAGCCGCTCGGAAGGTCGACCGGCAGGTCGGCGAGCTCGGGCGGCACCCGGAACTCCCCATCCCCATCGAGCGAGGTGGCGTCGGTGGTGTTGGTGGCGTCTTCCTCCATCACGGCGCCGGCGTACGGGTCGCTCGGGTCCTGCTCCGGCACCCAGGACTCGTAGACCTGCTTCACGGACTCGCGGGCGAACCGCTTGAGCCCGGAGTCCTGCGCGAGATCGGCGAGGGCCTCCATGTCTTCGATGACCTGCACGGCGGAGGGCCGCGCGTCGGGCTCGTAGGCGAGGAGCTTGAGCAAGGTTTCCCGGGTGCGCTCCGCGAGCGCCGGGGTCATGTCGGAGAGGTCGAGCTCGGCGATGCGGGCGCCGATCGTGGGCTCGAACCGCTCCTGGCGCAGGGGGGTCTTGCCGAAGCTGTCGAGCGAGAGGCACTCGTAAAGGGTGATGCCGAGGCTGTAGATGTCGCCCGAGGGGGCATCGGCCTCGCCGAGCATGCGCTCGGGGGCCATGTAGGCCTGGCTGCCGAAGGCGAGCACCTGGGTCTTGGCCTCGCGCTCCTCGAAGGTGGCGCGCGCGGTGCCGAAGTCGAGCACCTTCACATCGCCTTCGATGGTGATCATGGCGTTGCTGGGCTTGATGTCCCGGTGGATGACCTGGAGCGCCTCACCGCCCTGAAGGGGTCGGTGCGAGTAGGCGGCATCGAGCGCCGCGGCGATCGCCCCGGCGGACTCGAAGGCCGACCGGCGCGGGAATCGTTTTCCCTGCTCGCGCAGCGTGGTGGTGATGGTCTTCAGGTCCACGCCCTGGAGGTACTCCATCACGATCGCGCACTGGCCGTTGATGGAGGTGAGGTCCTCCACGCGCACGATGTTGCGGTGACGGAGGCGGCCGAGGAGCCGCGCCTCGTCGCGCGAGCGCATCACGATCTCGTCATTGCCGAGCCAACGGCCGTGCAGCAGCTTGATGGCCACGACAGACGAGAAGTTCTCGCCGGTAATCATCTCGGCGAGGTAAACCTTTCCGAACCCGCCTTGCGCGAGCTCTTTCAGGAACTTGAATCGACGACGATGCTGCATCCAGGCCGGGCCGGTCTTCTATAGCGTGGTGGGGTTCATTGTGTGCGACACAGGCCGCCGTCCCCCGTCACATTCTCCAGCACGAGGTGCAAGGTCGCGACGTAGGACTGCAGCTTGCCGGAAACGCCCGGCCACTTCTTGAGCACGCCCTCGTAGGACCAGTTCCCCCAGAGCGACTGCCCCCAGGGAGGCGTGCGCTCGAGCGCCGCGGGGACCTGGCGCGCGAAGGCCGCCGCCAGGCCCATGCGCGTGGCGTCGGGCTGACGGTTTGCCACCTGCTCCAGCGCCGGCACGAGACTGATCGGACGATCCTTGGCGTACCAGTCCATGACCTCGAAGCTCGGCAGCCCCGTGAGGTCGCGCAGGCGCAGCTCGTCGCCCTGCTCCTCTACGAGGAGCTGAAGCGCCGTGTACCGGGCGGGGTTGGTCCGTCCACAAAGTGCGTTCTCCAGGACCGACAGCTCTTCCGTCTGGTCGATGAGGAATCGGATCACGTCCTCGTTCTCGACACCGATGTTGAGCTTTTTTTCGAGGGTGGCGATTCGACCGACCACCTCGTCGGCCTCCGCCTCCGTGAAGCCGAACTTGACGATGTTCTCCTTCCGCAGGCTGGGCACGTACTGCAACGAGGCGAGCGGATCGAGCGGCTTGGCCACGGCCGCCTCGGTCGTGCTCAGCGCCGCCACCTGCTCGGAGAGGAGCAGGCCCGCGGAGACCGGCACCAGCACGAGCAGGGCGACGATGCCCGCGATGAGGCGGCCGGTCACTTCGGCCCCCGGGCGCGCACTTCGTCGGGCGTGGGCACCTTGATGCTGCGGCAGTAGCCCACGGAGTACTTGGCATAGGGCGCGAACGCCGGCTCATCCGCGTAGTAGGCGCCGTAGTAGCAGACGGCCAGGAGGTGCTGGGCGATGACGTAGGGGACGTAGGTCTGCGTCACGCTCGGGAGGTAACCGTCGCAGGTGCTGTTGATCTTGAACACGTCGGACTTGATCATCTGCGAGGGGTTGGTGCAGGTGATGTTGCGGCCGATGAAGTCGGGGGCTCGCTTCACGTTGTTGGTCTTGAGGTACAGCGGGTAGGACACCCCGATGTTCGTGCGGCTCACCTTGCCGTTCGAACGCCACTTCGAGTCGTTGTAGCCGGCGTTGTGGGTGGCGATCAGCAGCTGGACCATGGCTCCGGACTCCTTGAACGCCTGATCACGCCAGGGTTCGAGGAAGTTGGCGACCGCGCCATCGGTGGCGCGTTCCGGATCGTCGCGCTCGTCCACGTCGCACGAGCTGATCGTGCAGTGGCCGTCGAGCACGTACTCGGCGTTCTCGATGGCGCGGATGGGCAGGGCCTTCTCGCGGGGCTCCCACAGGCCGCCCGCCGACTTGCTGTTGTGGCAGCCGGAAACCTTCATGCCGTTCCGGTAGGCGATCTCGGGTTGGAACTGCCACATGCCGAAGGCGCAGAGCAGCCGGTCCTTGGCGGCCGGGTTGTAGCCCGACTCCTGGAAGGGTATGCCCGCCAAGACTTCCGGCAGGTTCTTGGCCCGGAGTTTTCTGACCACCATCGCGTAGCGCTCGCGCGCGTCGTCGAGCTTGCGCCAGAAGCTCCACCCGCGGATGTGCATCTGCTCGGCGCGGGTGACCCAGTCCAGGAGGATGGGGTCGGCCTTCAGGGGGTCGGCGAGCGTCTTGTCGTCGGCGAGATCGGCGTTGATGGAGGTCACGAAGTCGCGGAATCCATCGCCGGTGTTGGAGGAGCGGAGCCCCTGGTCGACCTCGGTGATCGCGAAGACATCGCCGTATTCGTAGTAGTCGGGGCCGGGCTCCTCGGGGCCGAGCGGCTCGACCTGGTTCTGGACGAGCACCAGCACCACCAGCCCCAGAAAGCCCATGGTACCGAACACCATGAAGCCCAGGCCGGGGAGGAACCACCACGGAATCCGCCGCTGCACGTCGAGCGCTTTCACCCGTGTGGAGTTGACGTCGTTGTCGGCCTCGTCGTGGTGGGTGACCTCCGAAACCAGCGACCCCTGCTGCCACACGCCGAGGCGCCGGCACTCCACGAACGTGAACGTGGCGCCGCGGCCGGGGGGGCCCACGTGCACCGCGCAGCCGTCGGACAGGAAGACCGGACCCCGGATGGGCTGCACGGTGCTCCAGTCGACGTTCTCATGCGGCGCGACGCGCACCTGGTTGGTGCCGACGGGCGCGATCTGCACGGTGCCGCCGACGTACGCGGAGACGACGGCATGGCGGTCGTCGACGGCGCGGTAACCATCGAGCTTGAGCCCGCCGGGGCCCGGGTTGCTGCCGAGGCGCACCACGGGACCGCGCATCACGACGTCGCCCTCGAACTGCAAGGGCCCGTTGAGGAACCGGAGCACGACGTCCCAACGTTCCTGACTCATCCCCCGCTGCTCCGGAGATGCAAGCCGGCGGCCAGCTCGGAGGCATGATCGGCCAGCACGTCGAAGTCGTCGAGGCGGCGGTCGCCGCACCACAGCTGCCAGGCGCCGTCGGCCAACCCGAACTGCACGGCCGCGGCGTCGATGAGGCTGGCCACCGGGACGGCGAGGCCCACGTTCCACGCGATGGCCATGCCGTTGACCTGCAAGGAGACCCACGTGAGCGTGTTCTCCACGAAGTGGAGGCTGTAGGTCTCGTCGTCGTCGAGCTCACCCACCTTGCCGTCGGCGGGCAGCGGGCCCAGATCGTTGCCGATGCGGTACCAGCCGAGCAGGCGGCCATCGGGCGCGCACCGCAGCGAAACGAGCTCGCCGACGAGGCGGTGCGCGGCCTCGGCCAGCGTGGTGTCGGCGGGCAGGCGGAGGCGGTGCCCCTTCAGGCCGGGCGCTCGGGAGAACCGCACCGCGACGAGCTCCCCGCGGCCGAGCGGGCGAAGCGCGGTGGGTGCCCGCATCGCTCGCGGCGCGGCAGGCCTGGCCGGCGACGCCAGCGGAGCAGGCGCAGCGACGGGAGGCGGCGGCGCGGCGACGGGGCGAGGCGGAGGCGGAGCGGCGACGGGAGTCGGCGCGGCGACGGGAGGCGGCGCGGCGA
>CAISIK010000115.1 GCA_903885375.1 uncultured Pseudomonadota bacterium
GCGCGGCCACCGGGGCGACCACCGGCAGCAGGACCACGGGCGCCAGCTCGCTCCAGGCGTCGAGCGGCACGACACGGGCGACCTCCTCCAGCGTGGTGGTGCCGTCGGCCACCTTGGCCAGCGCATCGTCCATGAGCGTCCTGAACCCCCGTGTGCGGGCCGCGCGCCAGAGGTCGGCCTCGCTCGCCCCGTTGACCACCAGCTCGCGGAGCGTATCGTCGAGCCGGAGCACCTCGAACACGCCCACCCGACCGCTGTAGCCGGCGTAGTGGCAGGCGGGACAGCCCGCGCCGACGGCCTTCACCCGCGGGCCGAGGTCGCGCGGGGCGAGCGCGAGCCGCTCCCAGTCCTCCGCCCCCGGCGCATCGGGCAACGAGCACTCCGGGCACACCTTGCGCACGAGGCGCTGGGCCACCACGCCGATGAGCGCGTGCCCGGCGAGGTAGTTGGGCACGTCGAGGTCGCGGAGCCGGGTGATCGCCGCGATGCTGTTGCTCGTGTGAACGGTGGAGAGCACGAGGTGGCCGGTGGTGGCGGCGTCGGCCGCGGCGGCGGCGCTGTCCGGGTCGCGGATCTCGCCGATGACCATCACGTTCGGGTCCTGGCGCAGCACGGACCGCGCCACGCTGGCGAAGGTGAGGCCCGAGCGCGTGTCCACCTGCACCTGACGCACACCCGCGATCGTGTGCTCGATGGGGTCCTCCACCGTCACGATCGAGGCCGTTTCGGACTTCAAGCGGTTGATGCAGGCGTAGAGCGTGGTCGTCTTGCCGCTGCCGGTGGGGCCGCACACGAGGAACAGGCCCTGCGACTGGGAGACGAGGTGGAAGAAGGTGGAGAGCCCCGCCGGGTTCCAGCCGAGCGCGCCGAGGTCGACCTTGAGCGTGCGGCTGTCGAGCACGCGGATCACCACCGACTCACCGAAGCGCGAGGGGATGACGGAGAGGCGCAGGTCCACGCTGCGGTTGCCGAGGGTGGCCGACGCGCGACCGTCCTGCGGGCGGCGGTGCTCCGTCACGTCCATCCGGCCGATGACCTTGATGCGCGTACCGATGGGCTGCACGGCCCAGTCGGGGAGCACGAGCACCTCGCGGAGCATCCCGTCGATGCGGAACCGCACCCGCATCCCGTCGGGCTCCGGCTCCATGTGGATGTCGGAGGCGCCGCGCTCGATCGCGTTCACCAGCAGGAAGTTCACCAGCTCGATGTAGGCGCTGCCGCCCTTCTTGAGCTGGCCCACGATGGCCACGGCATCGAGTTCCAGCGTGGTGGGCGAGATGACGGGCGGGCGGAACTCCTTCGGCACGTCGGCGAGCATCCGCTGCGCCTGCGGCTCGAGGTCGTAGTGGCGGTGGATGGCCCGGGTGAGCCGGCTGGCCGCGCCCACCTCGGGGTGCACGGCCCCGCCCAGGGCGAATTCGAGGTCGCGCACGGCCGCTTCGTCGCGGGGATCGGCCATCACGACCTTGAAGCCGCGCGGCACCCGCGCGTAGGCCAGCGCCCGGTGCTTCTCGGCCAGCTTGCGGGGGAGCCTCCACACCGTGGTGCTGTCCACCGCGATCGCGAGGGGGTCCACGAAGGGCAGCCCCAGCTGCCGCCCCATGGCCCGCGCCACCGCGAGGTCGTCGATCGCGCCCGAGCCGAGGAGCACCTGGCCGATCCGCTTGCCGCCGTGCGCCTTCTGTTCGGCGAGGGCGTGGTTCACCTGTGCCTCGGTGACGTGGCCCTCCTCCACGAGAATCTCGCCGAACTTCTTGCGCTGACTCCTGGGGAAGCTCCAAACACAGGGAATCGTAGCGAAAACCGGGCTCCGGCGCCCTCCGAGGAGGACACGCCGATGGTGCCGCCCTGGGCCTCCACCAGCTGCCGGACGATGTAGAGGCCGAGGCCGGCGCCCCCGGCGAGCCGGGTGTCGCCCTTCTGCACCTGGAAGAACTTCTCGAACACGCGCGGGATCGCCTCGGCCGGCACGCCGCGACCGGTGTCCCACACCTCGATGGCCACGTCATCGCCGTCGAGGCGGGCGTCGATGCCGATCGAGCCGCCGGCCGGGGTGAACTTCATCGCGTTGCCCACGAGGTTGCCGATGACCTGGTCGAGCCGGAAGGCGTCGACCCTCACCTGCACCTCGGGGGGCGGCGTGGCGGGCACGAACGTGAACCCGCGCGTTTCCACCACGGGACGCCACGCGTTGTTCCAGCGTTCGAGGAGCGCGGCCAGGGGCTCCGGGCGGGTCTCCAGGGTGAGCGAGCCGCCTTCGAGACGCGTGACGTCGAGCAGGTTGCTCACCATGGTGAGGAGCGCCTGCCCCTGCACCCGCACGTTCGTGATCCACGTCCGCTGCTTCTCGGTGAGCTCTCCCGCCTTGTTCATGAGCAGGAGCTTGGTGAAGCCTTCGATGCTCACGAGCGGGGTCTTCAACTCGTGCGTCACCACCGACAGGAACTCGTTCTTCACGGCCTCGGCCTCGTGCTCGGCCGTCTGGTCGTGGAGCACCATCACCCAGGTCCCGCCCGTGCCGCGGCTGGACTGCGGCACGTGACGCAGGAGGAGGTCGAGCGTGTGCAGCTTGCCGGCATAGCGGCGCTGGACCGTTCCCGTGTGCGCGTCCGAGCTGGTGAACTGTCCCGCAGGAATTTCGGGGATGATCCGGCCGAGCGCGCGCTCCTGCGGCCACTCCCGGGAGAACTGGGCCAGCAGGGTCTGCGCGGAGAGGTTGGCCTCCACGACGTTGCCCGCGTGGTCGAGCAGGGCCACGCCGTCGGCGAGCTGGCCGAGCATCGTTTCGATCTGCCGGTTGCGGGAGTCGAGCTGCGCGATCGTGTTCACGAGGCGGTCCCGCGCGGCGGCGGTGGCCAGCGCGAGGGCCGCGATCTCCGGCGCGCCCGTGGGGCTCGGCACGGCCACCTCGAGGTCGCCCGCCGCCACCCGCTCCGCCGCCGCCTGGAGGCGCTCGAGCGGCCGGCTCAGCACGATCCGCAGCTCGAGCGCGAGCACCACCGCCAGGCAGCTGCACACGGCGAGCCAGAGCCCCATCCAGGGGAGGAACGGCGCCGCCGCATCCACCCACGGCGGACGGGGGTACTGGATGAGCTTGAGTGCCACGGCGGACACAACCATGCCGCCCCGCCGGAGCTCCCCGGCCGGCGGCACCTGCTCCGGGTGGGCCTCCAGCGCGGCGTTCCAGGCCCGGAGCCCGCGGGTGTAGCCGGCCAGCTCCTCGACGACCGGCTCCGCGTCCGCGCCCAGCTCGCCGATCATCGACTTCGCGCCGTCGAGCCGCTCGAAGACGTCGTCGGGGATGGGCGAGGCCTGGGCCGACGCTTCCAGCACCCGCCCGTGCACGGCGTTGAACTGGGTGTCGAACGCCCGCACGGCGGCGAGCCGCTCGGCGTCGGGGCTGTTCTGCACCGCCCCCCAGAGCAGGAGCGCCATCGTGCCGAAAATCACGGCGTTCAGCACGCCCAGCAGGAGCAGCAGGCTGATGACGAAACGGATGGGAGGCAGGCGCATGCGCGTGGGTCGGGATGGTACTCGATCCCGCGCTCGCTACCCGCCGGGGATCGGCTCAGCCGCCCGAATCGACCGGGTTGTCTTGATCGTCGCAATCGCTGTCCACCCCGTCGTCCGCCACCTCGGTGGCGCCGGGATGGATGGTCGCATCGGTGTCGTTGCAGTCTTCCGGCGGCGCGTAGCCGTCCCCGTCCTCGTCCTGGATCGCCACGCCGTACAGGGCCACGGCATCGGTGTTCGGGTCGGGGCAGCCGAGCAGCACGATGCCGAGGAGCGCCGCGGCGCTCGTGCGGGTGGGCGCGCGCACCACGACGGTGCCGCAGTGGGGGCAGGCCTCGCCGGCGCGGCCGTGGGTGCCGCAGCTCGAACAGGTGAAGAGGGGGGTGGCCATGGAAGTCTCGCTCCAGAAGCCAGCATACACGCTACCCTGCGTGCATGTCGCGAACCGTTCGACGCCAGGCGCTCCCCGACGGCTCGGCCCAGGCCGTGTACGTGGTCTGGGAGCTCACGCTCCGCTGCGACCAGCCCTGCAGCCACTGCGGGAGCCGCGCCGGAGCGGCCCGCGCGCGCGAGCTGGACACGGCGGAGTGCCTCGCGGTGGTGCCCCAGCTCGTGGCCATGGGCGCCCGCGAGGTCACGCTCATCGGCGGCGAGGCCTACCTCCGACCCGACCTGCCCGAGATCGTGCGCGCGCTCGCCGAAGCCGGCGTGGTGGTGACGATGCAGACCGGCGGGCGTGCCTTCACCGCCACGCGGGCGCGCAAGCTCAAGGAGGCCGGGCTCTTCGGCGTGGGCGTGTCGATCGACGGTCCGGCCGACCTGCACGACACCCTGCGGAACAACGTCGGGAGCCACGCCGCCGCCCTGCGGGCGCTGGAGTTCGCCGCCGAGGCGGGCCTTTCCACCTCCAGCAACTGCCAGGTGAACCAGCTCAACCGCCACCGCCTGCGCGAGCTCGTGGAGGCGCTGCGCGACCGCCACGTGCGCCACTGGCGCGCGCAGCTCACCGTCCCCATGGGCAACGCCGCGGAGCACCCCGAGTGGATCCTCCAGCCCTGGCACGTGCTCCAGGTCATCGACGACCTCGCCGCCATCCAGCGCGAGACCCTCGAATCGCCGCGGCCGTGGGAGCTCCCGCGCCCCCAACGCAGCTTCGACGTGCAGCCTGGCAACAACGTGGGGTACTTCGGGCCGCACGAGGAGCTCCTGCGCTCGCGGCCCGGCGGAACGTCCACCCACTGGGGCGGCTGCAAGGCGGGGATCGCCGTGCTCTCGCTCGAGAGCGACGGCACGATGAAGGCCTGCCCCTCCCTCCCCACCGCGCCCTACGCCGCGGGCAACATCCTCGACGACGACCTCGCCCGCGTGTGGGCAGAGCACGAGCGGATGGGGTTCACCCGCGAGCGCAGCACCGCGGAGCTCTGGGGGTTCTGCAAGGGCTGCGTGTACGCCGACACCTGCCGGGCCGGCTGCAACTTCACCGCGCACACCACCCTCGGCCGGCGGGGCAACAACCCCTTCTGCTACCACCGCGCCGCCACCTTCCGTCGGGCGGGCCGCCGCGAACGCCTCGTGCAGACCGAGCGCGCCGCGGGGGTTCCCTACGACTTCGGCCGGTTCGAGCTGGCCGAGGAAGCCTGGGTGGACGAAGCGTGAGGACCGGGGCGCCCGCCGCGACCCTCGTTGCCCTCCTCGGGGCGGGGTGCGCCAAGGACTGCGCGCGCATCGGCATCGACGGCCCCGGCGAGATCACCTGCCGCGTGCCCGGCTGGAGCGACCGGGACGTGCTCGTGCACACGCCGGCAGGCTGGGACGGCGCCAGCGCCCTGCCGCTGGTGGTGGCCCGCCACGGCCACAGCGGCACCGGCGCCGGCTTCGACGCCACCACTTGCGCCGAGGGCGAGGAGGGCGACGCCACCTGCCTCGACGCCGTGGCCGACGCCGCCGGATTTGTCGTGGTCTACCCCGACGGCACGGGCGGCCCCCTCGGCTTCAGCCGGAGCTGGAACGCCGGCGGCGGCGAGGAGGGCTACCGCTGCACCGGCGATCCCGCCTGCACCGACGGCGTGGACGACCTCGCCTACGATGACGACCTGCACACGCTCCTCGCCGAGCTCCTGCCCATCGACGCCGAGCGCGTGTACGCCACCGGCATGTCCAACGGCGCCGCGATGAGCCACCGGCTCGCGTGCGAGCGCCCCGGCCGGTACGCCGCCATCGTGGCCGTGGCCGGCGCGAACCAGGCGTTCGGCAGCCCCGGCTGCAACCCGGCCACCCGCACGCCCATCCTCCAGATTCACGGCACGGCCGACCCCTGCTGGGGATGGGACGGCACGGTGGGCGAGCTGTGCGCGGGCGAGGGGGAAGGCGACTTCGTGGCGGTGGAGGAGTCCATGGCCGCGTGGGCCACGCTCAACGGCTGCTCGGGCGTGTCCGTGGAAACACCCCTGCCTGACTCCGCCGACGACGGCACGACGACCGTGCGCGTGAGCGCCGGGGACTGCCTCGCCGACACCGAGCTCCTCCGCGTGGAAGGCGGCGGCCACACCTGGCCGGGCGGGAAGCAGTACCTCTCGGCCGATCGTATCGGCCCCGTCACGCAGGACTTCTCGGCCTCGGCGGAGATGTGGGCCTTCATGGTGGCCCATCCGGCGGGGCGCCCGGCGCTCTGAGCCTCAGCGCGCGTCGAGCTGGTCGCGCACGGACTGGGGGTAGGTGGCCATGTTGCTGATGGTGTAGCTCAGGTAGTAGTCGTGGGTGGAGACCGCGAACTCCCTGCGCGGGTCGGAGTTGATGTCCGCCCGCAGGTCGGAGGCGATGTCGGCGATCCGACTCCCGAGGTCGAGCGCCTCCATCGTGTACGTCGCGTCGAGCAGGATCTCGTCGTAGCGGTCGGCGCAGCTCCCCACCTCGAGGCACCACTGGAAGAGGCGGCCGCGGCCGGTCCAGGGGTTGAAGTAGGCGGTGATGAAGGTCTGGTCGGTGCCCCAGGGGATGATCTGGAACAGCCCCGTTCGCGGGTCCTTGTACAGCCGGTAGTTGTTGGCCGTGCTGTAGCCGTCCCAGTGCATGGCGAGCGCCTCCACCGCCATGTTGGCGAGGAACTCGTCCATGTCGACGACGGTGGACACACGCGCGTAGTTGGCCTCCGTGGCGCCGTCGTCGAGGATGTCCACCAGCTCCTGGAGGTCGGAGCGGTCCTGCACGCCCTCTCCGCCCTTGTAGTCGAAGCTCGCGATGTGGGAGTCGTAGAGGTCCACGCCGTAGGCGCCCTCGTACAGGTTGCCGGTCGGATCGGCGTACCACCGCGCGAGAAAGTCGCGATCGATGGACTCCACATTGAGGTAGAGCCCGTAGTCGGTCCCGTTCACCGCCACCCGGGCGTAGCCCACCTCGGGCGCGGGCACGCCCATCGCGCGGAAGAGCTCGTAGGCGGCCCACTCATGCACATAGGTGTTGTCCTGCACCATGTTGTTGAGCGTGAGGTGGCCGAGCCCGTGCCACTCGCGGCCGTGGTGGTCGTTGAGGTCGATCTTGAAGGCGCACTTCTGATCGATGGTGCGCGAGGAGCCCACGTAGGACTTGAGCTTCACGTCCACGAGGCCCCAGTCGCCTTCGGGCACGTCGAGCGCGCCCTCCACGTAGGTGAGCCGGCTGGCCCGGAGGGAGCTGATGGCATCGGCGGAGAGCCGGATGTTGAAGGGGAGCACCTCGTCGAGCTGGAAGGCGAGCGCGGTGGGGTCGAGCGCGCTGTCGGGCACCGCGCCGTTCTCCCCGAGCGGGGTGGTGCGGAGGGTCGGCGCCCAGGCGCCGCCATCGGGAAAGCGGGCCCAGGCCACGTCGGCCTCCATCGCGCCCAGATCGAGCCGATCGGTCACCTGGCCGCGCACGCTCAGCACGAGGCGCTCGCCATCATCGTCGAGCGCGAACGGCGCGTGGTTGGAGCCGGGCGCCACCACCTCGTCGGCGGAGACGACCCAGCGCTCCCCCGGCGCGAGGCTGCCCTCCCCGCCCCGCCACGGCAGGTCGGAGCGGTCCTTCAACAACACGTCGGCGAGCGGGATCGTCGCCTCGCTCGCGTTGTAGAGCTCCACCCAGTCCGGCCACTCGCCATCCTCGCCCCCCCAGGTGGACTCGTTGTGGGCCACCACCTCGTTGAGCAGGAGGCGCACCGGCTCGGGCTCGACGGGGGCGGTGTCCTCGCCCGTGTCGGACCCCTCGGTGTACCCGGCGTCGGGGTCGGGGGAGCCATCGTGGCCCGCCGTGTCGCCCAGCGTGGCGGGCACGCCGGACCGGTAGATGCCACCCGGGGTGCTGCACGCCAAGAGGAGGAACACGGTCACCGGACTAGCATACCCCTGATCCCGCTTCCGAGGGCGCGGCGCCGCGCCGATGCACGGGCCCGATGGTTTCGTACACGGCGTGGACGGCTTCCGCGAGGCGGGGGAACGACAACGCCTGATCGAAACGCTGCGTGACCCGCTGCCGGGCCCCGGCCTCGAGGCACGCGGAGAGGCCGCGCGCGAGCCCCGCGGCATCTCCCACGGCGAAGAAGCCCACGGCGCCGCTGCCTCCGTCGATCTGGCGGAACGCGGGGATGTCGGAGAGCAGGCAGGGGGTGCCCACGGCGAAGGCCTCCATCACCACGCGCCCGCACACCTCGCGGGTGCTCGCCTGCACCAGCGCATCCGCCGAGCGGAGCAGGTCCTCGCAACGGTCCGGGGAGACGTTCCCGAGCAGCGTGATGGGCAGGCCCGCCGCCGCCGCCGCCACCGCCGCTTCGAGGGGGCCCCCGCTCCACGCCATCGTGAGGTGGGCGCCGGGGTGGGTGTCGAGGATGCGGCGGAAGCCGGCGAGGGTGGTGAGCGGGTCCTTCACGGGGTCGAGCCGGCCGAGGTGGAGGATCGCGGGCGAGCCGCGGAGGCCGGTGCGCGCCCGCGCCTCCTCGCGGTTGCCGGGCGTGAAATCGCTCGAGGTCTCGAACACCTCCACGACCCGCGCTTGGTCGGCCAGCGCACCCGAGAGGCGCCAGGGCCGGGCGTGCTCGCGGGTGGTGAAGAGGAAGCGGTCCACGTTGGCGAAAGCCGCCCGCTCCACCGGCCGCCAGGGCGCGAGCCGCGCCGGCGCCCCGCCGTGGAAGTGCGCCACGAGCGCCGCGCCGCGCCGCCGCGTGTCGCGGCCGAGTTCGGCGAGGAGCGCGTAGTTCACGAGATCGAAGCTGTGCACCACGTCGGCCTTCAGGCGCGCCACCGCGCGGGCGAGGTGCGGCGCGGGCACCTTCACCTCGGCGTCGTCCCGACCGAACATGCGGGCGGTGCGCCGAAGGATCCGGGTGGAGGCGTCGGGGGGGACGAACCGCCAGCCCACCGGCCCATCCTCCACGGTGGCGGCCACTGGGAGCTCCTGCACCACGTGGACCTCGTGGCCGAGGCGCGCGAGCGCGTGAGCCAGCTCCCGCCGCAGGGGGTCGGCCCCGATCTGTTCGCCCGGAGTGTCCACCGAGTGGTACCGGTTCACCAACGCCACGCGCACGCGGGCGCTTATCGTGACGGCCGCCGGGCGCGTTAGGACGGCGTCGTGTTCCTCCTCCGAAACGCGAGCGTGCTCGCCCCCGAACCCCAGGGCGTGGCCGACGTACTGCTCGGCGGCGGCCAGATCCTCGCCATCGGCCCTTCGCTGCCCGGGGGGCCGGCCGGCTGGCCGATCGAGGAGATCGACTGCACCGGCGCCTGGCTGGCGCCCGGCTTCATCGACGCGCACACCCACCTCGCGGGGGGCGGCGGCGAAGGCGGGGCGCGCACGCGTGTCCCGCCCGTGCTGCTCACCGATCTCACCCTGGCCGGCGTCACCACGGCGGTCGGCCTGCTCGGCACCGACTGCCGCACCCGCAGCATCGCCGAGCTCCTCGCCTGCGCGCGCGGCCTCTCCGAGCTGGGCCTCACCGCCCTCGCCTGGACGGGGGGCTACGAGGTTCCGCCCCGCACGCTTACGGGCTCGGTGCGCGACGACCTCGTGCACGTGGACCGGCTCATCGGCATCGGCGAGCTGGCCATCTCCGACCACCGGAGCTCGCAGCCCACCTTCGAGGAGCTCATCCGCCTCGCCGCCGATGCGCACGTGTCGGGCATGATGACGGGCAAGGCAGGCACGCTGCACCTGCACCTCGGCGATGGCGCCCGCGGCCTCCAGCTCGTGCGGCGGGCGCTCGATGAAACCGAGCTGCCGGCGCGCACCTTCCAGCCCACGCACTGCAACCGCAACCGCCGGCTCTGGGAGGAGGCGAAGTCGCTCGCCTGGCGCGGCGTGCCGATCGATGCCACCGCGTTCGAGGCCGATGGAGAGGCCCCGAGCGGCGGGCAGGCCATCGCCGAGTGGTACGCCGAGGGGCTGCCCGCGGAGCGCCTCACCCTCTCCAGCGATGGCGGCGGCTGCCTCCCCACCTTCGATGCCAACGGCGTGCTGCTCCGCATGGAGGTGGGCGCCTCCCGCGCGCTGCTCGCCTCGATCGTGGAGGCCGTCGCCCTCGGGGTGCCGCTCGAATTCGCGCTCGCCACCCTCACCACGAACGTGGCGCGTCAGCTCCGGCTCTCCAGCAAGGGGCGCCTCGCCCCCGGGGCCGACGCCGATTGTGTGGTGCTCGATGCCCAGTTGAGGGTGCGCGAGGTCTTCGCCATGGGGCGGCCGATGGTGCGCGGCGGAAGGGCCATGCGCTGGGGTCCCTTCGAGGAGCCGCCCGGTTAGCAGGGCCGGGCATGCCTCCTCGCCCCACCAACCCCGCTGGTCGCGGCCACGTCGTGCCGATCGGCGGCGCCGAGGACAAGGTTCTCGGGCGCGACATCCTGCGCCGCTTCCTCGAGCTCGCGGGCGATCGTTCGGCGAAGCTGGTCGTGGTGCCCGTGGCCTCGATGGATCCGGGCACGCCCGACCGCTACCGGCAGGTGTTTGGCGATCTCGGCGCGAAGCAGATCGTGATCTGCGACCCGCGCACCCGCCGGGAAGCCGAAGGGATGGGCGAGGTCTTCGAGGGGGCCACCGGCGTCTTCCTCACCGGGGGCGACCAGCTGCGCCTCTCCACGATCCTCGGCGGCACGGCCGTGGCGCGCGAAATCCGCCGCCTGAACGGCTCCGGCGTGCCGGTGGCGGGCACCAGCGCGGGCGCGGCGTTCCTCAGCGAGCACATGATCGCGTTCGGGCACGAAGGGGCCACCCCGCGCGCCGGCCAGGCCACGCTCGCGGCGGGCCTCGGCCTCACCAATCGCGTGATGATCGACCAGCACTTCCGCCAGCGCGACCGCATGGGGCGCCTGCTCTCGGCGCTCGCCTACAACCCCTTCGCCATCGGCCTCGGAGTGGATGAAGACACGGCCGCGTTCATCGGCCCCGACGACGTGATCGAAGTCGTGGGCAGCGGCGGCATCACGGTGGTGGATGCGGGCGACATCGAGCACAGCGGCATGGCCACCACGGCCGAGGGCCGGCCGGTGGAAATGCTCGGCGTACGCATGCATGTGCTGGTGAACGGGTCCAGGTTCAACCTGAAGGACCGGCGGGCGCATCCCACGCCGGCGCAAGAACCGCCGCAGGACGATTGACGCGTCAAGGGAAACGAGGTCTACTGAAGGTTCCGGGGGGCGGCATGCGACTGCTGGCACGAGCATTGGCGACGGTTTGGGCGGGCGGCCTCGGCCTCACGGCGTTGTGGGTCACGACCCCGCTCCTCGGCGGCGCCAGCCTCCCCGCCGGCGATACCGGCGCACCTGCCGGGAGCGGCCAGCCCAGCGTCGCGCTGGGCGAGGAGCTTGCTCCCGACCGCTACGCGCCCCAGGCCCCCGCCGGCGCCCTCCCGCCCGCGGCCGGCTGGCGCACCCCCGGCGAGGCCGACGCCGAGCTGGCCGTGATCCCGCCCGCCGAGTGGCTCCCCCCCACGTGGTTCCCGGCCGGCGAGCAGATCCTCGTGCTCGGAGCGATCGACCAGCGCGGCCCCGACTCCGGTCCGAGCGTGCGGAGCCGGAGCGCGATGGTGGTCGACCTCGATGCGGGCACCGTGCTCTACGAGAAGAACGCCGACACGCCGCGGCCCGTCGCCAGCATCACCAAGCTCGTGGCCGCGCTCGCGCTCGTCAGCAGCGAGCCGGACCTCGACCGCGAGTTCTGCATCGGCGCCGAGCAGTACCCCACCCGCAGCGGCGCGCGCTCCCGTCTCTCCACCGGCGACTGCCTCTCCGGCTGGGATGTGCTGGGCGCCGCGCTGGTGGCGAGCGACAACCGCGCCGCCCTCGGCATGGCGGCGGCCGCCGGCATGCACCTCGAGGAGTTCGTGGGCCGCATGAACCGCGTGAGCATGGAGCTCGGCATGACGCGGTCGAGCTGGGTGGACCCGTCGGGCCTCGAGGATGAGAACCTCTCCACCGCGCGTGACATCGCGAAGGCCACCGTGGCCGTGGCCAGCCATCCCACGCTCTCGCCGGTGGCGAGCGCGCCCTACTGGGACATCTGGCGCTCCAACCGCACCAACGCACGGCGCCTCTTCACCACCGACCGCATGAGCGGCCGCGAGGACATCCAGGTGGAGGCCGCGAAGACCGGGTACACCGACACCGCACGCTACGGCTTCACCACCGTGATCCGCACCGACAGCGGTCGGCACCTCGCGATCACGCTGCTCGGCGCCGACGGCAAGATGACGCGCTGGGCCGATGTGTCGCGGATCCTCGACTGGGTCGAGCGCGCCTGAGGCGGGAGCCGGCCGGGCCGGCTAAGCGCCCGGCCATGCGCACCCCGGTACACGTCGTCGGCGGATTTCTGGGCACGGGCAAGACCACCGTGCTGATGGCAGAGCTGGCGCGGCGGGAGGGCGCCGAGCGCTGTGCGGTGGTGGTCAACGACTTCGGCCAGGCCGCGATCGACGCCACCCTGCTCGGCGGTGGCGTGCAGGTCACCAACATCCCGGGCGGCTGTGTGTGCTGCACCGCCCCCGAGGGCCTCGGCGCCGCCATCCGCGCCATCCTCGACGAGCTGAAGCCCGACCGCATCTTCGTGGAGCCCTCGGGCCTCGGCCGCCCCCGCGACGTGGTGGACATGCTCGCGCGCGGCGATGTGGCCGCGCGCATCGCGCTCGGCCCCACCGTGGTGCTCGTCGACCCCACCCGCTCCCCGGCCGACCCCACCCTCTTCGCCGAGCAGCTCGACGCCGCCGACGTGCTCGTCGCCACCCGCTGCGACCTCGCCGACGTGGACCAGCTCGCCGCCTTCGACAAGCTCGCCCACTCGCTCTGGCCCGCCCCGCTCCTCGTGGCCCACGCCACCCGCGGCGTGCTGCCCGCCGCCGCGTGGGAATGGCCCGCCGGCGCCGGTCCTCGAGCCGCGGAGGCCCACGATCACGACCACGAGCACCACGCCGCGCCCGCTCGCCCCGATTCCACCGCCGGCTACCTCGCCGGGAGTTGGGTGTTCCCTCCCGACGCGGTCTTCCTGTGGGATGGCCTCACCACCATGCTCGCCGCTACGACCGGCGTCGTGCGCTTCAAGGGCGTCTTCCGCACCGACCTCGGCTGGTACCGGCTCGACCTCGCGGGGGGCGTGGTGCACCCCGCGGCCACCTCCTACCGCCGCGATTCCCGCGCCGACGTGATCCTGCGCGACGACGGCGATCTCGCCGCCTTCGAAGCCCAGCTCCTCGCCACCCGGAGCGCCGATCGCGACCCCGACACGCTCGACAGCTCGATGCTCACGATCGTGGACCCCTCGGGCATGGAGATTCCGCTGAGCCGCGGCGCCCTGATGGCCATGCCCGGGCAGGTGGCCGATGTCTCGACCGTGGCGCCCGGCCGCGCCGGCGCCGGCGTGTGCCTCCGCGAGCTCCTCGCGCTCACGCAAGAGGGCGAGCGGTACATCGTGGTGGCCGCCGACGGCCTGACCACCGCCGCGCAGCCGCTCGAGAGCCTCGGCGATTCAGTGATCGTGCACAGCCTCGAGGGCGGCCCGCTGCCGGCCGAGCAGGGCGGTCCTTTCCGCCTCTACGCCGCCCGCGGATCGGCGTGCGCCAACGTGAAGAACGTCGTGCGCGTGCGGGTGCTCCCCGCCGATCCGGGCTAACGTCGGGACATGGCCGACTTCAGCTTCGCCGGCGACACCTTCGACCTCGACGCCCCCGAGGACCGGGAAATCCTCCGCTTCGTCCTGAGCCAGGCCCTGTTCGGCGAGGCCACCGGCGTGTACTGCGGCAAGTCGCTCTACGCTGCGCGCTCGCTGGAGGCCGCCCGCTTCTACCTGCGGCAGGCGCGCCAGGAGCTCAACCACCTCGAGCTCTTCGCGGAGATCTTCCGCACCCTCGACCTGCAGCCGGTGCCGGCGCACTGGGTCATCAAGCTCCTGAGCGCCCACAACAACTACTACCCGTTGAAGGTGTTCATGGAGCACGCCGTGGGCGAGGGGATGGTGCTCGACATCTTCCGCGACGTGCTCATGGCCGCGCTCCCCGACACCGACCCGCGCGTGGAGGAGATCAAGAAGAAGCTCGCCGTGGTGTGCCGTGAGGAGGAGGAGCACATCGCCTGGGGCGAGAAAGAAACGCGCCGCATCCTCACCGAGTCCCCCTGGCTGCGGCACCCCTTCTACGGCCTCCTGGAGCTGCAGCTCGCGCTCGCCCCCATCGTCACCCGCGCGTTCTCCGGTCGGACGGCCCAGCACCGGGTGCTCCGCCACCTGCCGCGCTTCGTGACGCACGTGAAGGAGCGCGTGTGGGCGCAGGGCCAGGAGCTCGGCTTCGTCCCGCGCGAGCGCCCCGCGCTGCCCTACCGCCTCTTCGCGATGGCGTGGGGCGTGGCCCTCTTCGTTCGCAGCCAGTTTGCCCGCAGCACGAGCACGCTGGAGAAGACCTACCTGACCGAGCTCGGATTCTCGCCATGAATGAGCGCCTCTACTTCCGCCAACTGCTCGCCGGCCGCGACTTCGGCCGGAACCACCCGGTCTGCGGGCAGATGGCCAACTTCGTGTACCTCGTGGGCGACAAGGTCACGCGCGAGTGCGTGATCATCGACCCCGCGTGGGCGGTGGACGACATCGTGGACGTGGCGGAGGCCGACCAGATGAAGGTCGTCGGCGCGTTCGGCACGCACTACCACCCCGACCACGTGGGCGGCTCCATGATGGGCTTCCACGTGGAGGGGTTCACCCGGCTCCTCGAGCGCTGCTCCTGCCCCCTGCACGTGCACCGCGCCGACGCGGAGTTCGTGCAGAAGGTCACCGGCCTCGCCCAGAGCGAGCTCACCCTGCGCGACGGGGGAGACAAGGTGGCCACCGGTTCGGTGGAGATCGAGTGGATGCACACGCCCGGCCACACGCCCGGGAGCTGCTGCTTCCGGGTGAACGGCGCGCTCGTGGCCGGCGACACGCTCTTCCTACAGGGCTGCGGTCGCACCGACCTCCCCGGCGGCGACCCCGCGGAGATGCGCCGAACGCTCAGCCAGCGCTTCTCCACCCTCCCCGACGACACCGTCATCTACCCGGGCCACAACTACGGCGGCCCGAAGGCGCCGCTCTCCGCGCTGCGCAAGACCAACCCCGTGTTCGACCCCCGCTGGGCCGCGCAGATGCTGGGGTAGGTGGGCCAGCCGCTGCGCCGGCCCCCGCTTCAGCGCGGACCGGCCAGCGCGTATGCGGTGAGCTCGACGGTGGCGTTCATCGGCCAGTGACCCAGGAAGGCGGGCCAGAAGCTTCGGCAGCGCAAGCACGCGGCGCCGAGCAGCATCGCGCCCACCCACGAGCTGGCCATCTCCAGCTCGGGCTTGGACTTGTGCACCGCGAAGTAGCCGAAGCTGGTGATGACGAGCGCGGCGCGTTGGCCGTACAGGCGGGAGAGCCCCGCGAGCATCACGCCGTGCCAGAACAGCTCCTCGCCCAGGAGCCCGGCCCCGCGGGCGAGCTGGCCCAGGAAGAGCTGGGAGAGGCTGCCGCGCGAGGGCGGATCGCTCGGGTAGAACGCCTGCAGCGAGGGCGAGAGCACCACCGCGAGGGCCGCGGCCGGCAGCACGATGAGCATGGCCACGCCGAGGCGCGGGCCCCACCAGCGCCAGTCCCCCGCGCCGAGCATCCAGTCCTCGGCGCGCGGGCGGCTGTGCAGCGCAGAAGCGAGCGTGACGAGGGCGGCGAGGATGGCCGGCACCACGACGTGCGGCGGGTTTTCGGTGGCCCAGGTCTTCGGCCAGCCCTGGGACTTGGCGTACAGGAGCGGCCCCGCCACCAGCAGGAGCACGGCCACGAACGCCAGCCGCGAAAGAACGCGCCGGCTCGCCAGCGCGCACACGAACGCGATGGGCACCAGCACGTAGATGCCGTCGTACACCACCGGGAGGAGCCGCCCGAGGGTGGGGAGGAAGCGCCACTGCAGGAGCACGCACGTGGCCATCAACGTGGGCAGGGGCCAGTCGCCCAGGAGCGCGGCGAGGTCGAACTCGGCGAGGAACGAACGCAGCCGTCGCATGCCGACCCGTTACCCCGGGGATAGCTTCAACGCCCGGTGCCACGTTCCCTGCTGAGCCTCGCCTCCCTCACCCCGCCGGAGCTGCGCGAGCTGCTCACCCGGGTGGAGCTCGCCGAGGCTGATGGCCTGCGTCCCTTGCGCACTGCCGCGCCCGTGGTGGCGCTGTGCGGGAGTGATCGTCCTTACGCTCGCCTCGCCCTGCAATCGGGTGCGGGGCGGGTGGGGCTCCCCGTCAGCCAGTTCGGTACCGCCGAGGTGGAGGCCCTCGGCGAGCCCGCGCTCGCGGGGGCCACCGTGGGCCTGCACACCGCCGCCGTGGCGCTGATCGGCTGGTCCCTGGCCCCCCTCCAGGCCTTCGCGGCCAGCAGTTCGGCGCCCTGCATCGCGACCGATTCGGCCTCGGGCTGCCCCATCGGCGCGCTCGCCGACCTCGTCGTCCTCGGGCGTCGGGGCGCGCTTCCGCAGCACCGCCTCGCGATCGTGGGCGATGCTTCGCCGCGCGCGCTCGATCTCGCCACCGCGCTCGCCACGCTCGGCGGCTCCGTGAACCTCGTGCATCCGGTAGGTTTTGCCCCCGAGGCCGAGCGCCTCACGCTCCTGCGCGAGCGCGCGGCGGCGGCGGGCGGTGCCGTGCTCGACACCACCGAGCTGCTCGAAGGCCTGCGCGATGCCACCGCGGTGTTCGTGGAGGCCTTCCCCGCCGAGGAGGTGGAGCGCTTCCGCCCCTTCGCGCTGGCGCGGCACCACCTGCGGGTGTGCCGTCCCGGGCCGGCGCTCCTGCACCGGGCGCCCGAGCGGCGCGGCCCGGAGTTGTCGGCCACGCTCGTGGAGGATTCCGGGTGGTGCGCCGGCGCGCAACGCAGCGCCGAGAGCTTCGCCGCGGCGGCCGTCCTCTCCTGGATCCTCCAGCCGGATCGCGCCCGTTCCGTGTTAGGATGTGCGTGATGTCCAGCATCTCGCTCTACGAAGTCTCGCCGCGCGACGGGCTCCAGAACGAAGCCGGAGTGGTGAGCACCGAGGGCAAGGCGGAGATGATCGCCCGCCTCGTGGCCTCCGGCGTCCAGGACATCGAGGTCACCAGCTTCGTGCGCGCCCGCTGGATTCCCCAGCTCGCCGATGCCGCCGAGCTGGTGCGCATGCTCCCCCGCGTGGAGGGCGTGCGGTACTGGGCGCTCGTGCCCAACCGGGTGGGCCTCGAACGGGCGCTCGACAGCGGCATCCATCACGTGGCCACCTTCCTCAGCGCCAGCGAAACGCACAACAAGAAGAACCTCAACCGCACCGTGCGCGAGAGCCTCGCCAACGTGGAGGAGGTCCTCGGCGTGGCGCGGGATGAGGGCGTCGTGGTGCGCGGCTACATCTCCACCGTGTTCGGCTGCCCCTACGAGGGCAACGTGCCCTTCGAGAACACCCAGCGCATCGTGGAGCGCCTGCTCGAAGCCGGGGTAGATACCGTGGCCCTCGGCGATACCACCGGCATGGGCAACCCGCGCCAGGTGGCCGAGCTGGTCACCCGCCTCGTGGCGGAGGGCCTCCCGGTGGAGCGCATCGCGCTGCACCTGCACGACACGCGCGGCACCGCCCTCGCCAATGCCCTCGCCGCCTACGACCGCGGCGTTCGCCACTTCGATGGCTCCGTGGCCGGCATGGGCGGCTGCCCCTACGCGCCAGGCGCGAGCGGCAACGCCGCCTCCGAAGACCTCGTGTACACCTTCGAAGCCATGGGCATCCACACCGGGATCGACCTCGATGCCCTCTCCGCGGCCGGCGTCTTCGCCGAGGGCCTCGTGGGCCGCGAGCTCCCTGGCCGCTTCCACCTGAGCTGGAAGGGCGCCCGCGAGCGAGCCGCGTCGAGAACGGCGTAGGGCACGATGTCGAGGAGCTTCCTGAAGATCATCGCCGGCAGCCGGCAGGGGCTGAACGTACCGCTCCCGCCGCGCGAGCCGCTCACCATCGGGCGCAAGCAGGGCGAGCTCCTGCTCGACGATCCGCTCATCTCCAGCCGGCACTGTCAGGTGCAGGCCCGCGGCGCCGAGTGGGTGCTCACCGACCTCGGCAGCACCAACGGCACGATGGTGGATGGGCGCCTCCTGCGCGAGGTGGTGCTCCGCCCCGGTAGCGAGATCCAGCTTGGTGGCACCAAGCTCGTGCTCTTCGTGGGCGCGCCCGAGGAGTCCCTCCCGAGCGATGAGAAGGCGCCCGCCGGCGATGTGCAGGCCAACCACGCCGACACCGCCTGGCTCCTCGATGAGGAGCTCGTGGAGCTGCCCGGCAGCGGCGAGCGCACCCGCACCCCGGCCGACGTCATCGGCCAGGAGCTGCGCCTCCCGCCCGGCCTCAACGCGCTGGTGGAGGTCGTGGCCGGTCAGGACACGGGCAAGGTCTTCCGCTTCACCCGCGGCAACGTGAACATCGGGCGCAAGAATGGCGAAGTTCCGCTGTCCGATGGCGAGGTGAGCCGCCGGCACAGCGTGATCGAGGTCTTCGGGCGCGACATGATCTTCCTGCGCGACCTCGGCAGCACCAACGGCACCTACCACAACGGTCGCCGGGTGCTCGTGGCCCGCCTCCGCACGGGCGACACCGTGGGCATCGGCAAGACCGTGCTCAAGCTGAACCTCACCCGGTAGCGCATGGCCCTCCTCCTGCAGAACGTGGTGCTCGACGAGCGCGAGCCCGCGGCCATCGCCGCCGAGGCGCTCGGCGTGCCCGCCGCGGACATCGTGGAGGCCGAGGTGGTGCGCCGCGGGGTCGATGCGCGGGCGCGCTCCGCCGCCGTATGGCGGGGCAACATCCGGGTGGAGCTCTCGAACAACGAAGCCGGCGTACTCGCTCGAAACCTCCCGGGCGTGCGGCAGTGGTCGGAGCGAGATGCCGTCCGCCGGAGCGGCGAGATGCCCGCCCGCACGCGGAGCTGGCCGCACCGGCCCATCGTGGTCGGCGCCGGCCCTGCCGGCCTGTTCGCGGCGCTGCGCCTCGTGGAGGCCGGCGCGCCGGTGCTCCTCCTCGAGCGCGGCGAGCCCGTAGAAACGCGCGTGGCCACGGTGAACGGCTTCTGGCGCGGCAAGCCGCTCCTGCCCGACTCCAACCTGCTCTTCGGCGAGGGCGGTGCAGGCACCTTCTCCGACGGCAAGGTGTACACCCGCCGCCGCGATGGCGAGCTCGGCTGGATCTTCCGCCACCTCGTGAACGCCGGCGCCGACCCGCGTGTGCTCGACGAGTCCTGGGCGCACCTCGGCACCGACAAGATCCGCGGCATTCTCCCCGTGCTGCGCCAGCGCCTGATCGATGGCGGCGGCGAGGTGCGGTTCAACGCCTGCGTGGAGGCGCTCCTCGTGGAGGGCGGGCGCTGCGTGGGGGTGCGGCTCAAGGGCGGCGAGGAGCTGCGCGGCGGCCCGGTCATCGTGGCCCCGGGCCACAGCGCCCGCGACACCATCGAGGCCATGCTCGTGGCCGGCGCCACTGCCGAGGTGCGCCCCGTGGCGATCGGCGCCCGCGTGGAGCACCCGCAGTCGCTCATCGACGCCGCGCTCTACCCCTCCGGGCGCGGCGAGCTCCCTCCGGCCAGCTACCGCCTCGCGCACAACCCGCCCGGGGGCCGCAGCGCCTACACCTTCTGCATGTGCCCCGGCGGCATGGTGGTGCCGGCGCAGCACGAGCCGGGAACCAACGTGGTGAACGGAATGTCCTTCGCCGCCCGGCGCGCGGTCTGGGCCAACAGCGCGGTCATCGTCCAGGTTGGCCCCGAGGACTACGGCGCCACCGATGCGCGTGCCGGCCAGCGCTTCCAGGCGGCCATCGAACGCGAGGCCTTCCGCCTCACCGGCAGCTACGCCGCGCCCGCCCAGCGGGTGGATGACTTCCTAGCCGACCGCGCGAGCCGCGAGCTCCCCCGCAGCTCCTACCCCTTCGGCCTCGTGCCGCTCGACCTTCGCGAGCTCCTCCCGCCCGGCGTGATCGCGGGCATGAAGGGCGCGCTCCTCGCCTTCGACCAGAAGGTGCCCGGCTTCGCCTCGGCGGCGGGCGTGCTCATCGCCCCCGAAACCCGCACCACCTCCCCGATGCGCTTCGCGCGCGGCGCCAACTGCGAGAGCCCCACGCTGCCGGGGCTCATCCCCAGCGGCGAGGGCGCCGGGTGGGGCGGCGGCATCATCTCGGCGGCGCACGACGGCTTCGTGGTGGCCGAAGCGGTCATCGCGGGGGGGTGAGCGAAGGGGGGCGAGGCGGGGTTCCCCACCTCGGACCGCGAGGGGTCGCCCCGCCTCGCGGCGCGGGGGCGAGGGCGGCGCCCGCCGCGGTGCGCCGAAGCCGCGCCTGGAGCCAGGACATCGCTTCGTCGTAGCGGAGCGAAAGGGTGCTGAACGACCGGGCGTCGTCGGGGGAGCCGCGCGGGGATGCGGCCAGGGCTGCGCAGGTGGCCGGAGTCCCAGCTTCCGCTGCCGCCGACACCGCCGCCCTGAAGAAGGAGGGTGTCCTCGGAGGCCGAGGTGCCCGCGCCGGACCCGTCGGCGGAGACGCCGATGCCCGTGAGGGAGTAGCGGCTGGGGAGCACGTCGCTGCCGAGCAGGTCGCTCGACCAGCTCTCCCTGCCGTCGATCACCTGCACGTAGCAGATATCCTCGTTGGCGACTTATCTGGGCCCCCATGGCCTACGATGCCCAGAACGTCTTCGCCCGAATCCTGCGCCGAGAGCTGCCCGCCCACGTGGTGTTCGAGGACGAGGCGTCGTTCGCGTTCCTGGACGTGATGCCACAGTCCCTCGGACACACCCTGGTGATTCCGAAGTATCCTTCCGCGAACCTCCTTGAGGTGGATCCGGCCATCCTCGCCGCCACCATCGTCAACGTGCAGCGCGTGGCGCGCGCGGTGAGCGCGGTGTTCCAGCCGCCCGGGGTGATGATCGCCCAGCTCAACGGCGCGGTCGCCGGCCAGACCGTGTTTCACCTCCACTTTCACGTGATCCCCAGGTATGACGGCCCGGATTTCGAGATTCGTGCGCGAGATCGGGCGGGTGACGCGGTGTTGGCGGCGCAGGCGGCGCGGCTGCGGGCCGCGCTGGCCTGAACCCGGAGGCTCAGGCGGGTGACAGAGTCCGGAACAGCGGGCGGTTCGTCACGTAGTACGCCTTCATCGTGGCCAGCCGCGTCCGGGAGAGCGCGTGGTTCGCGGCGATTGGCACGAAGACCCGGGCCGCTCGAATGTCCCGGCTGAGCTCACGAAGCTCCGTTTCCGGCGAGAGCGCGGCAGCGGCGAGCAGCGCGGCACCCCTGGCCCCGCACAACTGGGGAGACGCGACGGTTTCGATGGTTTTTCCGGTCACGTCCGCCAGACTCTGCGCCCACAACGCCGAGTTGGCGCCCCCACCGACGAAGCGGAGCGCGCCTGAAATGGGCAACTTCGCGTCGAGGGCCTCGAGAATCCAGCCGAGGTGGAGCGCCACGCCCTCGAACACGGCGCGGATCAGGTCGCAGCGTCGATGTTCCAGCCCGAGGTTGACGAAGCCGCCGCGCGCGAACGCATCCTCGTTGGGACTGCGGCTCCCGTGCAACCAGGGCAAGAACAGCAGCCCGCGCGCGCCGGGGGGGCTCCGGACGGCCTCCGCCTCCAGTTCGCCAGGTTCACGGTGCGCTTCGCCCTCGCCGGCCAGGAGCTTCGCGGCCCAGGCGAGGCACACGCCGGCGGTCTCCAGCTCCCCAAGGTAGAGGTGCGCGTTGGGCAGGCAGCTTCGCACAGTGGCCATGTAGTTCGCGACGTCCAGCCGTTGTTTCCGGGTGGACTGCGCAACCCAGGCGGAGGTGCCCACGTAGATGTGGGTGTCCCCTTCGGCCGTCGCGCCTGTTCCCAACGCCACGCAGCTGATGTCCCCACCGCCGGGAACCACGGCGGTGCCCGCCGCGAGGCCCAGCTCACGCGCCGCACCCGGCAACAGTCCGGCGATCACCCGGTTTCCCGCCACGACCTCGGGGAGCAGGCGGGGGTCGATGCCATATCGGCGACAAAGGCCCCGGTTGTATTGGCTGGCCTCCCCCTGGAACTCGTACAGGCAGGTGAGGTGCGCCGTATCCGCTGTCGCGACGGCGCGGCCCGTGGCGCGCGCGACCAGGTAGTCCTTCACGTCGAGCCAGCGGTGGGCACGGGCGTAGGCTCCGGGCTCGTGGACTTGCAGCCACCGGACCTTCCACAAGGCATCTTTCGGCGATGCCGGCGCGATGTTCGTGTGCCAGGCCGAAGCCGCCACGTTCACCGCGTTGGCCCCAGCGACCCTTGGCCAGCCCCTCTGCATGTGTTGGGCGAACAGGTCGGTGGCCCGGGTGTCGAGGTAGCCGATCGAGCGGCGAACGGCGTTGAGCTCCCGATCCACGAGCACGACGCTCTGCATCTGGGCACAGAAGCTCAGCGCTCCGACTTCGTTGGTGGCGATGCCGGCCTCGCGAAGGAGCGCCGGGATTCCTCGCCGCATTGCCGACCACCAATCCTCGGGGTCGTTCTCGACTTGCGGGCCGGCGATGTGGAGAACGATCGGCTCCGCCACGTGGGCCACCAGCTGGAGGTCGGCAGTATAGAGCGCGCACTTCAGGTAGGAAGAACCAACGTCAATGGCCAACAGATGCTTCACGGACCCGCCGCGTCGAAGTGCCGGGTCACGCCGCGCACGACGTCTGCCTCGGGGAGCCCGGACACGACCAGCGTGTGGCAGGAAACCCCGAGCGCCTCGAAGGAGGAGAATTTGGACCGGGCGAGGTGGTCGAGCCGGATCAGGTTTTCCAGGCTCTCGTGGGCCTCCAGGGGTTTTCCGCGGGCGCCGATGCGCGCGAACGCCAACGAGGGCGGAACATCCAAGTAGAGCAATACATTTGGCAGGCCGGTTTGATAATCACGCGACAGCGCCCGGACAAAGTCGGCCGGCGCGTATCCGCCGAACGCCATGCAGTAGTTCGCGATGCCAGAAGCCGACGCATCCGTGATCCCCAGGCGACCGTTGCGGCGCGCGATGGCCGCGGCAACGTGGCCCGCGACCTCCGGGTGGTCCTGCGCGATCCGGGCCAGGGTGGCGTCGGACGTCTCCGGTCGGGCGCCGCTCCGCTTCACTGCGGCGATGTACACCGGGAGGTAGGTGAGCGAATCGAGGAGGGGATGACGCTCGATGCAGAGGGTGGGACGCCGTTCCGTGGCCAGAAGGAACGCCTCGGCCTCGCCGAACGCACACATCCTCAGGTACAAGGAGGCGAGCTTGAGGCAGGGGTCGGCGTGGGAATCGGCGAGGCGAGAAAACTCGGTGAGCGCGCGTGACTCGGCAGCGCCGGGAAAGCCGGAAATGTCGTGGAAGTCGGGAGAGAAGCAGAAGGACGCCCGATTCGCCGCGGCCGCTTGCACCGCGCGCATGAGCGTCGTCTTGCCGCTGCCGTCGATCCCCATGAGGGTGACACGGTTCATGGGAGCACCTGCCGAACGTGAGTGAGCGCCTGTGCCGTGAGCGCAGCCACGGGCAAGGCGGCGTCGAGGGGCACGAAGGGGCCGTCCTCCTCGACGAGCGTGTCGAGGATGGCGGTCGTGCGGGTTTGGAACTCCACAAAGTGCTCCACGGTGGGGACGCGCAGCCCACACTCGTACGGCGAAAACTCGCCGCCCTTACGTTCGGCGGCGAGCGACGGCGCCAGGGAGAGATGGAGGGTGAGCGTGGGTTTGGCGAAGAGCGCGGACACCCCGCGGAGGCGGGTGGGGTCGGCGCCCAGCGCGATCTCGTTCGCCAGGTACTTGTACCAGTAGGCATCCATGAGGATCGGCCCGCCGGCCGCCCGATCCATCGCCGCCTTGAGGCAACACATCAGGAACAACGCTCGGCTCTCGGGCTGGAGGCTCCCCAGGAAAACCTGAAGCTGCGCCTTGCTCGCGAACAGCGGTCGCGCGGCAGGCTCACCCATCAAATCCCAGATGGTCACCACCCGGAAAGCCGGGAGCGCACCAGACAGGGCCGCAAGCAGCGTGGACTTGCCGCTCCCGTCGCCGCCGCTCACCGCGATGATCCCGCTGAACCCGTTCATGGTGGCCCTCAATAGATGTTGTCCTTGATGCGCTCCAAGTCGGCCGGCGTGAGGCCCAGGGAGCGCGCGTACGCACCGAGATCGTTCTCCGCCCGCGCTGTGAACGGCCAGCGCACCAGCGAAACGCCCAGGTCGACAACGCTCTTCAGCAGCAGGAGCACGACGAGTCCCCCGCCGACCTCGGCACCGATGGCGCGGAGGATCTGCAGCGGCGCGACGAGGCGTGCCGCGATCGCTTGCGCCGGGGTGGGCTCGGGCTGGAAGGTGACGCGAGCGCACTCGGCGGCGGGAGCGAACAGGACGGACGACCAGAAGTCGCCAAAAAAGCGCACCTTCTCGGGGAAGTACCGGGCCACGTTGAAGGCGCTCACCCCCTTCTCGACGTTGGAGAGGTGGCCGCTGCAGCAACGGAGCAACACGGCCCGGGAGGCCGTCTTCTTCGCCGCCGCGGTTCCGTAGAACCCGCCGGCCTCGGGCCGGAGCTCCGCCAGCACATGCGCGGTTTCCGGGCGCGGATCGATGCAATTCACCAGGGAGAGCGCGTGCACCACGAGGCTCTGCGCACCCGACCGCCGAACATCTCCGATGAACGCGGGCCAGTCAATCTGTGCCGTCTCCTGGCGAACCAGGTTGGCGATATCCATGAGGTCGCGCAGCCCGGACTTGAACACGCCGAGGTGAATGCACACATGGAAGAGGTTGTCGCGACTGGACAGTCTGTGGATGGCAACGCCGCGCCACGACACCGACTCCACGCGACTCCAGATCGCGGCGTAGTCGATGGCCAGCCCCGCGCGAGGCGACTTCAGGCCCCACTGCGTCCCGAGGAGACAGTCCAGCGTGGGGCTGACAAACGGAGGAAGGTGGTGCGACACCTTCTTGTTGAGCTCCGGACGGTTCGCGACGCGCTCCGCGATGGAGAAATAACCGAGGCGCTGGTAGACCTCGAGGATCCGCGGGGCGTCGTCGAGGTGCACCAGCATGTCGATGTCGTTCATGCGCTTGTAGGTCGGGTCGCCGTACAGCGTCTCCGCGAACAGCACGCCCTTGAGAAGGCAGAACTTGATCGACGCCGCGTTGAACTCGGCGAACAGCGTCTCGGCGCGGGCGACGCGCCGGTGGTTGGCAACGGCAACAGCTTCGGCGACGGCTTCGAGCGCGCTCGCGATCGGCGCGGGAACCCGATCCCAGCCGCCGTGTCGCCGCAGCGTGCGGGTCAATCGAGGCTCGATCTTGTTGAGCGAAGCCAGCTCCTGCACCAGCGCCCAGTCCACCTCCGGAGCGTTGGCCGCCGCCACGAAGCGCCCGATCTCCTCCTGTGTCAGTGGCTCCAGGCAGCTCAGGATCAACAGGGTTTCTTCGGGAGCGTTGGCCTCAGGCGGTGACGTCATGGGTCGCCTCCACGACGTGCCGCAGGTTGCGGGTGATGCGTTCCAGGAAGCTGAAGTGTTTGACGTTGTGGAGCAACCAGTACAGGTTCAGGCGGTTGACCATGAGCTCGACCGCGGTGTTGTGGACGAACGCGCGCCACTCGGCGTCGGTGATGGCGCCGGTCAGAAGGGGCTGCCCGAGGCCGGCCAGCTCGTCGCGGAAGCGGTCGATCCACGCCAGGATCGTGTCGGCGTTCGCCTGAGGCGGCAAGGCGTAGATCAGGAATTCCAGCGCGTCGTGCAGGGGGGACTGGAGAGTCGCCAGCTCCCAGTCGTACACCACCAGGCGGTGTCCCTCCGGCGTCGGGCGCAACGCCAGGTTGCGGGGGTTGAAGTCGTTGTGGGACAGCGCTCGGCGCGCCTGCCCCAGCGCTTCCATCCTCGGCTCGATGTCGGCCACGAACGCGCGCAGCGCGCGCATCCACGCACCTGAAAATACGCCCGGGGCGCGGCGCTCCTGGTACTCGAGCATCGCCGCGAACAGGGGAGCCGCCGACCCGAATTCGCCTGGCTCCTTCCGAACGATCAGCCCGGGACACAGCTCCGGCTCATCGCCCATCGTGGCCGCCGCCATCGCCGCGAGGTCGCGCAGGACGACCCGAATGTGCGCGTCGGCCCACGCTTCGGGGTGATTGACGGTGTCGAGGTGGGCGCAGTCGCTGAGGTCTTCGAGCAGCACCGCGAACAGCTCCCGCTCGCCGTCGATGCGAGTGCCCCACACCTCCGGCAGGAATCGTCGCAGGGTGTCGGGCGCATGCCGGTACACCTCGATCTCGCGACGATCGCTGCCGGAGAAGCCAAACACGGCAACGTTCTGGTCGAACAAGCCGGGGAGCTGGTCGTCACCCGTGAGCCGCACGATGCCGGCGGCGAGCCGGCTGACGTCCTGGTGCGGGGATTTGAGCTTGAGCACGGCGCCCGTTCGCGCCGGCTCCGCGCCCTGCGCCAACTCCACGTTGTAGCGGAACAAGCCAAACACGCCGCCCACACGCTCGCTCACCAGCTGGTTCACGATGCCGGCGTTGTGGTCGAGCGGCACCTCGGTGGCCGCGCGCAGCTCCGCGCCCGATTCCCGCTTTCGATCGGCGACGGAGCTCAGGAACTTCACGTCGAGCTCGCTGCGGGTGAGCCGCCGCGTCGCCCAGTTGCGACCAAGCCGTTCGTGGGCCGCGACGAACTCGTTGCTGAGGATGGCGCACAACGTGGACAAATCCAGCGCGAGGCAGGCTGCCGCGATGATCTCCGCGAATTTGTACAGCTGGCCCTGCCCGGCGCACCCCATGATCTGCAGGCAGTCGTGTTGCGTGGGGAGCCGAGTGCCCCCCCCCACGGTGCCGATGACCAGCGAGGGTAACAGCAGCGAAATCTGGATGCCCCCCCGCTCGGGGAACAACTTGAGAATCCCCAACGACGACTCATGAACCGACGCGATGTCCTGCCCGGTAGCAGTGAACACGCCCGCGATGACATTCGCGCAGTTGGCGTTGTGCCCCATCATGCCGATCTGCATGGCGCCTACTTCGGAGGCCTGAAAGTGTCGCGCGAGGTTGATCGCGTCCACGTGCAGCACATCGCGAAGCACCTCGTCCGAGACCCAGGCCTCGGCCACGACGCCCACGCCCCGACCCAACAGCACGTTCTGAAAACTCACCTTCTTGTCGCCCGACATGTTGCCTTCGATCATGAAGGACTCCACACCGATGTACGGGTCGCCCGCGATCTGGGCGCGTATCCACTCGCAGGCAAACGCCGTGCAGGACGTCGTCATGTTCTGGCCCGACGCATCTCCGGTTTCATAGATGAATTGCACGTGGCAGGTGCGGCCAAACACGTAGGTCTGGAGGTCCACGAGCTTGGCGACCGAGGACACGCTGGTGGCCCGTGCGCGAATCTCCGGAACATGGGCCAACAACCAGCGCTCCAGGTTGATGGCCCCATGAATGTCCCGGCAACAAAATACGGGCGCGCGTACCATGCGTTGGCGGCGAACGTGCACCGTCACCCCACCGCAGCGGTTGAGCGCCATCGCGCCGCGGTTGAGCGACGCCACGAGCGCGCCCTCCGTCGTGGCCATCGGGATGGCCACGTGCCCCTTGGCATAGAGCCCGTTCACGAGGATGGGCCCCGCGATCCCCAGCGGAACCTGAACCGCGCCGACAAAGTTTTCCACGTTTCCCGCGAGGGATTCGATGCGGAATGCGTGTTCATCGATGTTGAGCAGCGCGCTCCCGGTCGTTTTGCGGAGCCACTCGAGGCGGGTGTCTACCGCGGCCTGGGTGTAATGTTTGGCGGGCTCGATGCGCGGAAGCCGGGTGCGATCGACGGTGGGATCGATGGCCAACGCGTCCTCTCGGGTGGTGGCCCCGAGCATGCGATGGAACGCGTGCAGTCGTGCTTTGTCGCCGACAAAGATGGTGAGCGACCACGAGCCGGAGAGTTCGGCGTGGCGCACCCGCGCGATGCGGAGCTGCTCGACGAAGCGCTGGTCTTCGATGCGCCCCAGGAACATCGTCTCGATCATCGTGGACTCCACCGCGGAGAAGTCTTCGGTGGTGATGATCGAGAAGCCGTCGTCGTGGATGTCGGAGATGTGGCCGGCGAAGATGCGCTCTTCCACGACAAAAAGCACCGGCGGCCGCCGATCTTCGTGGAAGTACACCCGGGTGCGGGCCTGGCCAGCTTCGCTGGAGGGGCCGTTCACAGGATCGCTCACGGCGCCGCAACCGCCTCGACACGCGCGGCGTATGCCAGGATCATCTGGGGCAGCGTCCGCGACATGGCCCACTCCTGTACGCCGGGCACCACTGTCTGGTCGTCGACCCACACCTGGTACGAGGCACGCGAGCCTCCGGTGGGCAGCGCGGTCACGTCCCAACCGCCCATCGCCTGCCCGGCGGTCTGCCAGGTGGCGCCAGTGTCCCAGGCGGCGATCGTGCCCTGCCAAGGCGCGGAATCGAGCGCGGTCCAGCAGGTGCGTACCCGTTCGCCGTCGGCCAGCCAGTCCACGCCCACCACGGTTTGCCGGCGAAAGTGGAACAGTCCACCCACGAGCGGTACGTCGATGGCCTGGTAGATCACGCCGGCCGCCAACAGCTCGGCCCGCCCCACGCCGAGCGCGGCCGGCAGCCAATCATCCGCGATTTCCGGGCGGTGAAGCACCGCCGACCACTGCGCCGGCTCCCGGGGCGTGTCGAGCGATACCCGGGCCCCGACGCGCCCATCTACGGTCGCGGTAACGACCACGGGCGCGCGTTCGGCGGCAGGAGCGGCGAGCTTGTCGAGCCAGGCTGCGTCGCAAGTCATCGGGATACGGCGGACATGGTGCGCCAACTAACTCGCTGCGCGGGTCCGGCCGGAGCGCGTCGTCACCTGCTCCGCCCATCCTCCTCAAACCCGGCTTCAGCGTCCACGACCGTCTGGACGTCCGCCGGTGGCGGCGAGCGAAGCTTGACCGTCTGGCCCGACTTCGGCAGGAGGAACGCTAAGATGTTGGCGTGCATGGCGTGGCGCGGAGGACATGGCGCATGAACGGCACGGCGGCAGGCTCGCTTCCAAAGTTTGGACGCGGAGCACGTGCCAATCCCCCGGTCCTCGCCGCCTCGCGGCGGCCGGGCTGCCCCATCATCCGGAGTAGGCTCCGCACAATCGTCTACGGCGCGAGTGCGGCCTCGACCACCGTCCGCAGGCGCATCCGGCACCCGCCTGGCGGACAGCCCCGCCCGGTTGGGCCCGCGCCCCTCTCCCCGTCGCCGAAGCCGATGCCGACCCTCACCGCCGCCCGCGGCATCCAGATCACCCCACGCCTGCCGGACTTCGTGTTCGGCGACGAGGCGCTCCGACCCTGGTTCGGGGGCGACCTCGGCCGGACCGAGGCCTGGAACGCGCTCGGCGTGCTCGCCGGGGTGGGCGAGGCCTCGTTCATCGAAGCCGCGCGCGCCCTGATCCCGCACCTCGAGGATGCGGACACCATCGAGGAGGTCGGGGCCTTCATCCAGCAGGAGGCCGCACACGGCACCGTGCACGCGCGCTTCAACCGGGTGCTGGCCGCCCACGGCTTCCCGGTGGAGCCCGTCCGCAGCCTGATGCAGGACCTGGCGGCCGGGGTGGAGTCGCGGCTCGGCCTCGCAGCGCTATGGAGCCGCTGTCCCTTTGCGACGGAACACCACGAAGGCCAGCACCCCGGCGACGAGCAGGAGCACGACCCCCGATCCTGCTGCAAGCACGCCGATCATCGCCGCCCCCGCCGCCAGAATGATGAGGAAAAGGCCGAACACCGCACCGTAGTAGTCGTGCGTAAGGCTCTCGCCGAAGGTGCCGATCGGGACCGCGATGATTCCCAGCAGCGCGCCGATCGCGATCAGCGCGACGGCGCCGGCGGCCAACCCCCCGGCGCCCATCCCGACTGCGATGCGAGTGCGTTCGCCGGTGGGCATGTGGGCTGGTATCTCGGTGGGCTGCGCGTTCGCCGCTGGGAGAGGCGTCGCGGCTGCTTCGCGGCGGCGGGTAGGGATGAAGCGCCAGGCCCGAACGACACCAGTGACGCCCTTTCGAGTGGGGGGGGCCTGTGGGTTCGCGATCCCCGCCAGCTGGGGAGAGGGCGCACGCCGCCCACCGGGGCGCCGCGATGTGCCCCTGCCCCGGGAACCCCCGAGGTGTGGCCCGGCACATCGCCCCGACCGACCCCTGCCGATCAGACGTCGCGACCGCCCGACAGCTTCTTGAGCGCAGGCGTGGCGAGCAGCACGAGGCCGCCGAGGCTGCACGAGGTGACCACGAAGAGGAAGAAGAAGTCCGCCTGGCCGCCGAAGTGCCATGGCAGCGCGATCTCGCCCTTCTCGATCTGCTCGACCTTCGAAGCCACGATGCCGCCGCCGAGGTTGGCGATGAAGCTCGAGATGAACCAGATGCCCATCAGGAGCGACATGAACCGGGCCGGCGCCACCTTGCTCACGTACGAGAGGCCGGTGGGCGAGATGAAGAGCTCGCCGACCGTGTGCACGAAGTACATGCCGAGCACGAAGCCCATGCTGGTCTTGGCGCCCTCGGTGGCCGTGACCCCGCCCGCTACGGTCATGAGCACGTAGCCGGCGCCCACGAGCAGCAGCGCGATGCCGATCTTGGCGGGCTGCGAGGGGTTCATGTGGCGATTGCCGAGCTGCGTCCACAACCAGCCGAAGATCGGCGAGAGGATGATGACGAACGCGGCGTTGACCGACTGGAACCAGGTGGTGGGCACCTCGAAGCCGCCGAGGTTGCGATCGGTGAAGCGGTCGGTGAACAGGTTCACCGAGGAGCCGGCCTGCTCGAACGCGATCCAGAAGACGGCGTTGAAGAGCATGAAGAGGAAGATGGAGGTGACGGGGCCGCGGTCGGCCTTCTCCTGCGAGAGCACGAACCAGATGGCGAGGCCGAGGACCACGATGGAGCCGACCACGGTGGTGGTGGGGGTCATGATGGTGTTGATGACGCTGAGCGCGCCGAGGTGGTAGCCGGCCGCGAAGAGGGCCGAGAGCACGAGCCCGCCCACGAGGAAGAGCGGCGCCTTCGCCCGTGCCACCGCCTCGTTGGCGGCGAGGCCCACGTGGCCGAGGGTGGAAGGGCGCAGGAACAGGTAGAGCACCAGGCCGGCGATCATGCCGGCGGCGGCGGAGCCGAAGCCCCAGTGCCAGCCCACGCGCTCGCCGAGCGTGCCGCAGGTGAAGGCGCAGATGAACGCGCCCACGTTGATGCCGGTGTAGAAGATGGAGAAGGCGCCGTCGCGACGGGGGTCGCCGTCGGGGTAGAGCTGGCCTACCATCACGCTCACGCTGGGCTTGAAGTGCCCCGTGCCGATGACGATGAGCGCCAGGCCACCGATGAACACGCTCATGCCGAGGTCGGAGTGCTCCATCCCGCCCATGCCCGAGATGCCGAGCACGATGTGGCCGATGGAGATGAGGATGCCGCCCACCACCATCGAGCGGTGCGTGCCGATGAGCTTGTCGGCGATGATTCCGCCGAAGAGCGGGAGCAGGTAGGCGAGGCCGGTGTACCAGCCATAGAGCGTGCTGCCCTCGGCGTCGGTCCAGCCGCGGCCGGGGTTGAAGCCCGCCGCCTTGCCGTCGGGCAGGGCCACCATGCCGGTGAGCGGCGTGGTCAGGTAGAGCACCAGGAGGCCGCGCATGCCGTAGTACGAGAAGCGCTCCCACATCTCCACGAGGAAGAGGAGGAAGAGGCCGCGCGGGTGGCCGAAGAGCGTGGCTTCGGGCCGAGCGGGGGTGGCGTGGGTCTGCACGGTGGGCTCCGGGGAGGGCGGCGCGAGGGTAGCACGGTTGCCCCGCAAGCGGGCGCTTCCGTAGCCTCCTCCACCAACCCCCACGCTCCGAGGCCGGGTTCCGATCCCGACGGCGCAAGGAGGTGCTACCCTGTTCCCCAATCTCCGGACCTGGCATGAACCCACCCATCAGCCGCCTCGTCACCAAGGTCAACGGCCGCCCGGCGCGCATCGGCATCGTGTCGATGTACGACGTCGAGAACAACGCCGTGCGCATCCTCGCAGGCACGCTGCGCCAGGGCGGCCACCACGTGGCGGAGATCTACTTCAAGGACTGGATCAGCAACCACCTCGACCCGGCCACCGACGAGGAGCTGACCAACCTCATCAAGGTGATCGCCGACGAGCACCTCGATCTCGTCTGCCTGAGCATCCGCGCGAGCGCCTACTACAACGCCGCCCGCATCCTCACCGACCACATCCACGATGTGCTCGACATCCCCGTGCTGTGGGGCGGCATGCACCCCACGCTCGTGCCCACGGAGTGCATCCAGACGGCCGACATGGTGCTCCAGGGTGAAGGGGAGCTCGCGCTGCTCGAGCTCGCCGACCGCCTCCAGGCCGGCCGCGACATCCTCGACACCCCGAACCTCATGTTCCAGACGGCCGACGGCATCCGCAAGAACGCGCTGCGCCCGCTCGTGGAGAACCTCGATACCCTCGCATACCGCGACTACGTCACCCACGATCACAAGTACTTCGTGAACGGGCGCAAGGTCGAGAAGGGCGACCCGATGCACGGCGACCCGGTCTTCCAGATGATGGGGAGCCGCGGCTGCATCTACAAGTGCAGCTACTGCTACAACAGCACCTACAAGAAGGACATCTACCCGGGTCAGAAGTGGTTCCGCGTGCGCTCGCCCGCCAGCATGGTGGATGAGATCAAGAAGGCCCGCGAGCACTGGAACTTCAAGCGCATCCGCTTCGACGACGAGGTGTTCAACTTCCAGTACGACTGGCTGGTGGACTTCTGCGAGCGCTACCCGAAGGAGATCGGCCTGCCCTTCGAGGTGTTCATCGAGCCCAAGCTCGTGAACGAAGAGCGGATGACGATGCTCGCCGCCGCCGGGCTCAAGAACGTCTACATGGGCGTGCAGTCCTCCGAGCGCGTGACCGGCCACCTCTACGACCGGCGCGTGAAGAACAGCACCATCAACGACATCGCCGACCTCTTCAAGAAGCTCGGCATCAAGGGCCACTTCCAGCTCATCTTCGACGACCCGGTCAGCACGGTCGAGGACAAGCAGGCGCTCTTCGAGATGATCTCGCAGTTCCCGCACCCCTTCGACCTCTACCTCTTCTCGATGACGGTGTTCCCGGGCTCGGAGCTCAACCACAAGCTCCTCGAATCGGGCCTCATCTCCGAGTACGACATCGAGGGCCTCGGCACCAAGACCTTCTACCAGCACCGGATCAACCTCGAGTATCCGCGCGCCGTGGAAGACACCTTCTGGATCGCCATGACCCAGATGCTCAGCAAGTCCTTCGTGCCGCGCCAGCTCCTGAAGCCGCTCACCAAGGTCGACTTCCTCAAGAAGCACCCCTGGCCGGTCATCCAGCTCGCCCACGCCACCAACTACGTGAAGATGGGCACCACCGCCGTGTCCATGGCGGCCAACGGCGAGATGACGAAGACGTTGATGCGGCGCTGGCTCTCCTTCGATCGGGTGATCACCACCTGACCGATCGGGAGAAGGGGGGAACGCGGGCACCTCGGGGGGGAAGGAGGTGGCCGGCGGCTCCCGCCGCCTCGGCGCGGAAGCGGGCTGGCAAGGGGCCGCTTGTGGGCCGCTTGTGACCACGCTAAGGTGACGCGGTGAGTGCCGACCAGCCCCTGATTGCAGCGCTCCGGGCGTTGGACCCCAACACTTCTCCGGACCCCGCCGCGTATCTTCCACGGCAGGCAGCCGCAGGCCGGCCGTGGAACCAGGAGGACCAGCTCCGCCTACTGGTGCAGAGCGGAGGCCGGCAGCGCATCCTCCTTCACGGCTGCGCGGGCATTGGCAAGAGCACTGAGCTGCGTCGCTGGCGTTCGGCGATACCACAAGCGGTCCTCGTGGCGTTGAGCGAACCCAGCGCCTCGCCGGCAAGCGTCGTGGTTCAGGTCCTTCGCGCCGCCGCACCCCACATTCCACTCAGCGAACTGCACCGGACCCCGGGCGTCGCTCAGTTTGCTGCGGTCGTGGGCGGTACGGAGGTACCGCCCCTGGAGCCCCGCCCCCTGCCAGAGCTGCGGGACATCCTCGACAAAGCAGCCGCAAGCAGCAACTTTCCTTCGTTGATCCTCATAGACGGCCTTGAGCTGACGTCGGCGAAACAGGCGATCGCCCTCCTCGGCTCGGCTGGTGCGTTTTCCTGGCCCGGCTGGCCCAGCCTCGTGGTTTCCGTCCCTCATGCGTGGGCGCTGTCGGGAAAAACTCGCGAAACGGCGCCCCACTTCGAAATCTCCTGGCACCTTCCGCCGATCGCCCTGTACGAGCGCCGTGACAGCGAGCCGGACGAGGCGCTCGTTGAGGCGATCGCCAACGGCTTGCGACAGCGCCTCGGACCGGCGCTCGGGGCGTTCGATCATCCTGACGCAGTCGCCCACCTCGCCCGGCTGTCCGGCGGCGTACCTCGACATGCCGTGCTGCTGGCTCGCCAGGCCGTGCTCGCTGCGGCGGGGAGCCCCAGCATCGGAGACATCGATGTGGCCAGCGCGTGCAGGGAGGTCCGCCAGGACCTCCGGGAAGCGCTGGGCAAGGCGACCGAGGCCGAACCCTCGCTCTCCGCCCTCGTTTCCGGAGCAGTGCTCGTTTGTGAGGGGCGAGAGACCCGGTTCAACCGACTGCACCCGCTGCTGTCGTGAGCCCCGCCGAACGCTCCTGGCGGCTGCGAGCCGCCGAGGCGCTCGCGGGGCAGCGGCTGCTCCTGCAGCGGGTGCCACCCACGGTCACGGCCGCAAGCGCTGCGAAGCAACTCTCGGAGTGGGCTGCCCGTTCGTTCGTGGTCATCGATAGCCTCTCCGACTGGCGCGCGGAGTGCCCGTGGGCCGTGCTCGACGGGCGCGCGCGGGAGGTGGAGGGCCTCGAGGATGCACATCGCGCCGAGCTCCTCGCGCGGCCTGGAAGCCTCCTCATTCTGCTCGACCGCCCTGCCAGCATCGCGTTGGCGCAAAGCGCTCCACAGCTGGTGTCCGCTGCGGGAGGAGTCGCCCTACCGGAGCCGTCTGGTGTGGTGCGAATCACCGACGCCGCCGCGTGCCTGGCGGCGCACGAGGAGCTCGAACGAGCCCTGGGAAACGACCCGGCCACCGCGGCGCGGGCAGACGGAAAGTACGTCGCCATCGAGATTGTGTCCTCCCGCCTTTTCCTGCCCGAGCCCGGCTTGACCGCCCTGCAGGTAGCGGAAGAGTGCTTGGACACCGGGAGCGTCTACCTGGGCTGGGTGGATGGGCCTTGAGCTTGCCGACATCGACGTCGATGACCGTCGCGCCCGATTGCAGGCCGTCTGGTCAGTCCGCTGGGGCGGCGTCAGCCGGGAGGACTTCGGGCTCGACCTCGACACCGGCAGCGCGTTCGCCTTGCTCCTTCCGAAGGCGAAGTTTCCGGACGTTTGGGAATCGGGGACGATGATCGCCCCGGTTCGTACTCTGGGGGGCAAAATGCCGGCACGACAGCTCGACGGTGTGCTGTCGTTGTTCGATGGTCGATTCCGCGTGCCCATCGACATCACCGTCGCGGACATTACCTCGGAAAGCGCGCTGCTCGGCCTTCCCGTGCTGCGGCGGTTCGACTTGCTCTTGCGAGGACCCCAACCGGACCAGCTTCGTCGGCCCGTACTCGCCTACCCGCAAGGCCTTCAAATACGCTGACGCCGGAACCGAGATAGCCCCCCGCCGTGCTCGACCTCCTGTACCGCCTCGTCCGGCCGCTCCTGTTCCGGCTCGACGCCGAAACCGCCCACGAGCTGGTCTTCCGGGGCCTGCCGCTCGTGCCCTGGCTGGCGCGCGGGCTCGCGCCCGACCCTTCGCTGCGCGTGCGCATCGCCGGGCTCGACTGGGGCGGGCCCGTGGGCCTCGCGGCCGGGCTCGACAAGAACGGCGTGGGCATCCCGGCGTGGGCCGCGCTCGGCTTCGGCGCCATCGAGGTGGGCACTGTTACCCGGCACGCCCAGCCGGGAAACCCGCGGCCCCGGCTGTTCCGCCTCCCGGAGGAGGAGGGGCTCATCAACCGGATGGGCTTCAACAACGGCGGCGCCGTGGGGCTCGCCGCCAACCTCGGCCGCCTCCGCAACGCTGGCGCCTGGCCCTCGGTGCCCGTAGGCGCCAACCTCGGCAAGTCGAAGGTCACCGCCAACGAGGATGCGGTGGAGGACTACCTCCACAGCGTGAACGTGCTGCGCGGCAAGGCCGACTACTTCGTGGTGAACGTGTCGAGCCCGAACACGCCGGGCTTGCGTGAGCTGCAGGACAAGGAGCCCCTCGCCCGCCTCCTCGGGGCCGTCGTCCCCGCCGCGCAGCGCACCCCCGTGTTCCTCAAGCTCGCCCCCGACCTCGAAGACGACGCCCTCCACGACGCCGTCAACGTGGCCCTCGAAGCCGGCTGCGCCGGCATCATCGCCACCAACACCACCATCTCGCGCCCCGGCACCACAGGCCGCCTCTCGCAGTTCGGCGGACTGTCGGGCGCGCCGCTGCGGCCGCTGGCCCGGCAGAAGATCGCCGCCGTGCTCGCCGCCGTGGGTGGCAAGGCGCCCGTCATCGGCGTGGGCGGCGTGAGCTCCGCGGCCGATGCGGCTGAGTACCTCTCGATGGGCTGCGCCGCGGTGCAGCTCTACTCCAGCTTCATCTTCCGCGGTCCGGGGCTGCCGAGCCGCATCCACGCCGAGCTGGCCTCGGCGCGGCGCCCCCCCCTCTGATTCTCATCACGCGAACTCGAAGTCGATGTCCATCTCCAGCTCGGCGAACTCCTCGTCGAGCATGGTCATGGCATCCTCCTCGAGGTCGGGAATCCCGCCGCTCAGGAACTCCCAGAGGTCATCGCGACGCGCCTCGTCGAGGTCGGTGAACTCGACCCCCATGCCGATGCCGAGCTCGGCCTCGGTCACCACGCGGCGCACGACACAGCTCACCTCGAAGCGCTCGTCGCGCTCGGGGTGCACGAGGATGATGCCGAGCCGATCGCCCACCGCGCGCGGGGCGTCGGTGACGAGGAACAGGCCGCCCTTCGAGACATCGCGGCTCGCGAAGGGCATGAGGTCGTCCACGGAGGGCACCCGCACCTCGAAGGCGGCGGCTACGCGCTCGAAGCGCCGGCGGGTGGGCTCCACGGGCACCGAGTCGGCACGGGCGTGAACGGGCGCGCCCGCAGCGGCGCCGAGCGTTGCGGGCACCGTGGCCACGAAGCGCTCCCAGGCCGACACGGCCTGCGCCGCGTTGCCGTATATCTGAACGCCCACGCCGGGGGTGCGGCCCGCTCCCGGGTTGATCACCCGGACCGTCACGCCCGAGAGCAGCACCGGCGGCGCACCCGGCGAGGGCTCGAAGCGCACCTGCACGAATCGTTTCTCCGGCGGGGGCTGGTCGGTGCGCAAGCGCATGCCGCCGCGGCTGACATCCTCGGTGACCGCGGGAATCTCCCGCTTGCCAACGATCATCGTCACCGGCATCACCAGCGGCACTCGTCCGTGCCGCCGGCCCGTTCCCATTGCAGTCATTCCTCAACCCCCGGCTCTGGGGTGGGAATCGGGTTGCGGCCTCCGAAGTTGAGGCGAGGCCGAAAATTCAGCGCGAGCCCATGACCGAGAGCGGGCAGGGGTTGGCGTCGGCGGCGTCGGGGTAGGCGCCGGCAAAGCGCGCCCAGGTGCCCACGGTGGAGGTGACACAGCTGTCCACCCAGCCATCGAGCGCGTACTGGGCCACTCGCCGCACGTCAGTCCGGCTCTCGGGCGAGCTGCCATCGCTGCTCACTTCCGACTCGTAGGGGGCGTCGGTCCAGTCGTAGTGGGTGAGCCCCTCCACCGTGACCAGCGCCACCTCCACGTTGAAGCGGGCGGCGCCCTCCTCGGCTTCGTTCTGCGTGACCTTGCCGTCGGAGGTGCCGATGATGGAGATGACGGAGCCCTCCCCCCGGTCCTCGACCGGCGTATCGGCGTCGGGGTAGCTCGCGAGGAGCGCGAGGCCGTTGATGGAGGCATCGCCCGCCCACTGGCGGGAGGCGACCACGCCGCCAAGGGAGTGCCCCGCGATGCCCACGGGGGCTTCCTTCGCGACGTCGCCCGCATCGCGCGCGGCTTCGAGCGCGCGCACGCCCGCGGTGTCATCCACGGCGGGGAGATCGAGCCCGTGGTGCGGCACGAGCACCGTGGCGCCGCGCGAAGCGAAGTGCACGGCGAGCCAGTCGTACCGCTCGGGCACCACGCTGCCGCCCTGAAGGAGGACGATCGTAGCCTCGGCATCGCCCACGGCGGCGGCGGCACCGTCGGCATCGATGGGCGCGTACACATCGGTGGGCGGGTCGCCGTACATCACGGTGCGCAAGCTCACGCCCCAGGGGCCATCTGCGCCGGCCAGGCCCGTGCGCGCGGGGTCGTACTCGAGGGCGACGGACTCCTGCGAGGCCGCGCAGGCGAGGGTCAAGATCACGAACATGTTTCCCTCCTAACTCCGCCGCGCGGCCATGTACTGGCCGAGGAGCTCCCCCAACGCGCCGCGCACGTCGCGACCGAGCGTGGAGGGCAGCGCCCGCAGGAGGTCCCCGACCGCCGGAACCCGCGGCGGCTCCCCCGCCCGGATGCGTTCACGGTGCTCCTCGCGGGTGCGCGTGAACGTGGCCCGGAGGTGCCGCGGGTGGCTGTGCAGCACGGGCGCGCGCGGCACGTAGCCCACGCGGTGACGGCGCCCCCAGTGCCAATCCTCCGCGATGGGCACGGCATCGAAAGGGTCGGCAAGGAGCGCGCTGCGGCGGTAGAGCGCGCACACGTTGTCGAGCATGGGGGAGACCACCACCTCGCGCCCCGGAGGCGTCCATGCCCGCAGGCGCGCGCGGGTGACGGCGCTCGCGGTGGGCCACGGCACCTGCCGGGCCACCACCGCGTCGAAGCCGCCCGCCTCCAGCGCCTCCACCATCGTGCGCACCATGCCGGCGCCCAGCACGCGCGCATCGTCGACCGTAAACAGCACATACGGGTGGCTCGCCAGCTCCACGCCGCGCTGTCGGGTGGCACCGTGCCCCTCCCACGGCACCCGCACCCCTTCGGTATACTCGCCGTTGGCGAGGACGATGACCTCCATCTCCACGTCCTGCGCGCGCAGCGCGTCGAGGCCGATCGGCGCGTGCCGGTGCGCCGGGATCACGGCGGTCACGGCGAGCCCGGACCCACCGAGGCCCGCGGGCGGGAGCCACTCCGCCAGCACGGGCGCCGCCACCGCGTGGCAGAGCGGCACAACCTCGTCGAGCGGCACGACCGCGCCGCGCGTGCCCACGAGGTGCACGGGCACGCCCGCCCGGATCGCGGCCTCCAGCGCCCGGAGGCCGGCGGGGTCGAGGGCGTCCAGTCGCATCCCGCCTCCTACCGTGGTGCAGGATACTTCGGGCCATGAACCCGACGCGTGTGTCCTTCGTCGTGCTCGTGCCCCTCGTCGCGCTCGTCCACTCGTTCGGGCAGTACCTGGCCCGCGGCATGTGGTGGGCCTCGGCGCTCGAGGCGGGCGAGCCGGCGGGTCCGACGTTCAGCCTGGCCTCCGCCGCTGCGCTGATGGGCGCGCTCGTGGCAACGATGACCGGCGCGGTGGGCGGCGGCCCGGCCTGCCTCACGCTCGGCCTTCTCGCCTCCGCGGCGGGCGAGCTCCTCATCGCGATGGACTGGACCAGCCCGGGCAGCGTGGCCGCCGGGGTGGGGCGCACCCTCGCCACCGTGGGCGGCGCGAGCTGCGCGCTCCGCGCGTTCGGCCCCCGTCAGGACAGCGCCCGCATGGCCCTGCTCATCGCCACCTACGCCGCCGCCAACCTCGCCTCGATGGCCGCGAGCCCCATGGGCACGCTGCTGCACAACGGGCTCGGCGCGAAGGCCGTGATCGGCGTGGGCGGCGGCATCGAGCTCTTCGCCGCGTTCCTGTCCGCGCCGCTCCTCTACCTCGCGGTCGTGCGGCCGCCGGAAGGCGCGGGCGGCGGTTCGCTTCGGCCCCCGCTGCTCGCGCTCGGCGCCGGCGCCGCCGTGGTCGGCGGCGCCGGCGCGGGCGCGCTGTGGGTGGGCGCCGACTTCAGCTACGCGAGCATGAGCAGTGAGGTTCTCGGGAGTGCCTGGCTGATGACGCTCAACCCGCTCGGGGTGCTGGTGGCGAGCGCCGTTGCCGGCGGCGTGCTCGTTGCGCTCGCGGTCGGGGGCAGGCAGGCGCCGCCCCTCCTCGTGGGCGGAGTCGGCCTGCTCCTCGCGGGGGCGATGCTCCTGCCGGCGGCGTTGCCCGGGGAGCGGGGCAGCCTCGTGCAGGCCGCGATCGCCTTCGCGAGCGGCGTGGGCGAGCCGCTCCTGTTCGCGGGGATCGTGGCCTCGGCCGCCGGGGGCGTGCACTGGCGCGTGGCCCCCGCGATGGTGGCGGCGTTCACCGCGCTGCAGACGCTGCCGCAGTGGCTGGTGGAACAGGCGAGCAGCCTCCTTGGCCTGCCCACGCTCGGCGGCGTCGCGGCCGGCGTGTGCGGGGTGGCCACGATGCTCGTGGGCGTGGCCTTCCTGATCGCGGCCTTCCCGCTCACCGGGGTGCGGGCGAGCCTCGAGGGCGAGGAGGAGGAGGAGGACCTGCCGAGCGGCGGCCTCGACCCCTACGGGTTTCCGGAGTCGGCTGGGCCGGGGCCTGCGCCCCGACCCTGAGCCTGCGGTCAGCGGTTGTTGTTGTCGCCGCCGCCCCGGCGCCACACGCCGGGACGAACCTCTTCCGAGTCGGGGTGGCGCGGCGCCGGGGCGCGGCCCCAGGCCGGACCTGCCGGCTTGGGCGCGCTCACCGGGCCTTCGCTCGGACCGGAGGTGGCCACGAGGCGATCGCTGCCCCCGCGGTCGTTGCTGCGGGGGCGATCGAACCGCCCGCCGCCGTCGGAGCGCGGCCCGTCGTTGCGCGGGCGATCGTTGCGCCACCCACCACCCCCGCCACCGCCACCGCCACGGGGAGCGGCGGGGCGCGGCGCGCCACCGCCTTCCGCCGCGCGGGGGGCGCTCGGCGCGGCCGGGCGACCACCACGGCCTTCGGCCTTGGCCCGGGCGCGCGCGCGTTCATCCGCCTTGCGGCCGCGAATCTCGGCGATGCGCTCGGCGATCGGAATCTCGAGGGCTTCCTGCGGCCGGGTGCCGTAGTCGAAGTCCGGCAGCGTGCGCCGGTCGATCTTGCGGCCGATGGCGCGCTCGATGGCGCGGAGGTCGTCCTCCTCCTCGCCGCTGACGAAGGTGAACGCTTCGCCGATCGCATCGGCGCGGGCGGTGCGACCCACCCGGTGGATGTAGTCGGCGGGGAGGTGGGGAACGTCGAAGTTCACGACGTGCTCGAGCGCCTCCACGTCGATGCCGCGGGCCACGATGTCGGTGGCGCAGAGCACGCGGATCTTGCCGGACTTGAAGTCGGCGAGGGCCTGCGTACGCTGCCCCTGGCTGCGGTTGCCGTGGATGCGGGCGTTGGGGATGCCCTGCTTGTCGAGGAACTCCGACAGGCGGTTGGTGCGGTGCTTGGTGCGCGTGAACACGATGACGTTGCCGATCTCGTTCTTGCGCAGGAGCGCCACGAGGAGCGCCGCCTTGGCCGGGCCGGGCACGGGGAAGAGCGTCTGCGTGATGCCCTTCGCGGGCGCGGCCTGCCGCTCCACGTTGATCGCCACGGCGTTCCTGAGCATGTCACGGCTCAGGGTGCGCACCTCCTGCGGCATGGTGGCCGAGAAGAACATGGTCTGCCGGTCCTTCGGCAGCCGCGAGAGCACGCGGCGCACGTCGGGGAGAAAACCCATGTCGAGCATACGATCGGCCTCGTCGAGCACGAGGTAGTCCACGCGGTCGAGGTTCACGCCCGGCTGCGAGAGGTGATCGAGGAGCCGCCCGGGGGTGGCGATGAGCACCGGCACGCCGCGACGCAGCGCTTCGGTTTGCGGGCCCATGCCCACGCCGCCGAAGATGGCGGCGGCGCCCACGTTCGCGAACTTCGCGAAGTCGTGGCAGGCCTCGAGGATCTGCGCGGCGAGCTCGCGGGTGGGGGTGAGCACGAGCACGCGAGTGCCGGGCTTGGGGTCCTGGAGGAGCCGGTGGAGGATGGGGAGGAGGAAGGCGGCGGTCTTGCCGCTGCCGGTCATGGCGGCGGCCATCACATCGCGGCCATCGCGGGCGGCGGGGATGGATTCGGCCTGGATCGGGGTGGGCGTGGTGTAGCCCAGGTCTTCCACCGCACGCACAAGGCGCGGATCGAGACCAAGTTCACTGAATTTCACGGACAGTCCTGTTGGCGCGGCGCAACGGCATGTTTCTGAGCCCGGTTGCGCCGGTTTCTTTCGAATAGGCGACCCGCGGGTTCGCGAGCGCCGAGGGGCACGGCTCTGGCACCCCCACACCCCACACCTTACGCGCGGAGCGTGGTTTGTCAAGAGCAACGCTCAGAACCCACCTTCGACAGCGCCCCCCGACCGTGCCACATTGCCGGATGCTCCTCCTCCTCGTCGCCTGCCCCGACCCCGCCGACACCGCGGGTGGATCCCCCGCCGACACCGCCGACACCGCCGACACCGCCGACAACACGCCGTCCTTCTACGACGAGGGCGCCATCGAGGCGATCGAGAAGGCCGTCCGCGGCGACCTCCGCTCGAACAACGCCGCCGGCGTGCAGCTCGCAGTGTGGGTGGACGGCCGGATCGTCTACACCCTCGAGAGCGGCTCGGCCCACCCCGACACCGACACGCCCATCGATGCGCACACCCTCTTCCAGATCGGCAGCGACACCAAGAAGATGACCGCGCTCACGGCGCTGCAGCAGGTCGAGGCCGGCACCCTTTCGCTTGACAGCACCGTGTCGGAGGTGCTCCCCGACGTCCAGCTCGCCGCCTCGCCGGAGTGGGCCGCCGAGGCCACGCTCCACGATCTGCTCTCCCACCAGGGGGGCCTCTTCGACTACACCCCCTGGAACGACGACCCCGACGACGGGCAGCTCCGCGGCACCGCCGAGGGCATCTTCGCCGCGAACGAGTGGGCGATGAACGAGCCCGGCGTGTTGTGGAACTACAGCAACCCCAACTTCTCGCTCGCCGGCCTGATGGCCGAGAGCGCGGCCGGCGTGGCCTGGCCCGACCTGATGCGGCAGGACCTGTTCGAGCCCCTCGGCCTCGCGGACACCTACGCCCGCAAGTCGGAGGTCGAGGCCCGCGGCAACTTCGCCACCGGCTGGGGCTACACGATTGACGACCCCAACCCCTGGAACCTCCTCGACACGCCCGCCTACACCGAGGGCACCGTGGAGATGGACGAGGTGTCCGACAACGCCTTCACGCGGCCCGCGGGCATGGTCTGGAGCACCGCCTCCGACATGGCCCGCTTCCACGCCTTCTTCATCGACGGCGATGCGGCGCTGCTCGACGACGCGCTCCGCACCGACATGACCACCATGCAGACGCGCCTCTACCCGGCGTGGGATGCGCAGGGCTACGGCTACGGCTGGTTCGTGGCGAACGGCATCAACCTGCCCGACTACTACGCCGTGCCCGTGTGGGTGCACGGGGGCAACACGCTGAGTTTCACGTCCACCAGCTACGTCCTGCCCGAGCAGGGCATGTCGATCTCCATCCTGAGCAACGGCTACGGCGATGACTTCACCCGCACGCTGGTGGCGCTCATCGAGGGCTCGCGGCTCCTGCCGGCCGCCACGGAAGCGCCCGCGCTTCCGAGCAGCGAAACACCCGCCGCCCAGCTCGCCGGCACCTACGTGGACCGCACGCTCGGGCGCTTCGAGGTGACCGCCGAGGGCAGCACGCTCCAGGTGGCGATGCCCGACGCCGACGCCTCCGGCATCGGCCACGGCTCGGCGTTCGAGTTCGCCGGCATCACCGACGTGTACACCCTCACCCTCGGCGGCAGCGCCAACGCCTTCGTCTTCGTGGCCGACGAGCACGGCGAGTACCGCTGGCTCGCCAACCGCCAGTTCACCGGCGAGCGCACCGAGGAGAACGCGCTGGCGCGGCCCCTCCCCCCGGTCGACGCCGGCTTCGACCCGCGGCGCCTCGGTCCCGACCCGGCGCGGCTGCCGCTCCTTCGTTCGTCGGCCGGGCGCTGAGGGGGGGCTGCGGGCCGGCGCGCCGCGACCGGCAACTCTCGTCCGCAGGGGCAGGAGCGCGCCGAGCACCGACGAGGGGGTGGACGCTGCGGCAGGAGCGGGTGCCTTAACGAGGAGGGGGATGCGCCTCCGCGGAGCCGGCGCAACGAGGAGCGCGATGGCGCCCACGTCGACGCACCAGGAACGCCTCGCCGCGGCCGGAGTCATGACATGCCTCTTACATTTACCAAATAGCGGCGTATATTCTACCTTCGCGCGGAAGCGTGTGTATGTGTGTGTGTGGGGGGGGGGGGGGGGGGCCGTTGCGGCCGACCATTTCCAAGCTATTCTGGGACGGGCGGGGTGCTCTTCCACCGCGACCCACCACCGACCAAACTTGGAGAAGTCACGATGTCCTGCTCAGATCAAGCCGCTGGCATTCGCTCTTTCGGCCCCTCGAACGTGCACACAAAAAAGGACGGCTCGACTTGGAATGGGTTCCCGCTCTCCGCGTCAGAGCCCGCGTTCAACATGAAGACGGCTCGCGGGGCCGTCGAGCTTCGCAACTCGTCAGGCGCCATCAAGGCCAGGGTGGTGTTCCGTTACACCGAAGACGGCATTACGTTCGGAAGTTGGGTGCCGCTCTACACCGCCGGCACGCAGGAACAAGTAAACGATGGTGTAAACCAACCCGACGCGACGAGCGACATCACCTCAGGGGCCAAACGCATTATCCAGTGGGGGGCTGAGGTACTGCAGTCGTCAGGCAACGCACTGGAGGCCGGTGTGGTTGCCATCCAGATCGAAACGAGGAGCTGGTAATGCGGCTCGCTACTTGGCGCGTGGCAAGCGGAATTGCCCCAGGGGTTCTCAATCTTGCCTCCAGCGGCTCGGGCGGCTCCATGGGCATGGGCGAATACACCTGCGACGGGGTGACCGTCAACAAGGTGGACTGCGAGGAGGCAGCGAAGAAAGGGGCGTCCGATTATTGCCGCAGCAGGGCAGACACCCTGGTCAACCGAAAGGGTTTCGCGAAATACAGCATCTTCAAAATGATGCAGTACCTCCAGTGTCAGGAAGCGTGCATGACCGCATGGGCCGACTGCTTGACCATAGAACTGGAAAGGGCCCCCGAGCCGCAAAGCTAGGTGGCCACGCCCCGAAAAATCGTGAAGCCGCTCTCAGCCAGCGTGGTGGCGGCGGCGCTCGTTGTGGGGGCCATCTGGCTCGCCGGCCGCCCTGAAACGCAGGGCGAGGCCCGTGGCGGTCCTGACGCCGCGCACGACCTGGAAGAAATTGCGGGCGGCGACGCGGCCACCGTGCCGGCGCAGGGGTCGCCACCACCGGCAGTCCGCGATCCCGGGCCCGAACCCCCCGGCGACTCGTGGAGTTTCGGGCCGACCGCTAGTTGCGCAAACGTGATCGAATGGCCGCGGCGCCGGCAAGACCTCTCCGATTTTCTCGCCTCGGCCGAGCCCGACGACCCGCGCATGCCGGCGGCGAGAATGGCACTCGACCGGTTGAGCGCTCGTCGCAGCCTCATCTATGAGCGGGCCTGTCTGAGCTCCGAGGGCATCCTGTGGCGGTGGCCGCGAAGCGAGCCGCAGCAGACATCCGCGGAGTAGCCCCTTGGAGGCGTCTGGCGGCCGTGGCGTGCCGGCGCCAGCGGGCTCGCCGCGAGCCGTTCCTGATTTCGGCCACCGCCAGCACCCAGCGCGAAGGGGCAAGCGCTCCCCCAACGCCCCGGCGCGCGCCCGCCCCGGCCGAACCCAGCGGACGGTCGCGGCGCGCCGGCCCGGCCCTGCACCGACCTTCACGACCACCCTGCCCTCCCCGCCCCGCGCCCGAATCGCGATAGCTGCCCCGCGATCAGGCGCTCCCATGCTCCGCCGCCTCGAAGCCCTCGGCAACAAGCTCCCCGACCCGGTCGTGCTCTTCGGCCTGGCCGCGCTCACCATCGCGGCCCTCTCGGCGCTGCTCGCGGGATGGACGGTCCCGCACCCCGCCAAGCCCGAGCTGGTCGCGGTCGTCAGCCTGCTGGACGGCCCCAACCTCCGGCGGGTCTTCACCGAGGCCGTGCGGAATTTCGCGGCCTTTCCGCCGCTGGCCAGCGTGCTGGTGGCGATCATGGGCATCGGGCTCGCCGACCGTTCCGGCCTGATCTCCGCCGTGCTCGGGCGCGCGGTGGCCGCCGTGCCTCCGCGGCTGCTCACGCTCTCACTCCTGTTCGTCGGCGCCAACGGCGCCATCGCCTCCGACGCCTGCTTCGTGGTGCTGGTGCCGCTGGGCGCGGCGCTGTGGGCGCGGGCGGGCCGGCACCCGCTCGCCGGGATGACGATCGCCTACGCGGCCGTGTCGGGCGGATACGGCGCCAACCTGCTCGTCACGGCGCTCGACCCCCTCCTCGCCGGCCTCACCGAGGCGGCAGCCCGGCTGGTGGAGCCCGGCGCCCGCGTGTCCGCCACCTGCAATTGGTACTTCAACGCGGCGAGCGTGCTGGTCGTCACCGGGGTGGGGGCGCTGGTGGCCCCGGCGGTGGAGCGTCGTTTCGGCGTGTGGTCCGGCGAGGGGGAGGTGGAGACCGAGGGCGTCTCGCTCGTACCCGCGGGCATCGCGCTCCTCGTCACCGTTGCGGGCCTGGCCGCCGTGTGTCGGGGGGTGTTGTACGACGGCACGTGGACGCCCGTGTACGACAGCATCGTCATCCTCGTGGCCGTGTCCGCGGCCGTGCCCGGCGTGGTGCATGGCGTGGCCAACGGCCTCATCCGCAACAGCCACGACGCGGTGAGGCTCTGCTCGGAGGCCGTGTCCGGGATGGGCGGCTACCTCGTGCTGGCCTTCGCCGCCGCGCAGTTCGTGGCCTGGTTCAACTGGTCCAACCTCGGGCTCGTCCTCGCCGTGCGGGGCGCCTCCGTCATCGAACAGTCGGGTCTGGGCGTCACGCCGCTCCTCTGCCTGTTCGTGCTCGTCTCCGCCTTCCTCAACCTCATCATCGCGAGCGCGAGCGCCAAGTGGGCGTTCATGGCGCCCCTCTTCGTGCCCATGCTCATGCTGGTGGGGATCGAGCCCGCCACCACCCAGGCGGCCTACCGGGTGGGCGACGCCGTGACCAACATCCTCACCCCGCTCATGCCCTACATGCCCATCGTGCTGGCCACGGCACGTCGCTACGTGCCCTCCGCCGGGCAGGGCACCATCCTCGCCGCCCAGGTGCCCTTCGCGTTGGCGTGGGGGGTGGCGTGGACGGCGTTGCTCCTCTTCTGGAACTGGATGGGTTGGCCGCTCGGAGTTTGACGGGGGAAGTTTGGGCGAGGGCCGTCTGCCCCACCTCGGGGTGGCCGGGCGCCGCCGGCCCTCGCGGCGCCGCCGGGCGCCACCACGCGGTCACGGCGCCAGCCGCTCGATGAGCGCGGCGCGAAAGGCCAGGAGCTCCGCATCCAGCTCCAAGGGAGCGGAGTGAGCTGGCTATCCATCCGTTCGCCATCGCGACGCGAGCCACACCCACATCGGCTCCACGTCGCCGAGCCGCCCGCGAAGCCGCGGCAGCCCCTCCACGATGGCCTCCCGCCCGGCCAGGACGATGGCATCGTCGGGCCGCGCCTGTCGAAGCAGGACCCCGAGCCAGTACGCGCGGATGTCACCATCCGGGTCGGCCAGGCGCGCCTGGAACTCGGCCAGCGTCAGCTCGTTGTCCCACAAAAAGTATGGCCGCCCTCGGGCATCACAGAGCTTCTCCGGCGGCGTGGGGCACAGCATGCCTCGGAGTGTACTCCCGGGATCGGGGGGCGACCAGCCGCCGGGCTGGCTACCACTTGGAGGGGTCGTCCCAAGGAATCTCAAAGCCCTCTGTGATCAGCGTTCGCTCCCAGCCGGAATATGGATCGTAGCTCACCCACTCGGGCAGGCCATCTCCCGTCATGTCGGCCACGGCGAGCGGGTAAACGTTGCCGAGGCAAGGCCCCGAAGCCTCGTCGTGTTCGTGCACGCCCGGCTCCGCGAGGGTGGAGGCGCGAACCACGCACGTGGTGTTGAGCATGAGGTCGGGCACCGCATCGCCATCCAGGTCGTCGACCCAGAAGTAGTCGATGGGCGCCCAGTTCGACCCCCGC
>CAISIK010000116.1 GCA_903885375.1 uncultured Pseudomonadota bacterium
CGCAGCGGGCCTCGGTCGGGGCGGTCCGCACCGCCACCCGGCACCTCACCTGACCGGCCCACGCCGCACGACCGACGACGACGCGGCGCCCGACACCCTGCGGAGGCTGGCTGCGGGCCGCCTCCCGAGCGGCCTCGGCACTCCGAGACAGCACGCCACGCCACGCCACGCCACGACCGACCGACCGACCGACCGACCGACCGACACGACCCGACGGAGACGACCGACCCGACGGAGACGACCGACCGACCGACACGACCGTCCCGGCCCGCGGGCAACCGAATTCGAGGTTCGCCACCCTGTGCATCGACTTCGGTTGCACCGGCCGCTGCCTCCCACACCGGCCGCCGCACCGGACCACGCCCACCCGGCGAGGCCCTTCGGAGCGCAGACCTCGCGGGAGCGGGAGCGGGGGCGGAGAGTGACTGCCGAAGGTGCGCGAATCCCCTCCCCTTCTCGCCCGGCCTGCCGACCTGGACCTACGGCGGCGCGACGGCCTCGCCGCGCAACCATCCGACGGCCTCCGCGGGGGCGTCGGTGATGACGCCGTCCACGCCCAGCGCGCGCACTGCTGCGGCGTCGGCGGGCTTGTTCACCGTCCAGACGAAGACCGCGAGGCCCGCCTCGTGGGCCGCCACCACCAGCTCGGGGGTGACGAGCCGGTAGGAGAAGCCGATGGCCTCCACGCCAAGCTCCACTGCCCGCGCGACCGTTTCGGGACCGTACCGCGGTGGCGAACCCGAGCTCGACGAGAGCAGGAGCGTGGCCACGCCCGGCATCGACGCGCGGATGCCGCGCAGCGCCTCGGCGTCGAACGAGAAGACCACCACCTCGCCGCGCATCCCGCGTGCGTCGACCTCACGAGTGACCGCCTCCACCACCCCGGCGCCCTGCTTGATCTCGATACAGAGCGTGAGCTTTCCATGCGTCACGTCGAGCAGCTCGCCCAGCTGCGGCAGGCGCTCCCCGGCGAACTGCGCGCCGAACCAGGCGCCCGCGTCGAGCTTCGAGAGCTCCGCCCACGTCATCTCGGCGACGGCGCCCTTCACCCCCGTCGTGCGCTCCGTGGTGGGGTCGTGGATGACGACGGGAACACCATCCGCGCTCATGTGGATGTCGGTCTCGGCGAGGCGCGCGCCGGCCGCGATGGCCTGCTTGTAGGCGACGAGCGTGTTCTCGGGGGCATGGGCCGCCCCGCCGCGATGGGCCACCACCACGGCACCCTCCGGGTGTCGGCTGATCACCGACGGCACCGGCGGGAGAGCCGGGGCCTCGGTCACGACGGGTGGGGGAGCAGGCACGGCAACCTCGGGGGCGTGACGGGCGGCACAGGCGAGGAAGAGGAGGAGAGAGATCATGGGGCTACCGCCGCCCGGATGGCGAGCACCTCGCGCAAGGTGCGCTCGAGCGTGCCCAGGTGGAGCATGTTGGCGGCGTCACTCGGGGAGGAGTCCGGGTCGTCGTGCACCTCGGCGAAGAGCACGTCGATGCCCACGGCCGCGGCCGCGCGCGCGAGGATCGGGGCGAAACGACGGTCGCCGCCGGTGGTGTCGCCCTGACCGCCGGGGCTCTGGACGCTGTGGGTGGCATCGAAGCAGACCGGAACGCCGAGCTCCCGCATCGTGGCGAGCCCCCGCATGTCCACGACGAGATCGTGGTAGCCGAAGCTGGTGCCGCGCTCGGTGAGCAGGATGCCGCCCGCGCCGGCGAGCTTTCCGACCACCCCGCGCATCTGACCCGGCGCCATGAACTGGCCCTTCTTCACGTTGACGGGCCGGCCGGTGGCGGCGCAGGCGAGGAGGAGGTCGGTCTGCCGGCAGAGGAAGGCTGGCACCTGGAGGAGGTCCACCACCTCGGCCACGGGGAGGGCCTGCTCGGCAAGGTGGACGTCGGTGGTGACGGGCACGCCGAGCCGCTCCCGCAGCCGCGAGAGCGCGCGCAACCCCTCGTCGATTCCCGGCCCCCGCCCGCCGACCATCGACGTGCGGTTCGCCTTGTCGAAGCTGGCCTTGAAGACCCAGCGAACGCCCACCCGCGCGCACACCTCTGCGATGCCGTGGGCCACGCGGTCGGTGACCTCGGGCGCCTGAAGCACGCAGGGCCCGAGGATGAAGCAGAAGTCGCGGCCGACCTCGATCCCGCCCACCCGGAATGTGGACACGCTCATGCGCCCATCCCGGCGCGCACCAGATCATGGAGGCGGAGCAGGCCCACGTAGGCTCCGGCATCGTCCACCACGGGGAGCACCGCGAGCTGGCCATCCCGCCGCTCCATCCGGTCGAGCGCGTGGCTCGCCGGCTCCTCCACCCCCACGGTGACGGGCTCGCGGGTGCAGACCTCCCCCACCGGGCGCTGGAGCACCCCGGGGTCGGCGCCGACCACCCGGCGAAGGTCGCCGTCGGTGAAGATGCCGCCCCCCACGATCAGCACGGCGCCATCGATCAGGAAGGGGATGCAGCTGGCCACCGACGCGGTGGCCGCCACCAACGGCGGCGCTCGCATGAGGTTGCGTACGCTTCGGCCGCGCAGGCCGAGAAAGCCGCCGGGGTGGATCAGCGTGCTCCCCGGGCGCAGCCGCAGGGCGAGCGCATCGACGAGCGCGGTGGCCACGAGGTAGCTGGTGATGGGGGCATCGCCGCCGGCTTCCTCCTCCACACCCGCGTCGAGGGCGGCGCTGGCCAGGTTGGTTAGGGGGCTGCCGAGGGGCGCCACGCTCACGAGCGGCAGCGGCTGGTTGTGCAGGAGCCGGATGAGCTCCGCCGTATGGCCGCTGGCGGAGATGGCCACGATCGCGTCGGCCTCGCCGAGGGCGCCGGCATCACCGTGCAAGGCCTCCACCGGGTGGAGGAAGTGGGCGGGCCGCCCGAAGCTGGAGAGGGTGGCCGCGAGCTTTCGAGCGACGAGGCCGGACTTGCCGAGGCCGGTGCACCAGATGGCCGCCGCCGGGGCGAGCGCGGCCTCCACCGCGGCCCACCGCGACAGGTTGCGGGCTTCGGCCCGCAGGAGCGCATCCGCCCCCACCCGAAATGGCGACCGCGCCGGGCTCACCGCGAAATCCCGAGGCGCCGGAGCACGCCGCCCAGCCGATCGCGCTCCCCGCGCAACTGACCGAGCTCGAGCTCCTTCTTCTCGGCGTCGGCCCGCACGATGGCCAGCTCGCGGCGGAGGCTCTCCGCCTCCTCCGTTTGCCCGGCGAGCCGGGTGCCGAGCACCTGCACCGTTTCGCGCCGGAAGCCCGCGATGTCGGCCTGCGCCGCGGAGAGCTGCTCCACGGCCGCGGTGAGCGCCCGGAGCTGCCCCACGAGCGCCTCCACCTCGGCCCGCTTGGCCACCACCTCCGCCTCGGCCGCCTCCCGACGGAGCCGGTCGCTTTCGGCCGCGAGCATCGCCGACGACGCCCGCCGCGACCAGTTCACGGCGCTCCACTCCCGCTCGCGCGGCTTCGGCACGAGCGCGAGCAGCGCGGCCGACGCCTGCTCGGGGGCGTAGGCAGCGCGGAGCGCGGCCATTCCCGGGCGGCGGTCCTCGACGAGGGCGGCGTCGAGCGCGGCTTCGAGCGGTTCATCCACCCAGCCCGCGGCGTGCGCACGAACCTCGCCGGCGAGGGGGGCCCAGGGATCGGTGATGACGGGGACGCCGGCGGAGACGTAGTCGAGCTGGCGGAACGACAGCGCCAGCTCGCGCTCCACGTGCGGCGCGTACCGGTCGAGCGCCACCGTGCTGCCGGCCACGGCTTCGAGCCACTCCGCCCGGGAGACGAGCCCGCGGGCCTCCACCCCCGCCACCGCCGGGAGCCCGTAGCTCACGAGGTCCGCGCGACCCTGCAGGCGGGCCACCGCGCGCCCCAGCGCCTCGCGCGCGTCCTGCCAGGGCCACGGGTGGCCACCCACGATCACGCGGGGGCGCTTCGGGCGGCGCACCCGCCCGACCGGCGTGGTGCACAAGGGCACGACATGCCCCGGCGCGCGCTGCAGGTTCCAGCCGGCCAGGCCGAGGATGCCGAGCCAGAAGTGCCGCTGGCGGGGGTTGGAGAAGATCACGTCGTCGGCGGCGTGAACCGCCAGCAGCGCGCGCTTCGCTTCATCCTCCTGCTGCCCCTCGAAGGCGGCTTCGAGGAGGCGCGGCGCGTAGAGGTCCACCACGAGGGGGGCGAGCCCGGCGAGGGCGGGGGCCTCCTCGGGCGCCACGCACAGCGTCCAGTCGGGGGCGATGCGGCGGGCGAGCGCGCGGAGATGCGCCGGGCCGGTGAAGCCACCCGGGCCATCCTGCGCCCGCGACAGCGTGCGCACTTCGTGCCCGGCGCCGCGCAGCGCGGCC
>CAISIK010000117.1 GCA_903885375.1 uncultured Pseudomonadota bacterium
AGGCCCGCCGCTAGCGTTCGCTCTGAGCCAGGATCAAACTCTCCAGTTTGTATCCTGGTCCGCCGCTCGTGACTAAACGAGCGTCAGACAAAACTCTATTTGAACTTTTGAAGCTGCTACCAGTTTTTCAAAGACCGTCTGGTCATCATCGCGCTTCCGACTTCCACCCCGAAGGGCTTCGTTCAGCGAGCCGCGCTGTTATCGAATCGGTGGCGTGCCGTCAAGGCCGTTTCACCGGTTCGTTTCAGCTCACCGATTCTGCCCGAGGGCCGTTTCAGCGAGCCGCGCTTCTATCGTAGTGGCGATGGGCTGTCAAACCTTTTTTCGCCACCCCGAATCCCCCCCGCGAGCGGCGGGGTTCTCGAAGCCCCCGCATACTATGATGGCTCCCCGGGGGCGTCAATCCAAATAGTGATCGTTGTTCAACCCATTCCGATGAGTTCAGGGTGCATGCGGATCACTTTGTAGACCCAGCCCCCGAGCATGCCGAACATCAAAACGCCGGCGAGCCGCGATTCGCGCCGATCGACCCATCGGAGCGCTGCCCGCCAGTAGCCGCGGCCGCTCAGAAGGTCTGCCAGACCAATCGCGGCCATGGCCACCGTTACGCTGAAGAGCACGATCCCGAACGGCTGGTTGATGAGCGCATCGATCGGGCGGAGGTGGGCGAAGAGCGTGAAGGTGGTCGTCATCCCGCACATCGGGCACGGGTACCCGGTGAGGTGGAGCATCGTGCACTCGCCCAGGCCGAGTTGCAGGTGGGTGCCGAACCCGTTCGGGGAAGGTGTGAGCCACGAGGCGAGGCCGAGCACGGTCCATGCGGGGGCGCCGATGACGAGGCCGACAACCCGGTTCAACGGCCCGGCCGGCTTGCTGTCTACCCATTGGCCGATGCGCGCCACACCGTCGTTGACCATGCCGGCAAGATTATCCAGGTTCATGCACCACCCTCTCCGACCGCCGCCGAGAGAACGGCCTCGATGGCCGCAGCCTCACGCTCCATTACGTCGAGGCGGGTGCGGTAGCCGCGCTGGGCGGCCCGGAGCTCGCTCGCGAGGTTGAGCGCCGTGAGCATCGCCACGGTGTAGGGATCGACCGACGGTGAGCGGGCCATCAGCCCCCGCATCCTCGCATCGACATCGACCGCGGCTGCCTCGAGTTCCTCGCCGTTGTCCGCCCGCAACGTGTAGTTGCGGCCAAGAATGGTGATCTGCTTCTGCACGGGTGCTGCCTAACGCGGATCGCTGCCTCGGGCGCGCCCGAGGTAGCCGTGATCTCCGAACCAACGCAGGGTCTTCTCCACGGTCACCTCCATGGGCGTGCGCGGCACGCCGAGCTCTTCCCAGCTACGCGCGCCGGTGCGGTAGCGGGGCTGCATCATTGCGGCGAGCACGTTTCCGTCCAGGCCGGCAAAGCGGTGGGCGTCCACGCGCTGCAGCAAGGAGCCGAAGGCGCCGCCGGCGCGGAGGAGGGAGGGAGGAATGGGCACGACGGGGGGGCGGCGCCCAGCGGCTCGCGCGCACATCGTGATGAAGTCGCGGTAGCTCAGGTTCCAGTTCCCGAGGAGGTATCGGCGGCCGGCCACACCCCTCTCCAGCGCGGCGATGTGCCCGATGGCACAATCATCGGCGTCGATGAAGCACTTGCCGCCGGTCGGGAAGACCGGGACCCAGCGCCGCGCCGCCGTCAGGAGCAGCTGGCCGCTCGTCGGCTTCACATCCCACGCCCCGAGCACGAAGTCCGGGTTGACCACCACACCACCCGCGGCGATGGTGATCCTCTCGGACTCGAGCTTGCTGTCATGGTAGGCCCGGAGGCTGCCGCTTCGCCCGTAGATGAGATCCGGGTCGATCGGGGAGTCCTCGTCCCCAGGGTCCGAGATCGGCCCGAAGCCGACGGTGACCGACGAAGAGCACGTCACGAAACGAGCGATGCCGAGGCGCGCGGCTGCCCTGATCAGGACCTCTGTGGCGGTGACGTGCAGGGCCCACATCGCCTCGCGGCCGCCGGGGCCCGGGTCGAAGATGCCGGCCACGTGGAGGACGCCGGTACAGCCCTCCATGGCCCGCAGCATGGCCTCCTCGTCGTCGAGGGCGGCCTGGACCAGCTGCACCGCCAAGCCCTCCACGCACAGGTTGGGCTTGCGAACGACGCAGACGACCTCGTGGCCGGCCGCCAGCAGGTGCCGGGCCACGTTCGCCCCTACAAAGCCCGTCGCTCCCGTCAGCAGCGTGCGTGGCAATCGACCTCCGTTCGAGGCCAGGCCCAGGTAGGGGCGACGCCCCAGCCCACCCGACTACTTGTTGCGGGTGAGCATTTCGCGGGCGATGATGATCCGCTGGATCTGCGAGGTTCCCTCGTAGATCTGGAAGATCTTGGCATCCCGCATGAGCTTCTCCACCGGGTACTCCTCCGAGTACCCGTAGCCGCCGTAGACCTGCACGGCGTTGGTGGTGGTCCGCATCACCATGTCGGCGCAGAAGGCCTTGGCCATCGCGGCCTCCTTCGTGTTCCGAAGGCCGGCATCCTTCATCCAGGCCGCCTTCCAGCAGAGGAGGCGGCCGGCGTCGATCTCCATCGCCATCTCGGCGAGCATGAACTGGATCGCCTGGTGGTTGGCGATGGGCTGCCCGAAGGTCTTGCGCTCGGTGGCGTACTGGGTGGCGTGCTCCATCGCGGCGCGCGCCACGCCCACGGCGGAGCAGCTTACCGCCGGGCGGGTGTAGTCGAAGGCCGCCATGGCGAGCTTCCAGCCGTCGCCGACCTGGCCGACGACGTTCTCCTCTGGCACCTCGACGTCATCGAAGGTGAGGCCACGGGTGTCGCTGCACCGCTGGCCCATGTTGTACTCCTTCTTCCCGACGGTGACGCCGGGCGACTTCGCTTCGACCACGAACGCGGTCATGCCTCCGCGCGCGAGCTTGGCGGGGTCGGTCACGGCGACGACGAAGAACCAGTCCGCGACACCGGCGTTGGTGATCCACATCTTCGCGCCGTTGATCAACCACTTGTCGCCGTTCTTGACGGCGGTGGTCTTCAGGCCCTGCACGTCGGAGCCGGCGCCGGGCTCGGTGACGGCGTAGGCGCACATCACCGGACGCGCGCCACCGGTCTCCATCATGGGGCTGAGGTAGCGGCGCTTGAGCGCTTCGCTCCCGCCGAGGATCACCGGCTGCTGGGCGAGACCGTTCGCCTCCATTGCCGTGCCGATGCCGGAGCAGCCCCACGCGAGCTCCTCCGCGATCACCATGCCATCCATGGCGCCGAGGCCGAGGCCGCCATTCTCTTCGGCGATGTGGGTGTTCAGGAGGCCGACCTCGTGCGCCTTGGCGAGCACCTCCCATGGGTACTCCCCCGTCTTGTCGTGGTGCGGCGCCGCCGGCCGGATCACGTTCTGCGCGAAGTCGTGGGCCATCTCGCGCAGGGCGAGCTGCTCGTCACTCAAGCCAAAGTTCACCGACATGACCACTCCTCTCTACCGCGCGCTGCTAACCGATCGGCCCGCCGGTGATTAGCCACCGCGCATGACTTCGCCGCACACGATCGACACGGTCCCCACGCCGAACCCCGACGCGCTGATGTTCAAGGTCCCGGAGACGCTTGTTCCCATCGGGACCTACGAATTCAAGAGCGTGGCCCAGTCTTCCGACGCTCCCCTCCCCCGCCGCATCTTCGATCTCACCGGGGTCGAGGGCGTGCTGGTGGCGCCGCGCTTCGTGACGGTGACGAAGAACGAGGACACGCCCTGGCCGATGCTCGTGCCGCTCATCAAGGATGCGCTGCGCGACTTCCTCGACAGCGGGGACATGGCGGTGCCGGAGGATGGCCTCCCCGTCGACGTACCGGTGGATGAGCTCTCGCGCAAGGTGCTCGCGCTGCTCGACGAATTCATCCGGCCGGCGATCGCGCAGGACGGCGGCGACATCGTGTTCCACGGGATCGAGGACGGCGTCGTGATGGTGAAGCTCATCGGGAGCTGCGGAACGTGCCCCTCGAGTACGGCCACGCTCGCGATGGGGGTGGAGCGGATGCTCCTCGAGGAGCTGCCGGAGCTGCGCGGGGTGCGTCACGTAGGTACCTGAGCTAAGCCGGCGGCGATGCTCCTCGCTCTCCTCCTGGCCTGTGATCCGCCTACGCCGAACTTCGTGGACCGCACGATGATCGAAGACGCCTATCGGCGCGGCGACAACTACATCATCTGTGCCGGCCTGAAGATGGAGGACGACTCCACGCGTGGCATCGCGGCGGAAACCCTCGCCACGCTGAGCACCCCGGAATCCTGTCTCTGTGACGGGCTGACCCGCGAAGGAAAGTGGGACATGCCGATCGTGCGGGGGCTGCAGAAGGGCACCGACGATGCCCACGTCGGCTGCGCCGCGACCCTGCTCGACGATCCGAAGCAGCCCGAGCGGGTGGAACTCGTGAACCTGCTCGCCAAGATCAAGGTGCCCGCGGTGGAGGCCCGACTGATGGCCGCCGCGAAGTCCGATGCAGACCCCGCCGTGCGCGGCGCCGCCATGGCCGTCGTGCGCCCGGCCAAGAACCCCGAGGCGCTGGCGCTCGTCACCGCCGCGCTCTCCGACCCGGAGGCCTCCGTTCGGGCCGGCGCCGCCCGCGCGCTCCTCGGCGTGGATGCCGCGGCCTCCCAGCTGCAAGCGGCCGCTGCCGACCCCGACCCCTCCGTGCGCTCGGCCGTCCTGACCTCCCTGCGCGGGATGCCCGGCGTGCCCTTCGCCGACTACGCCTGCCCCGCGCTCCGCTCCGACCCCGACCCTGGCGTGCGCGCCACGGCCGCCACGGCGATGAAGGGCAGCAAGGACGAAGGACTCATGACCTGCCTCCGCGCGCACATGCTGGAGCCGGAGGAGGATGCGCTCGTGCGAGGCGCCATGCTCGCCGCGCTCCGCGGAACGTCCGGCCCCGTGGCCGGCTCCATCCTGTGCGACGCCATCCCCTTCTGGGTGCACACCTACATCGGCGAGGATCGGCCCGAACGCGAAGGGACGGCGGACATCATCTTCGCCCAGAACGATCGCGACTTCGAGAACAGCTACGATTGCGTCCAGCGCGCGTTGAAGGCGGGCGGCTACCGCACGTGCGAGCAGAAGTTCTACGTCAACGACTGGTTCCACGAGCTCGGGGGGAAGAACACCGCTCCTCGACCGTGCCGCGCTCCCGGCGCCGGCGGTGGTGGTGGTGCAGCATCCAACGAGATCGAGTTCTAGGAGCGTTCATGGGCAGCCTGGTAGAAGCACTGAAGGACGACGGGAAGCGCCGGCAGATCGTCGATGCCGGCGTGCGGGTGATCGAGCAGGAGGTCGCGGACAAGGGCGGCTTGAGCGGAATGGCCATCAAGACCACCTTTCGCCTCGTGCAGGGGCTGAAGCCGGGCTTCGTTCCGATGACGCTGAACCACCTCATCGACGACTTCGCCAAGAAGATCGATCCTTTCTGGCTCGAGTGCCAGGAGACCAAGGCGGAGCCCCGTGCGTACTTCCAGCGGCGCGGCCCGGATGTGGCGCAGGCGCTGCTGAGCATCACCGACGAGCGGGCACGCCGTGGCGAGGGCCCGGCCCGATCCGCGTACGAGCGCCTCCGGCCTGAGGGCGTGAAGCACGTGACGGCGGCGATGCCCCGCCTGGCCGACCTCTGCCGCACCTGGGCGAGCTGAGGCCCTACCGCGCGCTGCGGTCGTCAGAACCCCTGGTGCTCGCCCAACCGGGGGACGGCTCCCCGCACCGGACCGGTGGGCGGGTGGGCCAGGCCATTTTCGTCGAAACAGCGCCGCGCGGCGACCTGTGGGTGGAGCGCCACCTCGTCGGGGCGTAGCACGGGCACTACGCAGGCCCCGCCGAGCCGATCGAGCCAGGCGTCGCGCGGGGCCGAGCGGAACATCGCGGCCAGGGCGGCCTCGGAGAGATCGCCGCCGGTCAGGGCCGCCACGCCCTGCTGGAACTGCGGTTCGATGGCCCCCAGCGAGATGTACCCCCCGTCCTCACAGGCATAGAACCGGTAGATCGGCGCCTGGCCCGTGAGGAGCGTGTCGGGCCCGGCACCCGAGACAATCTGCGCGAACTGCGTTTGCTGAAGCCCGATGAGGCCATCGAGCATCGCGATGTCGAGCCAACCGCCGCGGCCGGCGTGCACCGCGCCGAGGATGCGCAGCGCAGCCACCAGGCCGCCAGCGGCCACGTCCGCCCATTGCAACCGGGCCACCTCGGGGGGCACCTCGCCGTACATGCCGGCGAGCGCCATGAATCCGATGTCGTGTCCGGGCAGGGCGGCCATCGGCCCGGTCTGACCCCAGCCGGTGAGCGACGCGACCACCAGTCGCGGGAATCGCTCGGTGAGCCCGACGGGATCGAGTCCGAGACGGGACATCACGCCCGGGCGGAAGCTCTCGACGAGCACATCGGCCTCGGCGGCGAGCTCGAGCAGCCTCGCCCGGTCGGGCGCTTCACGCAGGTCGAGCGCGACGCTGCGCTTGCCACGATTCAGCGCGGCGAACCAGGCGCCCACATCTTCGCCGTCCACCCGCAGGGTGGGCGGAAGGTGCCGCAGGTAGTCCCCTCCTCGGGGGTCCTCCACCTTCACCACGCTCGCCCCGAGGCCTTGCAGGCACAGGGTGGCGAACGGTCCCGGCAGGAGTCGGCTGAGATCGAGCACGCGCATGCCGACGGCCTATCCGGCCGGTTAGGCCCGGGAGATGGGCGACCCCGACTCCAGCGCGCGGCCAATCTTCGTGGTGAGCGACTCCACGGGGGACACCGCCACCCGCGTGGCCCGAGCGGCGCTCCGCCAGTTCGAGGGTGCCAACAACCCCGTGCAGGTCTTCGCGAACGTCAGCGACCGGGCCATGCTCGAGCGCATCCTCAAGCAGGCGGCCCTGCAGGGTGCGTTCGTCGTCACCTCGCTGGTGAGCGCGGAACAGCGAGCGCTGGCGAACGAGCTCTCCAAGGCCTTCCGCATCCTGCAGATCGACGTGATCGGCAGCCTCATCACGGGGCTCTCCGGGTGGCTCGGCGCCCAGCCCCAGTCGATGCCCGGCCTGCTCCACCGCACCGATGCCGAGTACTTCAAGCGCATCGAGGCGGTGGAGTTCACCGTGAAGCTCGACGATGGCAAGGACCCGCGGATGCTGCCGCTGGCCGACATCGTGCTCGTGGGCGTCTCCCGCACCTCGAAGACCCCGCTGTCCGTCTTCCTGGCCTACAAGGGCTACAAGGTGGCGAACGTGCCCATCGTGCTCGACCACGAGCCGCCGAACGCGCTCTGGGATGTCGATCCCAAGCGGGTGTTCGCGCTCACCATCGATCCGGAGAGCCTGCAGCACATCCGGCGGCAGCGGCTGAAGTCGATGCGTCTCCGCGAGGCCTCCAGCTACGGCGACCTCGACTACATCCTCGCCGAGCTCGAGTACGCCGAGGGGCTGTACAAGCGCAACCGGCAGTGGCCGGTCATCAACGTCACCCGGCGCGCCGTCGAGGAGACCGCGCAGCTCATCCTCGGTCACCTCAGCGGCGAGGGCGTGATCAACGACCGCCGCGAGGTAGGCCAGCTATAGTGGCCGGGGGCCGCCGGTGACCGAAAGCGTCAACGACAAGTACAAAGTGCTGGAGAAGCTCGGCGAAGGAGCCACCGCCACCGTGTACCGCGGCCAGCACCTCGCCATCGGCAAGGATGTGGCCATCAAGGTGCTGCACCCGCACCTGAGCTCGTCCAGTCGCTATCGCGAGCGGTTCAACCGCGAGGCCCGTGCCTGTGGCCGGCTCTCCCACGAGAACATCGTCTCGATCCTCGACTACAGCGGCCAGAACGCCGAGGACTGCTACATCGTCACCGAGCTGGTGGTCGGCGCCACGCTGCTCGAGCTCATCGAGCAGCACGGCAAGCTGCCCAGCGAGATCGTGCTCTTGATCGGGATCGAGCTCGCCAAGGCCTGCGCGTTCGCCCACCGGGCCGGCATCATCCACCGGGACATCAAGCCCGAGAACGTGATGATCCGTCGGGATGGCGTGATCAAGCTGATGGACTTCGGCGTGGCCCGCGTGGCGGACGAGGGGCAAATCACGCTGGACGGGTCGCTACTCGGCAGCCCCGCCTACATGAGCCCCCAACAGGCGGTGGACGATCAGCTCGACGGTCGGAGCGACCTCTTTTCGCTGGGTACGGTGCTGTTCCACGCCGTCACGGGTCACATTCCTTTCGCGGGCACCAACGCGAGCATCATCCTCCGCAACATCATCGACGGGCAGCGTGCGGAGGTCCTCGAGCTGAGCCCCGAAGCGGCGCCGGCCCTCGCCTCGGCGATCGACCGGCTGCTCCAGACGCGGGCGGAGGACCGGTATGCGGACGCCGACACGGCGGCCGAAGCGCTCCGTGCCGCGCTCGACGAGTCGGGGATTCCCGCCGGCCACCCGCTCATCAACGTGCGTTCGTGGTTGGTGAACCCCCCGGAGGTCAACGACGCCCTCCGGGCCCACCTCCAGACCACCCTGCTGGAGCGCGGGAAGGCGAGCCTCGCCGCGGGCGACACCGTGGGCGCCCTCCAGCTCTTCAACCGCCTCCTCGCGCTCGATGAAGACCAGGCGGAGGTGATGGCGCTGATCCAGGCGCTTCACACGCCCACCCGCAACCGCCAGCGGGCCGGGGTGGCGGGCGCCATCGGGGCCGCCGTTCTGCTCGTCGCCGCCCTCACCGCCTGGGCATTCTTCCCCCGCGCCGCACCGCCCGAGCCGGCGAGGACCTCCCGGGAGGACGTGGTGGATCGCCCCGACGAAGGGGGCTTGCCGTCCGGCAGCCCACCCATGAAGGTGCAGGCCGCACCCATCCCGCCCGAGCCCTCGCTGCCTACGATGCCCGTGTCCGCGCCAGCGCCGGCCGTCCGCTTGGCCGCCGTCGGCCGTCCCTCTGGCTCCCCCGCCGCGCCGGCGAGCCCCGCCGTGGCTTCCGACGCGCTCCCCTCCGCCGGACCCGGTCGCGTCCTGCTCGACACCACCCAGTACGCCGAGGTGTGGGTGGATGGCCGGCTCCTCGGGTCCTTCCGCAGCGGCTCCATGAGCTCGTGGGTCGGCACGGAGAAGAACCCCATCCTGCTCACCCCCGGGGCGCACCGCCTGGAGCTCCGCAACGAAGGGGCGGAGCCGTGGGTGGAGGAGATCACCATCGCGGCCGCAGAGACCCGGCGCGTGGTGCCCCGGTTCCGGCGCAAGCCCACCACGTTCACGGTGAATCCGCGGATGCCTTCCGATTGCACCCTGACCGTCGGCGACACGCCGTACGGGCGTCTGGATGCGTTCGGCCGTGAGTTCACGAAGCCGGCCGACGAGACCACGAATGCCGTCTTCGACTGCGGGAAGCGCGGCAGCTTCCCCTACACCCTGCCGCCGACCCGCGCAGGGGAAAACAGGCTGATCCCGCAGGAGCTGCCGCCGGAGCTCGCACCGTGACGCCGGGGTCGCGATCGCACCCGCACAGCCGTGGCCGTCTCCTCGGAAAGACCGGTTTCGTCGGCATCGTGGCGGCGTGGCACGCTGGTTGCATCATCCTGGGCAACATGGGGTGTTTCGTGACCTGGGAGATGCCGATCCTCGACGTGAACGACCCGCCGGAGCTGGTGGCGGCGTTGCACGACGATGGGGATCTGGTCTCCTTCGATGAAGACCTCCCCTTCTTCATCGCGGCGCGCGACCCCGACTCCGACGCGCCCCTGCTCTTCCTCTGGCAGGTCGACAACACGCGGCTGTTCGACGTTTCCTACGTCACGCAGGCGGCCGGCGGCGAAGAGGGCGGCGACATCTGGGAGAGTGACGTGACCGTGCCGTGGACCGAGGAGTTCGACGGCGCCGAGCTCACCGTGAAGATCGTCGATGCCGGCGGCGCCGCCACGCGCGCCGCCTGGACCCTGGAGGTGCTGTGATGCTCCCCCTCCTGCTCATGATCCTCGGCTGCGCCGACTTCAACCTCGACGGCACGAAGCTCGGGGGCCCGCTGGAGGGCGACGTGGAGCCGGGCACGTTGCGCCTCGACATCTCCCCCTCCGACGACTCGCTTGGCCTCCTCCCGCAGAGCCTCATCCTCGCGCCCAGCGACTACCTCGATGTCGAAGCGCCGCTCTCCAACGAGCTGAGCCGCACGGTGTGGGTGGAGGGCGTGCTCACGGCGGAGGTGCTGCAGGGCTGGACCACGAGCGGTTCGGCGAGCGGGCCACTGGCCGCGACGGTGAGCGCCGAGCGGCCGAGCCTCCGGCAGGGCGGCGCGGTCGCCACCGACGAGGAGGGGGCCTTCAGCCTCGCGCTCCCCGGCTCGCAGCCGTACACCCTCACGATCACCCCGGAGGAAGCCACCGCCACCCCGCTCCTCGCGTTCGCCAACCGGAACGTGGGCGGGGGCATCCGGATCGACGAGGATGTGGAGCCCGGCGCCCCGCTGTACGGTCGCGTCACCGACGACAACGGCGCGCGGGTCGGTGGGGTGGCCATGCACCTCGTTCGCCTGGACACCGGGGGCCGCACCTCCACCTTCCAGTCCGACTCCTCCGGCTGGTACCTCGCTCGGGTCGAGCCGGGATTCGCCTACGAGCTGGTCGTGGAGGGCTCCACCGAGGCCGTGGGCGGGCCCATCCCCACCCTGAGCCTGCCCGTCGAGGTGGAGGATGAGGAGGGTGCCCAGCTGGACGTGGGTGTGGGCAGCCGCCACAGCTTCAGCGTGGAGCTCACCGCGGCCGACGCCGACGGCAACCGCCTCTCGCACCCGCGGGCGCGCGCCACCAGCGAAGCGCTCCCGTTGGGGAGCCTGCAGGTGGAGTTCGAGGGGCAGGACGATGGCCTCCTCAACCTGAGCCTCCCCGAAGGCACCTGGACCATCGAGGTCATCCCCAGCGACAGCCCGAGCGACTCCGAGCCGACGCTGAGCCCCTTCGTGGTCTCCGGCCTCGCCGTGACGGACGACCAGAAGCTGGGCGTCGTCACCCTCGCCGCGCCCGCGCTCCTGCATGGCGTGGTTCGTGACGCCACGGAAGAGCACGCCGTGGCCGCCGGGGTGGCCGTCTCCGCCGTGAGCGAAGGCTTCGGCGGCTACACGTTCACCACCGTCACCGGCGAGGACGGCCGGTACGAGTTGTCGGTTCCCCGCACCGAGCTCCGGGTCGAGGCCACGCCCGGCCGGGCCTCGCTCGGCGCGTACACCCGGGAGTGGGTCGACGTGAGCGCCGACCGGGAGACCCTCGACTTCGAGCTGCCCGCTGGCACCGCCCTGTCCGGCATCCTCACCGCGGAGGGACAGGTCGTCCCCTACGCGCAGGTCCTCGTTTACGACCACGTGGCCGGGCTGCTGTTGGCGCGAACGTTGTCCGACGCCGACGGCCAGTACAGCGTGAACGTCGAGCTGCCCGAGACCGATGACGAGTCGGACACCGCCGGCGACACCGGGCCCTGATCGTCCCGGTTCGGCCGACCGCGTTCCGTTGCGCGGTTGCGCGCACCGAAGCCCTCCGGTACCTTCGCGCGGTGCTCCTCGCCGCAATTCTCGCGCTGCAGCTCGCGCCGATCGCGCGCGCCGAGGAATCCACCGGTCCCGACCCCTCCGCCGTGGCCGCCGCGGCCGCCGAGATCGAGTCGGCTCGCCGGCTGTACGCGCAAGGTCGCGCCACCGAGGCACAGGAGTCGCTACAGTCGGTGCTGAAGCTCGGGCCCGCCCTCTCGCCGGAAATGCGACAGCGGGCGTTGGCCTTCCTCGGCGACCTGCTGTTCTCCGAGGAGGGCGCCCGCTCGGCCGAGCCCTTCTTCCGCGCGCTCCTCGACGAGGACCCCGACTACGTGATGGACCCCCTCGAGCATCCGCCCGAGGTGTCCCGCTTCTTCGAGTCCCTCCGGGCCGCCCGGCCCCGGCCCAACCTGATCGCCCCTCCCCCCCCGCCCCGCGAGCCACCGCCCTGGCTGGCGCTGGCCCCGGGCGGTCTCCACTATTTTGCGCACGGCAACATCGGCGCGGGTGTGGCCGTGGCCACCACCCAGGTGGCCCTGCTCGTGACCAACGTGGTCCTCTTCCAGCAGATCGGCGACATCACCGGCGTGGACCCGGAGAAGGCCGCCGACGTGCAGGCCTACCAGCAGCTCGAGCTGGCCACGAACCTCACCGCGGGCGCCTTCTACGTGAGCCTCCTGCTCCCTCCCGCCGTGGAGTTCAGCCGGTGGGGCTCCGACACCAGCGTGACGTTCGGCCCCGGCTCCGTGCAGGTGGCCGGCCGGTTCTGACCCCCGCGGCGCCCGTCGCGTTAGCTTGACGCATGGCATTTCTGCGCGTCACCGACGGCCGTACCAATGAAGTTCGCGACATCGCGCTTCGCAAGCCGTTGGTCCTGATCGGTCGGGCGGAGGGAAACGACGTCGTGCTCGATGATGCATCGCTGGCGCCCACGCACGCGAACATCCTCCGCAAGGGCAACCACTTCACGGTTTCGGTGCTCGATCGCGCGAGCACCTTCACCTTCGAAGGCCGCCGCGCGCGCAGCACCGACGTGCGCGTTGGCGAGGAGGTGGGCTTCGGCCGCTTCTCGGTCATGCTGATGGAAGGTGAAGCGAAGACCGAATCGCGCGCCGGGCAGACCACGGCCTCGCCGCTCGGCGAAGTGGGTCAACTGAAGAAACTCGTTGAATTCAGCCGCGCGATCGCAGCCGAACCGAGCCTCGAACGCACCTTCGAGGCGCTGCTCGCCGCGGTCGTGGCCGTTTCCGGCGCCGAGAAGGGGTTCCTCATCGTCCTGCGCGACGGGGAGCGGCACCTCGCCGCCAGCCACAACGTCGGCAAGGAGACGCTCGACCTCTCCCGCATCAGCGACAGCATCGTGGACCGCGTGCTGCGCGAGCGGAAGTCGCTCATCGTGAGCGATGCCATGCGCGATGCCGAGTTTGCCAGCGCCCGCAGCGTGATGGAGCTGAAGCTCAGCAGCGTGATGTGTGTGCCGCTCGCCTACCGCAACGAGCTGCTCGGCGTGCTCTACCTCGGCAACGACAACGTTCGGAACCTCTTCGCGCAGGGCGACCTCGTCCTCCTCGAGGTCTTCGCGGCCCAGGCGGCGGTCATCCTCCACGCGGCCATCCGGCTCGACGAGCTGGTGCTCGCCAACAAGAACCTGCGCGACCACCTGAAGAACGCCGGCCAGGGCGGGATCATCGGCTCGTCAGGGCCAATGAAGGAGGTGTTCAAGCTGCTCAAGCGCGTTGGCCCGGCCGACGTATCCGTGCTCGTGACCGGCGAGACCGGAACCGGCAAGGAGCTGGTGGCCAAGGAGCTCCACCGCCTCAGTCCGCGCGCCAACAAGCCGTTCATCAGCCTGAACTGCGGCGCCATCCCCGAGCACCTCCTCGAGAGCGAGCTGTTCGGCTACCGGAAGGGCGCCTTCACCGGCGCGGTCACCGACAAGGTGGGCAAGTTCGAGGCGGCCGAGGGCGGCACCATCTTCCTCGACGAGATCGGCGAGATGCCGATGGCGCTCCAGGTCAAGCTGCTCAGGGTGCTGCAGGAGCGCTCCGTGGAGCGCGTGGGCGACGTGCGGGGCCGCCCCATCGACATCCGCGTGGTCTCGGCCACGAACAAGAACCTCGACGAGGAGATCCGGAACGGCAACTTCCGGGAGGACCTCTACTACCGCCTCAACGAGGTCTCCCTGCGGCTCCCTCCCCTTCGGGAGCGTGGGGATGACGTGCTCCTCATCGCCCAGAGCCTGCTCACGCGCTTCGCCGAGCAGTACGGCGCCCGCGCCCGCGGGTTCTCGGCGGGGGCCCTCAATCTCCTCCGATCGTACCGCTGGCCCGGCAACGTGCGGGAGCTGGAGAACCGCATCAAGAAGGCCGTGATCATGACGGACCGGCAGCAGATCACGCCCGAGGACCTCGGAGTGAGCGTGGGCAGCGCCGACGCGCTCCGGACCCTCGCCGAGGCCGAGGAGGACTTCAAGATGGGCTACATCCGGAAGGCCCTCGACGAGAACGGTTGGAACAAGGCGCAGACCGCGCGGGTGCTCGACGTGGACCCCCGCACCATCTTCCGCTACATCGAGAAGTTCGGCGAAGAATAGCGCGCGTGCGGAGCTGAAAAGCGACGAAGCCCCGCCTTTCGACGGGGCTTCGAGGTGGTGGAGAAGAAGGGGATCGAACCCTCGACCTCCGCATTGCGAACGCGGCGCTCTCCCAGCTGAGCTACTTCCCCATGGGCAGCCGCATTTACTCTCGCCGGCGGCAGTCGTCAAGGGCTCAGGCGAGCCCACGCTCCGCGAGATCGTCCTCGTCCAGCCCCAGGGCGTGCCCGATCTCGTGGAGCAGCGTGATCCGGAGCTGCGCGCGGAGATCTTCCCGATCGTGGGCCAGCCGCGCGAGGTTGTGCCGAAACAACGTGATCACCGGCGGCAGGGTGGACCACGGCGTTTCGCCCCCCCGGTCGGAGATGGTGCGGCCCGAGTAGGAGCCGAGGAGCTCGAAGGGATGCACCGCCTCGATCTCGAGGAGGACCTCGAGGGAGGGGACATCCTCCACGATCACGGGCACGTTCCGGAGCCACTCGCGAAGCGTGGGGTGAAGCTCGGCGAGCACCTCGTCGACCACGGCCTCGATGGTGTCGTCGTCGAGCGACACAGGCACGGGAGAGCGGTCGGGATCGGCCAGCCAGGCGGTGGTGTAGTCGCGGAGGGCGCCGGCGGTGTCGTCGGCGCGTTCGCGCAAGGCCGCGCGTTGGCGCCGCGCCCCGGGGTGGGTGGGATCGCTACGAAGCGCGGCCTGGACCCGCTCCAGCGCGACGGGGAAGTCGAGCCGCATGAGCGCTTCATCGGAGAGCGCCAACCAGGAGTCGGCGTGCTCCGGGTCGAGCGAGACGGCCTGGAGGAGGGCATCCTCCCCATCGTCGGGCTCGCCGGCGCTCAGCAGGCTGAGGCCGAGCAGGTAGAAGGCGTCGGCATCGGCCTCACCCTCCACGAGCCGCCGCGAGAGTCGCACGGCCCGGTCGGCATCCCCCTCGTCGAGCGCCGCCTCGACCTCGGCCTTGAGGCTCTCGGCTGAGCGGGGCACTACGGCGTACCGTTGAGGTCGAGCAGGGCCTCGCCCTGCGACCACGACGCCCCTTCGGCCGCCGGGATGGCCAGGACGCGGACCACCCTTCCCACGCAGGGGCGGGCCGCCGCCACGTCGATCCCCTCCCCTTCGATGTCCATCCCGAGGGCAGCGCCCGACCCATCCGCGCGCACCCGCACGTGCAGGTTTCCGCCCGCGCCGCCGAGGCACTTCTTGATGGCGGGAGCGGCATCGACGAGCGGCCGCAGGGTGGACCCGGAGAGGCTGGCGGGTTCGCCTTCGCCCCCCGGCCATTCGAGCTTGTCGACCAGCTCGAGTCGGACGGCGCGGGACAGCGACGTTTCCCCGAGGGTGATCATCTCCTCGTGCGGGCGAAAGCCTGCCCGCTCGAGCCGGATGCGGAACGGTCGGCCGGCGCCCGGCGGACGCACCTCGACGCTCGCCCCCGCCCCGACCCGCGCGCCGTCGACCATCACCGCCTCCGCAGGCGGATCGACCGTGAGGCGGAGGACGGCCACCGGAGGCGGCGCCTGCGACGCGCGCCACCATTGCATCCCCGCCCAGCCGCCGGCCCCGAGGGCGAGGAGCGCGAGGAGGGCGAGCAGCGGGCCCACGAGCGTGGCCCGGCGCGCCTCGATGGTCACCGGCACGCGCTGGCCATGGTCGGTCACCACGGTGACGGTTCCCGTGGCGATCCGCCCGGGCATCAGCCCGCCGAGCACCTCCACGACGACGTCCTGCTGACGGGCCAGCGGGTCGAGCCAGTCGCGGCTGGGCACGAGCCACGGCACGTCGCTCACGACCTTGCCCGGCATTCGGCCCTGCCCCTCGTTGACCACCCGGAGCGACCAGTTCAGGGACCCCGAACGGGGGAGCTGGATCAGCACGGGCACCTTGACGGGGACCTTGAGGCGCGGCGCCCGATCCCGCACCATCTGCGGGCCACTGGCGAGGCCGATCGTGCGCCCCTGAATCTCGGCCGCGAGTGGCGGCGGCGAAAGCGGGACCGCATCCGACCCCGCGGGCATCGGCATGGAGAGCGCCGGCGGCTCCGGCCTTGGGGTCGTGCCCATGCCCCGTTGCCGCACCGCCTCAAGCAGCACGGCCGACGAACGCGACTCCTCGCTCGACCCGGCGCCAGCGAGCAGCTCGCCGAGCGCGCGCGCGCCCTTCTCCACCTCCTCGGTGGCCTCCCCGAGCTCCTGCCGATGGGCGTCGTAGGCTGCGCGGCGCTCCGGGTTCTGCAGGATTCGCCACGCAGCATCGAGGGCGGCGAGGACCTGCCCCGACTTCTCGTGATCCTTCAGGCTCCGCGCCCAACGATACCGGGCGCGGTAGGCGGCCTCCAGCTCGGCCGCGGAGGCGTTGTGCTCTGCGGCGAGGAGCTCGTATGCGTCGATCACGCCGAGGTCGCCCAGATCGGCATCCCCCTCGCGCTTCACGTTCAGGTCGCGCGCGATGGCCTGGATACGCGCCTCGACCAGTGAATCCTCGAACTCCAGCCGCTTTCCGAGCGCCCGGATCGCCACCTCCGAGGCGGGGTTCCACCCCGTGTCCGACAGGTGCTTGCGCACGAAGTCGTTGAGCTCCGTGAGGCGGGGATTTCCCTCGCCGAAGTGCTCCACGTACTCATCGTGCTGCTCGATGAGCAGCCGTCGCATCATCGTGTTGGACTTGATCAGGAAAAGCGCTTCGTTCCTGTACTTTGGATTGGCCTGTTGGCCCTGGGCCCACGCACGACGCTTCTTCAAGGCCGCTTCAATCGCGGCCGCATCCGCATCTTCGGGGAGTCCGTAGTAGGCCAGAGGAGTCCGGTGACCGAGTCCCGCAAAGAACCGCTCGATCTCCTCCAGTTCGCGCTTCTCCATCCAGTTCGACCAATCGCCTGACGGCTATCCGTTCTACGTGATGCTCGCCCGTCGGATGCGTTCGCGGGCATGCGCCTTCTGATCCTCGTTGATGCTCCCGCGGAGGTTGATCCGCGCGCGCCTCATTTGGCGCGTTTCAACATCGGTAACGTCAACCTCCAGAATCTGGTTGACCGTGTATCGATAGACCACCTCGATGGGGGTTCCCCGGGGTCGCGGCGGCAGGTGGTCGAGGATCACCTCGCCGATGACCACGACCTCGTCGCGGTTCTCCCCGTGCCCTTCCGTGATTTCGACCCGGACGGCCGTCATGTTGTCGTAGGCGTAGGCGAAGCGCCCCCGCTTGTCACACGGGAGCGGGGTGAACTCCGGGATCAGGTTGATGATCCGCTCCTTCAACGTGCCGTCGAGGACGACGATGCCCAGCGGGTGCGTGGCCACGTCGGTGATCCGCACCCCGGGGAGGCCCACGGTGCCCCCCGCCGGCGAGCCAACGGCACCGGCCGAAGCCGACGGAGTGAGCGCGGTGAGCTCGGTGAGCTGCACCTCGGGCTTGGTCGCGTGGGCCACCCGGTAGGCCTGGAGCGCCGGGTGTTCGCTCCGATGGCGGAAGACCGCGGCCAGGCCGGCGCCCACCGCCACGCATTCGTCGGGGTTCACCCCCGTGACGGCTTCCTTCCCACTGAGCCGCTGGAGCATCGCCCGCACCATCGGCATGCGCGTGGAGCCGCCGGCGAGGATCACGTCATCGATCTGGGACCACTGCATCCGCGCTTTTTCGAGCACGATGTTGCAGGTGTCCTCGCACTGCGAGAGCAGGTCGGCGGTGATGCCCTCGAACTCCTCGCGGGTGACCGGCACGGCTGCCCGGTGGCCGCGGTAGTTGACCGGAATCACGGCTCGCGGCTTGGTCGAGAGCGAGATCTTCGCGTGGAGGCAACGCTCGTACAGCTCCTGGTAGGGCTGCGGATCATCGCGCGGGTCGAGGCCGAACTGGCTCTGGAAGCTGTCCGCCACGTGGTTCAGCAGGCGATCGTCCCAATCCTTGCCGCCGAGCTCCGCATTGCCATCACTGGCGACGGTGCGCAGCGAGGTGCCGCGGATCTCCATGACGGTGACATCGAAGGTGCCGCCACCGAGGTCGAAGACGAGGATGTTGCGGTCGGTGCCGAGGCGCTCCAGCCCATAAGAAATGGCGGCCGCGGTGGGCTCGTTGATGATGGAGAGCACGTTGAAGCCGGCAAGCGCGCCGGCATCCGCCGTGGCCGATCGCTGCGCTGCGTTGAAATACGCCGGCACCGTGATGACCGCTTCATTCACCGGCGTGCCGAGGGCCTCCTCGGCATCATCCTTCAACTTGCGAAGGATGATCGCAGAGAGCTCCTGCGGCGTGTACGTCTTGCCGAAGAACTCCAGCACAAAGTCGGGCTCGCCCATGTACCGCTTGATGAAGCGCACCACGTTCGGCGCATCGACGACCACCATCTTCACCGCTTCTTCGCCCACGACACAAGCCTCGCGGTCGTAGAAGTGGATCACCGAGGCGGTGGTGGCGTGCCCTTCGGCATTGGGCAGGATGTTGCACTTGCCGTGACGATCCACGAACGCCATCGCGGAGAACGTGGTTCCAAGGTCGATGCCGAGGATGATTTCGTCTTCAGCCGCCAAGGCTACTCCCGCTTTTCCCCGTTTTCAGTGCCGTACCGGTATACCGAAACCTCTTCCGCCCGAAGGATCTTGTCGTTGCGCAGGAAGCCGCGTTTGAGCACCGCCTCCACCTTCCAGTCATCCTCGGGCTTGGCCGCCGGCGTGACCCGCACGGCCTTGTGCACCTTCCTATCAAAGCGCTCGCTTCCCTCACACGGAATTACGTCGCGACGGTACAACAACTCGAGGAACTCGTCGAGCAGGTACTGGAAACTGTCGTTGACCACGTCGGGGCTCATCTCCCGCCGCTCGAGCGACTCGTGGAACCAGTTCAGCGAGTCGTAGAACAGGAGGAGGTCGAGCAGGAAGGGCTTCTCGGCCTGGAAGATGAAGTCCTCCTTGTACTGCTTCAGCTCCTCGTACAGCGTGTCGAAGGCCTTCTGCTGCGTTTCATCCTGCCGCGAACGTTCGCGCAGCATGGCCGCGATCTCTTCGATACGCTTTTCCGTGGTGGTCATTCTACGCTCCCTGCGCCAGTTCGGTCGCGAGGTTGATGAAGGTGCCCTGCAGCTCGACGGACTCGTTGCAGAAGTGGAAGTCGCTCGGCCGCGAGGCCAGCGTGCGCAGGAAGTCCTGCCGCACCTGCTGACCCACCCCGATGGTGACGACCCGCCCGCCCTGCGAGCGGATGCGGTGTACCTCCGCGGCGGCCGCGTCGGGATCGTCGGGGTGGCCGTCGGTCAGGAGCACGAAAACCCGCTGCACGCCGGCCCTCGACTTCATGAGGTCACGCGCGGCGGCGAGGCCCTCCGCCATCGGCGTCCCCCCGATGGGCGTGAGCGAAGCGACCGCATCGCGCAGACGTCGCGGATCGTTGCTCAGCGGGCACTGCACCCCGCCCGGGAAGGCCACCACCCCGATCGTACGGTTCGGACCGAGCGTGCGCTCGACGAACGAGAGAGCCGCCTTGCGGGCCTCCTCGATGTTCCGACCGTACATGCTGCCGGAGCAGTCCATGACCAGGGCCACGGCCATCGGCGCCCGATCGCGCGCGAGGTCTTCGAGCGTGACCGCACCCGCGGCCAGCCGGTGGGCCAGGGTCTGGCCGCTGTCGAGGTCCATCGCCTCGACCTCCACGATGCCGTTCGCGTTGTAGCGGAAGGTGACGGAGAGCTGCGACTTGCCGGCTTCGCGGATGGGAATGCCGTAGAACTCGAAGTGACCGAGGACGTTGCACTCCAGCGGGTCCTCGTTCTCGCCCTGCACAAGCCAGAGGTCCATCGTGGACTGGCCATCGTGGCTGGTCACGTAGTCATCGCGCGTGCGATCGCAGGGGATGCGGCTGTTACGCTCGATGATCCTCGAGTTGTGGAGCCGTCCATCCCGATACACCACCATGCCGAGCGAGTGGCTGGTGACGTCGTGCGTGCGGATGTCGACCGGCGGAGCTTCGCCCGCCAAGCGGCTCGACTCGATCGCGGCCGTGAGCGCGGCGCCGAGCGCCACGCATTCGTCGGGGTTGATGTCTACCGCCGGCTCCTTGTCGAAGCGGCGCCGGATCATCTCCCGCACCATGGGCATGCGGGTGGACCCGCCCGCCAGCACGATGGTGTCGATGTCATCGGCCGTGAGCTTGGCATCGTCGAGCACATCGCGCGTGAGCGCCTCGCAGCGCCCGAGGAGTGACGAGGTGAGGTCCTCGAACTTCTCGCGGGAGACCTCGAGGCGGAGGATCTTGCCCTTGTAGTCGTAGAAGAGCTGCACCTTCGGGCGCTTGCTCAACGAGAGCTTGGCGCTGGTGCACTTGCTGCGGAGGTCATGGTAGGCCGCGAGGTCGTCGAGCGGGTCGAGGCCGTGGCGCTCGCGGAACTGATCCGCCGCAAAGCGGATCAGCGCATCATCCCAGTCCTTGCCGCCGAGCTGATGGTCGCCCGTGGTGGCGAGCACCGTGATCTCGTTGTGGTGCACCCGGACCACGCTCACGTCGAACGTGCCGCCGCCGAGGTCGAATACGAGGAGCCGCTTGTCCACGCCGGGGTTGGCGAGGCCGTAGGCGTAGGCCGCGGCCGTGGGCTCGTTGAGCAGCGCGAGCACGTTGAAGCCGGCGAGCTCGCCCGCGCGGATCGTGGCGCGCCGCTGCTTGTCGCCGAAGTAGGCCGGGACGGTGATGACGGCCTGGTCGACCCGGTGGCCGAGGCGGAGCTCCGCATCGTGCTTGAGCTTCGCCAGCATGAAGCCGGACAGCTGTTCGGCACTGTAGGACTCGCCGCGGTACTCGAAGGCGAAGTGATCGTCGCCCATGTGGCGCTTCACGAACTCGACGACCTGATCCGGGTAGGCGACGGCGGCCTGGCGGGCGTAGGTGCCGATGATGATGTCGTCGTTCTCGAACAACACGACGGAGGCGGTGATGCGCTCTCCCTCCGCGTTGTGCAGGATTTCGGGGACGCCGAACTTGTTGACGTGCGCGATGGCGGAGAACGTCGTGCCAAGGTCGATACCGACGGCGCGGGTGGTCATGCTTGCGATCCGTGCGGGAGCGCGGCCGACATAAGCCGTGAGCCCCCACGTCGCCATCCGCGAAGGCGCAGGGTTCGGAGCACCTCGTAGAGGGGCAGACCCACGACGGTGAAGCCGTCGCCCACGATGCGGTCGACCAGCCAGGCGCCGGGTCCTTCGGCCCGGTAGCCGCCCGCGCAGCCCTCCGCGTCTCCCGAAGCGACGTAGCGCTCGATCTCGTCGTCGGTCAGGTCGGCGCGGAGGGTGACATCCGCGAAGACGACCAGCTCGTCGGCCCCCCCGGGGCCCAGGATCACGACGCCGTCGGTGAGTCGGTGGGTGCGGCCGCGGAGCTCACGGAGCTGCGCGCGGTGCTCTGCGTGATCCTTCGGCTTGTGGAAGACCCGCTCGCCGAGGTGGCACACCTGGTCGGCGCCGATCACGACGGTGCCCTCCTGGGCGAGCGACTCCGCCTTTGCCCGGGCGCGGGCCAGCGCCAGCGATACGGGGTCGGCCGCCGTGATCCGCTCCTCGTCGCACCTCGGGGCCATGGCCACCACGGACAACCCCACCTGCTCGCAGAGGGCCCGGCGCCACGGGGACGAGGAGGCGAGGACCAGTGTGGGAGGTGAGTCGGAGCTGCCCATTGAAACCCGCCACGCGCTGGTATACCACACGCGGATGCACGACCTTCGCGCCGAGCTGGCCGCGCTCGTGGCCGATGTGGCCGAGGCCTTCGAAGGCCTTCGTGGCCAGGGCGTGCGCTTCGTTCCGCGCGAGTCCGAGGCCTTCGTGCCGCATGTCGAGCCCGAGGCGCCCCGCCCGGCGCCCCCGCTCCAGGCGCCGCCGGCACGCCCCCCGCC
>CAISIK010000118.1 GCA_903885375.1 uncultured Pseudomonadota bacterium
GAGCAGGCGCACCCGGCTGCCCTTGGCCGCGCCGGCGGCGCGAATGGCGGTCTCGGGGTCGGGCACGAGCACCACGTCGAGCCCGCCCTCGAGGGCCACGCCCACCGCCTGCTCCCGCTCGGCGGGAACGCGCAGGTGCTGGGCGAGCGTGCCGGCGGCGCCCGGGGTGGCCAGCGCGGCGCGGGCGCCATCCGGCAGGTCCACGTTGCGACGCTCCATGTCCACCAGCGCGTCGTGGCGGGCCTGCAGCCGCTCCCGCTCGCGGCTGGCTTCCGCCAGCGCCTGCTCCGCGCGACGGACGACCTCGGCCGCGGCCCCTCGCGCGGCGATGCATGAGGCCACCAGAGCGCGGGCCGCCTCGATGGCCTGCCGGCCCTGCGCGGCGCGAGCCTCCACCTCGGCGCGGGCTGCCGTCACGGCGGCTTCGGCTGCCGTGTGCGCCCCCCTCACCCGCCCCAGCTCCTCCTGCGCGCGCCCCGGCCCCGCCTCGGCCACGGCGCGCGTGTGCCGCTCGGTGCGCGCATCGAGCTCCTGCCGCCGCGCGGCGAGCCCCGCGAGCAGGGCGCTGGCGCGCACCTTCGTTTCCATCGCCCGTTGGGCGGCGGACCGGGCGCGCTCGAGGGCCGTGCGCGCCTCGCCGTGGGCGCGGTGCGCGGCCTGGAGGCGGGCCTGGCCGAGCTCCGCCTCCGCGCGCGTTCGCGAGAGCTCGGCCTCGGCGGCGGAGGCCGCCACGCCGGCCCGCTCGGCTTCCGCCGCGCCGGCATCCCGTTCGAGGCGCTGCTCCTCCTGATCCCGATCGAGCTGCGCGAGGCGGGTGGCGTCCTTCTGCTGCTCGCGCTCCTGGAAGATGCGGGCGCTCTCCTCCACGCGCCGCTGCGCCTCCAACTCGTTGAGGCGGTCACGCACGCGCCCTGCCTCCGCTTCGGCGGCCTCGTGGAGCTGGCGCCGCTGCACGAGCTCCTCCTCGTGCCGGGCCACCGCGCGCTGCACCTCTTCGAGCTCGGTGGTGGCCGCGCGGAGGCGCTCCAGCAGGGCCTTGCGATCGGCCGCCAGCGTGCCGAAGCGGGCGAGCGCGAGGTGCAGCTCCTCCTGCCGGAAGCGCGCCCCGAGGTTCTTGGCCCGCAACGCCCGCTGCACCTGCCGCTCCGCCGACTTCATCTCGCGGCCGAGGCCGTCGTGCAGGTCGGCCACCTTGTCGAGCGCATCCCGCGTCTGTGCCAGCTTCTCCAGCGACTCCTCGCGGCGGAGCTTGTAGCGGCTGATGCCGGCCGCCTCCTCGATGAGGCTACGGCGCTCGGCGGGGCGCGCGTGCACGATCTGCCCGATGCGGCCTTGCTCGATGAAGGAATAGAGGCGGTTGCCCACGCCGGTGTCGAGGAAGAGGTCGGCGATGTCGCGCAGCCGCACCTTCTCGGTGTTCACGCGGTACTCGCTCTGCCCATCCTTGTAGAGGCGCCGGCTCACCTCCAGCTCGGCAAACCGCTGCCACACGCCGGGGAAGGGCTCGCTCCCCGCCACGAAGGTGAGCGCCACCTCCGCAAAACCCACGCCCTGCCGCGAGGCGCTGCCGGCAAAGATGACGTCGCTCATCGAATCGCCCCGCAGGGAGCGGGCGGACTGCTCGCCGATGCACCAGCGCACCGCATCCACGATGTTGCTCTTGCCGCAGCCGTTTGGGCCGACCACGCCAGAGATGCCCGGGCCAAAGTGCAGGACCGCCCGATCGGCAAAGGACTTGAAGCCCTGCAGTTCGAGCTTCCGGATTCGCACGCCTGGCTACCTCGCGGGTGCGGGGCTTATCGCGCTCACGAGGGAGAAGCCCCGGCCGGCCGACTACTTGGCGGGCGGGTGGCGGTGCTTGGGCGTGGGGAGCGCGGTGGCCATGCTCACGGAGTAACCGGCCGACCGCGGTCCAGCCGGTCGAGCGCCACGGCCACCACCATGTCGGCGAGCACGTTCACGCCGCTCCGCACCCGCGCGAGCACCCAGTCCACGGGGACGATGAGCGGAATGGCCACGGCCACCGCGGCCTCGGGAATGCCCGCCGCCGTGAGCACGAGGGGGAGGATGACGAGCCCCGCCTCCGGGATGCCCGCGATGCCCACGCCCGCCATGATGCTGGCGAGCACGATGGTGACCTGCTTGCTGGCATCGAGGTGGTAGCCGAGCGCCTGGCACAGGAACAGCGTGGCCATGGCCTCGTAGAGCATCACGCCGTCGTTGTTGAAGTTCGTGCCCACGCAGGCGGAGAGCCGGGCCGAGCGCTCCCGGACGCCGAGGGCGGCGAGCGCCCGCAGGGTGACGGGCATCGTGGCGAGCGAGCTGTTGCAGGACACCGCCGTGACGACGGGATCGGTGGCGCCGCGCAGGAACCGCAGGGGTGACATCCCGCACAGGCCCGCGAGCAGGGGGTAGTACACGAGCGCCTGGAGCAGGAGCCCCGCGAGGATCGTGAGGAGGAAGACCTGGAGCACGGTGAACACCGCGAGCCCGGCCTTGCCCACCACCTCCGCCACGATGAGGCACACCGCGTAGGGCATCATGTCGGCCGCCCAGAGGAGCATCTTCGTGAGCGTGGCGTAAGCGAGCTCCACGAAGCCTTCGAGCTGCCGGGAGGCCTCCGCGAGCGAGCCCTCGGCCGTGGCGCGCACGGACCGGAGCGCCGCGCCGAGGAAAACAGCCACGAGCACCACGGAGATGACGAGGTTCTTCGCGAAGGGGTCGACCAGGCTGGCCGGGATGAATGCCGCGAAGTTCTCCAACGGGCTGAGCGTGGCGCTCCCGGCCGAGGCGGGAGCGGCGCCGGCGAACGGAGCGAGGGCATCGAGCTTGCCGAGCCAACGGGCGCCGGGCTCGGCCAGGTTGAGGATGACGAGGCCGATGCCCATGGCCACCGACACGTTCACGAGGCACACCACCGCGAGCTGGAGTCCGTTGCGGCCCGAGATGTCGGTCTTGTAGAAGCTGTCGAGGATCGCGAAGAGGATGAGCGGCGTGGCGAGCGCCTTGAGCACCCGGACCACGAGCATGCCGAGCGGGCCGAGGTCGGTGTTGGAGAGCCCGAAGAGCCAGGGGTCCGTCCCGAAGGCGGCACCGAGGCCGGCACCGATGGCCACCCCGATCGCCACGCGGAGCGCGAGCGGAACGTGGACACCAGCCGGGAAGGGGGAGGACATCGCGCGGCCTTAGCCGGCCCGGTCAACAAGCGGCTACATTCGAACGATGCGCCTCCTCGCCCTCGTCCTCATGCTCGCCCCCTCCACGCTCGCCGGCACCGGCGGGCCCGATGGCCTGGGCGGCGTCTACACCGACAGCGATGAGGCCGACGGCCCCGCGTACACCTGGCTCGACTCCAGCGGCGGAACGGTGGTTTCCCTCGGCGATGACGACACCGTCGAGGTGACCCTCCCCTTCACCTTCACCTTCGAGGGCACCGATTACGACACCCTCACGGTGTCGAGCAACGGCGTGGCCTACTTCGCAGGCGCCTCCACCTCCGCCAGCCCCACCTGCCCGGCCACGGCGAACAGCTTCACCGGGGTAGCGGCGTTCTGGGACGATCTGGGCGCGGGCGATGTGAGCTACGACACCTTCGGCACCTATCCCTGGCGTACGTTCGTCGTGAGCTGGGAGGGCGTTCCCCACGCCACGGCAGGCGGCGATGCGAGCTTCCAGGTGTGGCTCATGGAGGGCCGCAACGAGGTGGTGGTGAGCCACGACGACCTCGAGTTCGGCGATCCGAGCGTGGACTTCGGCGCGAGCGCCGTGGTGGGCGCCTTCGCCTCCACCGCCGGCCTCCCCTACAGCTGTCTCACCGCCATGACCGACGAACGAAGCGTCTGGTTCGGCGACGAGGATGCGCGCCCGGCCCGTGCCGACATCTATACGGTCGACCTCGACACCCCCTGGTCGGGTGCCACGGACTTCGCCTACGCGAGCGCCTCGCTCCTCGTGGTCGACCTCAACGAAGACGGCGAGGACGACATGCTCATGGGCGCGCCCTCCTTGAGCACGGGCGCCGCCTACCTCATCCAGGGCCCCTGGTCCGAAGGCAGCGACGCTGACGATGCCGCGGCCTCCTTCAGCGGCTCGGCCTCCAACGACCGCTTCGGCTACGCCATGGGCGCCGCCGACCTCGATGGCGACGGCATCGTCGACCTCGCGCTGGGCGCCCCCGGCTACGACTCCCCGGGGAGCGACGCCGGCGCCGTCTGGCTGTTTGGCGATGGCGCTTACTCCGGCTCCGTGGCCACGAGCGATGCCACCGCCAAGCTCACCGGCCCCTCTTCGGGCAAGCCCGGCCTCGGTGTGGCCGTGGCCACCGGCGATCTCAACGGGGATGGGTACGCCGACCTCGTCGTCGGCGCACCGGGCGGGGACTCCGGCGGCACCGACTCCGGCACGGTCTACGTGCTCGATGGGCGCCCCGTGTTGAGCAGCACCTACACCTACACCTCGTCGAGCACGAGCGCCTACGGCGCCTCCGCGGGCGACAAGCTGGCCAACTCCGTGGCGGTGGCCGACATCGACGCGGATGGCCGCGAGGACATCGTGGTGGGCGCGCCCAGCAACGATGGCGGAGCGGCGAACGGGGGCGCGGCCTATGTGGTGCTGGCCTCCTCGCTCCCCGCCGGCAGCACGACGATCTCCGCGATCGCGAGCTGCACCACCACGGGTAGCCAGTCGAGCATGGGCTTGGGCACCACCGTGCTCGCCGCCGACCTCAACGGCGGTGGCAGCCCCGACCTCCTCCTCGGCGCCCCCCAGTACGACACCGCCGCCACCGATGCGGGCGGCGTCTTCCGGTTCGACGACATGGGCACCGGATGCGTAGCCAGCAGCACCGGCTACGACACGCTCTACACCGGGAGCGCGGCCAGCGCCCGGCATGGATCGAGCCTCGCGGCCGCCGATGTGAGCGGCGATGGCCGGATGGACCTCGTGGTCGGCGCGGCGAACGACCCCGCCTACACCCCGGGTGGCGGCGCCGCGTACGTGTACACCAGCCTCCCCGCGACCACCTCGGTGGACACCACCAGCGCCGATCACCGCATCCTCGCCACCGAAAGCGGCGCGGCGGCCGGCTCCTCGGTGGGCGTGATGGAAGGCGCCGAGGGCACCACGGTGCTGGTGGGCGCGCCCTACTCCGATGGCAGCGGCAGCAGCCAGGGAGCGGTCTACGACTGGACCTACCTGGCCGACTTCGAAGACAGCGACGCCGATGGCTTCGTGAGCCGCCTCGGCGGCGGCAACGACTGCGACGACGAAGATGCCTCCGCCTTCCCCGGCGGTGTGGACGTGGACGGCGACTCGATCGACGGCGACTGCGACGGTTGGACCGACGGCGTGATCGCCGTGCGCGACCGGTACGACTGGTGGCTCTGGGACGTGGGGCAGATCGGCGGCGCCCCCACCACGGAGCTCGACTTCGAGACCGGCAGCGATGGCACCGCCATCACCTCGCTCGGCGGTGTCGACTTCGCGAGCGGCGAGTACGCGGACACCGTGTCCGGCGCCTACCCCACGGGCGCGCTCGGCTTCCTCGTGGATGGCGACACCCTCGAGCTCACCTTCCCCGAGCCGGTCGACGCGATGTCGCTCTCCTGGCTCGACCCGGCCGACCAGTTCGCGATCCTCGCCTACGACGAGAGCTACGTGGAGGTGGCGCTCTTCGAGGAGGACCTCTACGCCCCCGGCCGCACCGGCGGCACCTTCCGCGGCTACACCTTCGTGAGCCCCGTCAGCTACGTGCTGCTCGGCGCGAATGGCGGTGATGGTTTCGGCCTCGACGACCTGGCGCTGGTGGCCACCGCCGACACCGACCGCGATCGCGACGGGTACACCGAGAACGACGGCGACTGCGACGATGGCGACGACACCGTTTCGCCCGGCGCCACCGAGATCATGGGCAACGGGGTGGACGACGACTGCGACGGCACGGTGGATGGCGGCGCCATCACCCTCTGGACCGACGAGTCGAGCTGGTCCGCCGCCGCAGCCATCACCAGCGAGACCATCGACTTCGAGGACCTCGCCATCTCCGAGTCGGTGACCAGCCAGTACGACACGCTCGGCGCCTCCTTCGATGGCACGCCGGTCGTGGCCGCCACCGTGGGCGGCACCGCGGCGGTGGGCGCCCAGGCGGCCGACGCCGGCTCCGGCCCGCTCGACATCCAGTTCACCGAGGTGCAGCCCTCGGTGGCCCTCACGCTCCTCGATGTCGGCGGCACCGTGGCCGTGGCCGGCTACGCCGATGGCGTCCTGCTCTACAGCACCACCTTCACCGGCACCGGCGGCCAGGACTTCCTCGGCATCACCACCGAGTACGGCCTCGACCGGCTGGTCATCACCGCGAGCGGCGATGACTTCGGCGCCGACGACGTGATCTTCTCCGCCCTCGGCCTCGACGACTCCGACGGCGACGGCCTCACCGAGCGTGAAGGGGACTGCGACGACGCCGACGACACCGTCTCGCCCGACACGGAGGAGGTCTGGTACGACGGCGTGGACGGCGACTGCGACGGCGCCGACGACTACGACGCCGACGGCGACGGTGTGGAGCTGGTGGACGACTGCGACGACGGCGATGCGAGCGCCGTTCCCGGCGGCAGCGAGGTCTTCTACGACGGCGTGGACGGCGATTGCGACGGGGGCGACGACTACGACGCCGACAGCGACGGCGCCTCGAGCAGCACCTACGGCGGCACCGACTGCGACGACACCGATGCCGCCATCAGCCCCTCCGCCACCGAGACCTGGTACGACGGCGTGGACAGCGACTGCCGCGGCGACGATGACTACGACGCCGACGGCGACGGGTACCGCGCCGGCGGCGGCTCCGGCGGCGGCGACTGCGACGACGGCGAGGCGGGCGAGAGCCCCGGCGGCACCGAGGTGCCGTACGACGGCCTCGACAACGACTGCAGCGAAGCAACGGCCGACGATGATGCCGACGGCGATGGCTACGTGGCTGTCTCGCAGGGCGGAACCGACTGCGAAGACAGCATCGCCACCGCCTACCCGGGCGCCCCCGGCGATGCCTGCTACGACGGCATCGACACCGACTGCGATGGCTCCCCCGAGTACGACTGCGATGGCGATGGCTACGACGTGGAATCGCACGGCGGCACCGACTGCGATGACTCCGACGACACCGTGAACGAGTCCGCCGCCGACACCATGGGCGATGGCATCGACAGCGACTGTGATGGCGGCCCGGACTACGACTTCGACTACGACGGCCAGGACGGCGAAGCCTACGGCGGCACCGACTGCGACGACACCGACGACACCGTCTTCCTCGGCGCCCCGGAGACCTGCTACGACGGCGCCGACAGCGACTGTGATGGCGCGAGCGACAACGACTGCGACGTGGACGGCTACGACGCCGAAGCCTACGGCGGCAGCGACTGCAACGACGCCGACGCCACCGTCAGCCCCGGCCGCGCGGACTTCCCCTACGACGGCATCGACCACGACTGCGATGGTTCGAGCGAGTACGACGTCGATGGCGACGGCTTCCTCTCCAGCTGGTACGGCGGCGATGACTGTGACGACGCCGACGCCACCGTGTACCCGGGCGCCATCGATGCCTGCTACGACGGCGTGGACAGCGACTGCGCCGCCGACGACGACTACGACTGCGATGACGACAGCCACACCTCCGATGCCTGGGGCGGCGACGACTGCAACGACCTCGACGCGGCGGTAAACCCCGACGCCACCGAGATCGCCGGCGACGCCGTGGACGAGGACTGCGACGGTGAAGCCGCTGCCAGCTGCACCGACTGCGACGAGGACGGCTTCGACGACGTGAGCGCCGGCGGCACCGACTGCGACGACGCCGACGCCAGCGTGAACCCCTCGGCCACGGACGTCCCCTACGACGGCGTCGACGCCGACTGCGCCGGCGACGACGACTACGACCGCGATGGCGACGGCGATGCCGTGGAGAGCGGCGGCGGCTCCGACTGCAACGACGCCGACGCCTTCGTGAGCGGCACCTACACCACCGACGACTGCGGCCACGGCGATGAGGACTGCGACGGCAAGCTCGACGAGGACTGCACCGACGAGGACCCCGACACCGGCTCCACCGACACCGGCGACACCGGCACCGACACCGGCACCGACACCGGCACCTCCGGGGACACCGACACCGCCGACAACGACGACTGGCGGCCCGACGCGGACGAGGTGCGCGAGCCCGACGTGATCGAGCGGGGCACCGTCTGCGGCTGCGAGAGCACCAGTACGGGCGCGGCGGCCGGCACGCTCGGCGTGCTCCTCGCGGCGAGCCTCACCCGGCGGCGCCGGCGCTGAGCGCGGGGGCCGGCGCCCCGAGGCGCCGCAAACCGCACCTGCCCGCGCCGGAACCCGATGCCGGGCCCGGCGGTTTGCCCCGAACCGCCTTCAGTTCACCCGGTCGGAGGGGTCGCTGCGGCGGGGGCGCTCCCCGCTCTTGCCCCCTTCGATGACCGTGAGCCGGGAGAGCTGCTTCTCGATCTCCTTCCGGCGGCGGCGGAGCTTCCAGCGGCGCCAGCTGTCCTCGTCGAGGAGGAGCACGGAGAAGGCGGCGAGGTACGCGAAGAAGAGGTGCGCCGAGGCCAGATCGCGGAAGTAGAGGAGCCGCGCGAGGTCGAGCGCGCCGAAAAGCAGCACGGCCACCTCGGCGCGGAGCTCGATCGCGAACATCAGGCGTACGACCCGCCCGCGGTGGCGCACCCCCCAGAAAACGAGGATGGCCCCGAACCACCACGACGTGCCCGAGATCGGCACGAGGCCGTGCTCCGGCCACACCGCCCCCGCACCGACGACGGCCAGCGTGGAGAGCGCCCAGGTGGCCGCGGTGGCGAGCCAGAACGTGCGCGTGCCGAGCGCCGCCCAGCCCGACTCCAGCAGGAAGATGAGCACCACCCAGTCCACGATGGCCGACACGGCATCGGGCTGGGAGAGCGTATACGTGAAGGGCTGCCACGGCTGGAAGCCCACCCCCACGGGTTGGAGCGAGAGCATGGGGAGCTCTCCGCCGGCCGCCGACTGGAGCACGAAGAGCCCTACGAGCGTGCCCACCACCGCGAGCACACGCGGGGTGAGCAGGTCGCCAAAGCCCGGTCCCTGCTGGTACTGCATGCTCCTCTCGTATCGCCTTGCGCGATGGGCTGTGCCGGGCGAAGGCGAGACCGTGCTGCTCCTCGCCGCCTCCCTCACGCTCGCCCATCCGCTCGGGGCCTCTGGCGCGGCCGACCCCAACGGCGGAATGCCGGGACAACGCATCGAGTTGCGCGTGGCCGACGGGGAGCTCCGCGTGGACTACTACGCCGAGGTGGCCGCGCTCCGGCTCTACAAGGAGGCGAAAGCCGAGGGGGCCAGCGGGCCGAGCTGGGCCATGGGTCGGGCCGAGAGCTACCGGAGCGGCGTGAAGGCGCGCTGGAACGGCGAAACCCTGTCGCTCACCGCCGTGCCCGTCGAGCCCGCCGCCGACCTCAAGAACACCGGCTACGTGGAGTTCCACATCGCCGCCACGGCCGCCCTGCCCGCGCCCGGCGGGGAGCTGGAGGTCCGCATGGACAACTACCCCGACGAGCCCTGCTACTACGCCGCCAGCGCCGTGATCGGCGGCGAGCTCGTGGTGGCCCGCACCTCGCTCGGCCGGGTGTACGACGGGCACCTGCGCGACAACCTCCACGGCGCGTGGCGGCGAAGCGACGCCGGGCGGGTGACGAGCCTCACGCTGCGGCCCACCCGCCCCTGGGAGAACGACGAGGCCGGGCCGCTCCCCGAACGGATGGAAGGGCTGGTGGACCCCAGCGGGTGGGTGTGGTCCGCCAGGGTGGGCGGCGCGGCCCTCCTTGCGGGGCTCACGCTGTGGGCCGGGTGGCGGAGGTGGCGCCGGCGGTGAGGGGGCTTCAGCCCCGCGCGGCGGGGCGGGCGAGGGCCATCGTCTTGCGCGCGAGGGTGGAGAGCGCGAGGCCGTCGAGGGCGTCGAGGTGCACCCAGCGGAGCTCCGCTCCGGCGGCGGCCGCCGGCTCGCCCTCCGCTTCCACGCGGAACACGGCGGTGTGGAGCTGGAGGTGGGTGAAGACGTGCTTCACGGTGCCGCAGGCGTCGGCGCGGCGCACGCGCAGGTCAAGCGCCGCGTGCAGGTGGGCGGCGAGCGCCTCCGCGTCGTTCCCCTCCCCTTCCCGGCCCGGCAGCTCCCACAGGCCCGAGAGCCGGCCGCCCTCCGGCCGCCGCACGAGGAGCACCTCCTCGCCGCGCTGCACCCACCCGCACACCGCCTCGCGCTGGGGCACGGCCTTCCGGGCCTTTCGCGCCGGGTAGGCCTCCGGTGCCTCCACGCCGCGGCAGTCGGCCCGCACCGGGCAGCGGTCGCAGCGGGGGGCCCGCGGGGTGCACACCAGCGCGCCCAGCTCCATGAGCGCCTGGTTCCAGTCGGCGGCGCGGCCCGGGGGCACACGCGCGGCGGCCTCCGACCACAGCCACGCGCGCGTGGGGGCGGGCTCCGCCGCCCAGCGCGAGAGCACCCGCTCCACGTTGCCATCCACCAGCGGGGTGTCCACCCCGAAGGCGATGGAGGCGATGGCGCCGGCCGTGTAGGGCCCCACGCCGGGGAGCGCGCGCAGGCCCTCCACGGTGCGCGGGAAGCCGCCGCCCGCCACCACCGCCTGGGCCGCGCGCTGGAGGTTGCGGGCGCGGCTGTAGTAGCCGAGCCCGCTCCACAGCTCGAGCACCCGCTCCGTCGGCGACTCGGCGAGGGCCTCCGGGGTGGGGAACTCCGCCATGAACCGCGCGAAGTACGGCAGCACCGTGTCGATGCGGGTCTGCTGGCACATCAGCTCGCTCACGAGCGTGCGCCACGGGGACACCTCCAACCGCCACGGCAGCGGCCGGTGGTGGGCCGCGTACCAGTCGAGCAGCGCGCCGGGGCCCACTACTCCCAGTTGACCTCGGACTTTCCGGAGTCGAGGTAGAGCCGGGAAGCCTCGTCGTTGTTCTGCACGGGGAGCACGGCCATCTCCTTCACGTCGACCTGGTCCCAGCCGCCGCCGGTGGGCCCCGCCATGTACGAGAAGGTCATCGGGCGGGCCGGCGCCTGCCAGGTGGACTCGCCACCGGCCGTGAGCGCGCCATCGCCGTTCTGGTCGGTGAAGTACCAGCCGAGGAGCCCGCGGTCGATGTAGAAGGAGAAGCTGTCGCCATCGGTCGGCGGGGGCGAGAAGGCGTTGATCAGGAAGCTGATCGCCCCGTTGTCGGAGAGGTAACGCTGGCCATCGAAGGCCGTGGCCGCCTGCACCCCGGAGAGCGAACCCTCCACCTGCCAACCCGCGGTGGCGCTGTTGTAGGTGACCGTCCACGACTCGCTGCGCGCCACGCCCGCGCACTGCGAGAGGGTGATCTGCTCGCCCGTAGCGGGGTCGGCGGTGATGATGGCATCGCTCGTGGCGCCCACGTCGTTCAGAGAGGCCCAGTAGTAGCCCTCGCTGACCGAGGCGAGGTTCGGCCCGTGGGGGCCGATCTCGGTGGGCACACCGCAGCCGGTCGTGGCATCGAGCATGAGCGTGAAGCCATCCTGCGTGGACACCACGATGGCGGGCACCTCGGGCACCGCGCCCCAGTCGGTCTCCTGCTGCATGGCCACCGTGCCCACGCTCGCGGCGAGGCCCGACACCGGCGAGCCGAGGTTGAAGCCGGCCACCTCGGCGTCCGCCGGGTTCACGTCGACCCAGGTGCCGGTGGCCGCGTCGTAGACATCCACGCGCTGCAGGGCCACGGGGGCCACGAAGATGCGCGAGAAGGCGGCGCCGTCGGCGAGGGTGCCGGTTTGCCACACGAGGTCGATCACGGGTGCGGCGGTGGCGACGGTCTCCACCGTGGCCGTGGCGGCATCGCCCGGGGTGGGGAAGCGGATCACGTAGAAGGCGGCGCTGCGGGCATCGCCCACGAGCACGCTCCCATCGGGGCCGGCGGCGAGGCGCCAGGGGTGCGCGCCTTCGGGCAGCGCCACGCTGCCGAGCCACTCACCCGAGAAGGGATCGACCACGCCGATGAGCGGGGTGGCGCTCTCCACGCCCACGTACAGGAAGGTGCCATCGCCGTGGAGGCCGGTGGGGCGCCCATCGAGGGTGTACACCTTCACGCCCGTGTCGGTGGTGAACTCGAAACGGTCGCCCGCGGTGGCCTCGCCGTTGAGCGTGAACTCGATCTCGCCGTGGTCGCTCACGAAGGATTCGCCGGACTCCGGCTGGCGCTCCTGGGTGCCGGAGAGGCTGCCCTTGGCCCACCAGCGCTCGCCGTCGAACTCGATGGACCATGTCTCGGTGGTCGTGAAGCCCGAACGGAGCTTCACGCCGGTGAGCGTGGGGGAGTCGCCCGATCCGTCCTCGTCGAAGAACCCGGGCTCGCCGGCCGCGGGCTCGAACTCCTCGGGCGCGCCGTCGTCATCCACACCCACGACGTAGGGCACCGAGATGAGCTCGGCGCGGTACACGTCGGTGGTCCAGAGCTGGACGAGGCCCGCATCGGCGAAGGCCGCCAGCTCGCCGAGCTGGCGCGTGCGCCCGGTGGTGAGCAGCGAGGCCCGGAGGAAGGAGGCCATGCCATCGTCGGAGAGGAGGCGCCCCTCCTTGAGGTTGAGCGGCACGATGGTGCCGCTGCGGCTGTTGGCCACGAACCCCACGGGGGTCTGGAAGGGCTGGTCGTCGCTCTCGGCGAGCCACGCGGCCGACACGGGGCCCTCGAAGTGCAGCGGGATGCCGAACTCCTCGCTGCAGCCGAGCAGGAAGAGGATCATCGGTTCACAATCCAGGTGATGGGCGAGCCGAAGGCGGGGCTCGCCGGGTCGGCGTCGAGGACCACGAGCGTGGAGGACACGTAATCGTCGACCTCGCCGGAGTAGTTGGCCACGACGGCCCGGGTGCCATCGGGCGTGATGGCGAGCGCGTAGGGGTTCTCGCCGATGCCCTCCGCCTGCGCCACGAGGGTGCCGAGCGGGCCCAGCGTGAGGTCGAAAACACTCACGCTGTTGGCGTTGAAGTTGGTCACGAAGAGGTGCACGCCATCGGGGTGCATGGCCATCTGGCCCGGACCCACCGCCGCCTGCGTGCCCACGCCGGCGTCCCGCTCAAAACTGCGCGGGAGCGGGAGGGTGCCGAGGATCCGGTCGTACAGGAGGTCGGTGATCTGGTCGTCGACCACATCGTCGGCCCGGATGACGAGCAGGGCCTCGGGCTCGTCGGCGAGCGCGTAGAGGGTGCCCGATGCGGGGTTCACCACCACATCGCGGGCACCGCTCGCGGCGTTCAGCCCGAGCGAGAGGATGGCCTCCACGCCGAGGTAGTTGAGGTCGGCCCAGGAGGCGGTGCTGTCGTCGCGCACGTCGAGCACGTACACGTAGGGTGCGAGCTTGCAGCCCACGTAGAGCATGCCCGCCGGCTCATCGAAGGCGAGCGACATGCAGCCGAGCTGGCTCGCGGAGGGCGAGGCGTCGGCATCGAGCGAGATGGCGTCGGCATCGTTCGGCGGGATGACGGTGAAGCCCCAGGTATCGGCGAGGGTGGGGTACGCGAGCGACCGGTTGAGGCGGTCGGGCTCGAGCCCGGTGGCGAGGCCCACGCGGGCGCTCTCGGCATCCCAGCCGGCGAAGAGCACCGAGTACCGATCGGCCTCCACGCGCACGACCGGGCGCGACACGCCGGCCGCCCCGATCGAACCGCCCGCGGCGGTGAGGATGGCGCGGGCGGTGCCCTCGGAGTCGGAGGCGGTGGACCACGCCAGCTCACCCACCTCGCGCTCGGCGTACCCAAGCTGCCAGAGGTCGCCGTCGGAGCCGGAGAACCACATGCGCTCGACCTCGCCGTCGGACACCACGTAGGGGTCCTTCACGCCGGAGTCGTTCCAGGTGCCCGGCGCGTCGGCGTCGAGCTGCCAGGCGTACGGGTCGCCCGCCACGGTCGACCAGGACTCGCCGCCGTCGGTGCTCTCGAGCGCCGCGATGCGGCTGTCGGCGCCATCGGTGCCGGGGGCCGCGGTGGAGTACCAGAGGCGGAGCGTGCCATCCTCGAGCACCTGCACGGAGCCGGGCACGGCCACGCCGACCTCCCACTCCTCCGCGGGCTCGTAGACGGCGTTCTTCCCGGCGGTCCACGTGAGGCCGTCGGGGCTGGTGGCGCGGCCGATCGAGGTGATCGCGCCGGAGTCGCCCGCGTAGAACATGAGCCACTCGCCGTCGGCCTCCACCACCACGGCATCGTGCACGCCATCGCTGTCGAACCGGCTCTTGGCACCCACATCGAGCGCGAGCTCATCGTCGAGCGTGAGCGCGCCATCCACCCAGGCGCCCTGGCCGATGCGCCAGGTTTCGCCGTCGTACACATCGGCCCACACGGACTCGCCGACCTGGCTCGTGACGGCCACGCCTTCGGAGCCGAAGTCCTCGAGGTCCTCCGGGCCGAGCTGGTGGCCCACCGCCACCGACACCCGCCAGCCCTGGTCGGACTGGCTGGCCACCACCCCGGCGCTCAGCGGCTCGGAGAAGAGGCGGCCGTCGGCATCCTCGAGCCGGAACGCGGACTCGTTGGTGATCTGCAGCGCGAGGCCATCGGCGAGGTTGGTGCCCGGTTCGGGCATGAGCGCGATGCCCGCATCGGTCCAGCTGTACCCATCGGAGGAGAGCCACTCGCGGAAACCCGCGGAAGCGTCGTCGGCGGTGTAGGCGTGGAAACGACCGCTCCAATAGCCGATGGAGGGAGCGGGCATGTCGGCGGAGGTGGGGGCCTCGACCGTCCACTTGTCGAGGCTGTCGCTCCATGCGGTGTGCAGGAGCGGCGCGCCGCCTTCGGGGGTGACGCTGTACCAGGCCCGCCAGCGGGACTGCTCCGGATCCCACAGGACCGTCACGTCGGAGATGCTGCCCTCCTCGCTCTCGAGCGCCACGTCGCGGCGCTTGAAGGAGACGCCATCCGACGAGGTGGCGAGGCCCACCCAGCGGTTCCCCTCGCCGGCGGTGTAGAAGAGGTGCCAGGTGCCATCGGCCGCGAGGAGCCAGGGATCACCCAGCTCCACCTCGTCGTCGTCGGGGCTGAGGATGGCGGTGCCGATGGCGAAGGGGCCGGGAACGGTCTCGGAGGTGTCGGAGCCTTCGGGATCACCCGCCACGCGGATCTCGCCCTCGTCCACATAGGCGAGCTGCGCAGCGATGATGCTGTCGTAGGAGAGCGCCACGGTGGCGTCGTGCGCGGTGGCCGCATCGCCCTCGTCGGCGAGGTCCACATCGTAGGGCACGCCGCTGCGCGCCCAGGTGCGCTCGCCGTTGCCCGTCATCCGGTAGAGGCCACCCTCGGTGGCGGCCCACGCCCGCACGGCACCCGCCGACCAGCGGAGCGACCACACATCGGGCTCCACCACGGTGGACTCGATGGTGTCGAGGTGGACGAAGGAGGCGCGCGAGCCCGAACCGTCGGCATCGACGAAGCTCTCGCCCACGAGCCGGCCATCGCCGCCCGGCGGCACGAGCCGCGCCGGCACCGAGGCGAGATCGACCGTGCTCACGCTGTGGGAGGTACGGTTGACGGTCCAGCCGCGGTCGCTCCCGGCGTCGTACACGACCTCCACGGGGTCGTACCCCACGGAGAGCGCGGCGCCGCCTTCTTCGGGGCCGACGGAGTTGGAAAGGCTGGGCTGCCGGGGGTTGGCCACGTTCACGAAGCGCACCACGTCGGTGGACTCGCGCGTGCGTGCGCCCTCGCTGAGCCGGCCGGTGACCATGAGCAGCTCGTGCGGCTCGGCGTAGGCCGTGGCGCCCGCAAACGATGGCAACGACACCGCCGCGGGGGCGAGGTCGGTGACGAGGTTGCGGCCTTCGGACTCATCGAGGAGCGCGAGGTCGAGGCTCAGGAGGCTTCCGCCCGTGAAGTCGAGGAAGGGATTCGCGTTGGTGACCGCGAGCACCGAGCCGCCATCGAGGAAGGTCAGCGAGGCCGGGCCGGCGAGGCAGGTGCCCACGCCGATCTGGCCGTACTCGTAGACCCCGTCGGGGTACACGGCGCAGTCGCCCACGAAGGGGAGCGGCTGCGACTCGACACAACCCTGCAGCGCGAGCGCGAGAAGAATCACGAGTGTCCGAGCGCCGCGTGGGCGGCGGCGAGGCGGGCCACCGGCACGCGGAAGGGCGAGCAGGACACGTAGTCGAGCCCGATCGAGTGGAAGAATGCCACGCCGGTGGGATCACCACCGTGCTCGCCACACACGCCCAGCTTGAGCCGCGGCTTGGCCGACCGCCCCTTTTCTGCCGCCATCTTCACGAGGATGCCCACACCTTCGGTGTCGAACACCGAGAGCGGCGACTGGGTGATGACGCCCTTCTGCACGTAGTCGGTGAAGAACTTGCCCATGTCGTCGCGGCTGAAGCCGTAGGTCATCTGGGTGAGGTCGTTGGTGCCGAAGCTGAAGAAGTCGGCGTGGGCCGCCACCTTGTCGGCGAGGACACAGGCGCGCGGCAGCTCGATCATCGTGCCCACGTGGTACTCGATGCGCACGCCGGATTCGGCGAGGACCTGCTCCGCCGTTTCTTCCACCTGCTCGCGGCAGCGCTGCAGCTCACTCGGCATCGACACGAGCGGGATCATCACCTCGGGGATCACGACCACGCCTTCCTTGGCGCAGATCACGGCCGCCTCGAAGATGGCGCGGACCTGCGTGTTGTAGACCTCCGGCGTGGTCACGCCGATACGGCAGCCGCGGTGCCCCATCATGGGGTTGCTCTCGTGGAGCTGCTTGAGGCGCTCCTTGAGGATTTCCACGCGGGCGCCGAGGTCCTTCGCCACCGCGCTGATCTCGTCCTCGCGGGAGGGCAGGAACTCGTGCAGCGGGGGATCGAGGAGGCGGATGGTGACGGGGAGGCCATCCATCGCGCGGAAGATCTCCACGAAGTCCTGCCGCTGGATGGGCAGCACCTGGGCGAGCGCGCGCTGGCGGCTGCGCTCATCCTCGGCGAGGATCATCTGGCGCATGGCGCGGAGCGCCGTGGGCTCGAAGAACATGTGCTCGGTGCGGCAGAGGCCGATGCCCTGCGCTCCGAGGCGCCGGGCGTTCGCGGCATCGGGGCCGGTGTCGGCGTTGGCGCGCACCTTGAGGCGCGCGCGCGAGTCGGCCCAGCCGAGGAGGCGCCCCATCGCGCCGGCATCGGTCGGCGGAGCGAGCGTGGGGATCTCGCCCTCGAAGACCTCGCCCGTGCCGCCATCGATGGTGATCCAGTCGCCCTTGCGGATGACGGTGTCGCCCGCGTAGAAGAGCTGGCGGCCGTAGTCGACGACGATCTCGGTGCAGCCCACCACGCAGGGCTTGCCCATGCCGCGCGCCACGACGGCGGCGTGGCTGGTCTGGCCGCCGCGGGCGGTGAGGATGCCCTTGCTCACGGTCATGCCCTGGATGTCCTCCGGGCTGGTCTCGAGGCGCACGAGCACGCAGCTCTCTCCCTTCTCGGCGAGCTCCTGGGCCTCCTCGCTGTGGAAGACCACGCGGCCGCTGGCGGCGCCGGGGGAGGCATCGAGCCCGCGCGCGATGCGCTTGCGGGTGGCGTCGGGGTCGAGCACGGGGCGGAGCACCATCTCCAGCTCGGCGGACTTCACGCGCTTGAGGGCTTCCTCCTCGGTGATCAGGCCCTCGTCCACCAGATCGACCACGATCTGCACGCCGGCCGCGGGGGTGCGCTTGCCGTTGCGGGTCTGGAGCAGGAAGAGGCGGCCCTCCTCGATGGTGAACTCGATGTCCTGCATGTCGCGGTAGTGACGCTCCAGCTTCTGCTGGGCGGCGAAGAGCTCCGCGTAGGCTTCCGGAAGGTAGGACTCGAGCGTGAGCCCGGCGTTCTGCCCCGCGTCGTTGTTGACCGGGTTCGGGTTGTGCGTGCCGGCCACGACATCCTCACCCTGCGCATTCGGCAGCCACTCGCCGAAGAAGACCCGGGAGCCCGTTTTCGGGTTGCGGGTGAAGGCCACGCCGGTGGCCGAGCGCTGGCCCATGTTGCCGAAGACCATCGTCTGCACGTTGACCGCGGTGCCCACGTCGTCGGGGATGCCGTGCGTGCGGCGGTAGTAGCGGGCGCGCTGGCTGTTGAAGCTGCGGAACACCGCCTCCACCGAGAGCTTGAGCTGCTCCTGCGGGTCGGTGGGGAAGTGGCCGTTCTGGTCGGCCACCACGTGCTTGAGGCGCTGCACGAGCGACTTCAGCTCGGGCACCGACATGTCGCGGGGCTCACGGCCCTCCGCGTGCTCCTCCACCACCTTGTGGAAGCGGGTGTAGTGGATGCCGAGCACCACATCGCCGAACATGGTGACGAAGCGCCGGTAGCTGTCCCACGCAAAGACGGGGTTGCCCGAGCGCGCGGCGAGGCCTTCGACCGTGTCGTCGTTCAGGCCGAGGTTGAGCACGGTGTCCATCATGCCGGGCATGGACTGCGGGGCGCCCGAGCGAACCGAGAAAAGGAGCGGGTTCTGCGCTTCGCCGAACCGGCGCCCCATGCGCGCTTCCACGAGCGCGAGGCCGGTCGCCACCTGCTCCCAGAGGCCCTCCGGGTACACCTCGCCGCTCTTGAACCAGTGGTTGCACGCATCGGTCACGATGGTGAACCCCGGGGGCACCGGGAGCCCGATCCGCGTCATCTCGGCGAGCCCGGCGCCCTTGCCGCCGAGCGTTCGCTTCATCGTTCCGTCGCCGTCGGCTTCGCCATTCCCGAAAGAGTAGACCCACTGCATGGAAACGCACCTCGCTAACAGGGCGCGCGTGCCTAATCCGGCGAAGCACCGCGCGCCTGTCGCGAAGGGTCGCCAATCCACATCCGGCGACTAGGACCTCCGCTCTCCGAACACCGCGGCCGCGTGCGGACTCTGCAGCCGGTAGAGCGCCCAGGCCGCGAGCGGGAGCCCGGCGAAGCAGCAGGCGCCCGAGCAGGGGATGGCTCCCACCACCAGCAGAACCCGGACGAGCAGCAGGTTCCGCCGCGCCCGCATCCGCAGGCCAGCGGTGAAGAAGGCGCCCGCGAACACCACGGCGCCGAGAAAGGCCAGCAACGGCAGGGCGTTGACCGTGAGGAGATCAGGGACTCCTTTCAGTCCTGCGGTCAGGATGACGTCGGCGCGTTGGCGAAACACGTTGAACCCGGCCCAGGTGAGCCCCAGCCCGCCTACCAGCGCGCCGAGCACGGCGGCCACCATGAGACCCATCCCGAGGCTCTGCATGCTCCTCGCGTAGGCGCGCTCCTCGGGGCTCTGTGCCTCAGGCTCGACCGCCCCGAGGCGGAACGTGGGGTCCTGCCCCTCCCCCTTCCGGATGGCCCCGCCGAGCGCGATCGCCGTGTGGGCCGGAAGCCACCACCCCTCCGAGGGGCCGGCCTCCAGCGTCTGCCCGAGGGTGTAACGACGCTCGAGCAGGTCGACGAAGCCGCGCGATCCGCCATCGCCGCGGGGCGGGCGGATGGAGCGGGCTTCGGCGAGCCCGACCACGCCCCCCTGGGCGCGCCATTCGCGGAAGGCTTCGTTGTGCGCGCGCACATCGGTGAGGATGCGCGGACCGAGCTCGGCCGGCGGAACGCCCGCGTAGGCGTGCGAGAAGAGCGTGTCGCCGCAGGAAACCTGCACCGACCTGCCGAGCGCCACCACCACGTACACCCACTCCTCGTCCGGGTCGTGACCGGCGAAGGTGAGCAGGAGCCCATCGGCGCCCGCGTTGTGGCGTACGTTCTCGGCGGAAAAACCACCCTCCGCGGGAGCCTCGCCGCCCAGCGTGAGGTCGGGGACACCCGCCTCCACCCACCCGCGAAGCACCCAGGCCAGCAGGTCGTCGGCAGCGCCCATCGCGCGGGGGATCACCATGCCGCGCGGTCTATCCGGGATCGTTCGGGCCCGCCTCGCGCCAACGGCCAGACGCACAACAGCCCCCGCGGCGGAACCGCGGAGGCTGTTGTTTGCCGACCTGGGAAGGCGACCGAAGCCGCCCGACCGCGATCAGTCCTTGAAGATCATGTTGAGGAACTCGAGACCGTTCTCGTTCTCGCCGATGGACTGGCCGTTCTGCAGCTTCTGGCCGAGCAGGTAGGCGTCGTAGGCGAACACGGCGATGATCGGCACCATGAGGGCGCCGCAGGTGATGCCACCGAGCAGCCAGAACATGACCGCCGCAATGAGGGCCTTCTTCTTCTGGCCCATGAGGAAGTACCCGAGGGCCCCCCAGCCGAACCAGTTGCAGACGGCCAGGATGATGGGGTTCGCGTCAGGCTTGGTGATCATCTCGCCCATGGGAGACTCCGTAAGAAAGCAGGTTGCCGCACACGGCGATGCCGCGGGGAGGTGGGCGCCGCTTACTGCGGCGTTCGGTGGGCGGCAAGGCGAGCATTGCCGGAATGCTTCAATTCCCTTGGATTCCTCAGAGCCACACGACCGTCGGGAACACCGGCACCAAGCCCTCCTCGGGGAGGATGAACTCGAAAACGTCGGTGCCCATCTCGCCCGAGGAGCGCTCCACCGAAACCGTCACGTTGATGGCGCCCGCCGCAACCCCGAAAACGGCGTACACGCCGGTGCCGCCCGTGCCCTCGGCGTCGGCCGCGGAGAGCCCCTCGTCGTCGAGGTAGCAGCCCGTGTGGACCTCGCCGGTGCTGTCGAGCACCTCCACCACCACGTCGGGCAGGGTGGGCCACTGGTTGATGTCGTCGATCTCGCTCACGCCCGCGCGCACCTCGCCCACGACCATGCCGCCTTCGAGCGCGGCGCCAGCGCACTCCGCGTGGTCGGTGCGCAGCTCCTCGACCCACGCGGGCGTGGCCATCCACGGATAGCCCGTTCCGGCGTCGAAGTCGTCGAGCCCGGCCACCCCGGAGAAGCCCGTGGAGACGAGATCCGGATGGGTCAGGGTGAGGAAGAAGGGCACACCCGAGTCCACCGCCACGCTGAAGACGCCGTCGGCATCGGACTCCGACTCCCCGGTGACGTCGGCATCGCGGTTGCGCGCCACGAGCGCGGCCCCTTCCACTGGCGCCCCGCCGTTGAAGGGGGCATCCTGGACCATCCCCTCGAGGTTCACCTGGGTGATCGGAGTTTCACAGGCCAAAAGCAGCAAGATCACGAACCACCTCCCGAGAGATACCACGGCAGGATCACCTCCCCTGCCTCGGCGGTCCAGCGCTCCTCGGCGCCGGCCATGCCCACGACCACCTCGCCCGGCTCCGCCAGCGCGAGGAACCAGGTGACCGCAGACTCGGCAGCGGCGGGCGCGATCACCCCGGCTTCATCCACCGACCAGCACAGCGGCGCTTCGGCCCCGACCGTGAGCTGGGCGCACCCGAGCTCGCTGTCCGCGGGGTAGCCGAGCACCACCACACCCTCCGCGGAGGCTGCCAGCCAGGCATCTTCATCCTCGCCGAGCGCATCGAACACATCGAGCAGCCACGTGTCGCTCACCGCGAACAGCGCGCCGCCGAACCAGTTGCCGCGCGCGGTGGGCGCATCCCCGGCCCACCAGGTTCCCCGCTCGGCCGCTCCCGTGAGGTGCACGTTCGCCGGCACACCCGGCGAGAGGAAAACCTCCCAGTAGCCGGGGTAGTCCTCGATGTAGGGCTGCTCGGCCGCGACGGGCTCCTCCGCCCCTTCGGGCCAGAACTCCGCCGCACCCTCCGTGAGTACGTGCTCGTCGTCCTGATCCACGTACACCCACCCGCTCCACGAGACCTCGTCGGAGGGCGCAGCCGCCTCCTCGCAGGCGGCAAGCAGGGTGAGCAGGAAGAGGCTCATGCAGGCCCTATAGCCGACCAGAGCGCGCGGCTCGCGAGGTCCACGCCGAGGTGGGCGCGCAGGAGCTCGAGGCTCGTCTCCACCGCCTCCGACGACACCGCCGTGTCGACGAGATCACGGAGCGGGGTGCGCCGGAGCGTGTCGAGCTCCAAGAGGAGCGCCGGGGGTGCCGGGCGGCCCGGGCGACACCGGGCGTGGGCCGCTCCGCCGGCACCGGCATCCAGCGTGGTCGTTTCGTCGAGCGGCTGGCCGCACACGGCGCAGCGGTCGAGCGCCGGGCCCACCCCGGCGAAGGTGAGCGTCTTCAGCTCGAGGGCGACCGCCGCCGCGAGGGTGGGGTCCTCGTCCACCGCCTCCAGCACCAGCAGCCAGGTTTCGAGCAGGCCGTAGAGGCGCGGCTCCGGCTGGCCCTCGCGGCCGAACGCCGCCATCAGCTCGCACCCGTACTGGGCGAGCACCAGGCGCAGGTAGCTCGACCGAAGCCGCACGCGCGCGTTGACGACCGAGGCATCCACGAGCGTGTCGAGCCCGCCGGCCCTCCCCCGCAGCCGGAAGTTGGCGCAGACCCCCACGTCGAGCCCGGCCGGGCGCCGACGACCGAGCCGCTGGAAGACGCCGTGTTTGCCCTCCTGCGGCCCGAGCACCCGGAGGATGCGGTCGTCATCGCCGAAGGGGGCCGCGGAGAGCACGATGCCCACGCATTCCCGCCCGGGGTCACGCACCCAGATGGCCGAGGAGGACGGTGGCGGCGCCGAGGTAGATGGTGAGTCCGAGGACGTCCATCGCCGTGGTCACGAACGGGCCGGTGGCGATGGCGGGATCGACGCCAAGCCGGCGGAAGGTGAGCGGAACGAGCGTGCCGACGAGCGCGGCGCTCGTCATGCCGGTGAGGACCGCGAGCGCCACGCTGAGCGCCACGCGCCCATCGCCGAAGCGCGCGAGGCAGTAGCCGCCGATCGCGAGCGCGAAGAAGAGGCCCAGCACCGCGCCGTTGAACACCTCCTGCCCCACGGCGCGGCTCACGCTGCCATCGATTCGACCCGTGGCGATGCCGCGGACCGTAACGGTGGCCGCCTGGATGCCCACGTTGCCCTCCATGCCCATCACGATGGGGATGAAGCCGGCGAGCAGGAGCTCCTGGCGGAGGAGCGGATCGAAGTGGTGGATGAGCTCGGCGATGCCGAGACCGCCGAGGAGGGTGACCAGCAACCAGGGAAGCCGCTTGGCGGGGACGAGAAAGCGGCTGCCGCCCGTCTCCTCCGTGCTCTCACGCACACCGGCCATGAGCAGCATGTCCTCGGCCGCCTCCTCCTTGATGACGTCGATGACGTCGTCCACCGTCACGATGCCCACGAGGTTGCGCTGGCTGTCGACAACCGGCACGGCGAGCAGATCGTAGCGGCCGGCGATGCGCGCCACCTCCTCCTGGTCGGTCTCGGTGCGGACCGCGATCACGTCGCGAGACATGATGTCGGCGAGCCGCGTGGAAGGCGGGTGGGTGAGCAGGTTGCGGAGCGAGGTGACGCCCACGAGGTGGCCCTCGTCGTCCTCCACGTAGCAGTAGTAGATGAGCTCCTGGTCGCTCGCCTCCTGCACGGCGGCGATGGCATCGCGACAGGTCGTGTCGGCGCGCAACGTGAAGGCGCCCGGCGACATGATGCCGCCCGCGGTGTCGGGCGCGTAGGCGAGGAGCTCCTCGACCTCCTCGCGGGCCTCGCCCTTCATGCGCTGCATGACCGCCTCGCGCGACTCCTCGGGGAGGCGCTCGAGGAGATCGGTCTGGTCGTCGGCCGGGAGGTGCGTGAGCAGGAGCGCGATCCGCTCGGGCGCGACGTTCTCGACGAGGTGCATGAAGTCGTCGCCGTGCACGCGCGAGAGCACGTCGGCCGCCATGCGGTCTTCTTTCACCTGGGTGAAGACGAGGCGCTGCTCGGGCGCCGTGAGGTGCCCGATGATGGCCGCGATGTCCTCGGCGCGCGCCTTCGCGACGACCTTGGCTAGCGGAGCGGCATGTCCACGGCGAGCGAGGCGGCGGATGGCATCCACGCGCTGGCCGAGCAGGGTGTCGGCCATCGGCTATCCTCCATGATCGTCCACAAAAACCAACCGCCTGGCGCGCGACTGCGCCCCGAGCGGCTTCAACGTGCGGCCGTTGTAGACGAGCGCCACGTCGCTCAACGCGGCCAGCTCCACATCGAGCCGGTCGTGCGCGGCGAACTTCACCTGCCGCCCCGGCTTCAGCATCCCGGCAAAGATTTCGCGCCCATCGGCCCGGACCGTGGCCCGAACCTCGGTGGCCGTGCTCACGAGCAGGACCTGATCGGGCGGGATGTCCACCCCTTCCTCCACCACCTCGCCGCCGCGATTGAACGCGAACGCCAGAACGAGCATGGCCACAGCCGCGGAGACGCCGATGGCCGCCATCCGCCCGGCGCGCTGCACCCGCGCCCGGGGCGAGGTGAGCGTGACCGTGTTCTCGGCCCGGTGCACCTCGGAGACCGGATCGGCCTCCTCCGGCACCTGGGGGCGCCCAGGCCGGGCCTGGCCCTCCGGCGTTGCGGGGCGCGCCACCGGGAGCGGCGAGGCCGCCGGCACCGCCGTGCGGGCCCCCACCGTAGGCGTGGGCGCGGCGCCCAGCCCGAGGAAGGCGCGGTACTGGCGCGAGTAGCCGGCAAGGAAGGGGCCGGCCGGGAAGGCGCCCACATCCCCCCGCTCGAGCGCATCGAGCCACTTCACCTGGATGCGCGTGCGCTCCGACACCTCCTCCAACGTGAGCCCCGCCCGCTCACGCGCCTCGCGCAGCTCGCTGCCCACCTCAGCCCCCGGCGCTCTGCAGACAGCTGCGGGCCTCGTCGGCCATGGGCGTGTCGAGCGCGACGTCGGTCACGTGGCGGAGCGCGGCATCGGCCCCCGCATAGTCGCCCAGCTGCGCGAGGATGCAGCCGGTGCGGAGCCAGCCACCCAGCGACTCGTTCGGGCAGTCCTCGGCGAGCACGGCATAGTCGCGCAAGGCAGCGTCGGTCTTGCCGAGGGCCTCCTGGGCCAGGCCCCGGTGGAAGCGCGCGGGGCACATCTTGGGCACCCGACGCAGCGCCTCGTCGGCGGAGGCGAGGGCCTTCGCCGGGTTGCCGGAATCGAGGTGGGCGCGGGAAAGATTCGACATGACCATCGCAGGGTTGCGGTAGTCGAGGTCCTCGAGGGCCTTCTCGAACACGGGAATGGCATCGGTAGGGCGCCCGGCCTTCACCAGGAAGGCGCCGTAGTTCAACAGCAGCTCGCCCTCACCGGGGTTGATGGCGAGGCCCCGCTTGAACGAGGCCTCGGCCAGCTCGCCGCTGCCCTTGGCGGCGTAGGCCATGCCCAGCGCGTTGTGCGCGTGCCAGTTGCGGGGATCGAGCTTCACGGCCTCACGAAGCGCCGTGATCGCCCCCTCCGGGTTCTTCTCCTGCAGGTAGGCCACGCCGAGCGTGGCCTGCGCGTGGGCACGCTCCACACGTTTCGGCGACACACAGCCGAGGAGGCTCAGGACGACGAGGGCGGGAGTGAGCATGCGCATCTGAAAACCCTAACCTACGCAGGCATGTACTTCCCGATCAGGGGAGCGAGAGCCCGGCGGGTTTCTGCGGTGACGGCCGAGGGCTGGCTGAGGATGGCCGTGGCCAAGGCGTTGCTCTGGGGGGCGGGGCCGCCGTGGGCGAGGATGCGCGGCACGGCCGCGGCCACCACCTGACGCGCCAGGGAGGCGTTCTTCAGCAGGACGGCCACGACCTGATCCACGGTGACGTGGTCGTGGTCGGGGTGCCAGCAGTCGTAGTCGGTGGCCATCGCGAGGGTGGCGTAGGAGAGCTCGGCTTCGCGGGCCAGCTTGGCCTCCGGCATGTTGGTCATGCCGATGACGCTCGCGCCCCAGCTCCGGTGGAGGTTGGACTCCGCCTTCGTGGAGAAGGCCGGCCCCTCCATGCACACGTAGGTGCCGCCATCGTGCGTGGTGGCGCCCGCCTCGCGCGCGGACTCCAGCAGGATGCCCCGCAGCGTGGGGCATACCGGGTCGCCGAAGGCGACGTGCGCCACGAGGCCGTTCTCGAAGAAGGTGTTCTTGCGGTAGATCGTCTTGTCGATGAACTGGTCGATCACCACGATGTGACCGGGCACGATCTCGTGCTTGAGCGACCCGACGGCGCTCACCGAGATCACCCACTCCACGCCGAGCTGCTTCAGCGCGAAGATGTTGGCGCGGTAGTTCACCTCGGAGGGGTTGAACCGGTGCCCGCGGCCGTGCCGGGGAAGGAAGACCAGCTCGGCATCGCCGAGGCGGCCGATAATGCAGGCATCCGAAGGATCGCCGTAGGGGGTGGAGACGCGCTCCTCCCGCACATCTTCCAGTCCTTCCATCGCGTAGATGCCGCTGCCGCCGATAACGCCGATCCGCATGGGTGCTCCGAAGCCCCCGGGGCTTATCCGACTTTGTGGATGCCGGCGCCTACCACCAGCTCGGCTTTGCCACCCACACGGGCTCGCCCCACACGAAGGCGGGATCGGCGGTGAGCGCGGAGAGCACCTCGCCCACGCTGCGCTCGTCGGTCCACGCGATGCGCTGGAACGCGGCCTCGTCGGGGTCGGCGGCGCTGGTCGCATCGAGGCCCTCGGCGATGGCCGAAACCTCGGTTCCCTCCACGAACTGTGCGCGCACCTCGCCGCCGAGGTGATCCACGCCCTGCTCCATCCACTCGAAACCCGCGCCCACGCCGTTGTAGTACATCACGAAGAGATCGCCCGGCTCGCCGGAGAACGCGCTGGAGGGGAAGGTCCCCTCCCCGGCCGCGGTGTTCTCGCAGTCGCTCCACGTCAGCGTGGCCTTCACCTGCTCAGCCTCCGGGAGCACGAGGCCTCCCCACAAGCCTCCGTCGGCCGGTTCGAGCGTGGCGCTCGCGAGGGCGGAGCTGTCGGCGGCCGACACCACATCGGCCCGCATCGTGCACGTGCTCTTCAGGGCGCCATCGTAGGTGTTCCCGGCCAGCGCGAGGAAGGTGGTGGCGAGCGGCGCGACCCACGGCCCGGTGTCGGTGTCGGGCGCGGGCTCCTCCTCGGCGCACCCCAGCGCGAGGACCAGGAGCACGATCACTCCACGCACTTGGGCCACCAGGAGGGCTTGGAAATCCAGATGGGCTCGCCCGCCACGAAGTCGGTGCCGGCGCCGCTCGTGAAGTGGGCGAGCGCCTCGCCCACGTTGAGGTCGGACTCCCAGGTGACCCTGTAGGCGTTCCCGGAGGCGGCCGTGGTTTCGAGCGTGGCCGTGGCCTCGATCTGGTCGGCGAGCGCCTGCATGTTGTTGTCGGGGTAGCTGTTGGCCACGGTGACCTTCGCCTGCCCGCCGTAGAAGTCGCCCGACTCATCACCCTGTTCCAACGCCGAATAGCCGATGTTTACGCCGGTGTACCACAGCGCGAAGATGTAGCCCTTCTGGCCCGAGAAGGCGCTGGACTCGTAGGTCTTGTCCTGACCGGCCACGCAGTTGGTGGCCGTGAAGGTGCCCTTGTACTGGGTGCCCCCCACGAGCGGCATCCCGGCCCAGTCGCACCCGCGCGCGGGCAGGTTCACGGTGCCGACCGCGCTGCCGTCGCTGTTGTTGGTCAGCTTGAGCTCGAGCTCGCACATGCTGCCCCAGCTCCCCGGCGAGGAGGCGCCCACCACGACGGCATAGGGATCGCCGAGCACGATCGTGGGCGGTTTTACCGCGGAGTCGTCGGTGTCGGCCGTGTCGACCTGGGCGCCCGTGTCATCGCCCGAGGCTTTCTTTTCTTCGCCCGTGCAGGCGGTGAGCGGCAGCAGGAAGAGGAGCAGGTTTCGCATGCTCGCGAGTTTAGCCCACCCGACGCGGCTCCGGCGCCCGGATCAGACGATGTCGTCGAACGCGAAGCGGCTGGCGTCGTAGCCCTCGCCCTCGCGGCGGATGCGGATGGCCGCGATCGAGGTGCCCTCCACCCGCGCGGCATCGGGGTCGGCCTTGCCGAGCTGGCCGCACGCCGCGGAGATGTCGCGCCCGCGGGTGATCCGCACGCTCGCCTGCAGTCCGTGGGCCACGAGGTGGTGCTGGAAGGCGCGGACCACCCCATCGGCCGGCCGCTTGATGGCCCGCGCCGGATTCTCGTTGTACGGGATGAGGTTGATCTTCGACTTGATGCCGCGCATGAGGCGCACGAGCCGCTGGGCATCGGCGAGGCTGTCGTTGAAGCCGGCCATCATCACGTACTCGAAGGTGATGCGCTTGGTCTGCTTCAGGGGCAGCTCGCGGCAGGCATCGAGGAGCGCCTGCATCGAGTACTTGCGGGTGATCGGCATCACCTCGCGGCGCTGCTCCTCGGTGGTGGCGTTGAGCGACACCGCGAGGTTGACTGGTGTGCTCTCGGCGAGCTTCTGGAGCTGCGGCACCAGTCCCACCGTGCTGACCGTGATCTTGCGGTGGCTGAAATTGAGCGCCTGCTCGTCGAGGTAGATTTCCAACGCGGGCAGCAGGTTGTCGAGGTTGTGGAGGGGCTCGCCCATGCCCATCATCACGATGTTGGAAATGCGGTACTGCGCGTCGAGGCGCTGCCGAACCTGGAGCGGCTGGTTGGCGATCTCGCTGGGGCGCAGGTGGCGGCGCAAGCCAAGGTCGCCCGTGAGGCAGAACGTGCACGCCATGGCACAGCCGGCCTGCGAGCTCACGCACAGCGTGTTCCGCCCATCGTCGGGGATCATCACCGACTCGATGCGATGGCCCTCCTCGGTGGCCCAGAGGAACTTGTGGGTGCCGTCGATGGAGGCCTGCACGGCGACCACCTCGAGAAACGCGATGTAGAAGCGCTCCTCGAGCAGCTCGCGCACCGAGCGGGCCACGTTGGTCATCTCGTCGAAGCGGGAGACCCCCCGCTGCCACAGCCACTTGTATACCTGCACCGCCCGGAATCGTTCGCTGCCGAGGCCGGTCAGCGCTGCTTCGATCTCGGCGAGGGTGAGGCTCTTGATGTCGATGCGCCCATCGGCGCGCACGAACGTGGGCATGGCGGCTCCGATGGCGTGCTAACCGCCGGGGCGGGATAGTCACGCGCATGACCCCCAGCGAGCTTCTGGCCACGGTTCCTTTCGCCCACCGGGCCGACCTCGAGATCGTACATGCCGAGGGTGGCCACGTCGTCGTGCGCATCCCCAACGAAGCCAAGAACCAGAACCACGTGGGCACCGTGCATGCAGCGGCGCTCGTGCTCGTCGGCGAAACCGCCGGGGGCCTCGCGCTCCTGAACGAGCCCCGGTTCGCCGGTCTCCTCCTGCTCGCGAAGGGCCTCCAGATTCGGTACCGGAAGCCCTCCACCGGTGCGTGCTCGGCCTCGGCCCGCCTCGGCGAGGAGGCAGTCCTCGCCGCGCTCGCCGCCCTCGCCGAGCACGGCAAGGTCGATGTTCCCCTCGCCATCGAGCTGCGCAACGACGGGGGCGACCTCCTCTGCGAGATGACGGTCGATTACCACCTCCGGGTGCGCGCTCCGGCCTGAACCCCACCCCCGCCCGCGCGGGGGGGCACCGCCAGCCCTACAGCAGGTCCTGGATCGCGCGCACGTCGTTGGCCGCCATCGCCGCCACCGTGCGCGAGACGGCGCCCTGTTCGAGCAGGTAGCGCAGGTGATCCTCGAGCCGCTGCATGCCGGCTCCGCGCCCGGTGACCATGGCGTTGTGGAGTTGGTGGAGCTTCTGCTCCCGGATGAGGTTGCGGATGGCGTCGTTGGCCACGAGCACCTCGGCGGCGAGCACGCGCCCGCGACCATCCGCCCGGGGGAGGAGGCGCTGGGTGAGCACGGCCGTCAGGGTGGCCGCGAGCTGCACCTTGACCTGCTCCTGCTGGGCGGCCGGGAACACGTCGATGATGCGCGACACCGTGCCCATGGCGCTCGGCGTGTGGAGCGTGCCGAGCACGAGGTGGCCCGTTTCCGCCGCGGTGAGCGCGATGGCGATCGTTTCGAGGTCGCGCATCTCGCCGATGCAGATCACGTCGGGGTCCTGGCGGAGCGCGTGCCGCAGGGCGTCGGGGAAGCTGCGGGTGTCGGACCCCACCTCGAGCTGCACCACGAGCGCCTGCCGGTGCGCGTGCCGGTACTCCACCGGGTCCTCGATCGTGACGATCTTCACGCGCTTGCGCTGATTGATGTAGTCGATGAGCGCGTTGAAGCTGGTGGTCTTCCCCTGCCCCGTGGGCCCGGTGATGAGGACGAGCCCCGCATCCCGCAGCACGATCTCCTTGAAGATGTTGGGGACACCCAGCTCGTCGAGCGACCGCACGCGCCGAGGGGTGACCCGGATGGCGGCCTCGGCGGCGCCATCGCGCAGGTGCACCGACACGCGGAAGTGCCCCATCGCCTGCCGACCCAGCGGATCGTCGAGCTCCACGCTCACCGAGACCTGCCAGTCCCGCTCGAGCTGCTCGAGGTGGTGGTGCTGCAGGAGCGAGCGGACGAGCGCATCGCAGGTCGGCCGATCGAGGGGGGGATGGTCGAGCGGGCGGATGTCGCCGTGAAGCCGCATGGTGGGGGGCGCGCCGGCCACGAGGTGCAGATCGCTGCCCCCACGCGCGAGCACGTCGGCCACAAGGTCGAGGACGTCCATCCCACCACCGTAGCCGGTGGGCGCGGCGCCGCGCTACGATGGCGCATGCGGCTTTTCCCCATCCTGTGTCTCCTGGCCTGCGAGTCGAACGTCAAGACGGGCACATTCCTCCCCGGCGAGGGCCAGGAGTGCGAGGGCACCTGTGGCGACGACCTCGTGTGCACCCACGCAGGCGTGTGCGAGGCCCCCGGCGCGCCGGGCACCGCCAACGAGGGCGATGACTGCTCGGCCACCGCGGACTGCGCGTGGGAGCTCGAATGCGCCTCGAACAACGTCTGCGCCCAGGCCGATGCGCCGGGCACCGGCGGCGGCAAGAGCGCCTGCGAGAACGACGACGACTGCCAGGCGGGGTTCGCCTGCGAGGACGAGGTCTGCACCGACGTCGAGGTCCCCTACTGGACCGGCGGCGCCTGCCCGGCCGACGCGGGCGACGACGCGGAATTCCGCGTGCTCTTCCAGATTCCCGACCTCCCCACCACGGACGAGCTCGACTTCTTCTCGATGCCCTTCCCCAACGACCTCCGCCTCGATGCCGACGGGCGTCCCGTGCTCGATGGTTTCCCCGTCCCCGGCGAGTCGGCGCCCGCCGTCAGCCGTCTGCTGGAGTTCGTGGAAACCCAGAACGGGTGGGGTCTCGACCCGGTGGTGTACTTCCGCTTCAACAAGTCGCAGGACCTCGCCACCCTGCGCGCGCTCACCACCGACGCCACGATCCACTTCGCCAGCATCGATCCCGACGCGGAGGACTACGGCGAGCTCACGGCCTTCCAGTTCTTCACCCGCCAGTCGCGCGACCGCTACGTGTGCCAGAACTGGCTCGCCGTCACCACCTACGGCGGTCGTCCCCTCCTGCCGAACCAGGCGTACGCGGTGTGGCTCACCAAGGGCATCACCCACGACGGCGACGAGATCTTCCGCGACGACGACTTCCCGCTCCTGATGCAGGACGAGCGGCCGAGCGACCTCACCGACGCCCGCGCCTTCGACAAGTTCGAACCCTTCCGCGCCTACGTAGACGCCGAAGGCCTCACCCGCGGTGAAATCGTGGCCGCCACGGTGTTCACCACCGGCGATCCCGCGCGCGACCTCCGCTACACCCGCGAGGTGGTCGAGGACGAGACGACGGATGTGTCGGTGGCCACGGTCGCGAGCTGCGAGGACTCGCCCTGCGGGCGCGCCTGCAGCGGCGCGAGCGGGTTCTCCGAGCTGCACGCTCAGGTGAACATTCCCCGGTTCACCAGCACCGACGGTGGCGTGGTTTCCTGGGGTTCGAACCTCCGCCCCGAGGTGCAGGGCACCGACACGGTCTGCGCGGTGGTCACGGTGCCCGAGGGCACCGCCCCCGAAGCCGGCTGGCCCGTGGCGCTGTGGTTCGGCGATCTCGGCGGCGTGGCCGAAACGGCGGCAGGCAACGGCCTCGCCGAGGCCATGGCCGCGGAAGGCGTGGCCACCCTCGCCGTCGACCTGCCCCAGCACGGCGATCGCGGCACCGAGCAGGACGCCGCGGCGGCGTGGTTCACCCCCGAACGCCCGGGAACCTGGCGCGGCACCCTCTTCCAGAACTTCGCCGACGGGCACACCCTCGCGCGCCTCGCCAGCAGTCCCGAGCTCGGCCTCGACCCCGACTCGGTCTGGATCGTGGGCGAGGGCGTGGGCGCCGATGCGGCCGTGCCCATGCTGGCCTGGGGCAAGGACGTGCGTGGCGGCGTCGTGGGCAACGCCTCGGGCCTCACCGGCCAGCTCAGCGCCAGCCGCGGCGAGCCCTACGACCTCGAACACGCGCTCCAGCGCGCCTACGCCGACAGCAACCTCGGCCGGAACCACCCGGTCATCGCGCTGCTCCAGCAGTGGCTCGGCGCGCTCGACCCCATGAGCAGCGCCGCGGGCATGGTGCGCGAGCCCGACACCATCGCGAAGCACGTGCTGGTGATCGACGGGGTCGACGATGCGGAGATTCCCGCCGACAACCGCCACGCCTTCCTCCGCGCCGCCTCGCTCCCGGTGGCGGGCACCACCCTCGACGTGTACGACGAGGCGCAGGGCGAGTTCCCCCTCCCGGTGAAGGAGAACGTGACCACCCCCGACGGCAAGCGCACCGCAGCCGTGCTGCAGCTCGAGGCGGGGCACCACGCCCTCACGGAAGCTGCCGCCGCCACGGCCGCCGCCTTCGTGGGGAGCGGCGCCGACGGCGCGGCGCCCACCATCGCCGAGTAGGCGCCCGCTACCCGGCGGGCAGCACGAGCACGGGAACGCTCATCGAGAGGCGGGGCGGGCCGCCCTCGGCCACCTCCCCCGCGGGCACGTAGCCATCCCCATTGGCATCGCACCCCCAACGCAGGAAGGAGGGCGCCCGCTCGAGCCCCGACACCTGCCAGCGGCCCGCCTTCGCGCGGGAGCGACCCACGACCGTGCCCCCCGACCCGATCGCCTCGATGAGGATCGGCCCTCCGCACGTGCCCGAGACACGCCCCGCCACCGAGGCCATCCCGCCGGGGCCCGCGAGGTCCACCCGACTGTCGATGGGCGCCACGGCAAGGGCGACCGGCGCCGCATCGGGCTCGCGGAGGCAGCCCACCGAGGCGAGCACCGCCGCCAACGCCCCGCCCGCGCGCGCAGCCCGCGTGATCAGGCCCGCTCCACCCGGCAGGAAAGCCCCGCGAGGATCGGCGCACCCGTGAACCGGTCGTAGCGGTCGCCCGGGACGAGCGCCCCCACGTCGGTGGCGTAGCCCGCCGGGAGGTCCACGACGTCGGCGCGCAGGGACTCGTCGAGCGAGACGACGGCCACCACGGAGCCCGCTTCCGTGATGACGCGCACCCGCGCGCCCGCCTCGAAGCCGGCCTCGGGGTGGAGCGTCACGCCGGGGTCGGCGCCGGGCGGCCGGTCGAACGCGCGGAGGGCTGCATCGCGCGGGGCCGCGGCCTGGAGCCAACGGTCCATGCCGGGCGCGAGCCGCGGCGGCTGCAGCTCCGCGAGGGCGCGGGCGATGGCCTCGGGCAGGAGCTCGATCCGCCCGGAGGCGGTGGTCACGTTGAAGTAGGCGCGGTCCACCTCGCCGCCCTGCCAGCTCCCCTGCTGCTTGAGCTCAGCCAGTGTGGTCTTGCCGCTGTAGTCGAGCGCGCGCGACTCCCACGCCGACAGGTCGGCGCGGGCCACGAGCGCGCCCAGCGCGCGGAGGTGCGCGCCGTGGGCGCCGCCGCGCACGGTGGGGCCCATCGCGGCGAAGAGCTGCCCGAGGATGTCGGCCTCGGTGCGGGCCTCGCCGGGGGGGCTCACGAGGGCGGGCGTCCAACCGGTTTCACGCCAGCCGAGGATGGAGGTGTCGTGCAGGTGCACATCCTCGCGCTCCCAGGGGTGGGTGGCCGGCAGGTGCCAGTGGGCGTGCGGCGAGGTTTCGTTGTCGGCCACGTCGATCTGCACGACGAGGTCGAGCCCATCGAGGGCGCCGCGCAGGCGCTCGCCGCCCGGCAGCTCGGCCGCGGGGTTCCCGAGCACCGACACGAGCGCGCGCACCTGGCCCTCGCCGGGGGTCAGGATCTCGTCGGCCAGGATGGTTCCCGGCGCCTGCAGGAGGAGCAGGGGGAGGCCGCCCACGCGGGTGAGCGGCGCCTTGTCGGTGGGGAGCTGGCCCACGACCGCCTGCACATCGAGCACGCCCTTGTTCTCGTAGAGACCGCCGGGGCGGAGGAGGTTGGCGGTGATGCCGTGCAGCGCGATGCAGGCCCAGGAGGCGAGCGTGGCGTGCTCGGCCTGGAGCATCTGGGGCGAGCGGTGCGCCAGCGCCATCGCGGCGCGCGAGAACTTGAGCGCCACGCCGGCGATGGCCTCCGGCGCCACGCCGCAGATCTCGCCCACGCGCTCCACCGGCCAGGCCGAAACGGCCTTGGCGAGCGCCTCGAAGCCGGTGGCGAAGTCGGCCACGTACTGCTTCTCGTGCCAGGCGTTCTTGATGATCGTGTCGAGGATGCCGAGCAGGAGGAAGAGCTCGGTGCCCGGGCGGATGGGCAGGTGGATGTCCGCGCCCGCGGCCATGGCGGTCTTCCGGGCATCGGCGGCGATGACCTTGGTGCCCTTGGTCTTGCGGGAGAAGGTGAGGTCGTCCGCGTGGTGGCGGCCGGCCTGCAATGGACCCCAACCTTCGGCTTCCTGGTTGGCGCCGAGGAGGATCACGTAGTGGGCGCGCCCCACGTCGCCCTGCAGGGCCACGGGGTGTCCGAGCATGAGCTCGCCCGCGCGCACCCACGGCCCGCCGCTGGAGGCCAGCGGCGAGAAGAGGTTGGGGGTGCCGAGGCCCAGCGCGAAGGCCAGCGTGCGGGTGCTGCCCTGCGAGCTCGTGGCCACCGGCGCGCCGGCGTACATCGCCACGGCGCGGGGGCCCGACTGCGAGCGGATCGTGGAGAGCTTCTCGCCGATCTCCTTGATGGCCTGCGGCCAGGGCACGTCCTCCCAGCCGGTGGGGGTGCGCCGGCGGGGCACACGCCACCGCCGCGGGTCGGTGGAGGCGCCCATGCTCGCCCCGCAGAGGCCGCAGACCGGGCCCCGACCCGAGGCCACCGCCGTATTCGGCGCCAGCGACGTGATCTGGCCGCCATCGATCGTGGCCACCAGCGAGGCCATGCACTCGCCCTGCCGACACCAGGTGTACCGCTCTTCGGCCATCACGCCTCCGGCCCGCGGTCTATCCCGCCATGCCCGGGATGACGGCGCGGAGAAGCCGGGACGTGTGAGGCAGGTGACGAGCTTGTGCGAGGAGCCCCTCCGCAGCGCTCCGCGTTCGGAGGTGGGAGACCACCCGAACCACGAGCGCATCGGGCTCCGGACCCCACACCGCGGCGAGGTGGGCCACGACTGCGCTGCTCGGCCGGGTGGTGAGCGCCGCCGAGGCGGCCTTCGCGGCGAGCGTCACATCGAGGCCGAGGAGCGCGGCGGCGGGCTCGGGACGCCCGGTGGCCGCGGCTGCCGCGAGGAGCCCGAGCGAATGGCCCGCTTCCGCGTGCGCCGCGCAGCCCTGGGCAAAACTGGGGTGGGCGCCAGCCGCGGTGAGGTGGATGGTGCCCGCGGCCGCGCCTTCCACCTTACGCGAGAGCTTCACGAGCCAGGCCGCCGCCGGGTGCCGCTCGGCCGCCACACGCAGCACCTCCGGCGCCACCTCGGGGGCCAGCTCGGCGAGGCGCGGGTACACCCCCCGCGCGGTGAGCTGCCGTTCCAGCAGCTCCACGTGGGCGAGCGCCGCCCGCACGTGCACGGGCCCGCCCGGCGCCCGCGCCCCGCAGGCCACCTCGGCGAGCGCCACGGCCGCCGTGGTGGCGAGCATCGCATAGAGCGGCGCGGGGTCCTCGATGGCGTGGGCCGCACGGAGGATATCCTCGATCTCCTCGCGGCCATCTACCGCACGCGGCGCCGACGGCGCGGCGGGTGCGCCCGGGAAGGGATCGGTCGCGTCGTCATCCTTCGGGCGTTTCGGGCTCACGGGGCCACCCGGGCGCCGCACGTCACGGCCACGCTCCCGCTCGGCCACTTGAGCCCCACCGGCAGGCCCACCCATTCTTGGCCGGACACGGTGGGGTGGAAGTAGCCCGGCCGCTCGCGTACGCCCGGCTCGTCGAACAACGGGTGCCCGGCTTCGGCCGCCGGCTCTCCGCCCACACGGAGGTCGGCGAGCCCGCACGCCGCCACGCTGAGGCCCTCTGGATCACGCGCCACCAGCAGCACCGTGAGGTCCGCCCGCTCGAGCGTTCGCAGCGCCGCCCAGGCGCCGTCGATGAGGCCGAAACGGTCCTCGCCGGACACAGCGGCCATCACGTCGCGCGCCGCTTCGGCGGCCGCCCACGCCTCCTCGGGCGCCGCGCTCCCCTTCACCCGGCCGGCCCACGCGAGCGAGGCGCCGCCCTGGTCCAGCCGGCCACGGAAGTGGCCCGAGAACGGCGATCGCCCCGGCGAGCCCACGAGCAGCGCGCGCACCGCTACACCTCCCGATCGAGGATGGTGGTGATGCCCTGCCCGAACCCGATGCACATGGTGGAGAGCCCGAACCGGCCCCCGCGCGCTTCGAGCACGCCGAGCAGGGTGGCAGTGAGCCGGGCGCCCGAAGCGCCGAGCGGGTGGCCGAGCGCGATGGCGCCACCGTGGACGTTGGTGCGTTCGAAGTCGAGCCCGAGGTGCCGGCCGCAGCCGAGGGCCACGCTCGCGAACGCCTCGTTGATCTCGACCGCATCGATGTCCGCCACCGTGAGGCCGGCCTGCGCGAGCGCCTTCTCCGTGGCGGGTACCGGGGCGGTGAGCATGATCGTCGGGTCGCAGCCCGCGGTGGCCATGGCCACGATCTTCGCCCGCGGCTTGAGGCCCCAGCGCTTCACCGCGCGCTCGCTGGCCACCAGCACGGCCGCCGCGCCATCGGTGAGCTGCGAGCTGCTGGCGGCGGTGATCACCCCATCCTCCTGGAACGCGGGCTTGAGCTTTCCGAGGTCCTGCGCCGTGGAGCCGCGGCGGATGCCGTCGTCGGCCACCACCTCCCCCACCGGGACGATCTCGCGGGCGAACGCTCCGGCATCCTGGGCCGCCGCCGCCCGCCGATGGCTCTCCGCCGAGTAGGCATCGAGCTCGCCGCGGCTGAGCCCGTAGCGCTGGGCCACCAGCTCGGCGCTCTTGCCCTGCGGCACGATGGTGTAGCGCCAGGTCATCTCCGGCGCGGGGGCTACCATCTCGCCGTTGAGCATCATGTCGCTGCCCATCGGGACGCGGCTCATGCACTCCACGCCGCCGGCGATCACCAGGTCCTGGAAGCCCGACGCGCAGCCCATCGCGGCGAAGTTGAGCGCCTGCTGCGAGCTGCCGCACATTCGGTTCACCGACACGCCCGTCACACTCACGGGGAAGCCCGCCACGAGCGCCGCGTTGCGGCCGATGTTCAGGCCCTGCTCGCCCACCTGGGTCACGCAGCCCATCACCACGTCATCTACCCAGGCGGGTTCGATGCCCACCCGCGCCACGAGGGCGCGGAGCACGTGGGCGGCGAGCTGGTCGGGACGGGTGCCGTGCAGCGCGCTCCGCCCCTTGCTCACGCGAGCCAGCGGGGATCGAACGGCATCCACGATGTAGGCTGTACCCATCCCGCGGATCTATCCGGTTGGGGCGACCCGCGGGTCCAGTCACCGGGGTGGGCGCGGGCAGGCGCGGGTCGCGGCGCGATTGACACGTCAAGAGTTTCGTGCGACGCTTCTCGCCAACCGGGTTGAACGATGCGTCTCTCCATGGGGTCCCTCACTGGTGTACAGCGCGTGGCGGCGAAGTCGCTCGCGCCCGGCAAGAAGGAAGCCATCGTGATCGCCGTGGCTGCCCAGAAGGGCGGCGTGGGCAAGACCACCACCACCGTGACCCTCGGCGCGGCCCTCGCCCGCTTCTTCGAGAAGGAGGTCCTCCTCGTGGACCTCGACGCCCAGGCGCACGTGCACCTTTCGCTTCGCGAGATGGTGAACGCCGGCGGCGACTCGCTCGCCGAGCTGCTCGAGGAGCCCACCACCCGAGAGGTGGCGGAGGTGGCGGTGGGGACGAAGATTCCCGGCCTCGAGGTCACGCCCGGCTGCCCAGAGCTGGCCCGTGCGGAGAACCGGCTCTCCACGCGCATCGGGAAGGAGCTGGTGCTCCGCGAGCTCCTGAGCGTGAGCCGCACCCACTACGACGTCATCCTGCTCGACTGCCCCCCGAACCTCGGCAACCTCACCATCAACGGCCTCGTCGCCGCCGACTGCGTGCTCATCCCCTGCAACCCGGCGATGCTCTCGGTGTCGGGCGTGGAGGGCCTGATGGGCGCCGTGGGCGAGGTGCAGGCGGCGCTGAACCCCTCGCTGTCGGTGCTCGGGCTGGTCCTCACCCGTGTGGACCAGCGGAACTCCGCCACCAACACGCTCATCGCCTCGCTCCTTGCCGAGAACTTCGGCGACCTGCTCTCCACCGTGCAGATCGGCGCCGACGCCGCGCTCTCGCGCGCGCAGCTCGCCGGCAAGGACGTGTTCGCCTACGACCCGCACAGCCGCGCCGCTGGGCAGTACGTGGAGCTCGCGGAGTGGGTGCTCGGGCGCGTGGCGGCGCTGCGCCAGCCCGCCCACGAAGAAGCGGCGACCGACAGCTCCGCCAGCGGCTAGCCCGCTACTCGATCCAGTCCACCGATCGCGCCGTACGCAGCTCGAGCGTCGTGTCGGCCGTGCCCGCGAGGAGGTCCACGACCACGAGCCCCTCGCGGGTGGCGGTCACGAAGTGGCGACCGTCCTCGGCGGCGCGGCCGTCGTAGTGTACGGTGTCCAGGAAGGTGACCTGCTCGGGTTCGCCGCCCTCCACCGACACGCGCCACCAGTCGCCGGGCACGTCGTGGCTGCCATGCGCCCGGGCCCGCGGCACGAGGAGGTCGAGGCGGGTGAGCGCGGTGGGGGTGGGCACCACGAAGTACACCGCGGCGCCGTCGGCGCTGAAGAAGGGGCGGGCGAGGTCGTCGAGGGTGCCGGCGGGCACCAGCGTGCGCAGCCAGGTGCCTTCGGCATCCCCCAACTCCAGGCTGCGCGCGCCGTTCGGTGGCTCGAAGGCCACCCACGCCACGCGGTCGTCGGCCAAAGCGGGCTCCGTGGCCCAGGGCACGACCGGGTGCACCTCGCCCCCGGGTTCCTCCACCCACGAGAGCGTGGTGCCGTCCACGAACCAGGTGCGGTCACCCAGCACGGCCGGGAAGAAACACCACACGCCGGCGGCGTCGGCGCAGGCGAGGTCGGTGAGCGTGTCGTCGGCGTTCACGCGCACGATGCGGCTGCGATCGAAGCCCGCGCCGCCGTCGGTGGGCGGGGCGGTGTAGGCAAGCGTGAAGGTGCCCCCCTCGCCGGCCTCCACCTCGTAGGCGAACCCGCCGGAGGGCACGCTGAAGCGGGTGTCCACCACGCCGGTGGCGAGGTCGAGCCGACTCACCAGCGGGGGGCCCAGCTCCTGCAGGAAGAGCACCTCGCCCACGGGCGCGGCGGAGGCTTCGCCCCGGGGGGCGTCCGCGACCCCGTCGCACGCGAGGAGCACCAGGGAGATCATGGCCGCGACGGCACCTCCACCTCGCCGTGGTAGCAGTCGATGCTGTACGGCGCGGTCTCGGTGAGGTGGTAGTGGTACACGCCGGCCGGGAACTCGGGGGTGGCGCCGGTGTGGCCGCTGCACTCGTCGAGGTCCGTCGGGGCCGTGCCGCCCTCGCCCTGCGGGCCGTACACCGCGAACCCGTCGAGCAGCACGCCGATGAGGACCGAGTGCGCCCCGTCCTCGTCGACCTCGTCGGTGATGCAGTAGGGAACGCCGTGGTAGTGGTAGTCGGCGCCGTCGGGCAGCGGGTGGGCGTTGCAGGTGTCCAGGAAGGGCACGCCGTCCACCACAAAGTTGTTGTCCACCGCGATGCTGGTCCCGTCGCCCTCGTAGGGGTTGAAGTACACGCCGCCGCTGATGGCCACGCCGATGGTGCCCATGTTCGTGTCGGTGGTGGAGTCGGAGTAGACGGGCGTCACCGGAATCTCCACGGAGTAGGCGCGCGCCGAAACGCCGGTCGTCGTGCCATCCATGAGCGCGTAGGCCTCGAGCACGTCGTGGTCGGGGATGCCGTCGTCGCCGAGGGTCAGGGCCTCGTCGCCGAGGCTCACGGTCATGTCGTCGGCCCAGCCGGCGTCGGCGAGGGTCGCGCCGTAATCGGCGTTCTGCGCCGCGGCGGGATCGGTGGCCGTGTCGTCGGCTTCGGTGGCTTCGCAGGCGGAGAGGCCAGCGAGGATGAGGAGGAACGGGAGGGTTCGGGGCATGGGTCCGGGGGGTGCACGAGGACAACGCGCGAGCGCGCGGAAGCTGGAGCCGGGGATCGAAGATTTCTCCCCCGCGAGGCGCCCGCCTGGCGGTGGCCCGACGCCTACGGTTCGGCTGGTTCGAATCGAGCAATGGTTCCCGCGGCGAAGAGGGGAGCGAAGTCGTCATCGAGTGTCCAGAGCGCGATCGACTCCCGGAGGGCGACGGCAGCCAGCAGGCAGTCAACGAGGGCCAGGGTGACGCCGCGTGCACGCCACTCGTGTCCGAGGCCCCCAGCGGCGAGCCAGACCTCCAGATCAAGCTCCGGCCGCCGCACACTCTCTGCGAGTTGCCGGATGACGGTCTGCTCGCGCTCGGATCGTGCGCCGTAGAGCAGCTCGGCGACCACCGGATCGACGATGACCACGGCGCCCTGTTCGAGCAACTCGACCAACCGCGGGCGCCACGGCGACCGCGCGGACCGTCGGAAGAAGTCGACCCACACGGACGTGTCCACGAGAACATCAGCCACGGGAACGCCGCCGGTCCGCGCTTCGGAGTGCGCGCACGTCCATATCCAGATCGAGGTCACCGGCCGCGCTGATGACGGCCCGCAGCTTCTGGCGGCGGAGGTAGTCCTCCAGGGCGATCACGAGCGCCTCACGCCGCGTAGAGGCTCGCGTAACCGCCTGTACTTCATCGAGGAGTCCCTCCGGAAGATCGACGGTGGTGCGCATGGAGGATGACCCTGATGCACACATCATATGCGCATCTCTCGGAGGCGTCATCGGGGATCGCGACGCACACCCCCGCCGCTGAGCCGGGGACCGGTCCCGCGGCGTTCGCCTCGCCCCCCTTGCCGGGCTACCCGCCGCGCGATGCCCGCCGCCCTCGCCAACGACCTCCGCGACCTCCTGCGCGCGGCGATCGGGCACCCGCCGGAGTCCCCCGCGCTCGTGATCACCGACGCCCGGTCCGCCCTCTCGCGCACACTCGCGCGGGGCTACCGCGATGCCCGCCCCGCCGCGGTCTTCCTCGACGTGGACGAGGCCGCGCCCGCCGTCGTGTTCGCCGCGATCGACGCGCTCCCGGCCGGGAGCCTCGTCGTGCTCGTCGAGTCCACCCGCTTCGAGCTGGGCGAGTTCCGGTTCCGGTTGGAGCTGTTCAAGCGCGGGCTCGCGGTGGTCGAGCACCCCCACCTCGAGCGGGTGCCGGAGGCGGAGATTCCCGTGTACCTCGCGGCCCTCGCCTACGACCCGGCCCGCTTCCGCGGGGTGGGGTGGGCGCTGCAGTCGCGCATCGATCGTGCCGACCACATCGAGGTGGCCACGCCGTTGGGCACCGCCCGCTGGGAGGGCCCCTTCGAGGCGGCCCGCCTCAACGTGGGCGACTACCGGAAGATGCCCAACGTCGGCGGGCAGTTCCCGATCGGCGAGGTGTTCACCGAGGCGGTAGACCTCGAAGGCCTCAACGGCCGGGTGGGCCTCTTCGCCTACGGCGCTGCCGACTTCTCCGTGGCCTTCCCGGAGCCGTTCGCGCTCGTGCTCGAGCGCGGCCGCGTGGTGGATGCACCCGCCGCCCCGCCCGCCTTCCACGACATCCTCGACACGATCCGCGCCACCGAGGGCGAGGTGTGGGTGCGCGAGCTCGGCTTCGGCCTCAACCCGGCGCTGACCGCCACCCGCCGCCTCTCCGACGTGAGCGCCTACGAACGGATGACGGGCGTGCACCTCTCGCTCGGCGCCAAGCACTCGGTGTACCCCAAGCCCCGCTTCAACAAGCGCCAGGTGCGCTTCCACGTGGACGTGTTCGTCCATGATCCGGTCGTGCGGATCGCGGGCGAGGTCTGTTTTGCCGAGGGTGCGTGGACCGTGCCGCCCGCGCCCGAAGCCGTGGCGCCGTGAACTTCGTCCGCCGCCGGCGGCTCCTCCTCTCGCTCCTCGCCGTGTGGTTCATCTGGGGCTCCACCTACCTGGCCATCCGGGTGGCGCTGGACTCCTTTCCGCCGCTGGGCATGGCCGGTCTCCGCCTCACCGCCGCGGGGCTGGTCCTCCTCGCGATCGGGCGCTGGAACGGCGAGCCTTGGCTCCTCACGCGGGAGTGGGGCGCTGCGTTCGTGGTCGGCACGCTCATGTTCGTGCTCGGCAACGGGAGCGTCATGCTGGCGGAGGAGACGGTGTCCTCCGGGGTGGTGGCGGTGATGGTGGGGGCGGTGCCGCTCTACACGGTCGCCATCGGCCGGGCCTTCGGCGCGCGGGCCACCGTTCGCCAATGGCTCAGCCTCGTGCTGGGCCTCGGCGGGATCGGCCTCCTCAACGCCGGCGTGGAGCTCTCGGGCCAACTCGGCATCGCGGCGCTCCTCACCGTGGGGTCGGTGGGCTGGGCGCTCGGTTCGGTCGTATCGAAGAAGGTGGGGTTCGTGTCCACCACGATGGCGGCCGGCGGCCAGATGCTCGCGGGCGGGCTCCTGCTCGGAATCGGGGGCCTGGTCACCGGCGAGGAGCTGCCCCCGGAGCCGAGCCTCCAGAGCATCCTCGCGGTGGTCTACCTCTTCGTTTTCGGCTCGATCGTGGCCTTCACCGCCTACAGCTACCTCCTGCGGCACGCCTCCCTGGCGCTGGCCACCAGCTACGCCTACGTGAACCCGGTGGTGGCCGTGCTCCTCGGCGCGCTCCTCCGGGGCGAGCGCCTCGATGCTTGGGGCGCGGCCGGGCTCGGCGTGATCGTGCTGGCCGTGGTGCTGCTGACCCTGCCCGAACGCACCGTGGCGGTGCCCGAACCGGCCTGAGCGGCGGCCCGCTACACCCGCGCCACGATCGCCTCGGTGGCCTCCCACAACTTCGCCGCGAGGCCCATGTCGGCGCCGAGCCGGCTCGACGCGGCCACGTTGCAGTCGGCGAGGTACTCGCCGTTGAGCGCCGCCGCGCCCGGGCTCACCGAGGCCCACGTCTGGGTGGCCGCCCCCTGGGGGATCGACTTCAGGAGCAACGGGCCCGCCAGCGACCAGGCCGCCTGCATCACCGGGTTCATGCTCCTGGCGAGGCCCGTGGCGATCACGCCGGGGTGCACGGCGTTTGCCCGCCGGCCGCCGTCGAGCCGCCGCGCCAGCTCGCGCGCAAAGAGCAGGTTGGCGAGCTTGGCCTGGCCGTAGTTGGCCCACGCGCTGTACGCCCGCTCGGCGCCGAGGTCGTCGAGGCGGATGCCCTCCTTCGGAGCGGTCTTGTGGGCCGCGGAGCTGAGCACGACCACGCGCCCCCCCTCCACGAGCCGCGACAGCAGACCCGTGACCAGGATGAAGTGCCCCACGTGGTTGGTGAAGAACTGGAGCTCCACGCCATGCATGACCTGCCGCTCGGGCAGCGCCATGATGCCGGCGTTGCACACAATCGCGTCGAGCCGTGGGCCGTTGCCGAGGCTGGCCACGGCGGCCCGCACCGAGGCGGGGTCGGACAGCTCGCACGCCACGCCGCGCCCCCCCATCGGGCGCACGGCCGCTTCGGCCTTCTCGACCGTGCGGGCCGCGCCGATCACCGTAGCGCCTCGCAGGGCGAGCACGCGGCAGGTTTCGAGGCCGAGGCCGGAGTTGCACCCGGTCACGAGGATGTGGCGACCCGCGAGATCGAGCCCCGCGGAGACCTGCTCCGCCGTGGAACCGGCCCCGAAGCCGCTGGGGCCCGTCCCACCAAGCGCGTACAGAATGGACATGCGGTCTCCTAACGAACGACGGTGACGGGTTGGTTCGCGTGGTGCACGACCCGGTCGCTCACCGAGCCGAGCAGCAGCCGCTCGGCGGGGTTCATGCCGCGTGCGCCCACCACGATGAGGTCGGCGGGCAGCTCGTCGGCCACCTTGCAGATGGTGTCGGCGGCCGGCCCGAAGGCCACCCGGGTGTGCACCCGGGCCTCGCCGAACTCGCTCCGGATCGACGCGATCATCTCCTGGGCCGTGGCCACCTCCTCTGGAGAGGGGCTCTGCGCGGTGGTGAGGAAGCCATCGAACGGGGCGATGGGGAGCACGCTCGGCGGCTCGATCGCCACCAGCAGCGTGACCTGGCACTCGGGGTCGGCGAGGAGCGCACGAACGTGCTGGGCGGCGCGGCGGGAGGCCGCCGAACCATCGACGGCGAGCAGGATGTGGCGCAGCAAGGCAGCTCCGGATGAGGAGAACGGACTATCCGGTTGGCGACGCCGACCGGCCCCTCACGGGCGCTCCGGGAAGCCCCCGCCTACATTCTGCAGGCGCGCAGCGAAGCCGAACTGCCCGCCGGCCGGCAGGACGAGGCTCTGCGCGAGCTCGCCGGTCGGCGCCACCTCGTCGATCTGGCCCGCGGAGCTGAAGCACACGAGCGTGCCGCCGCCAGCGAGCTTTTGGGCCGAGCCAAGCCACTCGACCGGCAGGCACTCATCGGGCGAATAGTCCCATTGCCGGGAGACCTCGCCCGCTTCCACGTCGTATTTCACCCGCACAGCGTTTCCGCAGTCGGGGATGCCCTCCCGGGGGGTGTGGCGGTTGAACACCACCAGCTCGTCCCCGACCGCCTGCACGGAGTGCGGTCGCGCAAAAAGCGGCTCCCCCCCTTCCACGAGGAAGTCCCCCACCGTGGCGCCCATGCGCCACGTCATCTCGCCGCTCGCCCTGTCCACCCGGGCCACCGAATCATCGAGCGTGATCGACACGTAGTACGCCCCCGCCTCGGGGTCGTAGGAGAGGCCGTTGACGTGGGTCCAGTCCTCGACCTCGGGGTCGTCGCGGTACCAGCCCTTGTCGTACTGCCGGGTCAGGTCGGGCTCGATGCTGTCGAACGTGGACCACACCACCCGGGTGTTCCCGGACTCGTCGAACTCCACGATCGTGTCGCCCATGAGCCGGCGCCCTTCGATCTCGCGGATCTCCCAGCCGAGCATGGCGTACTCGTGCGGGGCGAACTCCACGAAGTCGGTGTGACCGCCGGGGAGCATGAAGCTCTCGCGCACCTCGCCGTCGAGCGACACCCGGTAGAGCACACCAGGCTGCTCCAGGCTGTTCGCGGTTTCGTTGTAGAGGATCGACTCGCCGTCGAGGGAAGGGAGCACCCGGTACACGGGGCGCCCCGCGCCCTCGATCGCCGCGGCCCACACGACCACGCCTTCTTCATCGAGAAGCGTGGCCGCCGCGGCCCCACCCGCGATGATCGACACCGCGGTGAGGCCGGCATCCGCGGCCTCGGGTGAGCTGATCCGCGGCTCCACATCCGGGAGCCTGACGTTCAACGAGCCGGTCGTGGCCGTGCCCTCCCCCCCGCAGGCCACCTCGCCGTCCACCAGCAGCGTGAACGCCACCTCGCTCTGCGGCCGGAGACCCACCAGGAGCACCTCGTGGGTGGTTCCAAACGTGGAGGCCGTCAGCCGGGTGGCCTGCCCCTGTCCGGCGAAGCGCACCTGCCCGGTGGTCTCCGTTTCCGTTTCCCAGGTCACCCGCAACACCGTGGGCATCTCGGTGACCTCCACCACGGGAGCCACCGTGACCGCACAGGCGGTCGACTCCGACGCGGAGTCGGGGGAGGGAGGATTCGACTCGGCGACGCAGGCGGCGAGGGACAGCAGGAAAAGCAAGTGGGCGGCTCCCAGGCGATGGCCACGCCGGGAGAATGCCCTCCCCTGCGGGAACCGATCCCCCCGGGCGACGACCTGACGACCGCTTGACGCGCGGGCTTGCGCCCCCGACGGCCTCCCGTGGACTAGGCCGGAAGCAGCCGGACGTTGACCCGGAACTTCTTTCGCCGCGGCTGGTCGGCCGGGGGGGTGCGGTCGCTGGACAACACCGGCCGACCGAGAAGGCGATTCACCACCGTGCCCGCGAGCGCGAGCCCGAACATCGCCGGCATCCAGCTCACGGTGCCCTGCACCACGTTGCGGTGGCTGCAGGTGTGGTGCTCGTTCTCGTCGTTGGGGCAGATGCAGTGGAAGGCGTCGGCCACCACCGGGTCGAGCACGTTGGGCTCCTCGTCGGTCCAGCAGCACTCGATGCCGCTCTGCACGCCGCGCGCACGAAGCTCGTTGCGCACCACCCGGGCCAGCGGGTCCTTCTCCGTGCGGCTGATGTCGGTCACGCGGATGCGGGTCGGGTCCATGCGGCCGCCGGCCCCCATCGCGCTCACCACCCGCTGGCCGCGTTGGTGGCAGGCGTGGAGGAGCGCGATCTTGGCGGTGACGTTGTCGATGGCATCCACCACGAAGTCGTACCCGGGGTCGAGGAGCTCGCCCGCGTTCTCGGCATCGAAGAACCGCTGCTCCGGCACGAGGGTGACCTTCGGGTTGATCGACCGGCAGCGCTCCACCATGAGCCCCACCTTGCTCGCGCCGATGGTGCGGCGCGTGGCGTGGAGCTGGCGGTTGAGGTTGGTGAGGCAGACCTGATCGAAGTCGACGAGCGTGAGGTGGCCCACGCCCGAGCGCACCAGCGCCTCCACGGCGTAGGACCCGACGCCGCCCACGCCGACCACCATCACGCGCGCCGCTTGGAGGCGATCCCAGCCGCCCTGGCCCACGAGGAGCTCCGTCCGTTGGAAGGGGTGCATCGGCTAGATCGGGTCGGCCACAAAGGTGCCGGCGATCCGCAGGCGTTCGCCGCTGTCGTTGAAGGTCTTGTCCCACGCCGCTTCCTGCGTGGAGCCATCGGTGCCCGTGCCGGTGAACGGCGTGCGGTACTCGGTGCCATCACTCTCGGCGATGAGCGAGCCGGAGATCTCGCCGCGTCCCTGCACGCCTTCGAGCGTGTAGTAGAAGTCGTACTCGCCATCGAGCAGGCACCAGCCGGTGCCGGACAGCGTGCCCGCCTCGTCGATCGTGAAGTCGACGGTGCCGGGACAGTCGCCATCGAACGATCCGTACTCGCCGTCGTACCAGATGTGGCTGGCCATGGTGCCGGTGTAGGTGATGGTGCCGGGCGTGGTGCCCGTGTCGTTGCCGGTGTCCTTGCCGGTGTCCTTGCCGGTGTCGCCCCCGCCGCCGATCGTGATGCTGAGCTTCTCGTTGTATTGGTTGCCGCCGTAGGAGACGTCCACCGACACGTCCACCTTGCCGGCATCGAGCCGCGAGGCCTCCACGAACGTGGTGGCGCCGCGCTCGGTGAGCTCGCCCACCGTCCACACCACCGAGCGGGCATCCACCAGCTTGCCGCCCACCTTCACCTGCACCTGAAGGTCGATGGTGTCGCCCTCGGCGTAGTCGGCGCCATCCTCCGGACTCTTGACCACGAGCACCACGGCCTCGGCCGCGGCTGCCGGATCTTCGCCTTCGGTGGCGCAGGAGACGAACATCAACGGTGCGAGGGGCAGGAGGAAACGCATCGGGCCATGATAACCGGCGAAACCACCGACCCGGAGCATCCATGGGCCTCATCGACCGCATCAAGCGCCGCCTCCCCATCGTGGGCGGCTCCCCTCCCCCGCGCTCTGCCCCCGTGCCGCAGTACCGCCCCCCCCCCCGCGAGGAGGTGGAGGCCGAACCCGTTTCGCCCCGCGGCAGCCAGCCGGTGGCCGAGTACATCGACGGGGTGGTGAAGGGCAACCAGATCGTGATGTTCATGAAGGGCACGCCCTCCGCGCCGGCGTGCGGCTTCTCGGCCGGGGCCATCGGCATCCTCAAGAGCTACAACAAGCCGCTCTTCACGTTCGACGTGCTCTCCGACGGCGATGTGCGCGAGGGCGTGAAGTCCTACAGCAGCTGGCCCACGATCCCGCAGATCTTCGTGAACGGCGAATTCCTCGGCGGGGCCGACATCCTCAAGCAGCTCCACGAGTCGGGCGACCTCCGGACGATGTTGGAGTAGCGCCGAGCGGGCTACTTGGGTCGAGGTCCGGAGCCTCCCTTGTTTCTCCTGCTGTCGCTCTTGAGCGTGGTGTGCGCGTCGGTGCCCATGCTGGCGTTCCTGATGCTGGTCTGGTTCATGGACCGGCACGACCGCGAGCCGCTTTGGCTGTTCCTCCTCACCTTCCTGTGGGGGGCGTGCGGCGCCGTGAGCTTCGCCCTCATCGGCAACGAAACGCTGGTCGGCGTGCTCGGCTTCCTCGTGGGCGAGGGCCGCGCGGAGACCTTCGCCGCCCTGGTGGTGGCCCCGATCGTGGAGGAGCCCATGAAGGCGCTCGTCCTCTTCGCGGTCATGTTCTCCCGTCACTTCGACAACGCCACCGACGGGTTCGTGTACGGCGCCGCGGCCGGCCTCGGCTTCGGCATGACCGAGAACCTGTTCTACTTCCTGAACGTGGCCGCCTCCGGCGATGCGGTGGGCTGGGCGCTGACCGTCTTCATCCGCACGTTCTTCTCCGCGGTGATGCACGCCTGCGCCACGAGCTGCGTGGGCGCCATGCTCGGGTTCGCCCGCTTCCGCGGGTGGGGCTGGAAGATCGCCGCCCTCCCGCTCGGCTTCGGCTTCGCCATGGGCATCCACGCCGTGTGGAACGGCATGCTCACCGTGGGCGACATCGTGGGCAGCGAGTCCTACATGTTCGCGAACCTCGGCCTGTTCATCCTGGAGTTCCTCGTGCTCTTCGGGGTGTTCCAGCTCGCGCTCTGGGAGGAGCGGGGCACGATCCGTCGCGAGCTCGCCGACGAGGTGCAGCGCGAGCTCCTGCCGCTCGCGCACGCGAAGAACGCGGGCAGCTGGTTCAAGCGGGCGCGGCCGGAGTGGGTGCCCAAGGGCGTTCCGCACCGCCAGTACGTCCAGGCGCTCACGCGGCTCGCGCTGCGCAAGCACCAGGCCCGCAACGCCTCGCGCGGCGCCTACCCGTTCTACAGCGAGGAGGTGGTCCGGCTCCGGCACGAGGTCAAGGCGCTGCTCGCGCTCGCCCGCCCGGCCGGGGCCTGATCGCGGCGGGGTGCGGGCGCCCGTACCCGCCCCCTCGCCGCCTCACCCCTCTCCCGCCGCCGCCGCCAGCTCGAGGCTGACCGCGGCTGCCTGCACCACGGCGCCGATCCGCACGGCGTCGTGCACCTGGTCCACGGACACCCCGCCCGCCGTCACCACCGCCTCGTGGCTGCCCACGCAGGTCTCGCAGGCGTTCTGCGCGCTCGCCACGAGGCAGAAGAGCTCGAAGTCCACCTTGGACCCCGCGGGCTTCACCATCCGGTTCATGCGCAGGCGCGCCGGCCGTTCGGCGTAGGCGGGCTTCCCCACCATGTGCCGGAAGCGGTAGAAGACGTTGTTCATGGCCATGAGCGAGGCGGCGGCGAGGGCATCCTCCACCACGGCTTCGGGCACGGCCGCGCGGGCATCGGCGAGCATGGCGCGCAGGAGCCCAGGATGGCGGGCGGTGGCGGCCGCGGTCACGGCGCACCCCCACTTCTGCGCATCGCTCAGGCTGCCGGCGCCGAGCACCGACTGCAGGTTCAGCCGCGCGTCCTTCGCGAAGTCCGGCAACGCCGCGAGGAGCTCGATCGCGGCCATCTCAGGACCCCGCGAGGGTGGCTTCACCCTTCTTCCAGTTGCACGGGCAGAGCTCGTCGGTCTGGAGTGCGTCGAGCACGCGGAGCGTCTCGTCCACGTTTCGGCCCACCGAGAGGTCGTTCACGGACACGTGCCGGATGAGGCCCTGCGGATCCACGATGAAGGTGGCCCGGAGCGCCACGCCATCCTGCTTGTGGAGGATGCCGAGGTTGGCGCACAGCTCCCGCTTCTGGTCCGCGAGCATCGGGAAGGGGAGGTCGCGGAGGTCGGGGTGCGACTTGCGCCACGCGAGGTGCACGTAGTGCGAGTCGGTGCTCAGGCCGAGCACCACCGTGTCCCGGTCGTTGAAGTCCGCGTTCTTCTTTCCGAACGAAGCGATCTCGGTCGGGCAGATGAAGGTGAAGTCCATCGGCCAGGCGAAGAGCACCAGCCACTTCTCGGGGTAGCTGGTGTCGGTGATGGAGGTGAACTCCTCGCCGGCGGTGAGGGAGGTGACGGCGTTGAGGGCGAATGAAGGGAGGCGATCTCCGACGGTCAACATGGCTTCTTCCTGGGTGTGCCGGCCGGTGCATCCGACCTGGCCCCACGAATATGCGCCCTCCAGAACGATAGGGCCAATACATCGTTTCAATGGTAATGATAGTATGAAACTATCGCTCAACCAAAAAGGCCCTGGCAAGGGCGATGGCCGTTCGCCCCACCTCGCGGCGGGCGGCACCGCCGGCCATCGCGGCGCCTTCGGGGCGCAGGCCTGCCAACCCTCCCGCCCCCACCACCATGACCGACCCCTTCCCCTTCACGCTCCGCCAGCTCCAGTACGTGGTGGCCGTGGCCGATCTCCACAGCTTCCGCCGGGCGGCGCTGCGCTGCCGCGTGGCCCAGCCTTCGCTCTCCCAGCAGATCGCCTCGCTCGAGTCCGCAATCGGGCTGCAGCTCTTCGAGCGCACCGCCAGGTCGGTGCGCACCACCGCAGCGGGGGCCGGGTTCATCGCGCGCGCGCAGGTGCTGCTGCGCGATGCCCACGATCTCGGGGAGGAGGCCCGCCGCGCCCGCGATCCGCTGAGCGGGCCGCTGCGCCTCGGGGTCATCCCCACGCTGGCGCCCTACCTGCTGCCGGATGCCGTGGCCCGACTGGGCCGGGCCTTTCCGCTCCTGCGGCCGATCTGGCGCGAAGACAAGACGGCGGTGCTCCTCGAGGGGCTCCGCGCCGGCGAGCTCGATGCCGCCCTCCTCGCCGAGGGCGCCGACCTCGGCGACCTCCGCCGGGTACCCCTCTTCACCGACCCCTTCTTCCTCCTCCTGCCGGTGGGGCACGCGCTCGCGAGGCGTCCCGGGCCCGTCCGCTCCGAGCAGCTCGCCCACGAGGTCGTGCTGCTGCTCGACGAGGGCCACTGCCTCCGGGAGAACGCCCTCCCCTTCTGCGGCCGCGCCGGGCTCCGCGAGTCGGAGTTCCGGGCCACGAGCCTCACCACGCTCGTGCATCTCGTGGCCAGCGGGGCCGGCCTCACGCTGCTCCCGGAGCTCGCGCTCGCCGCCGAAACCCAGCGCACCGACGTGGCGGTACGCCGGCTCGCCTCGCCGGAGCCCTCGCGCACGGTGGTGCTGGCGTGGCGGCAGGGGAACGCGCTCTCCGCCGCGCTCTCGCAGGTGGCGAAGTGCCTGACGCGCGTGGGCTGATCCCTCCGGCGGCGCCCCGATGTCGGGCGGCGCCCCTGCGACGAGCTTCCGGGCCTACGACATCGGCCCGATGCCCTTCAGGCCCCCGGACGCCCGGCCCGGCGCTGCTCCTCGACCGGCCAGGGACAGTGCCGACAACCCCGACCGCAGCACGCCCGCTGGCGCAGCAGGGCGGAGGCCGTCATCACGAACAGGCCGGACCAGGGGTCGAGGTAGCCGGCCTGCCCGCGGGCCTCGGCTTCATCGTGGGCGCGCTGCTGGCGCGCGTCGGGAGGGGGAGACATGCGCGGCCGCTATCGCTGGACCGGCTCCCGCGCGACCAGCGGGGCGAGGAGGAGGGCGGGGAGCGCGAGCACGGCGGTGAAGCCGAACCAGCCGGCGTAGCCCCAGGACTCGGTGGCGATCCCGGACACCAGCCCCGCGAGCACGCGGCTCAGCGCCGCGGCGGCCGTGAGGATGGCGTAGCGCACGGTGGGCTGCGAACGGCCGCACGCCCGCATGAGCACCGCGAAGAGCGGCGCCGTGCCGAGCCCCTGCGAGAGCGACTCGAACACCCCCGCCGCGAGGATGCCTTCGCGAAAGGGCGCGACCGCCACCCAGGCGTACACCGCGTTGCTGAGGAGCTGCAGCCCGCCGAGGAGCCACACCCCCCGCCGCAAGCCCACCCGGCTCACCAGCTCGCCGCCGACGAGCGCCCCGCCGGCCGTGAGCAGCGAGCCCACGAGCACGCTGTAGAGGCCCACGTCTTCGAGGGACAGGCCCGAGGCCAGCCAGAAGGGCTTGACCATCGGGGCCATCGCCGCATCGCCCAGCTTGTAGAGGATCGCGAAGAGGATGGCGGTGAGCGAGCCGCGTTCGGCCAGCCAGCGGAGGAGCTCGCCCCACCACTCCGCGCCGCCGCTCGGCGCGGGGCGCACGGGCGCGGGGAGCGCGCCCATGGCGAGCACCAGCGCCGCCGCTAGCGCCGCCACCGCCGCCCAGGCCACGGGCCAGGCCAACCGGCCGGCGAGCCACACCGCGCCGCCGCCGCTGAGCGCCATCGCCGCGCGGTAGCCCGCCACCCGGAGGCCGCTGGCGCGGCCCTGGTGCTCGGGGGGAACGATGCCCACCACCCAGCCATCCACCGCCACGTCCTGGGTGGCGCTCAACACCGCCGCCACCGTGAACGCCGGGAGGAGCCAGGGCCCCCAGGCCCCGCCCACCGCGCACACCGCGGCCACACCGGCGAGGGTGAGCATGGCCCACAGCCGCAGCGTGCCCAGCCTCTCTACCGCCGGCGACCAGAGCGCCTTGAACGTGTAGGGCGCGAGGAGCCCGGTGGTGGCGCCGACGACGGCGAGGCTCGCCCCCGTGTCCCGGAGGTATACCGGCAGGAGCTCGCTAAGCACGCCCATGGGGAGCCCCGAGGCCATGGCCAGCACGCCGGTGGCCACGAGCACCTCGCGGGGGGCGGGCTTCACGGCGACGCGGCCTTTACGCTCCCGGCGGGCGACATCCGGCGCCCCGCCCTACTTCCCGAACAGGCTGGCCAGCTCGAGGGCGGCCTCGGGGAAGGGCGGCGCGCGCAGCACGCCCTCCACGGCCGCGATGTCGAGGATGAGGTAGCCATCGAGGTTCCAGCGCATCACGGTGACCTCTTCGCGCATCGGGTCGACCAGCCAGTAGTGGTCGACCTTGGCGGCATGGTACACGCGCCGCTTGTGCACGAGATCGTGCGGGGCGTTGCCGGGCGAGAGCACCTCGCACACCCAGTCCGGCACCAGGTGGATCGGAAAACCGGTGGGCCGGTTGGGCGCCCGCTCGCGCCGCCACCCCGCGAGGTCGGGTCGATAAACCTCGCGCAGCGTGAGCTGCACCGTGGGCTCGACGTAGATCCACCAGCCGCCCGGACCGCGGTCACCCCCGCCGGTGCGGTGGTAGCTGGACCGCACGCAGGCCAGCACCCCGGCCTGGGCGTCGGCATGCTCCCCGGAGGTCTCCACCCCGGAGAGCGCGCCATCCACGAGCTCCAAGCGCGCATCCTCTCCGGCCGCCAGCAGCTCGGCGAGGGGCGAAGCGGGAAAACGCGCGGCGCTCGACATGCCGCATTGTACCGCGGCCCGTTCAGGAGCGCGAGACGGTGTACAGCTCGCTCAAGCCGTGGGGAAGCGGCAGCGGCGCGGGCCGGAAGTCGAGGACGGTGCCCTCCACATCGAGGCGGCGGGGCACCGAGCCCGCCTCGATCCAGGCGAGCACCGCCACCCGGAGCCAGCGGGGGCCGGCGTCGGTCACGAACTCGGGGGCGCCCGCGGTATCGCTCAGGCCGAGCGTGGTGTGCCGCGGCCGCGCGCCGTCGGTGAAGCGGAGCTGCACGCCGCGGAGCTCCGCCGGGACGGCCGGGGGAAACAGCGGCCCCACGGCGTCGGCGGGGCCCACCGCGAGGTCGAGCGCGGCGCGACGGGTGAGCGCCACCAGCTCGGGGGCGGCGTCGGGGTGGGGCCAGGGGCCGCACCAGCCGAGGGCCGCGAGCGCGAGGACGGCACGGGCCTGTTTCACGCGCGGCGCCGCATCCTCCCGCTCCCCCAGCACCCACCCCACCTCGCCCTCGGGCACCTCGCCGGAGAGCAGCCGGTCGAGGTCGGCAGGCTGGGCGAGCAGGCGCGCATCGACCGGCTCCCCGCCCCAAGGGACGACCCGGTCGGTCGCGAGGAGCAGCGCGTCGTCTCCACACTGGAGCGCCAGCCGCGCCCCGCGCAGCCAGTCACCCCCGAAGGGCGAGCGCCGCAAACGGTCCAGGAGCGGCAGCGCCACCCGCGAAGCGAGGGGCGAGGACACCTCAGCCGGACTCGAGTTCCGCGCGAACGACGCCCGGACGGGCCTCCACCCAGCTCCGGAGCTCGATCAGCGCGTCCCTGCAGCCGTAGTCGCCCCACTGGCTGCGCGGGTCGGTGCGGCAATCGTTCTCGATGCGGGCGGTCTCCGCCTCCACCCAACCGCTGAAGCCCGAGTCCTCCCAGGTGGTAAGCGTGTCCTCCACGCGCTCGTGGAGGCGATCCGCGCACTCCGACGACGCGAGGCAGCGTTGGGCGAGCGCGCCGCCAATCTCCCCGTACAGCGGCTCATCCCCGGCGAAGGCCTGATCGGCGCCCCAGGGAATGAGCGACCACTGCCCGGAGGGCGCGTGGTAGGCGTAGTAGTTGTTTCCCAGCGTGGTGTAGGCGTCGTCGTTGCTCGAGATGAGCTCCACCGCCCAGCCCGTGAGGAGGCGGTCCGCGTCGAAGTTCTCCTCCAGGAGCGTGAGGAACGTGGAAGGCGTGGAGGCCTCCACGGTGTCGATCATCGCTTCGAGGTCGGCGCGACTCGTGTCCACACCCTCCTTCTGTTCGAACAACCTGGCACAGCCCTCGGAGAAGTCGCCCCCGTAGCCGCCCTCGTAGAGGTTGCCTTCGTCGTCGTCCGGGAAGGCCCGTTCGAGGAAGTCGTCGTCAACCGTCTCGACCAGCGAGTAGAGGCCGAACCACTCACCGTTCACGGTGACCCGCGCGTACCCGTGGCGCGGGCTGGCGGTCCCCACCCGCTGGTGCAGCCCGTAGGAGAGGTGCTCCGAGGACATCGTGCTGTCCTGGATCATGTTGTTCAGCGTGAGGCGCTTCAGGCCGTGGAAGCGGCCTTCCGGGTCCCACTGGTGGAAATCGATCTTGAAGGCGGCCTTGGCGCTCATGTCGCGGAACGACGTCGATCCTTTGAGGTGAACGCCGGCATCCTGGCTCTCCCCGTCGTACGTGAACGTGACGTGGACGTCGGTGGTGGGGTCCGCCTCGAGCGAGGCGAGCGACGCATCATCGAGGGTGAGGGCGAAGTCGAGCGTGGTGTCGCCGAACGGAAAGTCCGCGCCGGGCTCGACGCCGGTGTCATCGGCGGTGTCTCCTCCGCCTTCCTCGGTGTCGGTGCTGCTGTCGAGGAGCTCAGTGCCACAAGCCAGCATCAGCAGGATCGTCACGAGTCGCGCTCCGTCATGCGCTCATTCTAACCACGCGACAGCGCGAGACGACGGGGTCACAGCGCTCCAGAGAAGACGACCCTACCCCCCGCCGGGCCCGCGCCCGGGCCCAGAGTCGCAAGGCCCTACGAGGCTCGGGTCGTGCTGCTCAACCGTGGGCGCCCCTCGAAGTAGGCGACGGTCCCGCCCGGGCGGCCCGACAACAGCGGTGCGAGCGTGTCGGCGACGAGGCTCGACTTGCGCGCGCCGCTCGGGCCGGTCACCGCGAGGAGGAGGCCGAGGGTCGGCTCGGCGTCGCCTCCGCAGGTTGCACCCCGACAGACCACGGAGGACGAGCCACAATACCGCTTGGATGGCCGAGTTCGGCAATTTGGAGCCGCGTGTGATCTCGCCGATGCGGATGTCGACCTCGCGGCCGATTTCGATGTTCACATGGTAGTCGTAGTCGTTGTCGTCCTCGATGCCGATGACGGGGTCACCGTTGTCGGGTTCGTGGCCTCGTGTTCCGGCGATCCGTCGGCATCGCCTGCTGGTTGCTCGCCCAACATTTCCTGCAACGATGCTCGGATTTGTCGGCTCAGGTCATCCGGGCGTCGCAGTCGGTCGTCCTCAACCTCGCGGAGGGCGCCGCCCGCGGCGGGCCCGCCGGGCGCTACCACTTCGACCGGGGTCGCATACGAATCGCGCTCGGTTCCGCCGCGGAGGTCAGCGCGGTGCTGGATCTGGTGGATCGTCCGGATGTTGCGGTTCGTCCCGTCGAACTGCAGCGCGTCGGGGCCATGCTTCGCGGGCTCACCCGGTAGGGCCGGGCGGGCCCCTACGGTACGCCCGGAGCCTTCCGCGCATATCGACCAACGGGCATCGTGACGGCCCGTGGATAGTGCCGGTCTGTTCGACGTTCCGGGAGAACCAACCAACGCAGCTCGTTGAGCAAGAGGACTTCGCGATCGGACCCCTTCGACGGCGGCGTACCCGCTGAGAGGGGTGGTCCGTTCGGAGAAGCCGGCGGGTCTGTACCCGCCATCTTTTCCGGATCATCAGCCGCCATCTTTTCCGGATTCCACAGCGATCAGCGCGTCCCGCTCCGCCGGGGTCTCGACACCTTCGGCCACGAGCTCAATCCCGAGGTCCCGGCAGAGCGCAATCATGGAGCCGATGAGGCGCTGGCGAACCGGGTCGCCGTCGACTCCACGAACCAGGGACATGTCGATCTTGGCGACTTCCGGGTTGAGGGCGGCAAAGGCGGCGAGGCCGGCATAGCCCGCTCCGAGGTCGTCGATCGCCACACGGAAGCCGAGCTCACGCAGCCGATCGATCCTCGCCCGCACGTCAGGAACGCGATCCAGGGAGCTCCGCTCGGTGATCTCGAGGACCACGCGCGCAGCGAGGCGGGAAAGCGCTGCATCGGAGGAGTAGAGGTGCTCATCGAGCAGATCCATCGGGTAGAGATTCACGAATACGAGACCTTCCGCCGGGGCCTCGACGCGCGCGCGGATGGCGCGGCCCAGGTCTGGCAAACGGTCAAGCCGTTCGGCTGCGTCAAGCAGCGCGCCGGGATGGGGGAGCTTCGCCTCTCGCGAGCGCACCAGCGCCTCGAAGGCGTACACGGTGCGCGTCGACCAGCGTACGATCGGCTGGTAGGCAAGCCAGAGCTCGGCAAGCGCGCTGCCGAACGCGGCTTCGAGCCCGACGAGGTCGCCGACCTACCCGTCCGTGCGCCCGCTCAGCTCGAGCAGTTCACGCTTCAGGCGCGCGAGCCGGGAGAGGTGAACCGCCCGAGTCACCTCGCGACGGAGCTCCACCGGCGCCAGCGGCTTCGCGAGGTAGGACAACGCGCCCAGCCTGACCGCCTCCATCGCGGACCGGAGCTCGGGCGCACCAGTCACGAGCAGCACGGGGACGTCGAGATCGAGCTGCCGTACGGCATGCAGTAGCGACAACCCGTTCATCCCGGGCAAGCCGATGTCGCTGATGACGACATCCGGGCGGCGTGCACGAAAAGCCGCCAGCGCCGCCTCCCCGTCCTGGACCAGGTCGAGCGTGCGCTCCGGGGATTCCAGAACCGGCTTCATGATCTGCAGCGTCGTACGATCATCATCGACCAGGAGAATATGAGAAACGTTCTCGTACGCGGGCGCTATCTGCATCGAGGGGACTCCAGGAGGTCTTTACGGGGACTACTGAGGCTCGCATTTAGCGCGGTCGAGCCTGAGCCCGCAAGAAGCGTGAGTAATCGCATCGGTGGGCCTTTTGCCCCCGGTTCGGTGCCGACCGGGTAGCGGTTCAGCGCCAATTTCCCTGACCTCACGAGCTACGTCGGGGCGGGCACCAAGCGGGGCGTGCCGTGCGTCGTCCGGCGCCAGATCACCCCGGACCGAATGCCCTGCTCTGCGGTGTTGTTGGTGGGTTCGACCCCCTCGACGTCGAGAAACAGAAACACGGCCTCCCATTGCCGGAGCAGGTCGCGACCGAGCGGCCCCATCGGCTTCATGGAGGACATGTCGAACTCGGAGTGACACGCGGTGCACAGGGCGACATGGTCGGCGAGATAGGCGCCGTCCTCCGGGCTCGGCGCCTCCGACGGCGGCACGTGGGCAGGGGCCCCGCCGTCCGCCGGTGCGATCGTGATCAGCGCGAGCATCACCTTGCCCAGCGGCCCCCACTCGCCGGCCGGGACCGGGTTGCGAACCGGTGGGACGGAGCGAAGGTAGGACAGGATGGCGATGAGGTCCTCATCGCTCGGCTTGGCCGCCGATACCGCCATGAACAGCGAGTAGCGCCCGTCCGCGAGCACGCCCGTCCGGATGGCGCGGGCCAGCTCGGCGTCGGTGCTGCGCCCGATGCCGGTCTCGGGGTCGGGGGTCAGGTTCGCGGCCCAGGTCCTAGCGATGGGCCCCATGGCGAACTCAAAGCAACCCTGAAGCGGCGTAGTGAGAACCTGCTCGGGGTGCTCGCGGACCGCGCCAGAGTGGCACTGCGCGCAGTGGGCCGGCCCCTGCACGAGGTAGCGGCCGCGTTCGATCACCGCGGGGTCCATGCTCGCGGCGAGTCCTTCCGGGTAGGGAGTGGTGGGAACGAGACCCGGCTGGACCAGGTGGCGAAAGCATATCCGACGAACGCACCGAGCCCGAGGAGCACGAGGGCGAAGCCGATGGCCAGATACTTCAACATACGACGAAGCACGAGCGTGTCTACTTGTGAAAGCATGAGAATGTGGAATATCGTACGAATGTTTAGCCACGAAGCCCGCCCGACACGCTTGTGTCCGCGTCGGCGCTTCTCCTGCCCGCCATCCCACCCTCGAGTCCTGGCGCCGCCACCGGGGGCCAGGATGCGCCTCTCCCAGCTTCTCCGGCCTTGCTCGACGCACGGCGGCACCTCGACACGCCCCTGCCTCCCTCGGCCCCAGGCGGACCGGGGCGCGCGTGCCGCCCGTGGAGGCCCTACCCGCGCCCGGCCCGCGGATCGTCGACAGCCTCGAAATCCTCGCGTCCGCCGTTAATCCGGAAATCTTCGGTGAAGACCCGAGGCTCGTCCAACCCCGCGACAGCGCGAGCCGACGGGATCACACCGCTCCAGAGAAGACGACCCTACCCCCGGCCGCGCCTGCGCCCGGGCCGAGACGCACCTCCCAGTCGCACGCCTGCACGAACACCGGGTCGTGCTCCACGGCGATCACGCTCCCTCCGAGGGTGACGAGCCGGCGCAACGCCTCGATCAGCACGGCTACGTCTGCAGGGTGGAGACCCACGGAGGGCTCGTCGAGCAGGTAGACCGCCCCCTCCACCTCGCCCGGCCGCCCGAGCTCCCGCGCGAGCCGGATGCGCTGCGCCTCGCCGCCGGAGAGCGAGTCGACCCCCTGGCCCAGCGGCAGGTAGCCCAGGCCCAGGGCGTCGAGGGTTTCGAGCACGCCCCCGATGGCGGGCACCGCCCCGAAGAGCGCGCGCGCCTCGTGCACCCGCGCCGCGAGCACATCGCCGATCGAGTGCCCCTTCCACATGACCGAGAGCGTGGCCTCGTCGAACCGACGCCCCTCGCACACCTCGCAGGGCACGAGCACATCGGGCAGCACGTGCATCGAAACCCGCCGGGCGCCCTCCCCCTGGCAGGCTTCGCAACGCCCGCCGGCAACCGCCGTGGAGAACCGCTCGGCCCCGAAGCCGCGCGCCTTCGCTTCGGGCGTGCGGGCGAAGAGCTGGCGGATCGGGTCGAAAATGCGCGTGGCGGTGGCCACCGTGGAACGGGCGGTGCGGGCGAGGGCGGCGCCGTTCACGGTGACGAGGCGGCCCACCCGCTGGCGCCCCTCGAACCCGGCCACCGGGAGGCCCGGACGATCGGACAGGAGCGGCGCGAGCGTGTCGGCCACGAGGCTCGACTTGCCCGCCCCGCTGGGCCCCGTGACCGCCAGGAGCAGCCCGAGGGGCAGCTCGGCATCGCCGCGCAGGTTGCGGCCCGACAGCCCCCGCAGGACCAGCGCGCCCCGGGGCGCGAGCCGCGCATGCTCGGCCACGCCCGCGCGGCCGGAGAGCCACCGGCCCGTGAGGGTGTCGGCGAGGCGCAGCGCGGCCGGCGTGCCGGCAAAGACGATGCGCCCGCCCTCCGCGCCCGCCCCCGGGCCGACCTCGATCACGTGGTCGGCGGCGTCGATCACCGCGGGGTCGTGCTCCACGACGAGCAGCGTGTTGCCGGCGGCCACGAGCTCGCGGAGGAGGCCGACGAGCCGCGTTGTGTCGCTCTCGTGGAGGCCGGCGGTGGGCTCGTCGAGGACGTAGAGCACGCCGCTGAGCTGGTTGCCCACCTGCGCGCCGAGGCGGAGCCGCTGCCACTCGCCGCCGGAGAGGGTGCCGGCCGCGCGGCCGAGCGGGATGTAGTCGAGGCCCACCCGCACGAGAAAACCGAGGCGACGGGCCAGCTCGTCGAGCAGGGGGCCGGTGATGGCGGTGCGCGCGCCCTCCTCGAGCGCCAGAAGCGCCTCCTGCACCGTGAGGTCGAGCCGCTCGGGCAGGGAACGCCCGCCCCACGTGACGGCGCGGGCCTCCGGTGAGAGCCGCGCGCCGCTGCAGGCGGGGCAGGCGCGCTCCCGTGACCAGCGCTCCTCGGGGCGCTTGCGCGCCACCGCGAGGATGCCGTCGGTGCGCTCATCGCCGTTGAGGAGGCGGTCGCGCGCCTCCCACGGCAGGCTCGACCACGGCACCTCCGTAGGGATGCCGGCCTTCTCGGCCCACCGGAGCATCGTGGTGCGCTGGGCATCGGTCCACGGGAGCGCCGCACCTTCGGCGAGGGAGAGCACCGGATCGACCACGGCGGCGGCATCCACCTCGGTCACGGTGCCCACGCCGCGGCAGCCGGAGCACGCGCCCACCGGGGAGTTGAGCGAGAAGAGGCGCGGGCTCAGGGGCGGGAGCTCCCGGTCGCAGTTGCCGCAGCGCGGGCGTGTGGCGTACTCGCGGAGCTCGCCGCCGCAGTCGGCGAGGAGCGCGCCCCGACCGAGCTTCAGCGCCGTGGCCACGGCCTCCTGTACCCGCTCCCGGCGGTCCGGCGCCACCTTGAGACGGTCCACCACCACGTCCACCTCGAAGGGGCCCGCGCCGGCGGGGGGCGCTTCGTCGAAGAGCACCGGCTGGCCGTCCACCCGCCCCCGCAGGAACCCCTGGCGGGCGTGGGCTTCGAACAACGGGCGCAGGGGGCCCGGCCGGCTCTTCGCCACCCGCGCCATCACCACGAGCGCGGTGCCCTCGGGCAGCGCGGACAGCTCGCGAACGATGACATCCACCGGCGTGCTCCGCACGATCGCGCCGCAGGTGGGGCAGGACTGGGTGCCGGCGCGGGCGTAGAGCACCCGGAGGAGGTCGTAGAGCTCGGCGGACGTGGCCACGGTGGCGCGCGCGCTCGGGCCGGACACGGTGCGTTGCGCCACGCCGATGCTCGGGAGCAGGCCCGTCATCGTTTCGTACTGGGGGCGAGGGGCCTGGCCGACCTGGGCGCGGACCCAGCTCGACATCGACTCCACGAAGCGCCGCTGGGCCTCGGCGTGGAGCGTGTCGAAGGCCAGCGTGGTCTTGCCGGAGCCGCTCACGCCGCACACCACGGTGAGCGCGCGGTGGGGCACCTCCACCGTCACGGACTGCAGGTTGTGCTCCGCCGCGCCCTCCACGCGCAGGGTGCCGCTCATGCGCCGCCCGCGAGGAGCTGGACGGCCTGGGCCGAAGCGCGGAGGCCGGTGAGCGGACCCAGCTTGAAGGCGTGGCCGCTGCACGCCGACAGCACCAGCACGTGCGGGTGGGTGGGAGCGCGTTGGAGGATGAACTGGTCCTCCGCCACGTTGGCGTACCAGCAGGTCTCCCCCCGCAGGAGCGGGCCCGGCGCGGCCACGAACCACTCCCGGAGCCGGGCTTCCACGGCAGAGAGCGACACGGGGGAGGCCTCCTCGACCACGTCGGGATCGTCGGGCTCGGCGCGGGTGGCGTGGAACGCCGCCTTCATCACGCCGCCCCCCAGCGTGGGCAGGCCGTAGTGCAAGCCCCCGGGAGCGAGGAAGACCCAGGCGGGCGTGTGCCCCGCGCGCGCCTCCATAGGCCAGAAGCCGACGTGCTGCCGCACGGGGACGACCGTCTTCGTGTAGCCGGGTAGCAGGCGCGGGAGCCACGGCCCGGCGCTCACCACGGCCGCGTGGGCGCGCACCACCTCCCCATCGGCGAGCACGAGCGCCACGCCCTCGCCCTCTTCGTGGAGTGCGCTCACCGTGGCCACCCGGCGCACCGCGCCACGCTCGGCGAGCCAGCCCTCGAGGGCGGCTAGCGTTTCGGCGGCGTGGATCACGCCGGCGTGCGGGTCGAGCAGCACGCGCTCCGCGTCGGGGAAGCGCATCGTGGGGAAGCGGTGGCGGGCCTCGGCCGGCGTGAGCGCGTGCGCCACGCCGCCCGCCTCGGCCACGGCGCGCGCATAGCTGGGCAGCGGGCCCGACTCGGGCCCCCAAAACACCGCCGGGCCCAGGGTGACCAGGCGCCGGCCGACATCCGCTTCGAGGGCGGGCCAGAGCTCCGACTGCACCCGCCGCGCATCGGCGGCGAACGCGGCGGTTTCGTAGCTGGTGCGGGTGATGCGCTCCTCCCCCTGGCTCGCCCCGCGCCGATGACCGGCAGGAAAAGCGTCGAGCAGCAGGAGCTCTCCCGCGAACCCGGCGCGGAGGAGCGCCCAGGCCGTGCAGAGCCCGTTCACCCCGAGGCCCACGATCGCCAACCGGGAGCCGCGGCTCACCACCCCCTCCGGGTGAGCTCGGCGCGCGCGCCGAGGAGGCCGAGCGCCGGGTGGGCGGCGAGGAACACCGGCACGCCGGCCAGCGCCGCGCCCACCTTGCCCTTCTCGCGGAACCGGCGCTCGAAGACGCCGGAACGCAGGAGCGGGAGCATCCGCGGCGCGATGCCGCCAGCGAGGTACACGCTCCCGGCCAGCACGCGCAAGGCGAGGTTGCCGGCTTCGGCGCCGTAGAGCTCGGCGAACCACGCCAGGACCGCGGGCTCGGCTTCGGCCACGCGGGCGGGGGCATCGGGCGCCTCCACCCAGTCGGGAGCGGCCACCCCCCGCTCGGCCCAGGAGAAACGGGCGAGGTTCACGAGCCCGGGGCCGGAGAGCACCGACTCCCAACTGGCGCGCCCGAAACGGTCGATGAGCCAGCCGGCGAGGCGCACCTCGCGCGTGCTGCCCGGGCCGAACTCCGCGTGCCCACCCTCGCCGGGCAGCACCACGTCGCCCACCACGACCGCCTCGCCCAGCCCCGTTCCCGCGCCGAGCACCGCCACGGGCGCATCGGCCCGGGCGGCCCCCTCCACCACCGCCTCGCACCCCGCGGGGCCGAGCGCACGGGCACCGAGCGCGGCGGCATGGAAGTCATTGACCAGCACGACCGGGAAGCCCAGCGAAGCGGAGAGGGAGTCGCCTTCCACCACCCACGGCAGGTTCGTGGCCACGCATCGCCCCTCGCGCACCGGCCCCGCGAGCGCGAGGCAGGCGGCAGTCGGTCGCACCACCGAGCCCGCGAGCCACGCGCGCACCAACGCCTCGGGGCCGGGAAAGTCTGCGCTCGCAAACTCCACGACCGGCCCCACCTCCGCACCCGCGAACGCGAAGCGCGCCCGGGTTCCACCAATGTCCCCGCACACGAAAGTCACGCCTGCGGCCTATCCCGCTCGGTGGGCCCGGCGTGGTAGTCTGAAGGGGTGACACCGCCCCCCGAGACCCCGCCCGTCGATCCGGAACTCCCCCTCGAGAGCGCAGGTGCTGCCGAGGACTCCCTTCATGGCGAAGTCACCGTTGGCGGCACGCCCCGGGGCCTCGCCGCCAACGGCGTGCTGCTCGCGCTCTCGCGCGCGGCCCGCTCGTTTCTCATCTACGAGCCGAGCAACGAAGCCATCCGCGCCTTCCTGCAGAACCTCAAGTACACGGCCGAGAGCTTCCTCCAGCGGTACGGCGAGCTCGAATTCGGCATCCGGCCGTTCGAGATCGTGCTCGCCGGCGAGATCGTGTACCTCGACCGCGATCGCGAACGGTCCCTCGCCTTCCGCCTGTACCGCGATGGTGTGCGGAAGCTCACCCTCCGCCCGGGGCTGGAGTGGCACGAGCTGCTGAAGCTCCTCGAGGTGGTGTCGATCCGCTACGTGGGCGTGCGGCAAACGGAAGACGACCTCGTCGTGCTGCTGTGGAAGGCCGGTTTTACGCACGTGGCGTTCGAGGCCGTCGAAGGTTTCGTGGCCGACACGGAAGGCGGCGCCGATGCCATGGAAGGTTCGGAGCACGGCAGCGCGGCCGCCGGGCCGGCGATCAACGCCCCCCCCGACTTCGACCTTCCCCTGCCCGTACGCCCCAGCATGGTGCGCGTCTCCTGGCGCGAGGTTCCCGCGCCGGCCCTCGCGGAGCTGTTGCGTGAGGATGACTCGCAGGCGGTGCCGGAGCTCGCGGTGCGGAGCTGCGAGGAGCTCCTGAAGGTGCTCGACGACCCGACGGACCCAATGCGGTTCGCCGACATCCTGCCGCACCTCAACGAAACCCGGGAGTTCCTGTTCTCCGAGGGCCTCCTCGGCCACACCGTCCGCCTCGCCTACGCAGCGGCCTCCACCACCTTGCGCGATGACAAGAGCGATGCCGAATGCAGCGAGTTCCTCGCCGGCTTCGTGAGCGCGCACGCCCTCGAACGGTTCCTGCACAGCGTTTCGCGCGATGCCACCGAGGCGCCGCCCGAGCTGTACGCGCTCCTGAAGGCGCTCCCGGGCGACCACCTGGCCAGCCTTGTGAAGGTGCTCGGGGGGCAGAACGGCGAGGCCAGCCGCCGCGTGACCCGCCGCCTCATCGAGCGCTACGTGGTGGACCGCGGCGACGAGATCGTCAAGTACCTCGAAACCGCGAACGCCGCCCTCGCCTGCGAGCTCCTCCGGGTGCTCCGCTACTCCGACCTCGACCGCACGCTGGTGGCCGTCCGGTCCCTCGTCGAGTCGGCCGACGTGGAGGTGCAGCTCGAGCTCTTGCGCTCGCTGGAGGCGCTGCCGATGTCCTCGGAGGTGGCCCGGCTGGTGCTGCGCCTCGCCACGACCGACAACGAGGAGGTCCGGATGCGGGCGCTCTCCCTCCTGGCCGCCCGCCAGGCCAGCGCCGCCTTCGCGCCCCTGCTCACCCGCCTCAAGAGCACGGCCGCCGCCCGTTTGTCCGACACCGAGGCCGAGCGCATCGGCGAGACCCTGGCGGCGCTCGCCCCGGATGAGGCCCTCGCCCAGTTCCGGGAGTGGTGCAAGCCCAAGGGCTTCTTCGGCTCCGTGATTCCGGGCCTCGCTCGCCTACAGCGCGCTGCGGTGTCCGGGCTCGTGCACCTCCGGGGCGAGGAGCCCGAGGCGCTGGTCCGGGCCGTGTCGGAGAAGGCGGGGTCCGAGCTCGCCACGTACTGCACGCAAGCCATGATCCGGCGGCGCCGGCTCATGCGAGGAGAGGCGAAATGAGCGACGTGATCCTCGAGGGGCAGGAAGCCCTCGGCAAGGCGCTGCACCAGGCGCGCGCAGGGGAGGACAAGCAGCTTGGCCAGAAGGTGCGCGAGCTGGGTGAGCAGTTCGTGCGGCTCACCAACGGGCTCGTGAGACTCTCATCGATACATGCACCAGAAAACTCAGCCTTCAACGAGCCGACATCACAGCTCGTGAACGCCCTGCTCAAGCTCGACCGGCTCATCGGCCAGGTGATGGTGGTGTGCGTGGAGGGGCAGGTCTTCGTCAACGATGTGCGCGTGCGCATGGACGACCGCATGAGCGGTCCCCAGGCGCTCGAGGCGGAGCTGGCCCGCCACAACTGCGGTGGCCTCTCCTTCACCCGGCCGATCGACTCGGAGCAGGTGCGCGCCATGGTGAGCTGCATCGCCGGCGCTCCCGGCGAGGGCAACCCACTCGTGGACTTCATGGCCGCGCTACGCGCCTGCGGGGTGGACGACGTCACGCCCATGGGGCGCTTCCGTTTGAAGGTGACGGGCGAGACGGAGCGTAGCGCCAGCGCGGTGGAGCTCCAGCGCACGCTCCAGCGCGCCAATGGCGTCGTCGCCCAGGCGTGGAGCAGCCTCGGCGCCAACCGCACGCCCAATCCGCTCCCCATCCGGCGCCTCGTGAACGAGTTCGTGGATGCCTCGGCCGATGGCGATGTGTTGCAGAAGGAGGAGGAGGCGAGCGACAACCTCACCTCCGACGAGTTCTCGCGGCACTGTATCCGCGTGACCACCTACAGCGTGCTGATCGGCCGCGCGCTCGGCTTCTCCCCCTCGGCGCTCGCCGACCTCGGCGTGGCGGCGATGTATCATGACGCAGGCTACGCCATGGTCGATGAAGATGGCTATGCACCGGCATTCTCCCATCACGGAACCGCCGGAGTGCGCGTACTCTCGCGGCAGCGCGGGTTTCACCCGGCCAAGCTCAAGCGCATGCTCGCCGCCCTCGAGCACCACCGCGACCTCGACCGCAACCCCTCGCTCTACGCACGTATCATTCGTATCGGCGACGACTTCGACAACTACACCCGCCTCCGCCCTACCGGCACGCTGATGTCGCCCGCCGAGGCGCTGGTGCGCATGGCGAGCGCGGCGGGAGTGGCCTACGATCCACAGCTCTTCCAGCTCTTCGTCAACGCCGTCGGCACGTTCCCCCCGGGCACGCTGCTGCGCCTGAAGGATGGGCGCGTGGTGATCACCATCGGCGGCGCCCGCGATCAGGCCCGCTTCGCCAAGCCCGTGTGTCGCGTCCTGCGCAACGCCGACGGTACCATCCCAGAGGATGCCACGATCGATCTGGCCGATCCGGGTCTACAGGTCGCCGAAGTCCTGCTCCAGAAGCGGTGATCGCGCTCCTGGCCTGCGCGCTCGCGTTGCCGCTCCCCCCGGCCGAGCGCTTCCGCTTCCCCGCGGTGCGCCTCGACACCTCGCCCACCGTCGTGCTCCTGCCCGAGCCGGGGAGCGGCCTCGTGAGCGCCCAGTGGCTGTTCGACACGGGCGCCGCCGATGATGCCCCCGAGGAGTTCGGCGCGGCCCACCTCGTGGAGCACCTCGCGTTCGGCGACATCGGCGCGGAGGGCGCCGCGGACTACGACGAGCGCCTCGGCCACCTCGGCGGCCTCTCCGACGGGTGGACCGACCGCGAACGGGCTGGCATCGGCGCCACGATCCCCGCCGCCGACGCCCGGAGCGGGGCCGACCTGTTCGGGCTGGAGCTGGCCCGGATGCGCACGCTCGTGGTGTCGGGGGGGTCGCTCACGCGCCAGCGGGCGGTCATCACCGAGGAGCTGGCCGAGACCCACGACGCGGCGCACGGGCTCGACCGCGTGTGGCTCAGCCGCCTCCTGTGGAGCGGTGGGGAGCCCTGGTCGCGCCACCCCGCGAGCCCGCCGCAGGAGGCGATCGCGGCCGGGGCGGCCATGGCGCGTTGGACGCGGCTATTGGAGAACGGCGTGCTCGTGCTGGCCGGCGACTTCGATGCAGCCGAGCTCCGCGCGCTCGTGGAGGCGGCGCTGCCGGCGGGGCGGCGCCCGTCCCCGCGCACCGAGGGGGAGCTCGGCCAACCCGGCTGCGAGCCGGCCGCACCCGCCACGAGCTGGACGCGCGGCAACGGCAACCGCGGCAGCGTGCTCGTGGCCTGGCCGGTGCCGGGTCGCGGCCACCGCGACCGCGTGGCCCTGGAGGCGCTGGCCCGCTGGGTGGGGGGCGCGCGGGTGTCGGTGGGCGCAGGGTGTGGAGAGTGGGTGGCGGAGCGCACGGACGCCTGGCTGGCGCTGCCGCACCATCGGGCCTCGATCGTGCGGGCGCTGCGCGAAGTGGCGGCGCGGGGGCTCGACGCGGCCGTGCTCGATCGGGTGCGGGCCGAGGCCGTGGCCGACCAGGCGCGGGCGTTCTCCTCGCTCCCGCTGCGGGCCCGCGTGGCCGCCGGCTGCGTGCTCGCCGGCCGGGCGCCCGACTGCGCGGCCGACGAGGTCCAGGCGTGGCTCGACCTCACGGGGGAGAAGCTCGCCGGGGCGGCGGCCCGCTGGCTGCCCGCCGAGGCGGTCACCACGCTGGCGGTCCTCCCGCCGGGCACGCGATTCGCCCCGCTGATCCCCGGCGTGCGCGAGTGGAGCGCCCCGTGAGCCCGCTGCTCCTCGTGCTCCTGCCCACCCTCGCCGAAGGCCCGATGGCCCGCGCGGAGCTGTCGTTCGCCCGCAGCGAGGGCGGCCCCGAGGTGGACCTCCTCGTGGAGGCGGCGGGGGCACAGCTGCGGGCGAGGGTCGCGGGCAGGCTGGGGCTGCGTGTCGAGGCCGGGTGCGGCGCGTTGCGCTGCCGCATCGCCCTGGATGGGCTCGCGCCTGCCGTGGATGCCGCCCTGCCGCAGCTTCTGGCCGTGCCCGCCTCGCCCGCGCCGAGGCTCACACTGCCGGAGCGGAAGCAGGCCCGGCGCTCCTGGCGTGGGGCGTGGCGCCGCCCGGCCACCGTGCTCGACGCTGCGCTCCACCGCCTCGCCGAAGGCACCTCCGCCCCGCTGGGGCTGCGCCCCGACCTCGGACGGTCCGCGCTGGCCACGAGCTGGGCAGCGGGCTGGGCGCAGGCGCGGCGGCTCGTGGTAGCGGGCGACTACTCGGCCGAAGCGCTCACGGCGGCGCTCGCGGGGCAGGAGGTGAGCCGCGTCGACACCGGCTCCACCGGGCCGCCAGCCAGCCGGGGGAACGCCACACGGGCGGACGCCGAGGGGCTGCCGCTTCTGGCGGTGGACTGGCCCGACGCTTCACGGGCACAGGTGGCCCTCGTGTGGGCCACGGACCCCGCGCAGGCTCCGCGCGATCAGGCCCTCGCGGGCGACTTCCAGTCCCACCTCGTGCAGGCCCTGCGTGAAACGCGGACCTTCACCTACGATGTATCATTCGATACATTCGACACATGGGCGACCGCCTCGTGGGACGTCCGGCCCGAATCGGCCTGGGAGAGCCTGACCGTGGCGCTCGGCGAGCTCTGGGAGCAGGGACGGAAGGACGACGCGGGCGCGCGCGAAGCCGCCTGGCGGCGCCTCCTGCTCGGCCGTGCGCTCCTCGCCGACACGCTGCATGGACGCATCGCCGGGAGCTCCCTCGGTCCGCTCCCTCCGCTGCCCGCGGCGCCCTTCTCCGCGCCCAGCGTGATCGGCGCGGTGGTGGTGGCCGACCTCCACGCGCTCACGCCGGAATGGCAGGCGCTGCCGCACAGCGAGTTGGATCGGTGCACGCTGTTGTACGGAGCGAACTGCCCGCCGGGGAGTTAGCGGCGGACCATGCTCCTCTTCATCCTGTCTGCGTTCGCTGCCGAACCCTCGCCCGCCGCCCAGTCCTTCCTCGATGATTACGACTCGCTCCTCGGGCGGCTCTACACCATCGATGCCAATGCGAGCTGGGATGCCGCGACCGACGTGGGCGAGCGCAACGAGGGCCGCGCCACCGCCGCCAGCCAGGCCACCGCGGCCTTCGTGGGCGACCCCCGCATCATCGCGACCGCCCGCGCGTGGAAGGCCCGTGCGGCCGAGCTGAGCCCGCTGCAGGCCCGTCAGATCGAGGCCATCCTCTACGCCGCCGGCGAGGCCCCCGGCGACCAGACGGAGCTGGTAAACACCCGCCTCGCCGCCGAAACGCGCCTCCGCGGTGTGCAGGACAGCTTCGAGTACTGCCTCGAAGCCCGCGGCGCCGACGGCAAGTGCCCGCACCCGCTCGTGGCCAACGAGATCGACGAGAAGCTGCACACGGCCACCGACCCCGCCGAACGCCTCGCCGTGTGGAAGGCCTCGAAAGAGATCGGCGTGCCCCTGAAGTCGGGGCTCGCCGAGCTGCGCACGCTCCGCAACGACCTGGCGCGCAAGAGCGGGTACTCCTCCTACTTCGCCTACCAGGTGTCCGAGTACGGGATGTCGGCCGACGAGATGATGGCCTTTCTCGACCAGCTCAACAAGGACATGGCGCCGCTCTACAGCGAGCTGCACACGTGGTCGAAGCGGCAGTTTGCGAAGAAGTACGGGCAGCCCACCCCGGCGGGCGACATCCCCGCCCACTGGCTCCCCAACCGTTGGGGCCAGGAGTGGGGCGGCCTCGTGGCGGGCGAGGACATGGATGCCTACTTTACCGGCCGCAGCCCCGAGTGGATCGTGCGGAGCTCCGAGGAGTTCTACGTTTCAATGGGCTTCCCCAAGCTCCCCGAGTCCTTCTGGGCGAAGTCCGACCTGTACCCGGTGCCCGCCGGCCAGACCCGCCACAAGAACAGCCACGCCTCGGCCTGGCACCTCGACCTGCAGAAGGACATCCGCTCGTTGATGAGCGTGGAGCCGAGCGCCGACTGGTTTGGCACCTCGCACCACGAGCTCGGCCACATCTACTACTACATCGCCTACACCCGCCCCGACGTGCCCCTCACCCTGCGTCGCGGCGCCAACCGCGCCTTCCACGAAGGCATCGGCGAGCTGGCGAACGTGGCCGCCTTCCAGCCGCCCTACCTGAAGCAGCTCGGCATCATGCCGAAGTCCACCAAGGTCGACCCCACGCAGCAGCTCCTCCGCGAGGCGCTCGAACAGACGGCGGTCTTCGTGCCCTTCGCCACCGGCACCATGAGCCGCTTCGAGTACGAGCTCTACGAGAAGGACCTGCCGGTCGACCAGTGGCAGGCCCGCTGGTGGAGCATCGTGAGCCAGTACCAGGGCATCGGCGTGCCCGACCCCGCACGCCTCACCGACCCCAACCTCTGCGACGCCTGCACCAAGACCCACGTGATCGACGATCCGGCGCAGTACTACGACTACGCCCTCGCCACCGTGCTGAAGTACCAGCTGCACGAGCACATCGCGCGCAAGATCCTGAAGCAGGACCCGCACAGCTGCAACTACCTGGGCAGCAAAGAAACGGGCGCGTTCCTCGAGGGCATCCTCGAGAAGGGCGCCACCGAGGACTGGCGGAAGGTCCTGAAGGAGGCCACGGGCGAGGAGCTGAGCACGCGCGCCATGGTGGCCCACTTCGAGCCGCTCCTGAAGTGGCTCAAGAAAGAGAACGCGAAGGCCAAGTAGAGGAGTCGGCGATGCTCGCGCTCTTCCTCGCCTGCACGCCCCAGCCGCCGCCGCTCGTGGCGGTGTCCGCCCCCGAGGCCTGGGTCGGGGTGCTCACCGACCATGTGCGCAGCCTGCCGCACGCCGTACCCGTGGCGGCATCGGCGCAGGCGCCGGAGTCGGGCGGCGCGGCCGTGCGGGTGCTCCTGCGGGAGGATGCCTCCCGCTGCGGCGAGTGTTTCGTGGTCAACGCCGAGGGCGAGGCCTTCGTGATCGACGCGGGCGCGCCCGCCGGAGCGATGTACGGGCTCGCGCAGCTCATGGAGTGGCACGGCTGGCGGTTCTCCCACCCCTGCGACACCGAGGTGCCCGCCGACCCGCAGCTCTCGGCCGCGGCCGCGCTCGGCAAGGAGTTCGAGCCGGAGATGGCCCGCCGCGGCTACCACCCGCACACGCTGCACCCCATCGAGGCGATGTACGACGTGTGGGGCGATCCCGACCCCACCCGCGCCACCGCCATGCTCGACTGGGTGGTTCGCAACCGCGGCAACTACGTGCAGTGGCCTGGCGTGGACAACATCGTGGAGGACGCCACGGCGCGCGAGCGCTGGGCCGCCAGCACGCGGACGGTGATCGAGGCGGCGCACGCGCGCGGGATGAAGGTGGGCGTCGGCGTGCAGCTCTTCGGGTCGAGCAACCTCCAGCTCGCCTACGACCTGCTCGACCAGAGCGGCGAGGAGGCCAACGACGTGGCGGCGATGGCGGCGCGCTGGCGGGTCCTCACGGAAGGCGTGCCGTGGGACGAGGTTTCCCTGAGCTTCGGCGAGTTCTTCTCGGCCGACCCCGACCTGTTCATCGGCCGCGTGGAGATGGCCTACGACACCCTGCAGGACGCCGCCCCAGGAACGGCGATGAACGCCGTCATCCACGTGGGCGGCAACGAGGATGTGCAGGTCGAGTATCAGGGCCAGAAGATGATGTATTATTTTCTGGCCACATTTGCCGATCGTCCGATCGAGCCGTTCGTACACACCGTGATGTACTACAACCTCCGGGAGGACGCCGGCGGCGCCTACGGTCTCGACAGCTTCACCGAGCATCGGGAGTACCTCGAAACCGCCCTCACCGACGGGCGGACCGTCACCTATTTTCCGGAGTCCGCCTACTGGGTGGCCTTCGACGACAGCGTGCCCATCTACCTCCCCCTCTACATCCGCTCGCGGTGGTTGGACATGTCCGCCCTGCGGGACAAGGGCCTCCCGCTCGACCGGCACGTGCTCTTCGCCTCGGGTTGGGAGTGGGGCTACTGGCAACAGGACGCGGCCACTCTCCGCATGAACTACGCGCTCCCCGACAGTTGGGAGGCCGCCGTGCAGGACTTGTTCACCGACAGCCGCACGGCCGAGGCCGTGATCGCGGCGGTGGAGGCCGAGCGTCCGCTCATCGACGATCGGCTCGGGCCCTACCTCGCCGGGCGGGACATCGCGATGGACATTGGCGACAAGGCGGGGGTGTACAGCCAGCCGCGCCGGACCACGCCCGCGGAAGTGGCGGCGTTCCCCGCGGAAGAGCGCGCGGCCTTCCGCGCCACCGTGGTGGGCGGACTACGCACGATGGCCGACGCCCTCGAGCAGGCCTCCGACCTCCCCGGCACCGACCGGTGGACGGCGGAGGTGCGCGATGGCCTCGACGTGACCACGGCCCGCGCCCGGTACATCGCCGCCCTGTACGACGCCGTCCTCGATCAGGCCGAAGGCGCCGACCCTGGCGCGAACCTCGCCGAAGCCGATGCCTGGCTGGCGGCTGGCGGCGCGATCATCGAATCGCGGCACGCCCACCTCCACGATCCGCTGGGAGAGCGGCTCACCACCGACAACCTGAACCCGACGCTCTACGACTACGGCTACCTCGCCAACGCCCACACCCAGTGCTTCTGGATGCGGGAACGCGGCGAGGTTCGCAAGCTGCTCCTCGGCGAGAGTTACGCGGACCCGGGCTGCACGCTCTGACGCCGCTCACGCGCCCTCGTTGCCGCCCCAGCTCTCTCCCCAGTTGATCGTCGGCGGGAAGAAATCGAACACCACCAGCCCAAGCGCCGAGTCCGAGGCGGCGATGTGGCGGCCCATGGGCCAGACGTGCGTGGCGCCGTTCACGTTGGGCCACTGGCTGCCGTCAGCCCGGTTCTCCACCGTCTCCGAGCCCGCCCACGTGTCGACCTGTCCGACGAGCACGGGCTCGTTGGGCTCGGACAGGTCGAAGACGAGGAGACCGTCGGTGTACCAGGCCGCAAAGGCGTAGTTGCCGCGCACGACGACGTTGTGGATCGAATGTTCGGGCGCCGTTTCCACCTGCGCGAGCACGGCCATTTCGGTCAACGACTCGATGTCCACGATGCGCATCGAGCCGCCCACGGCCTCCTCGCTCACCGCAAGCGACCGACCGTCGGCCGTCGGCCAGAGGTTGTGGACGAAGGGATCCGACCACGTGGCAGGAAGCACACCCAGCAACTGCAAATCACCGGGGTTGCTCGTGTCCGCGACCGCGAGGCCGGTGGTGTACGCCATCCACAGGCGGCCATCGACCCAGGTCTGATCGTGCGGCATCGAAGGCTGGGGGAGCCGGAAGGGGCCGAGGCTCTCCGGGTGGGCCGGGTCCGACACGTCGTAGGCCGCGATCCACCCGTTCAGGGTGCTGGCCAGGTACACGATGCCCGCCTCGCCGAAGGTGAGGGTGTGGGCGTTGTCGGCGGTGGCGTCGATCGCCCCCACCTGGAGGGGCGCCGAGGGGTCGTTGATGTCGTAGAACCGGACGCCGTAGGGCTCCTCGGGATGCAACGTGGTGTCGGTGGCCACGGCCAGGATATCTCCCTGGATCGCTACGTCGGAGACTTCACCGAGGTCGGAGAGGGCGCCGAGGGGGGTGGCCGTCGGCCCGCCGGAGAGGTCGTAGAGCAACACCTGCCCGTTGTCGACCGTGCCACCACCCACGGCGACGAGCCCGCCGCTGCCCTCGATAGTGCGACCCCCGCCCGGGATCGCCGCGTGGCTGCGGCTCACGAGACGATCCGGCCCGACCCACTGGTGCAGGGAACGTGCGCCGTCCTGCCCGTCGGCCGAGACGACGCGGAGGACGTACTCGCCGTCCGCGAGCCGGGATGCGGTCGCCGAGCCGCCGGCCGCCTCCACGGCCATCACGAACGCGCCACCCGCATCCAGGACCTCGAGCGCGATCCCCTCCCCGCCGCCTTCCCACGTGGCGGTGAGCCCGTCTTCGCCATCCCAGGAAGCCGAGGCGATCCCGGCGAAGGGAGCGTCGGAAGTCGGGTCGGCGGTTTCGGATGAGGCGAGCGACGCGCAGCCGCCGGCCATGGCCAAAATGAAAACCTGCCCGATTCGCCGGCAACCGCCCATGTCCAGAGCCTACGCCACCGACCCCGTTCCCGCCAGAGGAACGCTACTTCCCCGGCACCAGCACCAGGAGCTCCTGCCCCTGTCGGAGCACGAGGATGCGGTGCGGACCGGGGCGCAGGAGCGCCCGCGTGGCGGCGACCTCGTCTTTCACGGCCGCCCCGTCCACCGACACCAGACGGTCGCCCTCCTTGAGGTGACCGGCGAACGCGCCCTCTCCGTTGACGTCGCGCACGGTGAGGCCATCGAGGCGGACGTCGGCGGGCGGCGCGGGGTCGGCCCCACCGGGGCTGGAGGGGCGCGCGAGGGCATCCTCCTCGGGCCGGGCGGCGAGGAGCACGCTGATCGAGCGCCGCTTGCCCTCGCGGAGGATGTCCAGCTTCAAGGTCTCGCCGGGCTTGCGCGCGCCTACGGCCCGCACGAGTCCGGGCGCCTCGCGTACGGCCACGCCATCCACGGAGAGCACCACGTCGCCCGCCTTGAGCCCCGCCTTCTCCGCCGGCGTGCCCACCGTGACCTGGGCCACGGCCACGCCGCCGTCGGTCGCCCCCATCGCGCTCGCGTTGCCCGCATCGAGCTCCGCCAGCTGCACGCCGAGCCAGCCGCGGCTCACCGAGCCCCGGGTCTTCAGCTCGTCGAGCATGGGCTTGACCTGGTCGATCGGGATGGCAAAACCGATGCCCTGCCCCACGATGGCGGTGTTGATGCCGATCACCCTCCCCTCGATGTCGAAGAGCGGACCGCCCGAGTTGCCAGGGTTGATCGAGGCCTGGGTCTGGATGAAGTCATCGTAGGGACCGGCGCCGATGGAGCGCCCCTTCGCGCTCACGATGCCGAGAGTCACGGAATGTTCGAGCCCGAAGGGGTTGCCCACCGCGAGGGACCAGTCGCCCGGCTGCACGCCCGCCGACTCCCCGAGCGTGGCGTAGGGCAGGCTCACGGCGGTGTCGATCTTCAAGAGCGCCACGTCGGTGCGCTCGTCCTTGCCGACCACGCGGGCGGGGAACTCGCGACCATCGGTGAGCGTGACCAGCACGGCCTCCGCTCCATCCACCACATGGTGGTTGGTGAGCAGGTAGCCGTCGGCCGAGATGAGGAACCCGGATCCCTGGCCGGAAGCGCGCTGCGGGCCGGGCGCCTCGAAGTAGGGCCGCGCCCACTCCGGCATCGACGGCGCCTCGAAGGCCACCCGCTTCTGCACGCTGAGGCTCACCACGGGCGGCGAGAGCTGCGCCACGAGCGGCGCGAGGCTCGCGGGGCGCTGGAGGGTGTCGAGCCCCGACGGGGCGGCCGCTTCGGCGAGGGACAGAGTGAGGCACAGGATGGAGAGCATGGCGACCTCGGATTCGCCCCCCAACGTAGACGGCGGGCCGCGCGCAGGCCGGTCACGAATCGTACGCCCTCGTCGCGGGATGCCCCCGCCGCGGAGGATACGGGCGGACGATGGCCTTCCCCGACACCCGCTGGACCCTCGTGCTCCGCGCCGGCGCCGAAGGACAGGCCGCGCCGCCCGCGCTCCACGAGCTGCTCAAGCTCTACCGGCCGCCCATCCACGCCTACTTCCGCGCCCGCGGCGCCAGCGCGGAGGACGCCGAGGAGCTCACCCAGGAGCTCCTCGCCGAGCTGTTCAGCGGCGCCACGCGCCCGGCCCTGGATGCCTCCCGGGGCCGCTTCCGGAGCTGGCTGAAGGCCTGCGCCACCCACCACCACTTGCGCTGGCTGGAGTCGGGCCGGGCGGCAAAACGTGGCGGCGGGATGCGCCACGTGGTGATGGACACCGGGCAGCTCGACAGCCTCGCCGCCACGGTCGACGACCCCGGTGATTCGTTCGATCGGGCCTGGGCCGCCGGCGTGATGTCCCGCGCGCTCGAGTGCCTGCGGGAAGAATACGACCGCGGCGACCGGGTGGGCACCTGGGCGCAGCTCGCGCCCTTCTTCGGCGGCGAGGCGGGCCCCGGCTATCGGGAGGCAGCCGCTACCGCCGGCATGAGCCTCCCGCAATTCAAGGCCTTCGTGCACCGGGGGCGGCTCCGCTTCCGCGAGCTCGTGGCGGTGCAGGTGCGCGACACCGTGGGCTCCGCCGAGGATGCCGACGCCGAGGTCGATGCCCTATTCCGAGCGCTCGCGTGAGCGTCGACAACGCCACCCGCTGCGCCCGTTGCGGCGGCCGGCTCGACCACGGCCTCTGCGCCGCCTGCCTCCAGGGTGGCGAGGACATCGAGCTCCTCGAGCGCATCGGCAAGGGCGGGATGGGCGAGGTGTGGCGCGGGCGCCACCGGCGGCTCGGCCGCGACGTGGCGGTGAAGTACATCGCGGAGGAGCTGGTGGCGCGCCCCGGCTTCGTGGGCCGTTTCGTGCGCGAGGCCCGCCTGCTCGCCCGGGTGCGGCATCCGGGAGTGGTGGCGGTGTTCGATGCCGGCGAGGAGGAGGGCATCCCCTTCCTGGTGATGGAGCTGGTCGAGGGCGGCCCACTCAGCGCGCGCCTGCCGCTGCCGGTGGCGGAGGTGCTCCGGGTGGGCATCGCCACGGCGGAGGCGCTGCAGGCGGCACACGCGGCGGGGGTCATCCACCGCGACGTGAAGCCCGACAACCTCCTGTGCACGCCCGATGGACGCGTGGTGCTCATCGACTTCGGGATCGCGAGCGCGCCCGACGAGGCGCCCGCCACCCTCACCCGCGCGGGCACCCTGCTCGGCACACCCGCCTTCCTGCCGCCCGAGGTGCTCGCGGGCCAGCCGGCCGACGCGCGCGCCGACGTGTACGCGCTCGGCGGCGTGCTGGCGGCCGCGGCCACGGGCCAGCCGCCCGTGGGTACCCTGCCCGACCTCCCCGCCCCCCTCGGCCCGCTCGTGCGCCGGGCGATGGCCCCCCACGCCGCGCGTTTCCCCGACATGGCCAGCTTCCTTGTGGCGCTCCGGGAGGCGGCGGCCCGCGAGGCCAGCCACGCGCTTCCCCCGGAGGAGGTCACGCTCCAGCGGGCGGCCGCGGGCGTGCTCACCGCCGCCAGCGGCGTGGTCATCGGTGCGGGGCTCCGATGTGTCACGCCCAAGGTGATCCACGCGGGTGAAACACAGCCGCTGGTGATGAGCGGACTCGAAGCCCTCCCCGACGGCCGGTGGGTTTCGCGGGCGCGCTTCGAGGAGGATGCGGTGCTCGGCGCCGTGGGCGCGGCGGCGCTCGGCGCGCTCGTGTGGGCGCTCCTCGTCGGCCACTGGCGGCGTTCAGGCCAACTCACCCGCGGCGAGCGGGTGCCGCAGGTGCGAACGCTCGCCCTGCTCACGGTGCTGGCGGTCACCTGGGCGGTGCTCCGTCACCTGTTCGTCCCCACCGAAGGGGCGTTCGCGCCCTTCGTGCCCGTGCTGGGCGGCGGGCTCGAGGTGCTGTGCCTCGCGTTCTTCTGGATGGGGGCGCTGGAGGCGGCGCGGCGGGGGCGTTCGTTGCTCGTTGAGTGGCCGCTGCTGCTGTGGATCGGCGTGGCCACGCTCCCCCCGGCCTGGTCGCTCTGGAGTTGGCTCCGCGCCTGGCAGCCCTGACGAGGGGCCGCGGGCACCGCCGGGGTTCCCGGCTCGAAAAGAAATTCGCGCCGCTGCGCAACCGCCGCGCGCCGTTCCGGATGGTGTGGTTGACGGGCAGGTCGCCCGTCGCCACCCCCAAAGGAGCCCCATGGACACCGAACTTCCGAACCTGACCCTCTACGCCTACGGCAGCTACCTCGCCATCACCGTGCCGCTCACCGTGTGGGTGGGGCGCACCCTCGTGCGTAACGGGCGCATCTTCCTGCTCGACGCCTTCGCCCAGAACCACGAGCTCGCCGACGCGGTGAACAAGCTGCTCGCGGTGGGCTTCTACCTGATCAACCTCGGCATGGTGGCCCGCAACATCGGCTACTCGGAGGTGAGCGACTGGCCGGGCGTGGTGCGCTATGCCGCCGACAACGTGGGCTGGGCGATGCTGGTGATCGGCGCGATGCACTTCTTCAACCTCTTCGTGCTCTCGCGCATGCGCAAGAACGGGCTTCGCCTCGCGGCCACCCCGCCGGTGCCTCCCACGACCACGCTGCCCGCCCGCCGCGAGAGCCTCGCGTGATCCACCACCTCACGGTGCTGTACGACGAGCGCTGCGGCTTCTGCTGCCGCTGCGCCGCCTGGCTGGGCCGGCAGCCGCGTTTGATACATCTCGAATGTATCGCGCGCGGTCATCCCTCGGTGGAGCATCGTTTTCCCGGCCTGCCGGCCCGCTCCCGCGCGGAGCTCACGGTGGTGGACGATCAGGGCGGCGTGTACCTCGGCGATGACGCCTGGCTCATGGCCATGTGGGCGCTCTTCGACTGGCGCCTTTGGTCGTTCCGGCTGGCCTCGCCGAGCCTCCGCCCCTTCGCCCGGCTCGCGTTCTCCCTCGTGGGCCTCTTGCGGCACCCGGTGAACGCGCTCGCCGGCCTGGAGGGGGAGCCCGCCCCGCCGTGCGAGGGGGAGGCCTGCCGCGCCTGAGGAGCGGTACGCGCGAGCGGGAGCGAGGGCGAGCCGGAGACCCCCGCTCGTTCCTCAACCCTCCCTACTCGCCGGGGGAGAGGTGCTCGCCTTCGCCGTACTGCTCCCACAGGTCGCGCCGGATGCCATTGTCGGCGATGATGCGCGAGAGCACGTCGACCCCTTCGTTCGGCGTGCGCGCGAACGTGTCGCGGTCGACGGTGTAGAGCCCGAACCGGGGGCGGTAGCCATCGGCCCACTCGAAGTTGTCGGTGAGCGACCAGTGGATGTAGCCATCCACCGGCGCCCCGGCCTCGATGGCCTCCGACAGGCCGGCGAGCTGGCGCACGATGCTCTCGCCCCGGCGCTTGCCGGTGGTGGTGGCGATGCCGGCCTCGGTGACCCGCAGGGGCGTGCCCGGGTAACGACTGGCCATCTCGGGAGCGAGGAGCCCAAGTCCGGGCGAATAATGTTCGTACCCCATCTGGGTGACGTCGTCCTCGTTCACCTCGGGACAGCCGAGCACGGCCGGATCGAGGCCGAAGATCGAGAGCATCGTGCGGTCGCAGGGGACGGCCTCGATCGGCGGGAAATTGGGGACGGACGTGACGTACATCCGGAAATAATACTGGTAGCCCAGCAGGTCGCAGGTGCCGGCCCACTCGGGGTGCGACTCCTCGGGCACGCCATCGAGATCCCGGTCGAGGAGGCCGTTGATCATCGCATCGGGGAAGAGGTAGCCGTACAGCCCGCGGACCCGATCGGCCGCGGCCACGTCGGCCGGGTCGTCGGGGTCGGCCGGTACGATCCACTGGATCGAGTTGGTGAAGCCCACCCGCGCCACCACGCCGTCGCCATCGGCGTCCACGAGGTCGTTGGCCTTGACCGCGGCGTAGGCGGCGGCGTTCGCATCGAGCATGCCGGCGGCCACCGGGAAGATGCGGGACTCCACCGAGCCGGTGGTCAGATTCATCTCGCCGGGGGGAAAGGCCCCGCCGAGGTAGCCGGAGAGCAGGTACCCGCCGGGTTCGTTGAAGGTGGTCCACTCATCCACCCGGTCTCCGAAGCGCAGGGCGGCTTCGGCCGCGAACTCGGCGAACTCGGCGGGGACCTCGGGGTTCGTCCACCCGCACAGGTTGGTGTCGGAGGGGCCGGACTCGCACTCGACGTCGGTGAGGTCGTAGGTCCAGATCGGGTCGGTGAAGTGGTGGAGCGTGATCATCGGCTCGACGCCGCGGGCGCGAAGGGCGTCGATCACCGCGCCGTAGTGCGCCCACTCCTCCTCGTTCCAGGTGTCGCGGGCGGGCTCCACGCGCGACCACTCGATGGAGAGGCGGTACACGTCGGCGCCGAGGTCCACGAGGAGGTCGGCGTCCTCTTCGTAGCGCGCGTAACCATCCACGCCCGCGCCCGAGGGTTCGGCGGTCTTGCCGGCGAACTCGGGGAGGGTTTCGAACTGGTACCAGTTGTTGTTGGTGTTTCCGCCTTCGATCTGGTGGGCGGCGCCGGCGGCCCCCCAACGGAAGCCCTCCGGGAAGGCGTACACGAGCGGATTGCCGGAGTCCTCGGCAGGATCACAGGCGACGAGCAGGGGGAGCAGGAACATCCGGTTGGCTAACCGGAAATGGGCTGCGGGCGCCGGCCTTCAGCCGGCCATGGCCATCCGGTCCCGCCCCTGGGTCTTGGCCTCGTAGAGCGCGGCGTCGGCGCGACGTTGCCCCTCCGCAAGCGACTCGGTCGCCCCGAGTCGGGCCACGCCCGCGCTGAGCGTGATCCGCTGCCCACCGACCGCCGCCACCGACAACGAGCGCACGCCCTGCAGGAGGCGTTCGCCCACCCGGGCGGCCTCCGGCACGTCGGCCCCGACGAGCAGCACGGCGAATTCCTCCCCTCCCCAGCGGGCGAGCAGGTCCCGCGCTCGGAGCTGGGCCGACACCATCGTAGCGATGCTGCGCAGCACCTCATCGCCGGCCTCGTGCCCGTGGCGGTCGTTGATGTCCTTGAAGTGGTCGATGTCGAGGAGGACCACGCAGACGGGCTGGCCTGCTTCGCGCGCGGCCGCAACGGCTTCGAGTGCTGCCGTTTCGAAGTAGCGCCGATTGCCCACGCCGGTGAGCGGGTCGGTGTTGGCGACACGCTGAAGCTGCGCGTTTGATGCACGTAGTTTCCCCTGGGATCGGGCAGCCGCCTCGAGCATGAGCCCGCACGTCATGAGCAGGCAGGTGGCCATCCCCACGGCCGCGGCCACGCCAGCGAAGGGGGAGTGCATGGGGTCGGGCACGGGGTGCACCGCAAAGGCGATGGCCCGGCTGAGGCTGCCGATCGTGCCCACGCACGCGCCGATCACGAGGTACCAGGTGCCGATGGTGACCTCGCGCGGGCGCCGAGCGCGCATCCGCAACAGCCAGGACGCGGGAAACACGGCGAGGGGCAGCGCCGTGGCGATCACCCGCGCGCTTGCGGACGCCTCGTGCTGGGGAGAGTGGTCGGTGGCCCACAGCGCCACGAAAACCGTGAAGCCCACCAACGGGCTCACCACTTCCGCGAGCCGAGCCGACGGGAGCTAGTAAAGACGGGCCATGCACCGGTACACGAAGCCAGCCCCCGACAGGAGCAGCGCCTGGGTGAGCAGCGGGGCCGCCTCGAACCCGAGGGTGTCGCGCAGGCCGAGGAGGACCGCCCCCGCGAGGACGCAGCCGCCGCCCGCCGCGAACCGGACGGCCACGGCCCGTTGGCGCGCGTGAAGCAGCACCGGCAGCGCCACCAGCAACAGCAGAACCAGCTCGAAGCCGAGCAGGCCGAACAGGAGCGGCGGCGAAACGGGCGTCACCGCGGCCGGCTAACCCGACCGTCGGCACACGGTTGTGCCGGGTGGGGACTCAGCCCAGCGCCCAGCTCGCGTTGCCCTGCAGCACCATGCCCACGGCGAGTGAAACCACGATCGGAACGGCGAAGTTGTCGTCGACCCGGCGGCAGAAAAGCTCCGTGACCGCGCCGGCGACCGCCGCGACAGCGGCAGCAGCCACGGCGCGCCCGCCGAGCGCCGGATGCCAGATTGCCAGCGCGGCCCAGCCCGCGAGGAAGGAGACGACCACGTAGGCCAACGAACCTTCGAGGGACCGGTCGTTCACCAGCTTGTGCCGGCCATACCGCCGGCCCACGAACCCGGCGGCCGGATCGCCGAGGCCAATCGTGACCACGGCGAGCGCGAGGGTGGGCTGGGCGAAGAAGGGAGCGATGAGGGCGAGCCCGGTGCCCATCCAGGTGGCGGAGTTGATGCTGGCCGCTTCGTGCCGATGGGCCATGAAGCCGAGGGCCCGCATGAGCACGGCGTTCCAATTCGGGAAGAGGCGACGGGTGACCTCGAGCGTCCACGCGAAGGCCGCGAACGCAAAGGCGGCGATCATGGCGCTGTTGTGGTCGAGCACCAGCTCGATGAGCAGGAGAGTTCCCACCGACGAGAGCGCGTGGTGGGCGGAGCGGTAGAGGTTTTCCGGCCGGGCTGCGGCAACGTGCATACCGCACGGTATCGAACGAGTGTCACGGCAAGGTCACCAGCCGGCCCGGTTCGGGACCCGCGTGAAACGTTTACACTCGCCGCACAACGGTCTCGCGCGGGTGCGCCCCTGTGCGGGCTACCGTGCCGCCATGCTGCTCCTGCTCTCCCTCGCCTGCCCCACCACCACGACGGTGGGCGAGGACAAGTCGTCCGACACTGCGCCGGTGCCGTTGCTGGTGGCGGCCCCGGCGTTCGATCCCTTCAGTGGTCTTGCCCTCGTCTGGACAGTGGCGGGTGAGGAGGCCGACGCCGACGCGCTGGGCTCCATTCGCGATGCCAACGGCGCAATGGTGCGCCGCCAGGTGGCCGCCGAGGCGGGGTGGGACGGCCGCAACGACGCCGGTCAACCCGTGGCCACGGGCACGTACACGCTCGCCGTGAAGCAGGGCGAAGCCACCGCCACCCACGAGTTCGAGCTCGTACGCGCCGGCTTGACGTCGGCCTGGGCAGAAGACGATGAGGGCATGACGGCCACCCGCGTGCCGCTCTACTGGAGCGGGCGGCGCCATGCCCAGGACGTGACCGACGCCTTCGCGAGTGTCGGGGCGGTCGACACCGCCGCCGGCGCCATCCCCCTGCCCGCCCTCGCCGAGAGCCTGCTCCTCGCCGACGACGACGAGGCCGAGCCCCTCGCCTACACCTACGACAGCCGGCCGATCCTGAGCGTGCAGCTCGGCGCCGAGAGCGCCCTCGGCCACACCAACCTCGAGGCTGCCTCGCTCCAGGTGTCCCTCCCCGGCTGGACCCGCCTCGACACCGCCCCGATCGCGGGCGGGAGCACGCTCACCTTCCAACGCGACGAACCCCTCGGCACCACGGTCGGCGTGAGCGAGGAGACCCTCGTCATCGAGGTGTCCGCCGAGGATGCCGACGGCACGATGTGGCCCCTGCAGTCGCTCGGCGTACCCTGGCGTGCCTACCGGCTGATGGACACCCCCGCCTGGGGCCTCGACGACGAGCGGTACGAACCCTGGGTGAGCGCCGTGGACCCCGCGCTGCGCGCGCTGGAGGGCACCGCCCCCGAGCGCAACCTCGTGCTCGATGGGCTGGTGCGGTGGATCTTCGAGGACTCGGGCCTCGAGTACGACACACAATACGGCGCCAGCGCCTACACGGTGTACCCGGGCAACGACTGGGAAGCCGCCCGGTTCGACATGACGGGCTTCCTCACCCGCCGGTTCGGCCTCGTGGTGAACTGCACCGACTGCGCCGGCATCGTGGTGGGCTTCGGCAACATGCTCGGGGCCGATGTCTCCTACGCCATCATCGGCTGGGGCTTCGACCTCAACTACATCCTCGCCATCGGCGGCACCGAGTACACGCACTGCCCCTTCGGGCGCGGCGGCTGCGGGTTCAGCTACCACGCCGTCTCTGTGGACAGCGACACCGAGCTGGTGTGGGACGCCACCCTCGCCCTCGATGGCGACGACGACCCCGGCGCCTCCCCCTTCACGCGGCGGTTGGTGCAGTCCGTCCCGGCCGATGAATACCTCGACCGCCTCGCCGCCGAGCCCGCGGAGTACGTGTACCAGGCCAAGGGGTCGATCCAATGATGACGTTCTGCTTCCTCCTCGCCCTCGGCGCTGCGCCCGCTCGTGCGGAGGCCCCGCTCGCCGGCATCCCCCTCTCCAACCTGGCGCCGCTCGGCCTCCTCGAGCCGACCACTCTGGAGGACACCGACGCCTGGCGGGCGCCCTTGCGCGATGGGCCCGGGTGGGTACTGCACCAGTGGTCGCCCGACTCCGCCCGCGCCACCGAGGACGTCCGTTTCCTCCTCGCCAGCGTGCAGCGCATCCTGCCCCCGGTAGCCGTGGCCGGCGCCGACGAGGCATGGGGCGACGCCGGCTTCATCACCGCGCGCCGCGGGAACGTGACCGTGCAGGTGCGCGCGGCCGGCGCGCCCGAGCTCGCCGCCCGGCTGCTCGCCGCCGAGGAGGCCCCCCGCGCCGACCGCCTCAAGGCGGAGGGCGGCCGGGACGGCTACGGGCGCCGGCTGCCTACGGGGGAGTGACCAGCTTCAGGTTGGTGAAGCCCTTCTCGCGGAGCTGGGGTTCGATGACCGTACGGTCGCCCACCAGCACGAAGACCGCCCGCTCCTTCGCCCACGCGCCCATTGCCGGGGTGACCGCCTCGACGCCCACGGCGTTGACCGCCGCGAGCTCATCGGCGAGCGCCGTCGGGGGCCGACCGGCCGCGAGGTAGTCGGCGTAGGTGCCCCCGGCGCCGCTGCGGGTCTGGAGGGCCTCGACCACATCCTGGCGAGCGGCGCCCTGGGCCTTGGCCAGCTCGGCCGGCGTGATGCCGGAACGAATGCTGTCGAGCTCGCCGAGGAGATCGACCAGCGCGAGCGCGGTGACGTCGGCGCGGATGCGGGTGCGGACGGTGAGCGTGCCCGCCTGCCGCTGCGAGTAGAGCGCCGCGCGCACGCCGTAGGTGTAGCCGCGCTTCTCCCGCAGGAGCCCGTTGAGCCGGGAGGTGAACGTGCCGCCGAGCACGATGGTGCCCAGCTGGGTGGGCGCCTCCTCCGGCACGCCATCCCGGAGGCCGGGGAACGCGACGTAGAAGCCGGTCTGCGCGCTTCCGGGGGCATCCACGAGGTAGATCGGGTCCTTGTCGTGAACGGGCGCCGCAGGCACCGGAACCACGATGGGCTTGGCGGAGGCCCAGGCGCCGAACCGGGCGCCGAGCTGCTCGAGTACCGCTTCGCGCGTGACATCGCCGGCCACGGTGAAGCTGGCGCCCGCAGCGCCCGCCTTCCAGACCGACGCGTGCCACTTCCGCACCTCGACCGGCGTGGACGCCTTCAGGCCCTTGACCGTGCCATCGGGGGGGCGGCCGTAGGGGTGGGTGGGCCCCCAGTACAACGAAGCGGCCGTGCGCTCGGCCACGTAGGCCGGCTCGGAGAGGCCCTGCTGGAGGCCGGCATCAAGCAGCTCGCGCGACTTCTTGATCTCCTCGCCATCGAACCGGGGGCGGATCACCATGTCGGCGAGCAGATCGAGGGCCGGTCCGAGCTGGTCGGACGGACCCACCACGTTGAGGTAGCTCCCATCGGGGCCGGCGCCGCCATCGATCGAGAGCCCGCGGCGCTCGACCTCGGCCGCGAAGGCCGCGCCATCGAGCTTGCCCGCGCCCCGACGCATCACTTCCATGGTGAGCGCCGCGGTGCCCTCACGCCCCGGCGCATCGAGCTGGGAGCCGCCCGGCACGTTGAGCTGGAGGTTGAACACCGGCAGGGTGCTGTCGGAGAGCACCCACACCGGAACGCCGTTGGCCAGCGCGCCCACCTGCGGGGTGGGCGGCAGGAACGGCACCGCCGGGCCCACAGAGGGGCGGGTGTCGAGCGGGTCGGGCGGAGGGGGGGCCTCCACCGGAGGCGCCACGACCGGGGCCGGCTTGGGCGTACACGCGAGGAGCGACAGGAGCAGGATGGGCAGGCTGCGGATCAAGGCTTGGCCCCTTCGGGAACGACGAGGATGCGGGTGGCGAGCTCGGGCTTGAGCCAGCGCGACACGGAGGAGGAGAGCGCGACGGGGCTGGCGCTGTCGTAGCGGGCCACATCGGCGGCGAGGCCATCGACGGTGCCGGTGTAGGCCCAGTACCGGTTGAGCGACTCGGCCCGGTTCTGCAGGGGCTCGAGCTCGAGGAAGGTGCCGATCCGGTGCTGGTTGCCGAGGCGCTCCATCTCCGCCGCCGTGGGCGGCGTGGTAGCGAGGCGCGCGAGCTCCCCTTCCACAATGGCCTGGACCTTCTCGACGGGCACCCCCTCCATGGGGATGACGGTGACGCCGAAGACGCCGCCGTACTCCAGACCGTACTGCATCACCTGCACCTCCTGCGCGAGCCCCGCATCCACGAGGCTGGTGTAGAGGCGGGCGCTCTCGCCCGAGCCGAGCAAGTCGGCCACGAGCTGCAGCTCGGCATCGCCCGAGCTGAACTTCGCGGGGCTGTGCCAGAAGAGGTTGAGCTGGGGGAAGTCGACCTGATCGGTGATCGTGACGGACGCCTTCTGCGGCGCCTGCACCGGCGCCGGAACCGCCCGCGCGGGAAGCTCGCGGCGCGCGATCCCGCCGAAGTACCGTTCGACCCAGACCCGGGCCTGGGCCGGGTCGAAATCGCCGGCGACCACGAGCGAGGCGTTGTTGGGCACGTACCAGGTGTCGAAGAAGCCGGTGACATCGGTAACCGTGGCGGCTGCGAGGTCCTCGTGGCTGCCGATCACGCTGTGGGCGTAGGGGTGGCCCGCCGGGAACAGCGCGGTGGTGAGCTCGAGCTCCACCATGCCGTAGGGGCGGTCCTCGTTGCTCTGCCGGCGTTCGTTGCGCACAACATCCCGCTGGAGGTCGAGCTTCTCGCCGGTCATCGCCTTGCCGAGCGCCGACATGCGGTCGGCCTCCATCCACAGGAAGGTCTCCAGGAGGTTGGCGGGGCCCACGTCGTAGTAGTTGGTGGCATCCTCCATCGTCCAGGCGTTGTTCCAGCCGCCCTCGGCCTCCATCACCTGATCGAAGCCCGAGCCCGGCAGCCGGAAGGTGCCCATGAACATCAGGTGCTCGAAGAGGTGGGCGAAGCCGGAGCGACCGGGCGCCTCATCCTTGCTGCCCACGCGGTACCACGTGTCGACCACCACCTGGGGGAGCGAGTGGTCGACCATGAGCACCACCTGCAGCCCGTTGGGCAGCTCGTAGCGCTCGAAGGGGATTTTCGGCTCGACCGCGAAGGCCGCCGCGACGCTGAGCAACATCAGTGGCCCCCGCCGGTGGCCTGCTCTTCCAGCCAGCGCTCCACCTCGATGGCGGCGCCGCAGCCGGTGCCCGCCGCGGTGACGGCCTGCCGGTAGTAGTGATCCGCCGCATCGCCGCAGGCGAAGACGCCCTCGACGTTGGTGGCGGTGCGGCCCGGCACCGTCTTGAGGTAGCCGAGCTCGTCGTGATCGATCCACGGGGTGAAGGCGGCCGTGTTCGGCTGGTGCCCGATGCCGAGGAACATGCCGCCGATGGGCTTCTCCCACTCCTCACCCGTGGTGGTGTTCCGGAGGCGGAGACCGGTGATCTTCCGTTCGCCCAGCACGTCGATCACCTCGGCGTTCCAGATGAACTCGATCTTGGGGTTGGCGAAGGCCTTGGCCTGCATGGCCTTGCTGGCCCGCAGCGAATCCCGGCGGTGGATGATGTAGACCTTGCTGCCGAACTTGGTGAGGAAGGTGGCCTCTTCCACCGCCGTGTCTCCCCCGCCGACGACCGCGATCTCCACGCCCTTGTAGAAGAACCCATCGCAGGTGGCGCAGGCGCTCACCCCGCCGCCGAGCGCCTGCAGCCGCGCTTCGTTGGGCAGCCCGAGGTACTTCGCATCGGCGCCGGTGGCGACGATGAGCGCATCGCAGGTGTAGGTTTCGCCGTTGCTCGTGTGGAGCGTGAAGGGGCGCTTGCTGAGGTCGGCCTTCTCCACCCCGTCGAACACGAAGCGCGTGCCGAAGCGCTCCACCTGGGCGCGCATCCGGTCCATCAGCTCGGGGCCCTGCACGCCCTCGGGGAAGCCGGGGTAGTTCTCCACCTCGGTGGTGATGGTGAGCTGCCCGCCGGGCCGCAACCCATCGAACACGAGCGGCTTGAGGTTCGCGCGGGCGGTGTAGAGGGCGGCGGTGAGGCCGGCGGGGCCGGAGCCGACGATGATGACGGTTTCGTGGGGCAAGGGGACTCCGAGGGGAACGGCCGCCCATTAGCGCGCCCGCGCGGCCCGAGCGTGCCAAAAAATGGCCCACAAAGATCGGTTAGCCGGACCGCTTGGAACTCAAGGCGCAGCTCCTGTCCGAGGCCGCCCGGGTGGGCTTCTTCCGCGCCCGGGTGGCCTCCGTCGAGACCCCGCTCGCGATGGTGCACTACGACACCTTCCTGGCCGCGGGCTGGCACGGCGAGATGGACTGGCTGCTCAACGGGCGCGATGAGCGGGCCGACGTGCGGCGGCTCCTCCCCGGCGCGGAGTCCGTGGTGGTGCTCGCCTTCGACTATGGGAACGCACTGCCCCCCGACCCGGGGGGGCTCACCGGCCGGGTGGCCAGCTACGCCTGGGGCCGCGACTACCACAACTTCGTGCTGAAGCGCCTCCGCAAGCTGCAGGCGTGGCTGCGGCGCGTGCCGGGCCTCGACAGTTACGCCTCGCTCGACACGCGCCCGGTGTACGAGCGTGCCTGGGCGGACCGCGCCGGCCTCGGCTACCGCGGCCGGAACGCCTGCCAGATCCTGCCGGGTGAAACCAGCCAGTTCTTCCTGGCCACGCTGCTCCTCCCCGTGCCGCTCCCGCCGGACGCCCCCCTCGGCGACCACTGCGGGCGCTGCCGTCGCTGCGTGGACGCCTGCCCCACGGCGGCCATCCTCCCCGAGGGGGGCCTCGTGGCCAACCGCTGCATCTCCTACTTCACCATCGAGGCGGACGGCGCCGTGCCCACCGAGCTCCGTCCGAAGCTGGGCCGCTGGCTCTTCGGGTGCGACGACTGCCAGACGGTGTGCCCGCACCTGCACCCCTCCCCCGACCCCGCCGAAGAGACCCGCCCCCGCCACGCCTGGCTCTCGCTCCCCGAGCTCCTCGACGCCGACGACGACGCGCTCCGCACCCGCTTCGCCGGCACCCCGCTCCGACGGGCCGCGGGTCCGCGCCTCCGCCGCAACGCGGCCTACGTGCTGGGCAACCTTCGGGCGAAGGGCGCTCGAGCCGCGCTCGAACGCGCCACCCGCCGCGGCGCCGTGGAGGCCGACGCCGCGGAGTGGGCGCTGGCCCAGCTCGATGCCTGAAGCTCAGGCCTCGGCCACCACCTGCGAGCGCGCTTCGGCGAGGGCGGCGAGGAGGCAGTGCTCCACGAACTGCGCGCGGCGGGTAGGCGAATCCTCCGCGAGGTAGGCCTGGCGATCGTCGCAGTTGCGCAGCACCATCGCGGCCACCGACGCGGGCACCCGCTCCTCGGCCAGGCTGTTGAGAGTGCGCCAGGCTTCGGCCGGGCCGGGCTCGGAGCGGCCGGACAGCGTGGGCCGGAGCTGCGCCAGCAGGCGACGCCCCACCGCGGCCAGCGGCGCGGCGGGCTCCACGTCGTCCACGAGGATGGTGGCGCGACACACCCGCCACGGCGCGCTGTCGCTCAGCTCCTCCTCGATGCGCACCCGCGCGAGCGGGCAGAGGACGATGAGCGAGCGGCCATCGGGCAGGCGGCGGTGGCCGGTGATGAGGCCGGCGGTGCAGAGGGGGTACAGCTTCGGTGAGGCGAGGTGGCGATCCTCCCAGCCCTCCACGATTTGCGGGATGGCCACCACGCGGTCGCCCGCCATCGCATCGGCCACGAGCGCGCGGTACCGCGGCTCGAAAACCTGGAGGGGGAGATCGACCTCGGGGAGGAGCACGGTGCCGGGGAGCGGAAACAGCCGAAGCCGCTCCGCGGCGGAGGCGAGTTCGTCGGGCGTCATCGGGGGCACATGGGCAACATGCAAGGATGGGTAGTCACGCCCCCGGGGCCCGTCCACGTCGGCGCGGGGAACGATTCCCCCTGCCGTGTGGGTTAGGGAGCGACGGAGGGGCGCAGGTGGTCGTACGGGTCCAGCGGGATGGGGGCGAACGACGCCTCACCGTCGAGGAGTTCGAAGCGGGCATCACCCGCGGCGAGGTGTCCGAGGAGATGCCCGTTTCGGTGGACGGTCGCTGGATGCGCGCCGGGGAGTGGCCCACCTGGGCCAGCCTGCGCACGAGCACCAACGCGCAAATGCACGACCTCTGGCGCGGTCGGAAGGTGCCGTGGGTCACGGCGATCGTGGTCGGCCTCGTCCTCCAGTTCGAGCTCTTCGTACCCGGCCTCGCCGCCCGCGGGCTCCTCCCCTTCCCCATCGCGTTGACGCGCGACACGACCGCCATCCTCGAACGGGGCGAGGGCTGGCGGCTCCTGAGCTACGCGCTGCTCCATTCGGGCTTCGAGCATGTCACCTCCAATGCCGCCGGTCTCGCGGTGGCCTGCTGGGGGCTCGAGCGGCTCATCGGGCGCACCGCCACGGGGGTGGTGCTCGTGGGCTCCATCGTGACGGGTGGGGTGGCCTCGGCGCTCCTCCTGCCGCAGATCCAGAGCGTCGGGATCTCCGGGGGCGACTTCGGCGTGCTCGGCGCCTGCGCGCTCCTGTCGTTGCGGTTCGTGGAGTTCGTGCCCGCCCGCTCGCGGGCGGCCTTCGGGCTCGGCGCCGCGCTGCTCACCGCGCAGTTCCTCTACGGCGGGTTCGGACAGACGGGGGTGGACACCGCCTGCCACGTGGGCGGGCTCCTGGCGGGGATGGGGCTCGGGCTGGTGTACCGCCCGGCCGTGGCCGCCTGGGCGCGCTGGAACCGCGGCGTCACCGTCGTGGCCTCCCTCCTCATCGGGGGGGTCCTCCTCGCGCCGGCCGCCGTCGGGGTCCTGCTGGTTCCGCTCGCCCCCTACGAGGCCGACGGCGTGGCGGCCGAGCGCCCGGAGTGGTGGACGATGCAGGTCGGGCGTGGCGGGCTGGGCGGCTACGGCAACAGCGATCGCTCCTCCACGGTTTCCCTCGAGACCTCGCGGCAGTCCTCGGTGACGAACGAGGCGGAGGCCCTCGCCGACGTGCTCGCCACCGTGCAGCGCATGGACCCCGAAGCGCGCCTGACGGCGGGCGAGGCCGGCCGGGGCACCGTGTCCTACACCTCCGCCGGCGAGGCGCGCGAAGTCGAGGTCCGCGTGATCCTCCGCGGCCTGTACCGCACGGTGGCCGCGGTCGACGTCGCGGCGGGCAGCCGAATCGCCCCCGTGCTGCGCCGCGAGGTGATCGAGGAGCTCACGCTGGACACGCCCGAGGACCTCGTGGAGGCGCTGGCGGGCGCGAGCTCCCCATCGAGCCGCGAGCGCATCGCGGCGGCCGTGGCCGCGGCCGAGCTCGGCGCGCCGGATCACGGAGCGGCGGCCTTCGCGGCGGAGCGCGAGCGGGGCGATGCCGCCCGGGTGGACGTTGCCCAGCTCACCGTGCTGGCCGCCCTCGGCGCCCCCGAAGCGCCCGAGCGCATCGAGGCCGCGCTCGCCGCCTGGCCCACCGACCGGCGGGTGCAGGCCTCGGCGGCACGCGCCTGGTTCACCCTCGGGGAGAGCGCCCGCGCGCAGGCCGTGGCGCTCGCCCTGCTCGCTACCGCAGAGGGCGACCGGGCCCGCAAGTCGGCCGAGGCCCTCCTCGTGGAAGTGGGGGGCGCTCCGCCCGTGGAGCCCGCGGCCCCTTAGGTTCCGCTTCGTGGCGTCGGGTTCGCGGGGGCGGTGGGCGAGAGCGGGCTCAGCCGGTAGCCCACGCCGCGCACCGTTTCGATGCGCTCACCCGCCGGGCCAAGCTTCTCCCGGAGGCGCTTCATGTGGGTGTCGACGGTGCGGGTGCTGAGGTCGGGCGGCATGTCCCAGACCTCCTGCAGCAGCTGGCCGCGGGTCTGCACGCGACCGCTCCGCCGGGCCAGCATCGTGAGCAGGCGGAACTCCGTCGCGGTGAGCTGCACCTCGGCGTCATCCACCCACACGCGGTGGGCGGCGGCATCGATGCGGAGCGCGCCCAGCTGCAGGTCGCCCGTGGGGGAGTTCGGCGCGGCCGCCTCGCTCCGGCGCAGGACCGCCCGGATGCGCAGGACGAGCTCGCGCGTGGAGAAGGGCTTGGTGACGTAGTCGTCGGCCCCGAGCTCGAAACCCACGACCCGATCGAGCTCATCGCCCCGGGCGGTGAGCATGATGATGGCGGTGCCGTTGAGCGAGGCATCGGCGCGCAGGCGCCTACAGACCTCGGTGCCCTGCATGCCCGGCAGCATCAGGTCGAGCAGGATCAGGGCGGGTTTGATGTCGGCCGCAATGGCCAGGGCCTCCGGCCCCGTGCCGGCCACCTGCACCTCGAAGCCCTCCTTCTTCAAGGAGTGACGCAGGAGGTTCCGAAGGTCTTCTTCGTCGTCGACGACCAGGATCGTTTCTGGGGAGTGCACGTTGAACATCTTACGCCCTCATTGTGACGAACGCGTGAAGCGCTCCCGTCACCCTCGCAAACTTCACGGCGGAGAGCACTTGCCGGCCTCCGCCGCGGCTGTGGCGATCTGGTCCTCGAGGTCGGCGCGCAGCACGCCCACATCGGCGCTCCAGCTGCGGCCCTCGGCGGCGTACCACGGGTCCCGCGACATCGGCTCCTCGAGGTAGGCGACGATCTGCACGATCTCCGCGTCCAGATCAGCGGGGTCGGCCAGCTTCGCCACGCGGGTCACCTCGGCGCAGAAGTCGTCCGACCAGAGCTCGCGCATGCGCACCGTGAGCGCGGTGGGCTCCGACCAGCTCGGGTGGAGGTCCCAGATGCTGCTGCTCACCGCGGCGGAGGTGGAGAAGGACTGGTCCTTGTCCCACGGGTACACCACGAAGGTGCCCTTGCCTGGGTCCTTGTACATCATGAAGTTCTGGCCGGCGCCGGCGAGCCCGTCCACGTCGGGCAGGACCATGTCGACGGCGATCTCCGTCAGCCACTCGTCGACGTCGACGTGGGTGGGCAGGCATTCCACCAGCGCGGCGTCGGCCTTTTCGGCACACTGGACGAGCGGGTACACGTCGGTCCAGATCTGGTCCTCGGGGGTGTCGGCCTTCGGCTCGTACCGGGTGTTGTAGCGGTCGATGTCGTCGCCGCGATCGGTGAAGTCGGCGCTCCCGCCGCAGTAGCCGTCCACCTTGTAGAGCCCGCCCGAGTCGTCGCTGAAGTGGGCGTCGAGGTACGGGTCGTCGTCGGCCTCCTCGGGAAAGGGGAAGACACCCTGGTATTCGCCGTTGATCACGACCTGGACGTGCCCCACCCGTGGCGCGGGCACGCCCGCCGCGCGCATCACCCCCTGTGCCACGCGCTCCCGAAGGAGGGAGAAGTCGCCCTCCGTCCCCATGAAGCTGACGTTGTGCAGGTCGTGGAAATCCTGATCGGCCAGGAACTCGTTGAAGCTCAACTTGAAGCCCCACCGCTGCCCGTCGGAGAGCGCCGAGTGGCCGCGGTACCGCATGCCCACCTGGGTGTAGGTCTCCGTCTCCCCGTTCCTCGGGTTCTCGTACTCCACGGTGACCGGCAGGTAGGCGCGATCGTCACACTCGTCGGCCGGGAGCAACGCGCTGAGCGCGGACTTCCAGTCGGACTCGGCGGTGGTGATCGTGTACGTGGGCACGTAACGGTCATCCCAGACGTCGTCGTTGGCGGGTCCGGATGGCGTGCCGCTCGGCACCTCCAGCGGCTCCTTGCAGGCCGCCAGGCCGAGCAGGATCGCTCCCGCCAGCCGAGGCCAGCCGCCTACCGCGCGCTGCACAGCGTGCTCGCATCGGGGAGGATGGACCCGCTCGACGCCAGGGTGGTGAGCGAGGGTGCAGGCGGGCCCTGGGGGGGGAGGCCCCAGGTGACGTGGCCGAGCACCGACTCCTGGTGCCACACGGAGGGCGCGCCGGCCGCATCGAGCGAGAGCGAGCCCTGGAGCCGGCCATCCACTCCCGCGCTCCAGCGGGGTGCGAATCGCCAACTGGCGCCCGCGCCCACGCGGCCGCTTCCCGACAGCCCCACGCCGAACCAAGGGGTGGGCGCCCCATCGAGGTACTGCGGACCGACCCCGGCGCTAGCGCACAGGGCCCCCCGGCCACCCGAGAACTCGGCCCGCTCCTTGATCTCGGCCATCGCCAGCAGGAATACCGGGGGGCTGAAGTAGCCGCCATCGCCGGGAGAGAAACCATCCTCCTGCCGATCGTGGTGGACCGCCACGAGGTTCACGCCGCCGCGGAGCCCGCTCGGCTCCGCACCCAGCGCCGTGTCCGCCCAGGCCACGCCCTCCACGTAGGGGTTGGGCTCGATGCCGTACCCCTCGGTGTACCCACTCCGGACGAGGCCGCCGACCGAGGAACGCGCGGGCGTCCACGCGGCGTAGCCACCGAAGGAGATGTTGCTTGCGAAGCCGAAGAAGACGTCGGCGTCGCCCACCGTGCGGGTCTTGCCTGCCCACGAGAGGAGCGAATCCGACACGGGCGTGCGCGCGGTCTGCGCGCCGATCGCGAGGTCGGGCAGGAGGCCCCACCGCGCGTGTCCGTGCCAGACCACGTTTGCGTCGGGGAAGCCGAGGGGGCTCGCGCCGAGGCGGGCGGAAGCAAAGAACCGGCGGAAGGGCGGGGATGCGATGGCCACCGAAGGCGCCACGCCCACGACCTGGTCCACCCCGTCGTCCAGCCCGACCACCACGGCATCCGCGCTGATCCGGAGGAGGCCCACCGGCGGGAAGATCGCCTCCACGGGAACGTACCAGCCGAACAGCTGCTGCTCGCCCGCCACACCCTGCTTGGAGAACGCCCCGCCGCCCACGCGCACGGAGCCGCCGCGCTCGCGACTGAGCCCCACATCCACCGCCTCCACCTCGAGCACCAGCCACCGCGGCTGGACATCGCGGGGCACATCGGGCGGCCAGGTGCGCGGCCCCACCACCCGCCCCGAAGGCAGGGCGAGGACCGGCAGCGGTTCGGGACGATCCGCGGGCGGGGGCGCCGCCTCCGCCGGCAGCGTGGAAGTACGCACGTCGGTGAGCACGCGGGCCGCCTCGTCGTGACGCCCGCGCTGGATGAGCACCTGCACGAGCTGGAGGCCCACCCGCGGATCACGAACGCGGCCCCACGCTTCGGTGAGGTGCCGCTCGGCCTCCGGCAGTCGGGCGACGGAGCGCAGCGCACCCGCCTTGCCGATGATCGCCGAGACATGGCCGGGGTCGATGGCAGCGGCGCGGTCGAAGCAGGCGATGGCCGCCTTCGCATCGCCCACGGCGATCCAGGCGCCGCCGAGTCGAGCGTACTCGTCGGCCGAGATCGACGAGAACTTCGCCACCTCGGAGAGGGCCAGCTCGGCCTCGGAACCCCGCCCGGCCGCCTGCAGCGATTCGGCGCGCTGGACGGCCGCCTCGAACGCCGACGAGCGCAGCTCCTCGGCAGCGTAGCCCTCGCCTGCGGCGCGGTCGGCCTCGGCGAGGATCTTGCTGACCTGGTCGGCGGCCTTGCACACGGCGCCGGCGCGCACGGCGGTGCGCAGCGTCCAGCGGCTGCGGGGGTTGAGCGCGAGCGCCTGTGTGGTGGAGGAGAAGGCCGTCTCGCAGTCGGACACGTCGAGCGCGCTGGAGGCCAACGCGGCGAGCAGATCGGCGCTCTTCCCCTCCTCGGTGATGGTCGTCTGGAGGATCTCGACCGCGGCCTTCGGATTGCCTTTCCGCCGTTCGAATTCCGCTCGCTGCACGGCCACGCGCCGCACGATCTCGCTGCGCCGCATGTGGGTGTAGTCGGTGAGCTCCGACGCCTTCAGCGCGTCGGTGGCGACGATGGTGTCGTCCCAGCGCCCGAGCGCCTCGAGGGCGAGGGCGCGGCCCAGTCTGGCCTCCTCGAGGTCGGGCTGCAGGCCGAGCGCCTCGTCGCAGAACGCGAGCGCCGCTTCCGGCTGTTCGCGCAGCTGGTACAGCGAAGCCAGCCCGGTGAGCGACCACATCTCGGGTTCGAGCTCGAACGCCGCCTTCCAGGCCTTGAACGCATCGAGGGTGGCGCCGGCGGCCTGCTCGCGGGCGGCGGTGGCGCGCCAGGCCCGGGCGCGAACGCGCGGCAACTCCTGGTCGGCGACGGCGTCGTTCCCGACCGGGTAGCCCTCGGCCAGCCGGGCGCGCGCCTCCTCCGGCCGCGACAGCGCGATGAGGCAGTTCGCCTGACCGATCACCGCCCAGGCATCCTTCGGGTTCAACGTCATCACGCGCTCGTACTGCTCGAGCGCCGATGCGTACTCTCCCAGCCCGGCGAGGGTGTCGGCCAACCCGTGCAGGAACTCCGGCTCCTTGGGGTACTGCTCGGCGAGGCTCCGCCAAAGGACGAGGGCCGCTTCGAGGTCGCCCGCGCTCCCGGCGGCCCGCGCCTCGCGGGTGCGCACGGCGTTGGTGACGGTGGTGTGGAGGAGCCGCACGCGCGAGTCGCGGATGGAGGTGGCCTCCAGGAGCGCGAGCGCTTCGGCCTCCCGATCGGCCTGAAGGTAGAGGCGCACCGTGGAGAGCAGCGCCTCCACGTTGCCGGGCTGGAGGCGGTAGACCTCCCGGAAGAGCGCGCTCGCGCCAGCGAGGTGCTGCGATTGCCAGAGGAGACCGGCCGCACCGAGGAGATCGCCGGTGCTGGGGGGCGCAACGAGGAGCGACACGAGGTAGGCGTCGAGGGCCTCCTCCGCGTTTCCCTTGGCCTTCACCTCCTCGCCATCGAGGGTCATGAGGTCGGAGGCGGTGGCGAGCCGCTCGGCGCGCTCGCGGGAGCCGCCGGCGACGGCCGCAGCCGAGAGGTTGCGACGCACGGCGCTGCGCGAGGTGCTGGTGGCGATGGCCGCGAGGTTGTAGACCCCGAGGGCATCGGCATCGGAGGGGTTGTTGTCGAGCAGCTGGCCGAGGATCGGGAGCGCCTCCTCGGGGCGACGCGCCGCCATCCGGGACTTCGCCCACTCGCGCGCCACGAAAGCATCGCCAGGCGAGGCCCGCCAGGCATCCTCGAGGAGCACGTCGATCCCGCGCTTCGACTTGGACTCCCACGCGCGACGGTAGGCGGCGAGGGTGGCGAGTCGGCCGGCCGCCTCGGACTCGGCCGGCGTCAGGAGCTCACGCGCCAGATCGTACTTCTGGCGGGCGGTGAACACGTCGACGAGCGCGAGGCGGGCGCTCTCATCGGCGGGGTTCGCCTTCCGGTACGCCTGCAGCGCCACTGTGGCCTCCGCGAGGGCACCCTCCGCGCGGAGCAGCTCGGCGAGGCGAAGGCCGACCTCGGCCGCCGGCGCGGCTTGCAGCACCCGCGTGGCCGCGCGGGCGTACCCGCTCGTGGCCAGCGCTTCGGCACGAGCGAGCGGCGTGCCCTGCGTGGCGGCGCTCGTGACGGTTGCGGGAAGGGTGTACGAGGCCGAGAGCGCCGCGGCATGGCGCACATCGCCCTCCGCGAGCGAAGCGAGGGCTTCGAGCTCACCCGCTTCGGGCGCCCGGGCGAACGCCTTGCGCGCCCGCGCGCCTTCACCGGCACGCAGCCAGGCTCGGCCGATCAGGCGCGCCATGGCCGGATCGGACGTGGTGAGGAGGCGGTCGAGCTCGGCGCCGGCTGCCTTCTTCGTGGATGTCCCGGAGAGCCGCACCTCGGCGTATCGGAGCTGCACCAGCTCCCGACCCGAGAACGACGGGGTCTTGAGCAGCTCGGCGTAGATGGCCATCCACCCCGGGCGACCATCCACCCGTGCCAGCAGCTCCACGAGCGAGGCCCGCGCCGCAAGGCCGACCTCGGGGTCGGGGAGCAGGCGGAGGAGCGCCTCGATGCCGGCCTCTTCCCAGCCGGTACGGGCGAGCAGCGAGCGGGCCAGCGCCAGCCGCGCCGGGCCCGACAGGGGGGCGTCGGCCACGGCGAGCACCTCTGGAGGAACGGCGGCGTTCCCGACCGGAGCGAGGGCGAGGAGGGACAAAAGAATGATCATGCGGGCGTTCCCCCGAGCTGCGAGAGCGCCAGGCCGAACCAGATCCAGTTCTGCCCGTAGTAGTCGTCGTGGTCGCCCCACCCGTGGGCGGCGCGGATGGTGTCGAGCCGGTCTTCGCGCAGCCGATCGGCGGCGAGCGGGCGGCGCAACGACCAGAGCGGAAGGAGCGCGCCGTAGGCGCCGGGGTACTCCCAGTCCACGGCCGGGCTGCCGTCCACCCGGATCGTGCCGGGAATGCGCGTGGCTTCGGGGCGCCAGGACATCAGGCGGTGGTAGGGGCCGAGGAGCGCCTTGGCGCGCCGCTCGTCGTGCCAGATGACCTCCGCCGCGAGCGTCCACGGCACGCGGAGCGCTTCGAACCCGAAGGCGTCCTTGCCCTCCACCGGTGAGGGCACCGGCCAGCCCGTCTCGCGGTCCACGTAGCACCAGTCCATGGCGAGCCCCGTGGCCCCGCGACACGTCGCGAGCAGCACGTAGGCGCGGTCGATTACCGCCTGCCAGGGGTGGGCCGGGTCGAAGACGGCAAAGTCGCGCCAGATGAAGGGGAGGAAGTAGGAGGGGTTGAGCTGGATCACGCTGCTTCCGCGGCTCCATGGCCCCGGCAGCACGACGGGCGCGCCGGCAACCTCCTCCACCTCGGCCTCCCAGAAGCGGGCCAGCATGCGGGTGGCCTGCTCCGAATACCGCGGCTCCTTCCACTTCCTCGTCGCGCCGAGGAGCGCCCAGATCATGAACTGGTCGGCGTCGGCGGCCGGCTGGGCGTCGAGCACCTCCCAGCGCCCCTCGCGGGCGCCCCACTTCCAGGCTGGCAGGGCCCCGGCATCCCCCCCCTGGAGGTTCTCGAGCGTCCAGCGCAGCATCACGTCGAACGCCTCCCGGTCATCCATCCACAACGCGCGCACGAGGCCGTAGGCCTGCCCCTCGGAGGAGGTCATCGACCCGTTGCGGAAGTCGATGGCGCGGCCGTCGGGGCTCACGTACTCACGCTTGTAGGCCACCCAACGCTCGCGCAGATCCTCGGCCGGGGCGGCAGCGAGGACCATGGAGACGAGGGCTGGACTCACGAGCGACACCGGCGCGCTCAGTCCCGGTCGGTACGGCGCACCTGCGCGAACATCCGGACGATGCCGGTGAGCAGGAAGACGCCGCCGATGACCATGGCGCCGAGCACCCACCAGTTCCGCTGGATTTCACGCGTGGCGGCCGTGCCGACGGGCAGGGAGCCCCAGCGCTGCCGGCTGGCCACGTCGAGCGTGCTCACGTCGAGGTCGGGCCCGAGGATGGCCACGTTGCCTTCGAGCGTCTTCACCTTGCCGAGATCGGTGACCTGCTCGACGAGCTGGGCGAGCCCATCCTCGCGGAGCGCCCGCAGCACCAGGACGGCGCGCGCGCGGTTGGCCGGGGAGATCGCCTCCTCGATCGTGCCGTAGGCGGTGCCCACGCTCGCGCGGAGCAGCAGCTCCTTGCCGTTGGCGAGGAGGCGCTCCGGGCCACCGGTAAGCGACAGCACCTGATCGCGGGCCAGCCCCTCGTAGAAGGAGTTGGAGCTGCCGTCCACGAGCACGACGAAGTGTTTGTCGGCCCCGTCGGTGAGGTTGGCATCCACGGCGCGCAGGAGCGCGAGGTCGGGCGCCGGCGCCACGCTCAGCTTGCCGAAGCGCGTGGCGAGCGCAAAGCCCGCCGATTCGGCGCGACCATCCGGGTTGTCGGGCAGCACCACCACGGTGCCCCCGCCGCCCGGCGCGGCGGTGAACGGCCAGTTGCCGTAGCGGAGGAGGCCGAGGTCCGGCATCTCCGCCACGTGATCGCGGGGCACATCGAGCGAGGTCGTGGGGTAGACCGTGCCCCAGATCTGCTTGTCCGCCACGCGCTCGCACTGGTCGTAGTCGCGCGGGAAGAGGTGGAACACGATGTCGAGGTTCGAGGCGGGCTGCACCAGGTCGGCGGGCAGCGGCACGCTCACCGACGCCTGGGCTTCGCCGGCCACCTTGTCGAGCGGCACGCTCCGCAGCGTGAGGCCGCCGAGGCGGACCTCCATCGTGGAGAGGCGGGAGTCGAGCTGTGCGGAGTAGCCGTAGTCCACGCGCACGGTGCCGCCACCCGGCTGCGCGAGCGCATCCCCCTCGAGCTGAAGCGGGATCCGGGTCATCGCCGAGTAGTACCCGTGCACCGTCTGGCCGCTCATCCCGAGGTCCTTCATCGCGAAGCGGGCGGCGGGGGGAGCGGGGAGCGGGTTCTGGCGGGTGGGCGGCGGGTTGGCGGGCGCCACGCTCGACACGCGCGAAACGCTGCCGGAGAGCACCTGGTAACGATCCTGGCCGCTCAGGGCCTGGGCCGCCTTGCGGAGCCCCTCGGGGCCGCCGCCGGTCACGATCAGCACGGCGAGCGTGGGGTCGGCCGGGTTGGGAACGAGCGCGACGAGCCCTTCGTCCTCGGCGAGGCTCTCCACCCCGGCGAGCGTGAGCGCTTCGGGCACCTCGGCCACCGTGCCGATGAGGAGCGCGGGGGTGGTGGCCTCCGCGGCGGTCGCCACGGGCGCGGCCGTCTCCACGTCGCGGTAGTCGGCGAGCCGGCCCAGCGCGAAGCCCACGAGGCCGAGGGCATCCACGGTGTCCTTGGAAGGCCCGCCGGGCGTGACGAGCGTCACCTCGGTGGCGCCGTAGCCGAGCTTGTCCACGAGCGGGTAGGGCCAGTTCAGGAGCTCGGCCTGGACCGGCAGCCGGCGGTACTTGAAGTCGATCGCAGTGACGGAGCGCACCCGCGTCCACAGCGCGGCGTCGAACGGGTCCTCGCAGTCGTCGGTGTAGTGCTGCACCACATCGAACTTGAGGACGTTGTAGTCCTGCAGGAGCGACCGCGGGAGGCGGACCACCACCTCACCGTCGGAGGCGTTCTCGGCGGTCAGCGCCACGGTTCCGACGGCGCGGTCGTTCACCGAAATGGTGAGGTGCGACCGTGCCGGAAGGAGGGCCGCCGAATGTTCGAAGGCCACGCGCACGACGGGATCGGCCGTGAGCAGCCAGTTCTTCGGCCGCGTGAAGGTGATGGCCCGGGTGGCATGGATGCCATCGAGGCTGAAGTCCTCCTCCTGGAAGAAGTCCTCCGCAAGCGTGGCCGAGTACGTGCCCTCCGCCGCGGGGGTCGCTTCATCCCCGGCAAAGGCGGGGGCGGACAGCACGCCTACCAGACCAAGGATCGCGAAACGAAGGGAGAAATCACGCATTGTTGAGCTCCTCACCGGCCTGTTCGAGCACGGTGTACACAGAATCGAGTCGTTCGTTGAGTTCCAGCGGATTGACGCCGGACGAGAGTTGGAAACGGATGGACGCCAGCTCGAGGACCGCCGAATTGAGCTGGACCTCGACGGCGGCGAGGTTGGGGGCGCGGTCCTTCTCGCCGTACAACTGCCAGTGCTGACGCGCGTAGGAGAGCCGGTCGTTCCACTGCGCGGGGAGCGGAGCGCCCGACTGGAGGGTGGTCCGCATCTCGCCGGCGAGCACGAAGAGCTCGCTACGGGCGCGCCGAAGCTGCTCGTGCCGTTCGAGCCGCACGGAGGTGGTCCAGCCGCTGCGCTGCGAGGGGACCGAGAACGGGCGGGTGACAGGTTCCCACCAGAAGAACAGCACGAGGGCGAGCAGAAACAGCGCCGTCGGGGCGGGGAGGGTTTCGAGGTAGCTCGGCCCAGCCTCCTCCCCTTCGCCCAGCTCGTCGGTATGCGCGCGGATGCCCGGCCACCGCGTGCGGCACACCCGGCAAACGGGCGCGGGCACGAGGTTCGTGGTGCGGCAGAGGAGACAGGCCCAGTCGGTGTTCATGCGTCGGCCTCCAGCTCATCGTCGCGGAGGCTGAGCACGAGCGCGCGCCAGGGGGCGTAGACCACCGTGAGGAGCGACTGGAGGGGGTGTTGGCTGAGCGGTCGATGCGTCCACGCATCGGGTTCGGTGAACATCAGCTCGATCAACCGCTCTTCCTGGGCGGGCGACAGATCGCGGAACTCGAGCCGAAGGTCGGCCATGCCTTTCGCCGCGAAGCGGTTCACCACCACGCTGTTGAGGCCGGCCGCTACCCCGAACGAACCTTCGATATCCACGATCGCCGACTGCACGTTGTCCGGGAAGCTCGGCAAGCGCACGCGCACGCCGCCTTCGCTCAAGTCCACGGACTCGCCGTGCATGACCGGGTGTCCCTCGGCCAGGATGCGCACCCGATGCTCCCGCCGCACCCGCCAGGTGCGCCGCCGCTGCGGCCGCTCGAGCGCCACCATCACCGCGGCGCCGAGGATGATGACGTTGTAGACGTTCCACAGCGTCGTCACCAGCAGGGTGCCGCGCTCCTCGGGGTACAGCTGCCAGCGGGAGGGCGTGAGCACGAGGGCCGTGAAACAGAAGGCGAGCAGGAGGAGGTTCGGGAACGCGTGGCGCACGTCGTACGCCGCGCGGTTGAGCTGGCTGCCCTTCACCGTCACGTTGAAGGAGCCCGAGCGGGGCGCGAAGAACGCGAGCGTGGTGACGAGCGCGGTGTAGGGGGCGAGCGAGGTTTCGTACACCTCGGCCCAGAAGGCGTGCCGCACGGATCGGGAGGACGCGAGCCCGCCGATGAGGCTCAGGAAAACGTGCGGGAGCGCGTAGGCGATGACCTCCCACGGGTTGGCGCGCAGTGCGTGTACGCCGAAGACCAGGAAGATGGCCGGGGAAACGAGGTACACCATCCGCGGGATGCCGAACTGGAAGTGCTGGATGGCATTGAGGTAGTTCAGCCGCTGGGCCACCGTCAACCCGCGCTTGAACAGCGGGTTGTCGAGCATGAATATCTGCGTCATTCCCCGCGCCCAGCGCATGCGCTGGGCCACGTGGAAGGCGTAGCGTTCCGTGGCGAGGCCCGCCGCCTGCGGGATGTCGAGGTAGGCGCTGCGCCAGCCCTCGGCGTGAAGACGCAGCGCGGTGTGCGCATCCTCGGTGACCGTCTCCACCGCGATGCCACCGACACTCTCGATCGCCGTCCGACGGAGCACGGCGCAACTGCCGCAGAAGAACGCCGAATTCCAGAAGTCGTTCCCGATCTGCACCGCGTGGTAGAACATCTCCTGCTCGGGCGGCACGAGGTCTTCCAGCCAGAGGTTCCGTTCGAAGGGGTCGGGGTTGTAGAAGTGGTGGGGCGTCTGCACGAGGCCCACGCGGGGGTCCTTGAGCAGGAAACCCATCGTCAGCCGCAGGAAGCTGCGCACCGGAACGTGGTCGCAGTCGAAGATGGCGATGAACTCGCCCGTGGTGCGCTTGAGCGCGGCGTTGATGTTGCCGGCCTTCGCGTGCCGGTTGTCGGCACGCGTGAGGTACTGGACCCCCAGCTCCTCCGCCAACGCCTTCATTTCCGGCCGCCGACCGTCGTCGAGCAGGTAGATCGTCTTGCGCGGCCACTCGATCGTGCGCGCGCCGATCAGCGTGCGGCGGAGGATGTCCACGCCCTCGTTGTACGTGGGCACGTAGATGTCCACCGTGGGCAGCTGGGCATCGTCCGGCAGGAGCGACGGCACGCGAGGCTGCATGATGGAGGTCTGGAAGTAGCCGAGGATCAGGACGCCCGTGCCATACAGCTCCGCGGCGTAGAGCATGAGGCTCAGGACGGCATCTTCCGGGCGATCGAGCGCGAGCGTGGCCAGGCCACGCCACACCACGTAGCGGACCGACATGCAGATCGACAGCAGCGCGACGGCGAGTCGCCAGTTCGGCAGCCGGCGCAGCGTGAGCAGCCCGATGGCCATCACCAACGCGGAGAGGATGGCGTGGCTCCGCAACGGCAGGTCGGCGAAGGCGAAGATGACCGCGGGCAGGATGGCGAACAGCACCGTGGCGCCCAACAGCACCGGCGAACGCACGGCCTCGCGCAGGAATCGTTCGGCCAGACCCGGCCGGGCGGAAGCGGGGCGCGGGTCTTGGGGAGGCATTGGTCCTACTGGCGGCGCGATGATACCGGAAGAAGGCCGGAAAACAAACCACGACCGGCGCGGGGTGCGTGCGTGCGGCGCTGGATGGCGTGCTATTCTGGGGGCCCCACCTGCATGTCGAGTCCAACGTTCCAGTACTCTGCCGTCCGTTCTGGCGCAGTCGCCTACGGAGTCGCGTGAGTACGGACGCCACCGGCCCCACGGCCGACCGCGACCCGCTGATCGGCCGCACGATCGCGGGGCGCTACCGGGTGGTCTCGGCGCTGGCGCGGGGCGGGATGAGCCGTGTGTACCGCGCGGAACAGCATCCCCTCGGTCGCACGGTGGCCCTCAAGGTGCTCGCCGTGGGGGGCGACCCTGCCACGGAGGCGGAGTTCCGGCAGCGTTTCCAGCTCGAGGCCTCGGTCTGCGCGCGCCTGGGGCACCCCAACACGGTGCGGGTGTTCGATCACGGCGGCGTAGGTCAGGAGCTCCTTTTCATCGCGATGGAGTACCTCGACGGGCGCACGCTCCACGAGGTCGTCAAGACGGAGGCTCCCCTCCCGGCCGCCCGGATCGTCAACATCGCGCGGCAGATCGCGGGCTCGCTACGCGAGGCCCACGGCCTCGGCCTCATCCACCGGGACCTCAAGCCCGCCAACGTCGTCCTCATGCAGCATGGCGACGACGAGGACTTCGTCAAGGTCCTCGACTTCGGGCTGGTCAAGCAGCTCCGCGCCAACGACGAGCTGACGGGGGTGGATGCCGTGGTCGGCTCACCCTCGTACATGTCGCCGGAGCAGATCCGCGCCGAGGCGATTGATGAGCGCAGCGACCTCTACTCACTCGGAGTGATCCTCTACAGCTGCGTGGCCGGGCGTCCGCCGTTCGTCGCCGACAACAGCGTGGGCGTGCTCCTCGCGCACCTCAACAACGCTCCGCCGGCCCTCCCGCAAACCGGCGCGCTCGCCGCCTCGCCCACCCTCGGGTTCATCATCAAGGCCTGCCTGGCCAAGAGCCCCGCCGACCGCTTCGCCGACACCGACGAGCTCATCCGCGCGCTGCGCCTCTGCGAGTTGGAGCTCCGCGGTGGGGTGGTGCCCCCGCCCACGCTCCGCGCCGGCCGGCTGGTGGCGAACCCTGCTGGCGCCGCGGCCCCGCCGCCTCCGGGGTCGGTGGCCAACGTGCCGGAGCCCAGCGCCTCCACGATCGTGTCGGCGCTCCGCTCCCGCCGGGTGCCCCTCCTCGCCGCAACCGGCGCCATGGCGGGCCTGTTCCTCCTCCTCGGCAGCGCCACCCTCGCCGCCGCGGCCTGGTGGTGGTGGACGTCGAAGCCGCCCGTCGCGGAGGCGCCACCGGTGGCCCCCACCGCGCCAGCCCCCGCCACCGACGCCGTGGCACCCGCCCCCGTGCACGTGAGCACGGCCCCCGAGTCGGCCGTGGTCCGCCACGACGGCGTCGTGCTCGGCACCACCCCCCTGGACCTCGCGATCCCCTACCCCGAGGTGTGGACGATCACGGTCTCGGCCGAAGGCTACGAGCCCGCCACGGTGCGGGTGCCCTGGGATGCCCTGCGCCAGCGCGTGGTCCTGAAGCCCGGCGCGGCCTCGCCCGCTGGGCGTTCCGCACCCCCCTCCGACGGGGCCCGCACGCGGCCGCCCACGGGCACCCAGCCGAAGGCGTCCGAGCCGGCCGCCCCCCCAACCGACGCCACCTCCGCGCCCCCGCCGCGCAAGTCCGGCGCCGACTTGAAGGACCCATGGGCGCCCTGATCCTCCTCCTGTCGCTCACCACCGGCGCCGCCTTCGCCGGCGAGGGCGACGACGTACGCGCCCGCGAGCTGTTCCAGAACGGCGCCATCCTCTACGACGAGGGCCGCTACGAAGAAGCCGTGCTGGCCTTCGAGGAGGCCTACCGGCTCAGCGGGCGCCCGGCGCTCCTGTTCAACATCGCCAACGCGCTGGAGCGCCTCGGTCGATGGCAGGAGGCGTTGGATGTGCTCTCGCGCTACCGCGCTTATGCGAAGGCCGAGGAGCGGGAGACCCTCGATCGCCGCATCGTGAACCTCGAACGCCGGATCGCGGAGGCGGCCGCCGCCCCTCCCCCGCCGCCTCCGCCGACGGCGGTCGTGGCGCCCACCGTGCTAGACAGTGCGCTGCCCGCCGAGCCCACGCTCTTCCGACCGGCGCCGATCGCGCTCGCCGGTGCTGGCCTGCTCTCGGTGGGGGTGGGCGCGGCCCTCGGGGCGGGCTCCCTCGCTGCCGGCGAGACGGCCTCCTCCAGCTGCGCCTCCGACGCGGCCGGGCACCTCCTTTGCGGCAGCAGCGCTGCGGCCAGCCTCGCCGAGGAGTCGGGGTCGGCGCTCGCCGCCGACGTGCTCGTGGGCGTCGGCGTGGCCAGCCTCGGCGCCGGCGTGGCGCTGGCCCTCTGGGGCGAAGGCGGTCCCCTGCTGGTTGGTCCGGGTTTCGTGACCGTGCAGGGGTCGTTCTGATGTGGGTCGTCCTCCTCCTCGGGTGCAGCCTCGGCGTCACGGACTGGCAGCCCTGCGAAGTCGCGTCGCAATGCCAGGAGGCGTTCGGCTTCGGGCATACCTGCGGCGACGAGGGCTACTGCGAGCTCGTGGAGAAGGAGCCCCGCTGCACAACCACCTGGCCGGAGGACCTCCTCCTCCGCCCGGAACGGTACGGCGGCGTGGCGGTGCTCGGCAGCCTGTACGACCACAGCACCGACCTCCCGGAGGTGCAGGCCACGCGCCTCGCGGTGAAGGAGGTCGATGACAGCGACGGGGTGAACAGCCGCGCCGTCGGCCTCGTCCAGTGCAGCTACGAGGCCGACTCCGAGCTCGATGCGCTCTCGTCGGAAGAGGCCGCGGTGGCCATGGCCGACTACCTCACCCGCGATCTCGGCGCCTACGCCATCATCGGTCCGGCCACCTCCGGCATCACCGAGACGGTCTACAACAACGTCGATGCCGCCCCGCTCCTGATCTCGCCTTCCGCCACGAGCCCCGCGCTCACCTACCTCGACGTGGCCGATCGCCCTGCGGGAGGAGCGGGCCGCCTGTGGCGCACCGCGCCTCCCGACTCGCTCCAGGGCCTCGTGCTGGCCGCCCTCGTGAACGAAACCCTCGGCGGCACCAACCAGCACGTGGCGCTGGTGTACCAGCTCGGCCCCTACGGCGAGGGCCTGGCCGAGGTCTTCGTGGCGGAGTGGAGCGGCGCCAACCACGTGGCCGACCGGTACACGTTCGAGAACGACACCCAGCGCAGCAGTGCCGCCTCGCTCGCCGCCGACCCCACCTACGACGCCATCGTCTTCATCTCGAGCGATGTGCCCGACGTCACCTCGTTCCTCGCCAGCCTCGCCGCCGATGGCGATGTGCCGTCCACGCCGATCTTCCTCGCCGATGCCGCCCGCGACGCCGAGCTGCTCGAAGCCACCGCGGGCACCGGCGCGGAGGCCCTCTGGCCCAACGTGCTGGGCACCTCGCCCGCCGTCCCGTCGGGCCCGGAGTACGACGCCTTCGCCGCCGCCTATGCCGGCATGTTCCCCGGCCAGGAAGCGAGCGCCTCGTCGTACACGGGCTACGCCTATGACGCCGCGTGGCTCAGCCTCTACGGGGCGTCGTGGGCCCTGGCCAACGGGACGGCCCTCACCGGTCAGGAGGCGGCGAACGGCCTCCGGCACATCTCCGCCGTCGACGTGGAGGTGCTCACCGTCGGCCCCGGCTCCTGGAACCAGGTGCAGTCCGAGCTGGAGCAGGGCGAGAGCATCAACGTGCGTGGCGCCTCGGGGGAGCTGGAGTACGACCCCGAAACCGAGGAGACCTCCGGCCCCATCGAGGTGTGGGAGATTCTCGGAGGGCGGGACCCTGGCTTCGGCGTCGTGAAGATCGTCGCCCCGTGATCCTCGGCCTCCTCCTCCTCGGCGGCTGCACGGCCGATCGGGCCACGGCCTACGCGGCCGCCCTGCAGTCGGGCGACTGTGCGGCGCTGCCCTGGTCGGACCTGCGCGACGACTGCGCCGTCGAGCACTTGCAGTGCGCGCTGACCGTGGCGGAGCCCGCACGGTGGGAGTGTGCGTTCCGCGAGGCGGAGCGCGATCGCGACCCCGCGCAGTGCGCGCGCGCGGGCGTCTGGGCGGATGACTGCCGCCTCCACCTCTGGGCCGGGAGCTTCGAGCAGTGGGCCCCGAAGTCGCCACGGCCCGGCGAAGACGAGGCAAGGGTGGCCACGGAGCTCGCGCGCTTCGGGTTCGCGGAGGGCGATCCTCGTCCCTGGTCGGCCTGGTACCGGTACATCCACGGCCACAGCCGCCCGCTCGATCGCGGCGCGTGCGCCCAGGTGTCCGACCCGGCGCTCGCCGAGGCCTGCCGCCAGACCGCGCTGGCCCACTATGGGGACATGCTGAACGTGGCCCGCGACCGCAAGCTCTACCCCTGCACGGGTGGCGCGCTCCCCTCGTTCCTCGAATACACTCCCGACCCCGACATCGACGCCCTCCGCAAGAGCCGAACGGACCTGTGCCCGCCGTGACCCTCCTCCTCCTCCTCACGGCCTGTGCCCCCTCGCCGGCCGAAGCGTGGACCGCGGCCCAGACCCCCGGGCTGCCCATCGCAGAGGCCGCGGCCCTGTGCCGCCTCACCGGCGATCGGGCGGCGAGCTGCACCACGGAGGTGATCCGCAACAACCCCACGGCCCGGGTGGAGGACTGCGCCGAGGTGGTCGACCCGCTCTGGCAGGCCGAGTGCGCCTTCGCCGTGGCCGAGCGCCATGCGCGCAAGCGCGAACGGTGGGCCGCGCTCGCGGCCTGTGGCCTCGCCGGTCGGTTCTACCACGAGTGCCTGTACCACGCGTGGACCTTCGAAATGCAGGGCGCGGTGCGCGGCTCGGGCCGCGCCAACTCCGAGCTGGAGTCCGGCCGCGAGCTGGTGGCCTACTGGGGGCAACTCCAAACCATCGGGGGTGAGGCCTCCGAGACCCTCTGGGGCGACTGGTGGTACTTCGCCCTGAGCCGCAACAAGCCGGCCTCCTTGGACGACTGCACCCGCTTGCCGGAGGCCGACGCCACCCGGTGCCAGCGCGGCACCCTCAGCTTCGTGGAGCGCGCCGTGGCCACGTCGCTGCGAGAAACGCGCCTGAACCCGCGGCGGAAGAGCCGAATCTGCCGCGGCGGGATCGAGGAGGTCGAGGCCACCTTCCCCGACCTCTACCTGCCCTCGGAGGCGCTGCGCGAAGCCGCCCTGCTCGGCCGCGCCCGAGGCTGCGCGGAGGCCCAGGCCATCGACAGCGGCCGACCGTGGAACCCCCTCTTCCTGGAGCACCGCCAGTGGCACGCTGGGTAGCGGGCTGCCTGTTCGTGGCCGGGCTGATCCTGCTCGGCGCGCGGTTCTTCGTGCAACCGGTGCGCGACGCCTGGCTGTTCATCGGCATGGCGCGCGGCGGGAGCGTCATCGTGACGCGATACGACGTGTCCAACACCGGACTCTTCGCCGATCAGCTCACCACCCGCCTCGTGCTGCTCCGCGATGAAGGGAGCGCCCTCGCCCACCGCGCCATCAGCGGGCCCGCCCGCATCGACGAGGAAGGCGTCCATGGCGCGCTCGACGCCGTCGCGCTCACCCCGCAGGGCTGGACCTGGTCGATGGGGGGCGACTCGCTCCATGCCCAGGGCCGAGCCGCTGCCGAAGCCACCTGCCCGCCGAGCCCCGGCGCCTTCACGGCGCTGGTGGACGTGCCCGACGAAGGCGGCGCCGGCGGCGAGGGCCGCACCCTCCAGGGGCTCGCCCTGCTCGCCCGCACGCACGCCGTCGGCAACGTGAGCGGCGGGGCGCTCTACGCGATCGACAGTGCCGGCGCCCTCGGCCTCGACCCCCTCGCCGAGTGCCCGGGCTTCCTCCGGCTGGGGAGCGTGGCCACCCGGGTGGAGACCCCGTGGATCCCGCCCAACCCCGAGCCCACCTTCTCGCTCACCGTGGCCGGTCACCGGGTGAGCGTGCGCGCCGAACGTCGCGGCTACACCGAGGCCGCGCTCGATCACACGCTGTTGCCCGAGCGCTGGCTGGCGTGGGCGGTCGGCTTCCGCACCCCGAGCATCACGCTCAAGCGCGTGAAGGTGCAGGTCGACGACGCCCCCCCATGGAACGGCGTCCTCCTCCTTCGCGACCACGCAGCGCCGGGTTAGCCGCGCACCATGCTGCTCGTCCTTGCCGCCACCCTGCTCGTGCCCACCGCAGAAGCCGGAGACCATCGCGGGCGCTTCGGCTTCGGCTTCCACGCCGGGCTGGGCTCGATCCCGGCGCTCTCGGCGCGCTACACCTTGCCCACCAGCTCGCCGAGCGTGAACGCGCAGGTGGAGCTCGATGGCGGCGTGGATACCGGCACGGGCGATGGCCTCTCGCTCGTGGCGGGCGGGCGCGTGCTCTACGGCGTGGTGGCGGAGGACAACCTCTCGCTCTACGTGGCGGGCGGCGCGGCATACGTGGCCGAGCCCGAGGCCTACGCCATCCGCATCCAGCCGGCGCTCGGCGCCGAGTTCTTCCTCTTCGGCCTCGAGAACCTCGGCTTCGGCGTGGAGTGGGGCTTCAACATCGACCTGGGCGAGTCCTTCCGACTCCAGACCTTCGGCGGCGCCCCGGCGGCCACCGTGCACTACTGGTTCTGAGCCCGCGCCTCAGTCGCGCCGGCGCTGCACGAGCGCGAGCGAAGCCAGCAGGAAGAGCGCCGCGAAGAGCGCCAGTCGGGAGAGCAACTGTGGCGAGGAGAGCCCGAGGTCGCTCGCGCCATCGCCCTTGAAGCCGAGGTTGTAGAGGGTGCCCGAGAGTGGCATCGCCTCCCAGTCCAGGCCGCGCGAGCGGGGGGCCCCGAGCTTCTCGCCGGTCTTCAGGAGCGCGTCGTAGGCGAAGCGTGCCGGGTTCCACCAGGTGAGCTCGCTCGCGAGCAGCGGCATGCGGCGGAGGCTCAGGAGCACCCCGGAGAACGCGATCTGGGGGATCAGGAGCAACGGCAGGCTGCCCACCGCGCCCTCGCTGCTCGAGTTGATCGCCGAAACGAAGAGACCGAGCGCCATGCCCACAAAGCCGGTCACGGCCGACACGCCCACGAACGCGAGCACGTTGGTGCCGTACTCCGACACGAGGATGGGGTGCAGCGCGAGGTTGAGCAGCGCAAAACCTGCGCACTGCGCCCCCACGAGCGCGCCCAGCACGTGGGTCTTGCTCCACAGGTACGGCGCCGGCCGCACCCCGATGCGCCGCTCGCGCAGCCAGATCACCCGGTCGGAGATGAGCTCGCGTACCGAAGCGCTCATGCCGAACCAGAGGCACGAGAGCGAGAGCATGAACATCATCTCGCGCGTGGGCAACGGAAAAACGATCCACATGACGGCGGCCAGCACCGGCGCTTGGGCGAGGAGCACGGCGAGCCCGCCGAGGTCTCTCCCCTTCACCTTGGCGTAGCGGCGCATGAGCGTGGCGAGCTGGGCCCAGCCGCCCGGACGCCGCACCGGAGCCTTCTGGATGGTGGCGCTCGCGCCGCGGTCGGGGCCGTCGAGGGAGCGGAGCTCCTCGCGCATGGCCACGAAGGTGCGCGCATCGTCGCTCGCGCGGTAGGCGGCGCCCCACTCCGCTGGCTGCCGATCGGAGAAGCGGTTGAAGATAGCGTCGGGCGTGGCCACGCCGAAGTAGCGGCAGGCCTGCGCCGGCGGGCCGAAGTACGCGAGCCGGCCGCCCGGCGCGAGCACCAACAGGTGATCGACCTGGGAGACGATCTGCGGCGTGAGGTCGTGCGTGACGACGAACACGATGCGGCCGCGATCGGCGAGCTGCCGCACGAGCCGCACGATGTCCTGCGAGGCGCGGGGGTCGAGGCCGCTCGTGGGCTCGTCGAGAAAGAGCACCCGCATCGAGCGGGCCAGGAGCTCCTGCCCGAGGTTCACGCGCTTGCGCTGGCCACCGGAGATGCCGCGGCGAACCGCATCGCCGATGCGCGAGGCCCGGATGTGCTCGATGCCCAGCTCCGCGAGCACGCGATCCACCTCGGCCTGCACCTCCTCGGCCGTGGAGCCGGCGGGCAGGCGCAGGCGCGCCCCGAACTGCAGGCTCTCCTCCACGCTCAGCTCGGGGTGCACGATGTCGTCCTGCGGCACGATGCCGACGCTCTCGCGCTCCGAGGCCACCTCCACGTGGAAGTCGCGGTCGTCCAGGGTCACCGTGCCCGCATCGGCGGGCGTGACCCCGGCGATGGCGTTGAGCAGCGTGGTCTTCCCGCTCCCCGAGGGGCCGATCATCGCGATCACCTCGCCGGAGAAGACGGTGAAGCTCACGTCGTCGAGCAGCGACACATCGCCGATGCGGCGGTTGAGGTGCCGCATCGACAGGGCCGAGAAGGCCCGATCGCCGCTGACCTCGAGGGCATCCCCCGCGGCGTTCAGGCGGGTGACGAAGGGGCCGATCCGAAGCTCATCGCCGGGCGCGAGCGGAGCGGCGGTGACCGGGCGCCCGTTGAGCACCGTGGGGCGCCCCGACTCGGCATCCACCACCCGCCACCCCTGCGCGGTGCGCTTGAGGTCGGCGTGGCGCATGGCCACCCGGGGGTCGCCGAGGAGCACCTCGCAGGCGGTGGACCGGCCGAGGCGAACGGTGTCGCCGGTGAGGGGTACGCTCCACGACCCGCTCGCCAGATCCACGTCGTGGCGGCTGTACAGGGTGGAGAAGAGCACCGGGTCGATGCCCAGCAGCTCGGCCATGGCACCCAGCCGCATCAGGTCGTCGGGCTGCACCCGGCCGCCATCGGCGAAAACGGCGAACATGCTGTCGAGCAGGAGCAGCGCATGGGCGCCGCCGAAGTGCCGCCCGAAGCCATCCGGCCCCAGATCCGCCTGCTCCTCGGCCAGCACGAGCCGGCCCGCTGCCTCCCCAAACCGGGCGATGTACGCGGCCAGTTCGCCCTCCTGAAGGCGGGCGCGGAACTCCGGCATCTCCACGATCGTGAGCAGACGCGCCGCGGCATCGGCCGAGAGCTGTGTGCGGCGACACAGCGCCCCGAGGAGCGCCGCATGCCGCTTCTCGGCCAGCTCCGCCGAGGGAACCGCCGCCGAAACGAGCTGGGCGGCAAACTCTACCGCGTACTGGACCGCTCGTTCATCAGGGAGCGGGAGCCCGCTGGCCCGCAGCTCCCCTTCGATACGCGCGCTGCGCGAAGCACTGTGGCTCGCGGCGGGCACGCCTACTTGTAGGTGACCGCGGTGGCGACGCCCGCCTTCGCCTTGGGATCAACCGTGCGCGTGGCGTGCACCGCGATGTAGAACGTGTCGGTGGTGCTGGCCTTGTAATTGATGACGGGCTCGCGGTTGTCCTGCGCGTCCTTCATCAGCTCGTTGCCGAGCGAGTCGTACAGCACGATGTCGCCGTTCTGGAGCTTGTCATCGCCGCAGACCATGATCTTGTACTCGGTGCCCGCGTACAGGGTGACCAGATAGATGCGGTGCTCACCCTGACCGAGGGTGGCGTTGGTGGCCGTACGCACCGCCCAACCGGTGTTGTAGCCTTCCCAGATCTTGGTCTTGAGGCACGCCTCGGCGGCGTTCTCATCGGCCATGGCGGTGGGCGTGAGGGCGGCGAACAAAAGGGCTGCGATCATCATGGCTCCTACAACAGCGCCAGAACGGCGTCGGTCTGCGACTTCACTTCCTTCACGTCATCCAGCGAGAGGGTGGGCTGGCTGGCCAGCTCCTTCAGGCGGGTGAGCGTGGTCTGGAGCTGGGCGAGCACCTCGTCGGGCGCCTTGCCGCCGCCTTCCACGGCCACGTACTTCATGAAGTAGTCGGCCACCTGCGGCTGGCGGAGCAGCTCGGTGCCGGCCGTGGTGCTGTTCGCGGCGATGATGGCGCCCGCCACAAGGTTGCTGCCCTCGAGCCAGCTGCCGGCCTGAAGCAGCGGCACTGCGCGCTCGCCCGCCTCGAACTTGATCTCGGGGATGATGGCCCCGTGCATCTCATCGAGCTCCTTGATGAGATCGTCGCGGCTCACGCTGTTGTTCACGATGCGCGCGTTGATGTCATCGATGGTGGCCGCGATGTCCGCACCGCCGCCGAGCGCCGCCATGCCGGCCTTGACCGTTTCCAGCCGGGTCTTGAGCTTCTCGGGGGGAGCGTCCTTCACGGTGAGGAGCGCATCGGCCAGGGCCACGCCGGTACGAACGGCGATGACATCCTTGTTCTCGATGTCCATCTTCAGGGTGCGCTCGGACACCATGCCGCTCAGGCCGCCGGCGATGCCGTTGCGCTCGAGCGCGCGCTGCATTTCGGCGGGGGAGGGCACGAGCGCCACGTTTTCGGCAGCCGACTGGAGCGCCGCGATGTCGAGCTTCGCGGGGGCGACCACCTCCGGCTTCGGAGCTTCCACCTTGGTTTCTTCGCTATCACAGGCAGCAAGACCGAGAACGCCGACAAGCAGAACGGACGACAGCATCGAGTTTCTCCAACAGGGGCGCGGAAGGGTACGCCACGGCTGCGGCTCGTGCAAGGGCTCCCGCGTACGTTTCGCGAATCCTACACCACCGCGCGGGCCCCCACGAGGACGGCCCCTGCGCTCCCTGCCTCGTAGGAGCGCACCTCCTCGGCGCCGCCGGCCGCCAGCAGACCCCGGAGGGTAGCGGCGTCGCGCCGGATCATCGGCCAGTTCAACAGGTGGTCGAACACCAGCTCGTCGCCCGACGGGGCCATGCCCGTGACGACGAGCTTGCCGCCGGGCGCCAGCATCGTGAGCAGGGAGCGCACGAGCTTCACCGTTTCGCGCTCCGGGAGGTACTCGAGGAGCCCATCCACCACCACCACATCCTGGGGCGGCAGGTCCGAGCGCCCCCGGCCCGCGCACACGAGCGAGAGATCGTCCTGCACCTGCTTGAGCTTCAGGCTGCGCGGGCGGGTGGCGAAGGCCTGCTCCACCACGCCGAGCGCCGCCCGCGAGCTCTCGATGCACACCACCTCGCCCGGCAGCCGGCCGAGGTTGGCGAACTCCTGGACGAGCGGCAGGGCGCTGTTCGCCCCGAGCGCAAGGACCCGCACGGGCGCCCGGCTCGGGAGCGACTCGGACACGAGCTGGGCCGCGAGCGCCCGCCGTTCGCGGAGCGCGCGCGAGGTGGGCAGATCGAGGAGCCAACCATCGAGCATCTCGCCGAGGGGCCCATCCCCCATCGGCTTGTGGGCCGCGATGTGCGCGATGGTCCAGCAGTCGCCGGCCCAGCCCTCCACCCGGTCGATCGCCATCTCGCCGAGGTGGGACCGCATCAGGTAGGGGTGCAGCTCCCGCGCGAGCTCCGCGCCCGACGCGAGCTGCTCCGCCCGCGCGAGCCGGCCCGCCACGTTCTCGAACTCGCGCACGAAGGTGTGCAGGCCGGCCAGCAGCTTCTGCATGGCGGCCGCGCGATCCCGCCGGATGATCGGCTCCACCTCCACGAGCCAGGCCTTCGTGCGCGCGGCGAGCGAGCGCGCCTGCTGCACCGCGGTTTCCCCCCCGGTGCCGGAGCCGCCGGCGAGCGCGCCCATCATCGCGGTGGTGGTGATGGACCGGCTGCGGTCGACCGCGAGGCCCGCCAGCGCCCGGTAGAACGCGGCGGAGAGGGGCGGATCGGCGTCGAGCACCTTGAGGAGGCCGCCGCGGTCCCACCGTTGGCACACCGACGTTTCGGCGGCGCGCACGTCGGCCGTACGCACCTGCTCCTCGAGGAACCCCATCTCGCCGACCATCTGGCCGCGCCCCAGCACGTCGAGCACCACGGCGGGCTGCTGGCGACCGTCGATGATCTCGAGCTCGCCTTCCACCACCCGGAAGAAGTCGCCTCCGCGCTCCCCGCGACGGATCAGGTATTCGCCGCGCGCGAGGCGCACGGCAGTCGATACGGCCACGAGCCGTTCCCGGTCTCGCTCGTTGAGGCGGTCGAGAAAGTCCACCAGCCCGCCTATCCCGACGGCCCGCGTTAGGCGGCGCGCACAGAGGACGCCCATGGAACTCGTCACCTCGCTGGTCGCACGTCTGCGAACCGCGCCCTACAACGACCGCGAAGCCATCAAGGCCGAAATGCTCGCCGCCATCGCCGGCCCCGACGGCAAGGCTGTTCGCGAGGCGCTCGAGAGCGCCAAGCGCGGCGAGCTCCTCGAGGTGCAGTGGGAGCTCGAGGAGGTGCTGGAGGCCACCGCCCCGGCCAAGCCCGCCGCAGCGCCCCCTCCGCCGCCGCCCGAGCCGCCGCCTGAACCGGCCGATCCCAACCGGCCGCTCACGGCGAAGGACCTCACCCTGGTGTACGACGACCCGCGCGGGCTCCTCCTGCACAAGAGCAAGGTGGGCGAGCGCTGGTTCGCCACGCAGGTCGATCCGCAAACCCGCCAGCCGCAGACCTTCGAGCTGCACGCCCAGGAGATCGCCCAGCTGCAGAAGCAGCTGGCCGGCTCGCCGTACTGGGTGCTCGGCGGCGCCAGCCCGATCGTGGCCGCCGCGAAGCCGCCGCTGGCCGGCCGGTGACCCGAGCGGAGTACGTCGACGCTGCCCGCGCGCGCGCCGACCTGCTCTACCGCGGAGAGGCCGTGGCCCATCGGAGCTGCGGCATCGCCCTCGCGGAAACGTTCGGCCTCCCCGGCGCCAGCTACCAGGCGCTCCGCCGGGGCGGCCTCACCGGGATGGGCACCTGCGGCGCGCTCCACGCCGGCCTCCTCGTGCTCGGCGAGCTGCTCGGCGATCCCGACCCGGCCGGCCCGCCCACGGCCGAGCTGAAGTCCGCCGCGGCCGCCTACCGGGTGTGGCTCGCCGCGGAGCTTCCGGGCTCCCCGGAGGACAGCTGCAACACCCGCACTCGCGAGTTCGCCGACTTCGCCGGGCGCCCCCGAGCGCTCCACTGCACCGCCCTCGCCGCCGCGGCCGCGGCCGGCGTGGCCGGCGTGCTCTGGGACCTCGGCCGTACCGTCCCCCTGCCCCAAGCCCCCCTTCGCTGAGCCGGAGCCGCCGTGTCCACTGAACGTACCGCCACCCTCCTGCCCGCGCCGCATCCCGCCGTCTACATGGTGCTGTACGTGCCGTTCGGGGCGCTCGGCGGCTTTGTCACCGTTGCGCTCACCTTCCTCGCCACGCGGCACGGAATGTCCATCACCGAGGGCTCCTTCCTCGGCGGCGCGCAGATGGTGTCGCAGTGGTTGAAGTGGATCTGGGCCCCCGCGGTCGACGTCTCGCTGTCCCCCAAGCGCTGGTACGTGATCTCCACCGTGCTCAGCGCCATCGGCGTGTTCGCGATGGCGGTGGTGCCGCTCGGCACGGAAACGCTGCCGCTCCTGCTGGTCATCGTCGGCGTGGCGAGCCTCGTGAACTCGGTCGTGGGCATGGCGATCGAGTCCATGCTCGCCCAGACGACCCGGCCGGGCCAGGAGGGCCGGGTGAGCGCGTGGTTCCAGGCCGGCAACCTCGGCGGAAGCGGGCTCGGCGGCGGTCTGGGTCTCTTCCTCCTGCAGAGCCTCGCCGAACCCTGGATGGCGGGCGCCATCATGGGCGCGCTCTTCCTCGCCTGCGCGAGTTGCCTCGTGTTCGTGCCCGACGTGGTTTCGCACCGCTCCGAAGGCGGCGCGGTGGGCGCAGTGCGCTCCGTCATTGGCGACATCCGGGAGCTCGCGAAGGCCCGCGGCGGGCTCCTCGCGGCGCTCCTCTGCTTCCTCCCCATCGGCACCGGCGCAGGTCAGGGCGTGCTCACCCAGGCCGCCGTGGCCGGGGTGTGGGGGGCGAGCGACATGGAAGTGGCGCTGGTCCAGGGCGCCGCGGCCGGTGTGGTCACCGCGCTCGGTTGTTTCGCCGGCGGCTGGGTGTGCGACCGTCTCCAGCCCCGCACGGCCTACGCCGCGATCGGGCTCCTGCTCGCGGGCGTCGGCGCCGCGATGGGCCTCTGCGCGCCGGGCAGCCCGCTCAACCCGAGCGGCGTGGCGCCCGTCACGCTCTACGTGGTCGGCAACCTCACCTATGCCTTCGTGGTGGGCCTCGCGTACGCGGCGTTCACGGCGGTGGTGCTCCAGGCCATCGGCCGCGGGTCCGCGGCCACGAAGTACAGCCTGTACGCCTCCCTCTCGAACTTCCCCATCTGGTGGCTGGGCCTCCTGCTCGGCCGCGCCGCCGACGAGTACGGCGCCGCGTCGATGCTGTACGTCGAAGCGGGCATCGCGGTGCTCGGCGTGCTGCTCTTCGTCGCCGTCGGGAAGGCGTGGCGCAACCGCGACGAGCCCTCCTCCGCCGTGCCGGTCTAGGAAAGCGGACACCTCGCGGGGAGCAGGCTCGCCGCGCGCTCCCGCGCGCCCGATCGGCCCCCCCTTCCCGCGTGCGCCCGCTTCAGGCCAGCTTGCGGAGCCGGCACACGAAGAAACCTTCGAAGAACTCGCTGGGCGCCAGCCGAACCGCTTCGCGGAGGCCCGGGTGGAAGCGCTCGCCCTCCCACGACAGCACCGAGGGCCGGCGGTCGGGCGGCGCGGCGGGGATCGGCTCCACGACCGCATCCTCCCGGTGTTTGAGGAGCGCGCTCACCACGGCCTCGTTCTCCTCGGGCGCGAAGGTGCAGGTGCTGTACACCAGCACGCCGCCCGGCGAGAGCAGCTTCCACGCCGCCTGCAGCATGCTGCGCTGGAGGTGGTGGTACTTGCGGATCCGGGCCATCGACCAGTACCGCATCGCCCCGGGGTGGCGCAGGTCGAGCATCCCTTCGCCGCCACACTGCGCGTCAAGGAGGATGCGGTCGAAGGGGCCGGCCACGAACTTGTCCACGTACTGGCCCGGGTGGGCCGTGAGCGCGGCCACCTTCACGCCCAGCAGCTCCAGCACGTCGGCGAGCTTGTCGCTCCGGAGCGCGTCGTTCACGTGCAGCTCCAGCGCGTTCTGCACGAGCGCCGCCAGGTGCGAGGCCTTCCCGCCCGGGGCGGCGCACACGTCGAGGACCCGGTGGCCCGCCTCCGGCGCCAGGGCCACCGCCGGGATGAAGCTCGATGCGTTCTGGAGGAAGACCTCACCGGCGGCGTGGGCGGGGGCGGCCACGACCGCCGCCTTGTCGCCGTGGAGGTGGTAGCAGTCCCGCGCCCAGGGAATGGGCTCGAACACGAGGTCGGACGAAGCGAGCCCGGCGAGCGTGGCCGCGGGGTCGGACGCGCGGAGCGGGTTCACGCGCAGGCTCGATCGCAGGCGGCGCGAGAGGCGCTCCTCCACCGCCGCAGCAGGGAGCTGCAAGGCGGCGGCGGTTCGCTTGAGGAAGAGTTCCCGGTCGGGGTCGCGCGCGCGGGCCATTCTCGGGCGGTGCTATCCCGGCGCGGCTAAGGGGGCGGCGTGCCCAAGCGCCTACGCCCGCCCCGCTCGCTCGAGCTCTCCGAACCCGAATTCCGCGGGATGGTCGAGGCCAGCGTCGATCGGCTGGAGCTCTTCCTCCGCGACCTGCCGCATCGCCCCATGCACCACATGGACGGCGCCCAGCGGCTCGTCCGCTCCCTGCGTGAGCCCTGGCCCGAAGCCGGCGTGCCGTTCCGGCGGCTCCTCGGCACGCTTTTTGAGCGCGTCATCCCCTTCGGCCTGAACACGGCCGGCTCGGGCTACCTCGCCTACATCCCCGGCGGCGGCCTCGTGCACGCCGGCGTGGCCGACCTCATCGCCAACGTCACCAACCGCTACGTGGGCATCTGGCAGGCGGCGCCGGGGCTCGTGCAGCTCGAAACCAACGTGATCCGCTGGTTCGCGGAGCTGGTGGGCCTGCCGCCCGGCTCGGGCGGGCTCCTGACCACCGGTGGTTCCCTCGCCAACCTGGCGGCCGTGGTGGCCGCTCGGCACGACCGTCTCGGCGACCGCTTCGATGATGGCGTCGTCTACGTTTCCGAGCTGGTGCACCACTCCGTGTTCAAGGCCGCCCGCGTGGCCGGGTTCCGCGCCGACCAGGTGCGGAGCATCCCGGTGGACGAGGCCTTCCGGCTCGACGTGGTCCGGCTCCGCGAGGCCATCCGCGCCGACCGCGAGGCTGGCCTCCGGCCCGCCATGGTGGTGGCCTCGGCCGGCACCACCGCCACGGGGGCGGTCGATCCCCTCCCCGTCCTCGCCGACCTCTGCGCCGCCGAGAGCCTCTGGCTGCACGTCGATGGCGCCTACGGCGGCTTCTTCCAGCTCACCGCGCGGGGGCGCGCCGCGCTGGCGGGCATCGAGCGCGCCGACAGCGTCACGCTCGACCCGCACAAGGGGCTTTTTCTGCCCTACGGCACCGGCTGCATCCTCGTGCGTGACCTCGGCAAGCTGCGCGCCGCCCACCAGATCACCGCGAGCTACCTGCCCGTCGGCGAGCAGGACCCCGACTGCTGGGACTTCGCGGACCTCGGCCCCGAGCTCTCGCGCGACAACCGCGGGCTCCGGGTCTGGATCCCCCTGAAGATGCACGGCGCCTCCGGCTTCCGCGCCCAGCTCGACGAGAAGCTCGACCTGGCCGAAGCCGCCTGCGCCCGCCTCCGCGAGCTGCCCCAGCTCGAGATCGTGGCGCCGCCCGATCTCTCCCTGTTCGCCTTCCGCGTGCGCGCCGACCTCCCTGGCAGCGGCGACCCCCTCACCCGCCGGCTCGCCAAGCGCGTGAACGCGAAGAACCGCGTGATCGTGACCGGCGTCGAGGTGCACGGCCGCTGGCTCCTGCGGGTGTGCGTCCTCTCCTTCCGCACCCACGCCGCCGACCTCGCCGCCTTCCACGAGGACGTGGTGGCGGCGCTCGCCGAAGACTGACGGGGCGGCGCCGGCCGGGCGCTACTCCTCGAAGCGGTAGCCCGTGCCGTGTACGGTGAGGATGTGGCGCGGGTCGGCGGGGGTGTCCTCCACCTTCTTGCGCAGCTTCAGGATCTGGTTGTCGACCGTGCGGGTGGCCATCGTGGGCGAGTAGCCCCACACGTGCTGGAGCAGGTCCTCGCGCGACACATCCTTGCCCCGGTGGGCGATGAGGTACTGGAGCACGCCCGACTCGTGGGTGGTCATGCGGTGCTCGACGCCCTCGCGGGTGAGGATGCGCCGACGCAGGTCGACCTCGTTGCGGCCGAAGCGGTAGACCTCGGGGGCTCGCGGCGCATCGGGCCGCGAACGCAGGCGGGCGCGCACCCGCGCGATGAGCTCCCGCAGCGAGAAGGGCTTGCTCACGTAGTCATCGGCGCCGAGTTCGAGGCCCAGTACCCGATCGAGCTCAGCAGACTTCGCCGTGAGCAGGATCACGGGCACCTCGAAGTGCTCCGTCTTCACCTTGCGGAGCACGGACAGGCCATCCATGCCGGGGAGCATCACGTCGAGGATGATGCAGTCCGGGAGGTCGTCTTCGATCGCCTCGAGCGCCTTCTCCCCGGTGTCGCAGTGGGTGACCGAGAAACGTTCGTGCTCGAGGGCCGACACGAGCCCCATCGCGAGCGTTTCGTCGTCTTCCACCACCAGGATGCTCGCGCCAGAGGGTTCCGTCATGACTTTCTCCGAATTCGAAGGATGAACTTGGCTCCGCCGCCCACACCGTCTGCACATTCCACCTTGCCGCCGTGCAGGCGGGCGGTCTCTGCCACGAATGCCAGACCTAACCCGTGCCCTCCGGCCTTGCCCCGACCTTCCCCTTCCACCCGACGGAAGCGTTCAAAAATCGATTTCCGCTGACCTACCGGGACACCGAGCCCGTCGTCCTCCACCTCCATCACCACGAACCGGCTCTGCAGGCGGCCCCGCAGCCACACCCGCCCGCCCTTGTCGCCCCGGCGGTACTTCAGCGCGTTGTCGAGCAGGTTGTTCAGCGCATCCCGCAACTGGACAGGAAGGACCTCAACTTCACCTAGCTGGTGGGGCTCCACCTTCAAGACCATGCCGGCGGCGTCGAACCGTGGCATCCAGCTCGCGACGAGCTCCGTGAGCATCCGGTCGAGGTCCGTGCGGACACGAACGTCGTCTTCCGGGCGGGTGGCGGCCTTGATCACCTCGTTCACCCGTTCGGTGAGCCGCTCCGCCTCCTGCACGATGCGCCGGGCGAAGGTCTCGCGCTGCTGCTCGTCGCGGTAGGCGCCCATCTCCAGCGTTTCTGCCATCACCCGGATGCCGGCCAGCGGCGTCTTCAGCTCGTGGCTCACCCGGGCCACGAAGTCGCGCTGGCGCTCCAGCAGCGTCTCCTGCTGCCGATCCGCGCGGATGAGCGCAAGGAGGGCCGCGAACCCGATGGCAACGGCGATCGCGAACGGGGCGATGCGGGCGGCGTAGGCGGCGCGCACCTGCCGCACGGTGGCCATCGCCCCGCGGGTGAGCCCGCCGCGGAGGTGGGGCAGCAGGTGCGGGAAGGGCTCCTCCACCAGCACCTCGTCGCTGCTGCCGGCGATCACCTGCCCGCGCGCCGTACGGACGCTGTAGACGGCGGCGCGGCTGGGGCTCAGCATCATCCGCGCGAGCTCGACCTGGTCGATCTGGATGCCGGCGTAGAGCTCGCCCACGCCGAGGCGCGACACGTAGACGAGCCAAGGCGGATCGCTGATCGGGTCGACGATCGCGCGCGGGAGCTCACCCGGCCCGGGGGTGGTCGGCCCGACGACGGTGTCGCGCTGGAACTCCCGCCAGACCGCCAGCCTCCGCTTCGCCCGGCTCACGAGCTCCTCCACATCCTCGGGCAGCTCGGCGCTGTCGCCGCCGTACTCGCGGAGGTCCTGGCGGATCGGGAAGTCCACCATACCGAGCGCGGTCTCCAACTCCGGACCGTCGAGCTGCGCGATCTCCTTGGCGATATCCACCACCCAGCTGGAGGCGATGTCGTCCCGGCCGCGCTGGTGGAAGGCGCGGGCCTGCTGGAGACGGAGCCCGGCGAGGAGGCGAAGGTCCAGACCCGCGCCACGCGCGCCGCTCACGGGGGCGGTGGCGGGCGCGAAGGAGCGGATCAGCTCGAGCGCCGCCTGCGGCAGGTCGGCGTCCAGGAGGTGCTGCGCGGCCTCGGAGGTGGCGAAGAGCCCGAGGTTCCGGTCGCTCGCGGAGCGGCAGCGGGTGGAGGCCGCGGCGAGCTCAAGCGGGTCGCGGACGGGAGCGGCGTTCGGCGGCGTGCTCATGCACGGCGCGGCCCGTAGCGTCGCGAGATCGGCCTCCACGGCCGGCGGGGGGTACACCAGCTCGTCGCGGTCCCAGATGTAGATGGCGTCCACGAGCGGCGCCTTTTCGCGCGCGCGGAGCTCGACGAGGGCGTATTCCTCGCCGCTCGTCAGGTCGCGGAAGATGGGGGCGAGCCACTCCGCGGCGAGGCGGGCCTCGACCACCTCCACGAACTCCGCCACCTGCTGCCGCATGAGCCGCTCGCGGTCGGCCGCGAAGTCCTCCTCGAAGCTGCGCGCCTCCTCCACGGCGAGCGCGCTCATCACGGCGAGCACCACCACGATGGCGAGGTACACGACCGGGCGCACGTACTTCCGCGGCCGGCGCGCGCTCACTGAAGGCAAGCCGACCCCCTGCCCGACATGGCGGCCGTGAGCGCGGTCCACGGATGGGTGCCGTCCCCCGAAGCCCCCTCGGCCGCGCTGTGCGCGCTCTCCTCCACGCACCCGCGCGCGAGGTGGCCGAGCGCCACGCACCAGGGCGCGCCGGCCACCTGGATGGCGCCCTTCCGCGTCCACGTCACGCGGGTGTCCCGGCAGCCGAGCCCCGCCGACTGGTAGAGGCTCGACAGCACCCGATGGCGGGCGCTCTTCTTGTCCGCGCCGGGGATCGAGGCGAGGCGTAGGTCGGCGTAGTGGAGGTAGGGCGCCACCTCGCCAGCGTAGCCCGCCGCCACCAGGCACTCGTCCACGAGCTCGGGCCCGTTCACCGGCGCAAAGGGCAGCCAGGGCTCGGCCTCGACGCATCGCGCGAGCGCCGCCTTGACCGCGGGCACGCCCTCCGGGTTCTTAAGCTCCAGCGAACGCCCCGCGGTGGCAGTGAGCGCCCGAACCTCCTGCCAGGCCGCCTCCACCCGGAGCCAGTGGCTCTCCTCTCCGGCGGGCACGGTGCGCCACACGGCGGCGGCGGCCGCCAGCGCCAGCGCGCAGTCCGCCGCGCTCAGCGAGCCGGCCACCCGGCGACGGCACGCACCCGAGTGCAACGTTTCCCGGGCAAGCGTCGTCTCCAGCTCGCCCTGGCAGAGCGAGTTGTTCACGGCGGTGCTGCTCTCGTCGTAGTCGGCCTGGGACCACTCGGAGTCGGACTGCCACCGCTGGTTCCAGACGAGCGCCAACGCCCGGACGGCGCACGTGCGCGTGGTGGGGCGCTCCGCCCACAGCGCCTCTGCCGCCGCGGCCAGCCGCGCGCGCTCGCCCCCGCCGTTCTTCTGCGGGTCCACCTTGTGGGCCTTCAGCTCCACCGCGAGGGCCGCGGCCCGCGCGTCGGCCGCCTCGTCGAGCGAGCGGTCCCACCAGGCCACGCCGCCGCAACAGACGACCACGATGGCCGCAACGGCCACCGCCGCCACCTTGCCCATCGACAGGATCGCGCCGAGACACCCGCCCGACTCGCGCGCGCGCCCGACCGGCGGACGAGCCCGTGGCGCCGCAGCCGACGCCAGCTCACGCTCGGCCCGCTCCGCCGCCGCCGCGTCGGGCACCCGCTCCGTGGCCGCCGCCCGGTACACCTCAGGGAGTCGCTCCGTCGCCATGGCCACCGGCACGCTCTCGGAAGAGACGGGGTCGCCGGCCTCCTCCCCTTCCCCGCGGGAACCCGCCGAGCACGGTCGCCCGCACACGTCGACCAGCTCCCCCTCGCCCGCAAGGAACGCCGCGCAAGAGCGGGCCGTCGGGCGCCGAAGCGGGTCGGCGGCACCGCAGGCGCGCGCAAGCTCGGCCCACACGGGCGGAGCGCCACCCGGAAAGAGCTTGCGGATGAGCCTCCGCAGGGCCCAGATGTCGCTCGCGAGCCAGGTCTGGCCGGATTCGAGCTGTTCGGGCGCGGCCCAGTTCGCGGTGCGGTCTCGCGTGGGGGCGCCGACGTCGGCCGCGGGCACCTCGCGCACGGTGTCGAGGTCGATGAGGGAGAGGCCCCCGTCGGGACGGAGCACGAGGTTGGCGAGCTTCAGGTCGCCGAACGCCACGAGCCGGGCGTGGAGCGCATCGAGCGTGTCGACGAGGCCACGGAGCGCGGCGTCCGCAGCTTCGGCCGGCAGGGGGGCGGGCAGCTCGTGGAGCGGCGTTCCCGCAATCCAGCGGGTGGTCACGAAGGGGAGCCCCGCATCGGTGAGGCCGGCGGCGAGGGCGCGCGGCCAGCGGGGCGGCTCCCCCGGATCGGCCATCAACCGTGCAGCCGTGCCGTAGCCCTCCACGGTCATGGCAACATCGTCGCCGAGGGAGGCGAAGCTGCCGCGGCCCTCGAGCACGGCCGTTTGCAGGGCGCGCGCGAAGGCGGGCGCCATCCGGCGGCCACGCAGGATGCGCGTGGCGCACGGCACGCCGTCGAACTCTCCCTCCCAAACCTCGCGCTCCGAGACCTCGCGCAGCTTGCGGTGGAGGCGGTGGCCGGGGATCATCGGGGGCGTTTTCCCTCCCCGGCAGGCGCCGCCGCCGGGGGGGGCGGGAGGTACCCGTGCGCCTGCAGCGCGCCGATCGCCTTCATGGCCAACGGCCCGGCCGCGCTCGCGCCGAATCCGCCGTGGGGCACCACCGCGGCCACGACGTACCGCGAACCCGCCCGCGCGCACTCCGGCGCGGACTCGGGCTCGGCGATGGCCACGAACCAGGAGTGGGGCCGGGTGGTGCTGCCCTTGCGGATTCCCCAGGGCGCCTCGTCGCGCGTGCCGGGCGCATCCGCCGTGCCCGTCTTGCCGTACACGCGCACGCCGGCGGGCGTCTTGAGCCGGGCGCCGGTGCCCGTCTTCATCACCGCGCGCATGCCCGCCAGCACCGGCTCCAGCGACACGGCGGGGGGGAGCAACTCCGTCCTGATGCACTCGGCGCCGAGCTGCATCGAGCTCGGACAGCGAAGGTAGGTGCCGCCGTTGGCCACCACGCCCACCACGCGGGCCGCCTGCATCACGCTCCAACTGCCCGCGCCCTGGCCGAAGCCCGTCTGCGCGAGGCGCCGGCTTCCGGCCTCGCCGAGCCCGGTGTAGGTCCCGTCCTTCTCCGACAGGAGCCCCGGATTGCCGAACTCCACGCCATCGGCGCGCAACCGCCGGTACGGCTCGGGCCCGAGCTTCAGCGCCAGTTGCCCGAACCACACGTTGCTCGACCGGCCGAGGGCCTCGACAAGGTCGAGCTTGCCGTGCGCGCCGCCGTCGCCGTGGTCGTGGATGGGGCGCGACCAGCCCGGCAACGTAAAGCTCGGCCGCCCCCCCTCGCTCTGATCGCAGAGGAAGGAGGGTTCGGCCGCGGTGGGGCAGGTTCCGGGCTCGCCGGTCGCGGATACCAGGCCCTCCCGGGCCGCCACGAGGCTCGAGAGCACCTTGAACACCGAGCCCGCCTGGTACACCCCGTGCGCGCCGGTCTTGTCGGCCCAGGCGCCGTACACGCCCATGAACTGCTTCTCGTCGGCCGCGCGGAGCGGAACCCACGCGGTGCCGCCCGGATCGAAGTCCGGCCACTGGGCGCGGCCGAGCACCTCGCCGGTGGAGGCATCCATCACCACGATGGCCGCCGCACCGACCGTGCCCGCCGAGGCCGCCGACCGGGCGGCCGCCGCGAGGTCCTTCTGCAGCTCCGCGTCGATCGTGATGCTGGCCTTGCGGCTGTCCACGTCGTTGGCGAGCGCGCGGATCGCGTCGGCGCGCTCGTCGACCGGCATCCGCGCCATGGGGAGCAAGGCGGCGAGATCGACGTCGGCGAGCTGCACCCGGCGAACCGCCGCCTCCCCGCCGCGCGCGAGCGACCGCGCGGAGGCCAGCGCCTCCTGCGCCTCCCGCGAGGTCTCCTGGTCGGCCACCGCCAGCACGATCTGGGGCTTGCCGCCGACCGACGCGAGCCAGGCCACCGGCGAGGTGGCCGCGTCGGGAAAGCCCCGAAGCGCGGGCTCGAGCTGCCGTTCGAGCTGCCAGGGCGCCCGGGCCAGGCGACCGTCTGCCGGGCCGAGCACCGTGCCCAGCGCATCGCCGAGCGGGTTGACCCGCCCGCCCGCCGTGGGCGAAGCGGCGAGCGCGAGGCCGTTCCGGTCGAGGATGGAGCCGCGCCGGATCTGGCTGGACAGCACCCGCAAGCGGGGGTCGTGTCGAACGACGGGGGTGCCATCGCCGAGGGTGGTGACCACAGCGCGGAGGGCGGTCTCGTCCCGCTGGAAGATGGCGTGGAGGGCGGTGGACTGCGCGAGCGCCACGCCGAGGAGCACGATCGCGAACCGCAGGTGGTGCACGCCGATCCGCAGCTCGCGCAGCTCCTCCGTGTCCGCCCGGTAGCGGCCATCCTCGCCGAGGCGCACGAGCAGCGCGGCCACCCCGAACAGCGCCACGGTGCCGGTCTTTCCGAAGGACAGGAAGGGCACCACCACGCCCGTGAGCGGGAAGAAGCCGAGCGTGCCGCCGAGGATGACGAAGGCCTGGCCGGAGAGGAGCAGGCCGAGCGCCGCCGCCATCATCACGCGCTGGGGCGTACGGTTGAAGGCCGCCACCCGCAGGCCATCCACCACGAGCACGCCGAGGAGACCGAGGTACAGCAGGCCGCCCGCCTGGCCGAGCACTTCCACGAGGTGCGCGTAGGCGAGGTCGGTGTGGCCGGCGGGGAGCGCGCCCGGCACGCCCGCCCCGACGCCGCTGCCCGTCCACCCGCCCGCCGCGAGGGCCCATCGGGCCATGGCGAGCTGGTCGCCGTTCGGGCGGGCGTTGAGCCACGGGTCGCGCCACATGTCGAGCCGGAGCGCAAGTGTAGAGGAGGGCGCGAGGTCGGGGTTCTGCCAGAAGAAGGCGAGCAGCACGCCGGTGAGCGTGACCGCCGTGATGACCCACGCCGCCGACCGCGTGACCACGTAGAAGAGGCCGAGGAAGACGAACGCGAGGATGAGCGTGGGGCCGAAGTCCTTCACGGCGAACAGCGCCAGCCACCCGGCCACGAGGATGGCGCTGGCCACGAGCATCAGCCGCGGTCGGGGCAGCCGCAGCCACGCCGGACCCACCCGGTGCCAGCGCAGCTTCCACGCCCGCGCCCCGAGCGTGGCGGCGAGCGCGAGGCACACGAAGAGCTTGACGATCTCGATCGGCTGGAAGCCCCAGAGGTTGATCGTCTGGCCGGAGCGGCCGGGCGCCGAGCCGAAGGCCGCGAGCAGCGCCACGAGCGCCACGGCCACCGCCAGAAGCGCCCAGCGGGCCCGCGCGAGGAAGCCCCCGACATCGCCCGGCACGAGCAGGATGAGGGTGGCCGCCACGCCCGCGTAGAGCACGCCGCTGGCGAACGGTGGGCCCGGCCAGGACTCGGCAAAGGGCGAGCCGTAGCCGCTCTGCACCATGAAGCCGAGCGCGAGCGCCCCGTAGGCGGCGGGCAGCGCGAACGGCGTGAGGATGTGGTCCCCCCGGCGGACGAACAAGGTCACCGAGCGGGCAACGGCCAGCAGCACGCCCGCGCCCGCGAACTCCCAGCCGGCCGACCGGATCGCGGCGTGCAGGCTCGTAGGATCCCCCGCCTCGCCGCGCAGGGCCGCGGCCAGCAGGCTCCCGTCGAGCGCATTGGCGGCGAGCCATGGCCCGAGGAGGGCGATGGCGAGCAGGAGCAGGGGCTCGAGGAGCCGGAGCATCACCGCGGCCCGACCGGCTCGACGGGGGCTACCGGCACCGACGGCGCCTCGACTTCGGCGGGGGGGGGCCCGGACTCGACCGGAGGCGGCGCCGCCTCGGCGGGCGCGGGACGTACCGTGACCCCCACTTGGCTCACTTCGCCTTCGCCTTCGATCACCAACGCCGCGGCGTCGGGCAGGCTCACGTGCTCGAGCACCACATGGGCGCCATCGGGCACCGCGAAGCGCAGGCGGCCCGACTCCACGCGCACGTCGCGAACGAGGACCGAGGCGCCGGCCTGCGCCTGTACGAACAGCTCACGGTCCAGCGCCACCACCGCCCGTTCGATCTGCAGGCTGGCACCCGCCTGCACGTCGATCGACCAGTCCCCGCCGCCGAGCCGCTGCCCGAGCACCCGCAAGGAGCCCCCCTTCCGGAGGGTGCTGCGCGTGGCGCTCGGCACCACCCGTTCCTCGGCGCCGAGGAGGGTGACCACGCCGGCCACCTCCTTGGGGATATCCACCTTCGTCGCGGGCATCCCGGTGCCCACGAACCAGCCCGTGGCCAGCCCGACCACGCCGGTGGCCAGCATGGCGAGCGGCGCCGCGACCGACCTCCGGGCCACGCCGCGCCGGAATCGCCCGACCCGCACCGCCACCACCGTGACGTTGTCGGGGCCGCCCGCGGAGAGCGCCATGCTGACGAGGCGCGTGGCCACGGCGTCGGCCGTGCGGGCCTCCGCACGGAGCTTGACCAGCTCCCGGCCGAGCTCGTCGGCGGTGACGACATCGTGCAGGCCATCGCTGGACAAGACCAGCAGGTCGCCCTTGGCCACCTTCACGCGCGAGGTCTCCACCCAGTTGCCACGAAGGTCGCGCCGACCGAGATCGCGCGACACCTGACGCTTGCGGCCGCCGACCGACTCCGCGAGGTGGTCGTGGGTGAGCACGCGCACGCCCGCGGCCGTGACCAGGTAGGCGCGACTGTCGCCCACGTGCGCCACGCTCACCGACGCGCCCGAATCGTCGAACCGCAGGGCGGTGGCCACGGCGCCCATGCCCTCCCGGGAAGGGTCGGCATCGGCCGCCGCGAGGATGCGCTCGCGGGCCACGGAGAGCGCCTGCGACAGCACCGTCTCGCTGGCCAGCTCGGGAAGGTCCGGCACCTCGGCGAGCGCCTGCACGGCGATGGCAGCCGCCACCTCGCCACAGGCCTCGCCGCCCATGCCGTCCACCACGGCGAACAGGCCCGCCGCGGGCCGCGACAGCCAGGCATCCTCGTTCGACGTGCGAACCTTGCCCGCATGCGTGCGGGCCGCTGCATCAAGGGGCACGGCGCATCCTCCCGCGGCGGCTCACCGACACAGGGTGCCCCGCCAATCGCCATTGCTCAGCACCAGCTCCACGGGCAGGCAGGTGCTCACCTCCTCGCCTTCGGCAAGCGGGGCCCCGTCCACTTGCACGGGGTTTGCACCCGCTTCGCGCCGCACCCGAGCGGACTCCCCCTCCACATGCACGCGCACGTGCCGGCGGCTCACCTTGCCGGTAGCGCCGGGCAGGGCCACGTGGCCGCCTCCGGCCGAGGGATCGGCCCGGCCGAGCACGCACTCCCGCCCCTCCTCGATCGCCACAGTTCCGCCCGCGCTCACGAGCCTCGGCCCCACCCCACGCTCCGTGGGGGAAGCATCGCGGACGGGCACCGGGAGGCGGTCCGATCGCATCGTGATCTCGCCCGCCACCGTGGGCGCGGCGCCGGTGTCCTTGCGGTGACGCACCCGCACCACACCTCGTCCCGGTTTTACGTCGTTGCTTTCATCCACGAGCAGGCGCACGAGGAACCCATCGGGCATGCGCGCATCCCGCCGAAGGACCTCCTCGTTGAGCAAGGCGAGGAGGTCGTGCGAGAGCATGTCCTCCACATCCCGCAGGCGGTCGTGGTCCTCCCGCGAGAGGAAGACGCAGTACTCGTTCCACAGCCAGGCGCGGCCCTGCACATCGGCGAAGGTGCACGCATCCATCACCCGGCAGATGGCCTGACCGATGGCGTGGCCATCCACCACCACCGGCACCGGCGTGCGCACGAAGGCGCTCTCGAGCACCTGCCCGAACGTGGCCTTCCGCGTGCGGCGCGCGCGGGCAAAGTCGACGACGAAGACGTCGGGCGAGCCCCCGGACTGGATCATGGCGCCTCCACCCGCAAGCGCAGGCGGGCCTCCTTGCCGTCGTGGAACTCGATCTCGTCGCCCACCGCCAGCGCCACGCGCCCCGACGCCGACATGGCCGGGCGGCGGGGGGTGCCATCGCGCGGGAGCACCACGACGTACTCACCCTGGTCCCGCGCTTCGAGCTCGAAGCCGCCGGCCGTCCGCCGCAGGACCGCCGCGGCACGGCTCAGCCACACCGCCGACTCCGAGAGCACGATGTCGTTCTGGAGCCGGTTGTCGGCGTGCCACCGCCCGCGCCCGATCCGCCACTCCCGGGCGCCAGCGCCCACGGGGAAGCGGTCGCCATCCCGATCGCCGCCGGCGACCACGAGCACCGCGAATACGGGGGAGGCATCCTCGAGCACCTCCACCGCGTCGGCCCCGCCGCGCTCCACCTCCCAGCGACGCACCGGCTGATCCACCGGTTCAACCCCCTCGTTCAGGAGCCGCGCCGACACCTCGCTCTCGGTGGCAGGGTCGCGCGCCCAGCCCCGCAGGGTTTCGAGGGAGCTGTCGGCCGCCACCACGCGGATCACGACCCCCGGCGGGTAGGTGAGCTTCCCGCGGGCATCCCGACGGCCCATCGCGAGGATGCCGCGCGCGGCCAGCGCGACGAGATCGGCGCGACCCAGCTCGCCGTCGGTATCCGCCCCCAGCGCGCGCTTCAGACTGTCCAGCCACCGCATGCCGCCTCCTAACCCCGCTCTTCGTTCGGCGCGCCGGATCAGGTCTCGTCGACCACAACCTGGTTCCGACCGTTTCGCTTGGCGGCAAACAGCGCCTTGTCGGCCCTGGCCATCCATTCGCGGATCGGCTCGCCCGCGTGCCAGCGGGCCACTCCTGCGCTCACGGAAACGCGGAGGCCGGGCGCCGTGCGGGCCCAATCGTGGGCAAAAACTTCCTTCCTTACGCGCTCGGCCACCTCGAGGGCGGCCGCCGGATCGGCGTGCGGCAGGAACATCACGATCTCCTCGCCGCCGTAACGAACGCAGGGATCGTTGTCCCGGACCCCGAACAGCATCAGGCGGGCGCAGCCCACCAGGACATCATCGCCGATGTGGTGACCGAAGCGGTCGTTCACCTGCTTGAAGTGGTCGATGTCGAAGAAGATGCACGAGAGCGGAGCACGATTGCGCCCCACGCGCTCCATCAGGGGCGGCAGCTCCTCTTCCAACCAGGCACGGGTGAGCAGGCCCGTGAGCGGATCGCGGTTCTGGAGCTTCAGCCGGGCCACGACGTTGGCGAGGTGCTCGATCTCCTCCAACGAGAGCATGTCGAGGCGCAACGACACGCCCCCGAGCTCAAGCTGATCTCCGGGGCGGAGCACCGAACGCTCCACTGGGACACCGTTCACGCTCGTACCGTTGGTGGAGCCGAGGTCCTGGATGGTGACGCTCTGGTCCTCGTGCATGCTCACGCGAGCGTGGCGCCGGGAAACGAGGGCATCCGTGAGCGTCATTCCCGCCGACTCATCGCGCCCCAGCACGATCTCCTCGGCGCCGTGCAGCGTCACGAAGGAGAGCATGTCGCGGCCGGCGACGACCCTCAGGGTCGGCACTTCCACCCGGGCGCGCGCGGCCCGCGGCAGGATGCGCATGGTGCGGGTGATCTCGCCGCCATCCCCTTCGCTCACGGTCTCGACCGCGCTGGCGAGGGGCCGCAGGCGCGACGGGACCTCGGGCGTGACTTCGGCCCCCCGGGGCGGAGGCACCTCGCCCTTCGGCGCCGGGCTCGGGGGTTGGTCGCCGGGTGGGTTCGCCATGTCTCGCTACTCTCGCGACGGCAGCCAGCCCCGGTACAGAGCCTGCTGCCTCTGATTTGTAGCACTTCCGGGCCCGATCTTCAAGTCCGGTGGCGGCGGAGCGCCCAGTCGGACGATTCGCTCCATGAGGCGACCATCGCGGGAAACAAGCAAATTCGCCGGGTGGCCCGGCGCGAGATCACGCAGCCTGTCCGGCAACGAGCCGGCTTCGAGGCGCTCTCCATCGAGCGCGAGCAGCTCGTCGCCCGGCGAGAGTCGGCCGTTGGACGGCCCCTCCTCGTTCACCGAACGAACCGTGAGCCCCGAGAGCTCCACGCCGAGCACACCCCCCGCCCGTGGCGCTCCCGCGCTCAGGATGAGGCCCACGTGCGCGAGCGCGCGCTCGACGTCCACCTCGTCGGTGCCCCGAACGTGTTTCGAGAACCACCGCCGGAACTCCCCCCCGCCGCCCGCCATCTCCACGGCGAGACGCTCCAACGTGCCGGGCGGGTAAGCCACGCCGTGCCTGCCCCAGCCTTCCCAGAGGGCGCGGAGCAGATCGTCGAGCGAGCGGGTGCCTTCGGACAGGTGGCGGAGCTCCAGATCGAGGCACATCGCGACCACGGCGCCCTTCAGGTAGTAGCTGATCTGGCTGTTGCCGCTGTCCTCCGTCGGGCGGTACAGCTTGATCCACGCATCGAACGAGCTCTCCTCGAGCGACTGGTGGTGCCGCCCCGGCTGCGAGCGCAGCCGTTGCACATGCTCCGCGAGGCGCTCCAGGTGCCGTTCGGCGGTGACCACCCCCGACGCAAAGGCGATCCGCTCCTCGTAGTACACGGTGCCACCCTCGAGCCACCACAGGTCGGGGGTGTACGCCTCGTTCAGGTAGTCGAACCGCGGGCCGAGGGCCTCGGGGTGGATCCGCTTCACGTTCCAGGCGTGGAAGTGCTCGTGCGCCGCGAGAGTGAGGAACTCCTCGTACCCCCGCGGTTCCGCGAAGCCGAGGCGCGGACGGAGCAGGATCGACCCGTCCTTGTGCTCGAGGCCGCCGTGACCGGCGCGGGCGTGGAGGGTCACGAACTGGTAGTGCGGATAGGGGAGCGGGCCGCCCACGAGCACCTGGGCAGCGGCCACGATGCGGGAGAGGTCGGCGGCCATCCGGGCCATGTCCCCGTTGTGGCCCGGCTCGATCCAGTGTTCGTGGGTCACGCCGTCCACCTCGAAATGGCCGGCCTCGAACGGGCCGATGGCCACTGGCGAGTCCATGAGCGTGTCGAGGTCGGGGGCGGAGAAGGTCGCGGTTTCGGCGCCAGACACCGCGCGAACGGGCCCGGCCGGGCAGCAGGCGGTGTGCCCCGCCGGCACATCCACGGTGAGGTCGGCGGAGGTCTGCCCGGCAACGAAGACGAGCAGGTTGCTGGGCAGGAAGAACGCGAGATCGCGGTCCACGAACGCGGTACGGACTGACTTTTCGCGCGCGTAGACGCTGTATTCCAGCGTAGCCGGCCCCATCACGGCCCAGCGATTGCGGGACACGCGCGCGACGGCAACGGGCGCCGCGCCGTGGTGGGCGTGCACATCGCGCACGAAACGCCCGAACTCGCGCATCAGGTAGCTCCCCGGCGCCCAGGAAGGGAAGCCCACCTCCGTGACCCCCTCGGGCAGCTCCACCCGGACGAGGAAACGGTGGGCCAGCCGATCAGCCAGGGACACGTGGTAACGAAGATGCATCCCCTCCCGCTAACCGAGCGCCCGGGCCTCAACTTGCCGCGGGTGCGACCGATGGGGCGCCATGGACAGTCATCGATACCAGCCCCGAACGGTGCAGGAGCGCCTGTCCATCGCCACGGCGCTCTTCGAGGGCCGTCCCCCGCCGACCGACACCGACGGCTTCGGGGCCGCTTGCGCCGACGTGTTCGCGTCGTGTGAGCGGGAACCCGCAGAGGGGCGCCCCCTCGTCAGCATCCTGATCTGCACGTTCAACCGCGCGGGTTGGCTCACCGAGGCCATCGACTCCGCGCTCGCCCAGGACTGGCCAGTCGAGGTCGTGGTGGTGGATGACGGGTCGACGGATGACACACCCGCCGTGGTGGCCCGCCAAGGCGACAGGGTGCGGGCCTTCCGCCACACGAAGAACACCGGGAAGCCGGGCGCGCTGAACACCGGCGTGGCGGCCCTGCGCGGGGAGGCGTTTCTCATCCTGGACGACGACGACCGCCTCCTCCCCGGCGCCGTGCGCCGCCTCGCTCGGGCCCTCTTCGCCGACGAGGCCGCCGTCGCCGCCCACGGCGACACCATCGTCTTCGACGACGAAAGCGGACTCCCCGTGGACTGGCGAACGGCCTGCCGCCTGCCACCGGGCATGTGGAGGCAGGCCACCCTCACCACCATTCCCGCCATGCCGGGCGCCACCCTGATCCGAACGGCCGCCCAGCGCGAGCTCGGGCCTTTCGACCCGGGGCTCGTCCGCGGTCAGGACATGGACCACTTCCTTCGACTGTCCGCGCTCGGCCACGGCACGACGGTGCCGCTGCCCGTGCAGCTCTACCGCCGCCATGACGCGCTTCGGGGCCGGGAGGGCGCGCAGTGGAAGAAACATCGCGACCCGACGGAGCACCGGCGGCGGTTCCTCGCGTGTGTGCAGCCGGTGTTTCGGCAGCGGTGGAAGGACAGCGTTCATGATCGCGCCGAGGGCTTCGCCTGGGCGGTTGGCCTGCAGGAGCGCGAGCTTCACGCCGAGGCCGCCGTGGAGCTCGCGAAGTGGCCGCTCCCCGCCACTCCTCGCGAGCGCTGGGTCCGTGCCCGCGCCAGACTCCCAAACCCGCCGCCGGCGGCCGGCATCCCCACGCTCGTGATCGACGACGGCGCCGAGGGTGCGCTGGCCGCCCTCCTTGCCTCGCTTCCCCCGATGGAAGCCCTCACCGTGGTGGCCGCTTCCGCCCACGACGGGCTGGCCGCCTGCCAACTCTTCTGGCCCGGCGACTACCGGGTGGAGCGCCCCCTCACCCGTCGCACCGGCCTCGTGCACATGCGCCTCGCCTCCTCCCCGGAATGGGCTCCCCCGCCTTTGGACGCTTCCCTCCTCCTGCCGCTCCCGCCCGCTGACGCCGTCCTCACGCTCGCCCTCGCCCTGGGCGCTCCGCCCCCGCAGCGCTCCCGCGTTCCGGAAGGCGTCACGGCACACCCCCTCACACGGCAGTGCCTGCTCGCCTCCATCGCCCCGCCCCTGCAGGCGATCGGCGCAGCCGCGAACGTGCTGCAAGCCACGCCGGGATGGCCGCCCGGCCGACTCCTCGCCGCCAGAGCCTGCCGCGCCGCGGGGCTCACGCAGGAGGCGGAAGCGCTCGCAGCCCAGACATGATCTCCCCACCCATGCCCTGGACTCGCACCCGACGACGCCATCGCGCGTCGGCGAGTCGGAAGTCTACTCGGTAGCGGTATCGCCGGTGTCGCCTTCGACGGCCTCGGGGGCTTCCATCTCGGCCAACGGAATGTAGGTGATGTTCACCACGGCCAGCGGGTCGGGAACGAAGGACGTGAAGGTGATGCTGTTGCGCACCCCGTCGTACGACCACTCACTGTCCTTGAACGAATCCTCGTCGCCCTCGGTGGTCACGCTCACCGAGATGGTCTCGGGGGCGGGAACGACCGACAGGAAGAACTCGCGCTTCAGGCCCGCCGCCTGCATGCCGAGCTCCTCAAGCACGCTGCTGTAGTCGGACTCGCAGATGGAGAAGTCGACCCCGCCGACCTGGCGGGTGACCTCGAGGTAGCCGACGCCTTCTTCGGCCGTGGAGCAGCCGCCCTTCGGCCCCACGATCGAGGAGAACCAGGTCTGCTCATCCTCCGGCTTGAGGCTGTTCATCCAGCTGACGAACTCCGCCACGCTCACGTTGCGGGAGTAATCGCGCTCATCGGAGATCACCACGATGCTCAGCACCGCCTCTTCGCGGTAGAACCCCGCATTCGTGGTGCTGGCCTCCTTGGTGAGCGCCGTGTACGCGGCATCCTTGCCGCGCTCGTCGGGGCTGCCCATCGTGCCGAGGTTCGCCCGCTCGCGGAAGCTGGTCACCGCCGCCTGCGCGGTGGACGTGTTGTCGATGTAGCGCGTGCTGCCATCCGAGATCAGGCGACCCGACTCCTGCCGGTTGTCCATGTCGGTGCTCACGACGCCCACGTGGTAGTCCAGCCCAGAGTCGGTGAAGTACCGCATGAATGACTCGAAGTTGTCCCGCAGGTTCTTCTGCTCCTCGGCCATGGAGCCCGAGTTGTCGATCACGAACAGCACATCCACCGCCGGAACGGTGACCTGCGTGATGCGATCGGTGTGCGGCTCGGCCTCCAGCGAGGGCGGGTTGTACGTGGCCACCACCGTGTTCGGGCCCTGGAGATTGTACTCCTGACAGGCGATCAAACCGATTACAAGGGCGAACATCGAAACCTCCGCGCGGAGCGACGATAGCACGACATCATCGCGTACGCACCACGATCTTCTCAGCCTGCCGCGACGCTTTCGCCCGCGCCGCGGCGCATGACCCCTCGCTCAAAGCGAGGTACCAAAAATGAAGCCGCCCCCGGAGTCTTTCGACTCAACGGGGGCGGCAGGGGAAGGCCGGCGACTACCTACTCTCCCACAGCATCGCTGCTGCAGTACCATCGGCGCAAGAGAGCTTAACTTCCGTGTTCGGGATGGGAACGGGTGGATC
>CAISIK010000119.1 GCA_903885375.1 uncultured Pseudomonadota bacterium
AAAATATTTCTTTTCTAAATTCTAATGGAGAAAAAATTTATCTAAATCAATTTGCTGATGTAGTTTATTCATCCGGTCCAAGTAAACTTGAAAGAAAGTATAGAAATAATTCTGTAACCGTAATGTCCCGCGCAGTTGGCCGACCCGCTCCTCGACCTGGAGGAGAAAGCACCGGAGGAGCTGTCCGCCATGGGAGAGATCCTGGTGCGGCTGTTCATCGAGCGGTTCAACGGCGAAAAGCCGCCGATCGCCGTGGAGCAGCGCTTCGAGGTCGATCTCATCGACCCGCGCACGGGGGGGCAGCTCCCCGTGCCGCTCGTCGGCTACCTCGACGGGGTGGGGGATGGCGTCGTGTGGGAGCTGAAAACGGCGGCCAGGAAAACCCCGGTTAGCGACTACGCACTGCAGCTCGCGGCCTACACCCACGCCGTGCGTCAAACCACGGGCGAGCGGCCGGTGATCCGGGTGGTGGAGCTCATCAAGACCAAGGTGCCGAAGATCGAGGTCGAGGAGGTCATCGTCTCGGAGCGGGACGAGGCGTGGTTCGTGGAGGTGGCCTGCGAGGTGTGGTCAGCCGTGCAAGCCGGAGTGTTCCCGCCTGTGACGTCCGGAAATTCTGACGGCTTTTGTCCGGAAACTCTGACGGTCGCTTCAAGGTGACACGGCCGAGGCGATTCGGCAAGGGCCGGGGCCAGTCGCTCGCCCCTTCGCGGCGTAGCTCCTGTACCTCCACCCCGGCATCATACCGGCCCCTCCCGCTCCGGCAAGGGCGGCCGTACCCTTCCGCGCTCGCGGACTCGCTTGTGCAGGGGCCCCCGGCGGCCCTTGCCTGCGCGTCCAGGGCTCGGACGCCTCTGGCCGTGGAGGTGCAGGGCGGCGTGGCATTTCCGGATCAGATTCCGGACGGCGGCGAGGGCGCGGGGTCCATCGTGAGGTCGAGGTGCTTGCTGCGCCACGACGTGCCCTTCAGCTCGACGTGGGTACCGCGCTCCAGCACACGATCGAGGAGGGCTTCGGCCAGGTCGTTGTCATGCAGGACCCACCCCCACTGCTTCAGCGGCTTGTTCGTGGTGAAGACGATCGGCCGACGTTTCGTGCAGCGCTGGTCCACGACGCCGTACAGCACGTTGGCGGCGTCGTTCGCGTGGTGCAGGTACCCGATCTCGTCGATGACCAGCACGTCGGGCGCAACGTAGGCCGCGGTCGCTTCCCTCTGCCGTCCTGCCGAGGAGGCCGCGCACAGTTCGTCGATCAGGGCGCTCGCGGTGACGAAGCGGGCGTCGTAGCCGTTCTGGATCGCCTTGTGGGCGAGTGCGATCGCGAGGTGCGTCTTGCCGCGTCCCGGTTTGCCGGACAGGATCAGATTGCGACCCTCGCTGACGAACTCGGGGCCGAGCCACGGGCCAAGTGCCTGGCGACGGATGGACGCCTGGAACACGAAGTCGAACTCCTCGATGGTCTTGGTGGACGGGAACTGCGCGTTGCGGACGGCTTTGTGGACGCGCGTGTCGTTGCGGTGGGCCACTTCCTCGGCGACGAGGATCGCTACGAAGTCGCGATGGCTCATGCCCTCCCGGGCCGCGCGGACCTCCAGCTCGGGCAGTACCCGCGCGACCGTCGGGAGGTGGAGTCGCTTCAGGAGCGCGAAGAGGTCGATGTCGGCGGGGTTCATGCCGCCCTCCGCACGAACGCGGCGACGCTCGCTGCGTCGTACTTGCCCAGCTCGTGGCATGCGCGCAGCGCCACCCGCATCGCTGTCGCCGGGTACGCCTGCAGCAGGTCGAACAGGTCGTTCACGACGGGCGACCAGGTACCGCCGACGTGGCGGTGGACCAGCTGCTCGAGGAAGTCGTGGGCATCGGGTCCCAACTCGAGCAGGCACTGCCGCTTGAAGTAGTTGTGCTTGCGACGCCCGTGGATCACGACGAGCATGTCCCGGCGCAGCTCGGGGAGCCGCTGCACGTCGGGCGTGTGGTCCATCCTGACGTGTCGCCAGCGCTGCCCGTCGAGCTCGAGGTCGATGTGCCCGGCACGGACGAACAGCGTGGCGGTGGCGCCGATCCGCTCGGGGGGCGCCGCGTACGGCGTGCCCAAGAAGCGCACCGTTGCCATCGGTGAGATCGTCACCGACTCCTTGAGCGGGTGGTCCTCCGCGGAGTGCCGCATGGGCCGCTTCTGGAGCCACTGAAGCTCCTCTTGCCGACGAGCCTCGGGGATCGTCTTCGTGGCGTCGCAGGGCCGCTCGTGGTTGACCTCCTGATGCCACTCGTCGAGCTGGCGGGCAAGGTCGTCGGGGTCCGCGAACGTCCGCGCGAAGAGGAAGTTCTTCTTCACGAACCCGACGAGGTTCTCCACCGATCCCTTCTGGTTTCCTGACGCCGGCGTGCAGAGGGTCGGAAGCACGTTCATGTCGGCCGCGAGCTCGCGGAGCCACGGGTGCAGCACCGGCGGCTCGACCCCAATCGCCGAGATCCGCACGGTCTTCGGGTTGTCGAACACCCACTCCTTTGGTGCTCCACCGAACGCGCACAGACACGCGACCAGCGAGCGGATCAGCGTCTCCGCGCGTTGGTTCGGCGTGACCACGACCTGCACGAACCGGGAGTACTTCAGCCGCCCGGCGAAGAAGATCACCTTACGACGCTTCCCGTCCTCGAACTTCACCCACCCCTCGCCGAAGTCGAACTGCGCGAACTCCCCGGGCATGCCCTCGAAGCGAACGATCGGCTCCTTCTTCGGCGGCGGGCGGACCGCTGCGATGAGCTCATAGAGCGCACTGCGCTTGCCCTTGTAGCCCCACGCGCGGGCGCGGCGAAACACCTCGACGCCGGCCAGGCTCTGCTCCTCCGCGAGCAGGGCGACGACGCGCTCGCGGAAGGGCTCAGCCAGCGAGGGGCGGCCGCGCCGGGCGCCGGAGCTGCGCACGCCTGACGCGACCTCCTCGGGGGTAGGCACCGGCTCGCGCAGGATGCGCTCGACGGAACTGACGTCGATGCCGAGCCGCTCAGCGACGATGTGTTGGTGCATCCCACCGTCCTCGACGAGGTGGTGGACTTTCAAGCGGGTCATGACGGGAATCACCTGCGGTCTCCGACGGGTGCCCTCCAGCTACCGGGGACCGCAGAAAGCGGCCGGAGGGTCAGAACCCGTCAGACTTTCCGGACGACTACCCCGCAGACTTTCCGGACTTCACACCAGCGCACGAACCCGCTCGGTGGCAACTCGCCACATAGGAACGGGGACGGGAGGCGCTGGAGGTCGACCGCCGCCGGAAGCTCAGACACGTCATGCCCGCGCCTGCTCACGCCGACGAGATCGACGACCGCGTCCGTGGCCACGACAGCCGCGAGCGCGTCCTCGGCGTAGCCCCGGATGAAGACGTCCGCGTCCGGGTAGGTCCGGTCGATGCCGCCCGGCGCGTAGCTGATCTGCGGGCCGCCGAGAATGATCCGG
>CAISIK010000120.1 GCA_903885375.1 uncultured Pseudomonadota bacterium
CGGGCGGCGGCGGCGGCGGCAACGCGTTCATGCAGGCCGGGCTCGGCCTGGCGATGGGCGGGGTGGTCGGGTCGCAGATGGGCCTGGCGATGGCCGGGCCGGGGACCTTCAACCCTGCCTCCGGCATCGGCGCGGGCGCGCCCCCGCCGGGCGGTGCTCCGCCCGCGGAGGGCGCGGCTGCTCCGGCTGCTGCCCCGGCGGGAACGGCGCCGAAGTAGCCCGTGTCCGGCCTCGCCGGCCTGTTCGGGGGAGCCTCGCCCGCGGCCTTGCGCCGTTTGGCGCGGCCGTTGGATGGCCGTGGGCCGGGCGCCCGCTGGGAAGGCCTGCACGAGGGTGCGGGCTTTGTGGTGGTTCGGTCGGGCCCCGCGGAGGATGGCCCGGCAGTGGCCGTGGTGCACGGCCGGCTCGTGGCGGTTGCCGGCCATGCGCTCAACCGCCTCGCGCTGGCGCGTGAGTTCAGCCTGCCCGACACCAGCGGCGTGGCCGAGGTCTTCGGCGAGATCGTGGAGTTCGTGGGCCCCGAGCGGGCGGCGTCGCGCCTGACCGGCTGCCTCGCCTTCGCCGTGTGGGACCCGACGTCGGGCGAACGTTTCCTGCAGCGCGATGCGTCGGGCCTCCGCCCCCTCGAGGTGGTGGCCACGGCCGATGGTTTCGCCTTCGCCACCGAGGGGCGGTCGCTCGCCCTCGCGGGCCAGGCCGGCGAGCGCGAGCCTGCCGCCGTGGCAGAGGCCGTGCGGGCGGGCGCGCCTCGGGCGCCGGGCGGGTACTGGCGCGGCGTCGAGCGGCTGCCCGCCGGCGGAACGTGGTCCGCACGCGGGGCGCAGGCACCCCTGCGGGACGCCCCCGCGCGCCCCGCGCCGCATCCGGCGGGGGCGGGCGGCAACGCCGAGCGGTGGCTCCGCAGCGTGCGGTACGGGCTCGAGCTCGCGGCGGTCGGCCGCATGCGCGCGGCGGGTACCACGGCGATCGCGCTGTCGTCGGGGCTCGCGAGCGCCGCGCTCCTCGCGTGCCGCGCGCCGGGAGCGGTGCCCGAGCTCGCGCTCGTCCTCGATGGGCCGGAGGCCACCCTCGCCGATTCCCGCGCCGCGGCGCTCGGCGTGCGCACCCGCCGGGTGTCGCTCGCAGGTGAAGCCTTCGCCGAGCTGCTCGACGAGCTGCCGATGTCGCCTGCGTTCCTCCAGCCGGAGGCGTGGATGTGGGCGGCCCTGGCCCGCGCCGCCTGGCAGGAAGGCGCCACCGGACTCCTCGCCGGGTGCGGGGCCGGGCCGGGGTTCGATCCCGCGCCCGCCGGGGTGCGCGCAGGGCTCCGCGCGTTCCTGCCCCGCCCCGCGGCGGCGCGGCAGGGCCCCCCCGGCGCTCCGCTCGCGAACGACGCGCCCGCCGAGCCGATGGACCCCTGGACGGAGCTCGCCGAGGTCGACCTCGCCGCGCTCGATGCCGGCGCCTCGGCGTTCGGCGTGGCGCCCCTCGCGCCGTTCGCCGACCCCGCCGTGCTCGCGGTGGCGCGGCAGGTGCCCGTGGGCGTGCACCACGGCGGTGGGCGGCGCGCGCTGCTGGCGGCCATCGCTTCGGCGGGCGGCGTGGCGGCGGTCCCGCAGGCCCCGCAACGCCCGGCGCTGCCGCTCGCGGACTGGCTCGCCCAGCTCGATCCCGACGGGCTCCCCGAGGCCTTGGGCCACACGCTCGATCCCGAGCACGTGCGCGCCGTGGTGGCGGGCGGGCGGGCAGGCGAGCCGGCGATGCTCCGCCGGGCCGTGGTGTACGGGCTCCTCGCGCGCCTCGCCTGAGCGGCCGGAACCCGGGCAGCCGGGAGGCTGCGGCGCGGGCGGCACCCCCGAGGTGCCCTGCGCCCCCGAATAAAAAGCGAGGAACGGCCTTGCGTGCCCCCCCCCGCGGCGTATCCTACGGGTCAGGAGTCATCCACATGGCAGCTCAACATGTCCGCATGCTCGACGCACAAACGATCACGCCAAATCTGGTTCAGCCCAGGGATCGCTGGACCGATCTTGGTGCCTTCAGGGTCCTGGAAGTTCAGGTCAGGGTGATCAAGCCGGGAACGGGCGACAACGCCGGGGCGGTGCTCAAGCTCCAGCACGCGCCGGTGGCCGAAGACGACGCTTTCTCCGATACGCCTGTCTCCGTTCGTGTCGACTCCACAGCGCCTTCGCTCCCCGTCAACATTCAGGTCACTTCGTTCTCGCGTTTCCTCCGCTGGGTCGCAGGCGGTGCCGTGGCGGGCGCGCCGGTGGCGATCATGGATGTGATCGGCAAGGAATAGCCATGGGCGCTGAATGTGCCTGCAACCCCGCGGTGGTGGGTCCAGCGCAAGTCGCGGCGCAGCCGATGGCACCGCCTCGACATCGCACCAGTGCGGTGGGCGGCCGGCGGGCATCGGCTACGCTTGGCGGGAGGGGCCAAGGTGTGCTCGCGCAGGCGCACCCGGCGCCATCGGTCTCCGCGGTTGACGTTTCCAAAAGCGGGGAATCGGGGTGTACCTTTCCAAGCCTGCAAACGGCTTCCGCTGATTCAGGGTGCTCCCCCAGCATTGGCGCCACCGTGATGACGCCGCACGGAGCGATCCCCATGCGCTCGGGCGTGTGCAGCTTCTTCGACGCGCAGCAGGCGGTGTACGGAAGCCGGCCCGCGCCCGCTGCGGTCGCCGTCCTACGCTCCCCTCAGGCAAACGGACATCCCGCGCTGAGCATGCTCCAGTCCGCCGTGTACGCTGGGGCCACCGGCGTGAAGTCCGCCGCCGCGTCGGCGGCGAGCGGTACGTTCGTGCATCCTGGCCCGGGTGCGATCACTCCGCGCGACGCGGTGGCAGCCTTGTCGGTGAGCGTTCAGCTCGGCGATGTGAACATGAGCGTTCCACTAGGCTTCTACCTGGACTTCGTCGTGGAGCGCGGGGCGGGTGCCGGTGTGGATTGGGTCTCCGCGGTGAGGACATTGTGGCCGCGATTGCTGGAGCGCACCAGCGGCTTCGCGGATACCCGCGCCGGTCACAATTCATGGTGGGACCGCATGATCGGCTGTTGGAACCTACCCCAGGACAGTACCGGAAGCACCTTCTTCAATACCAGGGCAGGTGCCCCGGAGGCCTTGCACCTGTACGCGCTTTCGGTGCTCGCGGTATACGGAGAGCACGCGGTCGACGTGGGCTCGGGCACGCTTCAGGGTGAAGGATTCCCCGAGTTCCTCACGGAGTACCTTCGGCACCTCCGATTCATGCCGCGAAGCCCGCTTCATGAAGACAAGCCGAACCAGGAGGTTTCATTTCTGTTTTTCAACTATGTCTCGCAGGATTCCAGCTATCCGAGCGTTGGCCCCGAAAGCATTCTGGGCGACTGCACGTCCGGGGATGGATACCTGACAGCGCCCGGGCTCTATTCAGATTTCCGACTCGATCATTATGAAGACCGCAACGGCGTGTGGAATCTTCGCGTCGTTTGGACGGGCGACTACAAACTCGAGGCGCACGCGTGGGCGTTGGACAAACCGAAACATCCATACCCTCGCATCGAGGTCGTGGCCTTGGTGTTGGCCTCCGAGGCGGCCCGTGTGGACACGATCATGGCGGCGGCGCTGCTGCTACACCAATACGGCCTTTCCCTGCAGGCGGCGGCCCTCAAGGAGCCGGCGCGCGGTACGCCCGGCGTGCCGTACCTCGCCAACGCCGCGATACTGGCACGCTACGCACATGACCCATGTGGTCTCGTACGCCCAACTGCTGGGGCATGAGCTCGGCCACGTGTACAACTACACCGGTCATTGCCAGAAGTCCTGCTTCATGGATCAGGCGATGAGTCGATTGGGTTGTGCAGCGATGGCCGACCTTGGCATCCTGCAGGACAGGAAAGACTATGCACGGTCGGCGCCGAACGCCGCCGATCGAGCCGGCACGGGCTCCGGTTTCCGGAGCGCCACATGTGAAACAACCTGGGAGGAGACAATGACCTACGACAACGTTGCCCGGGATGTTCAGGCGATTGCGTGCCTCATCAGCCGGCCCGGAGAGGTGGGCTCGGAGTGGAGTTATTGTTCCACCAGCCTCTGCGCCGACGAGTGGCCAACCGGCGTGCGACTCAGTGACCACTGCGCAAAAGAAGCGCTGGACAGAGACGATGTGTCGAAGGTCAGGACGGTGGACCTGCCCACGGGACAGACGGTCTGCCGTTGCGTCGAGGAGGACGCGGTCCCGGGCTCGCCGGCATGACCACCCGCACAACGTTGGGGCTGCCGGGGCTGGTGTTTGCCTGCGCGTGCGCCGAGCGCCAGCCGGAGGACACGGGCGATTCCGAGCCGGTGTGTGAACTGTCGGAGGGCGAGTTTGCCGACCGGTACGTGTATGCGTGGTGCGCGTCCCGCTATCCACCCGAGGAGTCCGCGTTCGACACTTGTTATCGAGAGCATCGCGAACTCGTGGGGCCCGAGTGCCACCACGGCGATTACGCCTACGATCCCTGTCGCGCCGAAGAATGCATCCTGGAAATGGAGGCTGCGCTGGCAGCAGGCGAGGAAACGCGGCAGTCCGCTGACTGTTACTACGCGCATCTGGGGGCGTGCCCAATCGCATAGGGTGTGCTGCGAAGGGAGTCAATCCGCCGCCCGGGCAGCCGGGAGGCTGCGGCGGCGGCGGAACCCCCGAGGTGCCCGCTTTCCCACTCTCCATCGCCGCTACCGGCGCTGCCGGTTAGCCGCCGGGCCATGGGCCTCCGCGACACGCTCCGCAAACTCCCCTCTCCCGTGCAGGATGCCGTGAAGGAGCGGGCCTACCCCGCGCTCCTACCCGAGGGCGAAACGGCGCCCGAATGGCACCTCCAGTCCTGGGATGACAGCTGGCATCGCCATGGTCGTCACTGGTCCGTCCTGTTCTTCTTCACCGATCCGGCCGATGAGGCCGACCGCGCCGAGCTGCGCTCGCTCCAGGAGCACCTCGCCCGCTTCTCGGCGCTCAACGTGAAGGTCTTCGGGATCCACCGCGCGGAGGGTCCGGTGATGGCCGAGCTGGCGTCCGAGCTGGGCCTCCAGTTCCCGCTGCTCACCGATCGCGGCGGCCCCGTGGCGCGAATGTTCGGCGCGTGCCTCCAGCTCCCGCTGCGCCCGCTCTCGATCGCGGTGATGTACCTCGTGAACCCGGACCGGAAGGTGCGCTTGTCGAACCGGGGGCGGCCGAGCGTGGAGGCCGTGCTCCGGTCGGTGGAAGCCCTCCAGCGGGCCACGAAGACCGGGGCCTGAGCGCGGTCCTCAGGCGGCGAGGTGCCATCCGATCTGGATGGCCACGAGGGAAACGAGGATCTTGAGCGAGCGGGCGCTCGCCGCGGGCAGGAAGTGCTCGAACGGCATGCCGCGCGCGCCGGCGCCGAACGTGACGAGCACCCACGGAAGCGGGAGCAGGCTGGCCACGACCACCGCCCGCCATCGCCAGCGGTCGAGGAGCGCACCCACCCCCGTGAGCTCGAGCAGGCGGAGCAGACCGCGGTTGTGGCGAAGCGCCCGGCCCCCGAGCCAGCTGAGCACGCTCGAAAGGAGCGAGCCGGCGAGCGTGGCGGCGAAGAGCAGGATGGGTGGCACCCCGGCGGTGGTGCCGATCACGAGGCCCGGCTGGAAGCCGGGACCGGGGATGGGGTCGCACACGGCTACGAGCGCCATCAGGCCCACGAGGCCGCCCCGCTCCACGAGGCGGGTGGCCGCCGCTTCGAGAGGTTCGCGGAAGGTGGCCGACACCAGGAAGACGAGAAAAACCAGCACGGCCGCGGCGGCGAGCAGCCGAAGGAGGGTTCCGGGGGTGAGCGTGAAGGGGGAGCCGGGCGGCGGTGCGGTCACCGCGGCGGCCTATCCTCGTTGGGCCCGTGCTACTTTGCCGGGGTGAGCGGTGAGACCCCCTCGAACCCGAGCCCGGGCAGCGGTGATCCGCTGGTGGGGGCGGTGGTTGCCGGCAAGTACCGGGTCACGGCGGCGGTGGCGCGCGGCGGCATGGGGCGCATCTACCGGGCGGTCCAGGAGCCGCTCGGCCGCACGGTGGCGTTGAAGATTCTCACCCCACCCCTGCTCGGCACGGATCACGACACCGGTGCCCTCGAAAAGCGGTTCTTCCTCGAAGCGGCCACCTGCGCCCGGCTCCGCCACCCGAACACCGTGAGCGTGTTCGACTACGGGGCGCTGGAGGTGGGCGGGGCCCCCACCTTCTTCATGATCATGGAGTTCGTGGAGGGGCGAACGCTCTCGCAGGCCTTGCGGGCCACCGGGCCCATGTCCGCGCCGCGCGTGATCCGCGTGATGCACGAGATCGCCCGCTCGCTCCGGGAAGCCCACGCCGCCGGGGTCGTTCACCGCGATCTGAAGCCCAGCAACGTGATGCTCACCGAGACCGACGAAGGCGAGAGCGTGAAGGTGCTCGACTTCGGCGTGGCCAAGGTGCTCGCCGCGGGCACCGAGGCGCTCACCACCGATGGCAACTTCGTGGGCTCGCCGCGCTACACGGCACCGGAGCAGGTGCGGCAGGAAGATGTGGATGGTCGGGCCGACCTCTACGCCCTGGGCATCGTGGCCTGGGAGCTCCTCACCGGTGCGGCGCCCTTCAGCTCGCCGGAGCCGATGCGCACACTCCTGATGCAGCTCAACGACCCGCTGCCGCCCTTCCAGCCGGCGCAGCCCGTGCCGCACGCGCTCGAGGTGCTGGTGCGGCGCCTGCTCGAGAAGAACCCCGACGCCCGCTTTGCCGATGCGGCCGCGCTGATCGCGGCGCTGCGGCCGCTCCGCTCGGAGGTGGTGGAGCCCACGGTGGAGATGGCCGCGCCGTCGGAGTCGATCACGTCGTCCACGGCGGACATGCGGGTGCCGGGGCGCCGGCGGCGGCCGATGGCGATGGCCATGGGCGCGGCGGCGCTGGTGGCGGTGCTGCTCCTCGTGGGGGTGGCCGGGGGGGCGGTGTGGTGGGTGGTGTCGAACCGCCCGTCCGCGCCGGCCCCCGTGGTGCCCACGCCCGCGGCGGTCGAGGTGCTCGCCGCGCCGGTGGTGCCTCCGGCCGCGGTGATGGTCCGGAGCACGCCGCCGGGCGCACTGGTGTGGGTGGGCGGGGAGCTCCGCGGGGAGACCCCCTTCCGCCTCGAATACGACGCTGCGGCCGCGCAGACGGCGCCCATCACGATCGAGCTGCGCAAGGTCGGCTACAAGACCGCCCAGGCCGGCCTCTCCGGGCCCGATGAGGACGGCGAGCTCGCCGTGGCCCTCACCGCGGTGCGCCGCGCCGACCCCGTGAAGCCGCCGGCTACGAAGCCTCCCGCCAACGATGACATCCGGCTGGAGCGCTGATCTTGTTCTTCGCCCTCCTCTGCACGCTCGCCCTCGCCGCCGACCCGGGTGCCGACCTCGCCGAGGAGGCCGATCTGCAGTTCGAGCTCGGCGTGCAGGCCTACCAGCGCCGGGACTACCAGGAGGCGCTCGAGCACCTGCTCGCCTCGAACCGGCTCGTGCCGAACCGGAACGTCGCGTTCAACGTGGCCCGCGCCTACGAGCAGCTCGGCCGCTACGCCGAGGCCTTTCGTCACTACTCCGACTACCGGGCGGTGGAGCCAGATCCCGTTCGGCAGAAAGGCGCCGACGAGGCGCTCGCCCGCATGCGGCCGCATGTGGCGCTCGTGCGGGTGGAGAGCGACCCTCCCGGCGCCCAGATCTTCGTGGACCGCAAGGACCTCGGCAGCCGCGGCGAAACTCCCCGCCTCCTCGCGCTGGAGCCGGGAAGCCACCAGCTCATCCTCGCGCGGGAGGGCTTCTACGAGGCGCAGTCGAGCTCGGTGTCGCTCGTGCTCGGCCGGGAAACGTCGGTCAGCCTCGACCTCGAGCCCGTGCTCGGCAAGGTCAAGCTGTCGGGTCGCCCCGAGGGCGCGCGCGTGCGGATCGACGCGGAGGATGGCGCCGAGGTGGGAACGCTCCCCGGCGAGCTCTCGCTGTCCCCCGGCTCGCACATGCTGATCGTGTCGGCCCCCGGCTACCGGACCGCCCGCCAGCTCGTGCAGGTGACCGAGGACCAGGAGGTGGCGGCCGTCGTGGAGCTCCCCCTCATCACGGGCACCCTCGTGGTCGACGCGATCGAGAAGGGCGCGCTCATCGAGGTGGATGGCGAGGCGGCGGGGTTCACCCCGGCGGTACTGCCCCAGGTGGCCGCGGGAACCCACCGCGTGCGGGTGAGCCTGCCGGGCTACCGCGCAGATGAACGCGAGGTGGAGATCGAGCCCGACGGGCGCGCCTCCATCACGGCCTCGCTCCGCCCCGTCCAGGAGGTCACCGCGGCGAGCCGCCAGACGCAGACGGTCGAGAACGCCCCCGCCAGCGTCACGATCCTCTCCGGCCAGGAGCTGCGGGCCTTCGGCTACGCCACGCTCCACGAGGCGCTCGGCGGCACCCGCGGCATCTACCTGGGCAGCGATCGCGTGTACGAGTCCATCGGCATCCGCGGCTTTTCGCGACCGGGCGACAACGGCACCCGCCTGCTCCTCACCCTCGATGGCCACTCGCTCAACGACAACCAGCTCGGCGCCTCCTACGTGGGCACCGACGTGCTGCCTTCCCTTCAGGACGTGGAGCGCATCGAGGTGGTGCGGGGCCCGGGGTCGGCGCTCTACGGCAGCAACGCCTTCTTCGGCGTGGTGAACGTGGTCACGCGCGAGCGGGAATCCACGCGCCCGAGTCATGTGTCGGTGGGGGCCACGGCGCCCGCGGGTGCGCGCGTGGGCGCAAGCGCCTCCGGCAAGCTCGGCGCCCGGTCGGGGTGGTGGATCTCCGCCGATGGCGTGCTCGCGCAGGGGGAGCCGCCCTACCCCTCGCCCGGCGGGGGCGTCTCGACCACCGACGCCGCCTGGGCGGACTCCTCTCGTGGCGGCGGGGCGCGCGCCAAGCTCTGGGCAGGCGACTTCATCCTCCAGGCCTACGGCAACCATCGCGACAAGCGCATCCCCACGGGCGCGTACTTCACCGAGCCCTCGAGCCCCCTTGCCCACAGCGCCGACACCCGCGCGTTCCTCGAAGCGCGCTACGAGCCGCACCTCGGCGAGCGCGCCCAGCTCTTCACCCGCGCCTATGTCGATCGCTACGACTTCGCGGGCGACTACCCCTACGCGGAGGGGGAGGACACCATCCTCGTGTCCGACACCTGGCACGGCACCTGGGCCGGCGCCGAGGCCCGCCTCGTGGCGCGGCCGGTGCGGGCGCTCGGCCTCACGATCGGCGCGGCGGGGAACGCCCAGCTCCAGGCCGACCTTCGCGGCGAAGAGGGCGGCAACGTGTACCTCTCCGAATCGCCGACCTCGCAGGACGCCGGCGTGTACGCGGTCGTCGACGCCGACGTGGGCTCGGTGCTCTCGGCCTCGGCAGGGGCGCGGCTGGACTGGTTCAGTACCGTCGGCCCCTCGTTCAATCCGCGCGCGTCGCTCATCCTCCGCCCCGCCGAGAACCACACGGTCAAGCTGCTCGCTGGCCGAGCCTTCCGCGCGCCTTCTCCCTACGAGCTCTTCTACAACGACGATGGCACCACGCAGGTGGCCCCGGATTCGCTTGAGCCCGAGTCGGTCATGACGGGCGAGGTGGAGTACACCGCCCGCATCGGCGAGGTGGGGAGCGTCGTCGCCTCCGTGTACTACAACGAGGTGGAGGGCCTCATCGGCCTCGGCGTGAACGGCGAGGGCGCGCTGGTGTACGAGAACGTCGACGGCACGGTGCGCACCGCCGGCGTGGAGGCCGAGCTGCGGCGCGACTGGCAGGGGGGCTGGATGATCGCGCTGGTGCCGGCCGTCCAGCAGGCCCGCTCGGGCGACCTCTTCAAGGGCGAGGCGGTCACCAACACGCCCGAGCTGCTCACGAGCCTGAAGGCCGCGGCGCCGCTCCTGCCGGGCCAGGTCAACGCCGCCACGCGCCTGTGTTTCGAGACCGGCCGGCTCGACAGCGCGCGCGATCGCACCGAGCCCTCGCTCCTCTGGGATGTCACGGTCACTGGCGCGGTGCCGAGCCTGCGACTGGACTGGGCGGTCGGGGTGCGAAACCTGCTCGACTGGCAGGTGAGGTGGCCCACCAGCGGCGACACGGTGGAGCCCACGGTGCTGCAGCCGGGCCGCGGGTTCTTCGCCGAAACCACGGTGTCGTTCTGAGCGGCGGCGTGCTGGCGGCCCTCGGGCGGCTCGTACGGGGCGAGGTGGGGCCGCGCGAACTGTGCCGGAAGGTCGTGGAGAAGGTGGTAGCCAAGGTGGCGCCGGCGCATCGGACCAACGCGAGCGGCAACAACCAGTCGCAACGCTGAGGGGGCGATTCGCGGATGCCCGTCCGCTGGGCGGGGCCGGGGCAGGGGCGAATCGCGGCGCCGCCGGGGCCGGGGCCGCGGGTCAGAACGCGGCCTCCGGGAAGTGCCAGGCCACCGAGAACACCGGCATGGGGATGAAGGTGGTGCCGTCGCCGTACAGGTCGAGCACCGCGAGCCCGGCATCGAAGCTCACGCGGCGCGTGATCATCCGCGTGGCGAAGGAAGGGAACGCGCGGGGAGCCTCGCCGAGGAAGCCACCAGCCGCGAACCAGGTCTCGGTGAGGAGCCAGACCCGCGGAGAGAGGTGCCAGCTCGCGCCCAGCATGCCGAGGCTGATCACGTCGGGGTCCGTGCCCACGGCCGCGCCGCCACCCACGGTGACCATGAGGCGACCGAACTCCCAGCCGATGGAGGCGTGGGGGGCCACGAAGGCGCTCTCGCCGAGCACCAGACCCTGCACGCCGAGCGCGCCGAAGCCGCCGTCGCCAATCGGCGCGCTCAACCTCACGCCGCCCGTGGCGGCGCGGCTGTACTCGGAGAACAGGAGGGGCACCACCGCGCCGGCGGAAAGCTCCACGTTGTCGCTGAGGTTGTAGCTCACGATCGTGGCGGCCACCTCGCGCTGGCTCAAGGACCC
>CAISIK010000121.1 GCA_903885375.1 uncultured Pseudomonadota bacterium
ATCGGCAGGCCCGACTGCTGAAGGTCGGTGACGAGCGCGCGCCATCGTTGCGTTGTCTCGGGCAGGGGCATCGTGGACTCCGTCCCACACCCTCACGCGATGCCAGCCGAGGCGGAAGATGGGCTTCGCTGAGTGGATACCGTGGCGGTGAGCCCGAGCCGGTTCTTCGAGGGGAGGCCCAAGATCGCCCGAGTCCAAACTCCTGGGGAGGCCACCTCTCGACGCAGCTTGGGGTCCCAGATCATCTCGACGCCACCATAGTGGTGACACTCGTCGGCGACGAGCAGAGCGCCGGGGGGCACCGAAAGCCCGGAAAGGGATTGGATGGTCGCCACGATCACGGCCTCGTGGTGTTCGTGCGGATGAGCGCGGTGGATTTTATTTACTTTCAATTTTGAGCGATAGGCTATCTGTTCGACGATGAACCACCATTTAATGGTACAGCGTCGAAAGCAAACCCCACAGCCCCCCCCATCGGAGAGCAGGGAGGCTCAGATGGCATCCGCATCGAGCGAAGACAAGGGCGGCGGGAAGTGGCGGGTGCGGTGGCGGGTGCGCCGGCACGAAGGGGGTTGGACGCCCCGCGGAGGACGCCGAGGCGTACACGCTGGACGTGATCGGCGACGTGCGGGAGAAGGGGCTCCATGATCCCGAGGCTCGCCGCGCTCGGTCCGCACGGCCCGCGAACCTGATCGACGGGATGCGCGCCTCGTCGGCGAAAACGTACCGCGACACGGTGCCGCTGGTTGCCGAGGCGATCCACGAGGTGACCGGGATACCGACCAACGAGGCGTTGCCCGTGACCCTCCTCAAGCGGCCGCTGTTCGACGCGCTGAAGCCGGTGCTTGCTCGTCGTGTGTCAGCCGGTAGATACCCACGCCAACCGGTAGCTTTCCGTCCCTACGTTCGGCACGAGGAAGGTGATCGCGTAGGTCTCGGCGTCGGCGTCGTAGGTGGTCTGCCAGTAATCGTTGCCGACGACCGACTGGTCGACGCGGGTCCAGCCCCCGCCGTCCTCGGCTTGAAGCTGCCAGCCGTCGTAGCGGTTCAGGCCCCGGAAGGTGATCGGCACCAAGCCTCGCCCGCCGCTGAGCACGATCTCCGCGGCGATCGCCCCCGGGACGGCGTCGATCTCGACGGGTTGCACCTGATGGACGCTCCCGATGGAGGCTTCGACGGCAAGCTGGTTTCCAGCGGCGAGCTCGATCATCATGTCGGTGCTGCCGAAGGTGCTGGCCGGCAGCGCGGTGAGGTAGTCGCTCTGGCCGTAGTAGACGGTAGGGTCCGACGGCGGCACGAGGTACTCGACGATGGCGTGGACGGTGCTTCCGGCGGGGATGAAGCCGGTGAGCCCTTTGCACGGCGCACCGCACCAGGGGGCGCCGTCCTCGTAGGGGAGGCCCAGTTCGAACGCCATCTGCGATTGCCCATTGTTGGTGCGTTGCACGTTGATGTACGGCGTGGTGAGCACGGTGCCGCCGATGTTGGCCTCGAAGGCACGTACGACAAAGCCGACGTCGCTGTAGATCTCGGGGAGCGAGCCGCCGGTGCGCTCATTGGCGTAGAGCATCACCCACGGGGCCTCGCCCTCCAGCGCGATGCCGCGATCGGCGTCGGAGGCGTACCCCGTCGTCCCGTGGTTGGGCACGGTTTGGTCGTACACCACCCCGGTGGCGTTCCCGTAGGCGTAGTGCGTGAACCCGTTGTCGCCGTAGTTGTCGGCGGCGATCTGGAAGAACGCGAGGCGATCGTAGGACACATCCTCGAGGAAGGTGTAGTCGAGTTGGTAGTACACCCGCAGGAGATCATTCGCGCCGCCAAGTTGGGTGCGCACGTCGGCTTGGATGCGTCCATCGCTGCTCACCCCGGCGTACACGACGTCGGTGAGCACCGGGCCTACGGCTTGATAGCGGCTACGGACGCCGGACAATCGGCGTTGCCAGTAGGGCTCGCTCTCGGTGAGGTACCGAAGGAAATCCGCGCCCCCGACGTTGCCGGTCCAGCTCCACTTGGTCGCCGCTTGCACGAGGAACGGCCGCACGTCGTCCATCATCGAGCGTCCAAGCGCGACGTCGGGATCGTAGGTGACGCTCTCCCCGAAGGAACCAAGCGCGGACTCGTCCCAGTGTCCGCCGGCGCTTCCGTAGCCGATGAGGCTGAGTTGGGCGTGGGACGCCGCGTAGGCCTCGCCCCAACGCGACGATGCGAGGGTCAGCTCCATCGTGTCGGCGCCGGTGCCCGCGAAGGTGGGCTGGCTGTAGAAGTGATACCAATAATTGCCGGCTTCGTGCCAGTCCTTGGAGATCTGCACGGGGATGCCGAGGGGTTCGCCGTTCTCATCACGCAGGATCGGCACCCCGCCGGTGATGTACCAAGTCACCTTGTCGCTGCCAAAAAACGCGAGCGGGACCGAGACCGGGCCGCTGCCGCCGGTGTCGACTTCGATGCGGTGGCGGCCGTAGAGGGTGTGGGTGGACTCGACCTCCCAGTCCGGCGACCGGAAGGCGCCGGCGTCTTGCAAGGTGCCGAGGCTGATGTTGTACGCGCCGAGCGTCTCGTCCCAGGGCATCGGCGTCGCCGTGCCGACGTCCCCGCCGTTCGCGTCGAGCAAGGTGTACGAAACCTGCGCGGCCGCGTCGGGATGCAGGTACAGCGCGAGCTCTTCGTCTCCCAATGCCGACAGCGGAGCGGCGAGCAGCGACACGCTGAGATCTTCGTCCGGGGCGCTGCTGACGCTGCGCTCGGCCACCAAAACCGCTTCTGGTCCGTCGCCTGCATCAAAGGACAAGCGCGTGGTCGCGCCGTCTTGGTCGTACACCACGAACAGCCAGCCCGCGCCGGAGTCGTCGGTCAGCGTCAGCGCGTGGTCGGACTCCAGCCAGGTGACATTGGGCAGCGCGGCGATCGCCGCGCCGGACACGCGCACCCGCGCGGTGGTCGCCGCAGACGACGTTCCGCTCACCGCGTGCGTGAACACCACGTGCCGGGGCATCGAGGCGATCTCGACGCGCCCGTCGAGGCCCGCGTCGGCGGCGTAGCTGAGCTCGGGGATCTCGACGCGATTCATGAACTGACCGCCGTCGATCATGCGCGCGCGATCGGTGGTCGCACCCGAGACGCCGGTAAAGCCGGTCGCGACGATGCCGGAGCCCGCCGCGCCCGCCTCAAACTGGATGGAGGCGTCGAGCAGATCGTCGATGTCGGTGTTGGGCCGGTGCAAGGACTCGGCTTCGGTCCCGCCGTCCTCGAGCGCGCCAAAATGGAGCAACTCGCCCGTGGCTTCGTCGAAGGCAAGACCGTAGGCGCCGGTGCGGAAGTGCATGACCGTCTCGACGGTCGGCCAGGTCTCGGTGGGGCGATGGTTGGTGGGCCAGTACCAGAAGCCGTAGTCGACGGCGTTAAGCACGGGCGGGTCGCTCTGGGGCGCACAGGTGGGATCGGCGTCGTTGTTCTCGACCGCGTAGGCGTCGAGCGCTTCGTCGCAGACCGTGGGCAGCGTACACGGGTCGCCGTCGTCATCCGGCTGCGGCGGATCGCCGGCGATGCAGACGCCGGAAGCGTCGCAGGTCTCAGCGCCGTTGCAGTACAGGCCGTCGTCGCAGGCGCAGGGCGCGGCAGTGTCGTCAGACGGGCTGTCGGTCTTGCCGGTCACGGCGCACGCGGCGAGCAGGACGCTGAGCAGCGCGGGCCAGAGAGCGAGCAAGAGATCCGGGCGCGGGGCGGGGGCGGCGGGGGAGCGCGGGGCGGGAGAGCGGAACATCTGCGCGGTTTAACCGCTCCGACCCGCGGCACCGCCCACCGCCAGCAGGGGGCTGCCGCCCCCTGACCCCCACCGGATCGCTCGATCACCCTCGCGCTCTCCCCCCACGTCTCCGCGCTCAGGCGGCCGGCCGGCTACCGCACGGCCTGGCTCGCCTGGCGCTCCCACGTGGGGGGGGGGTGAGGCAAAAGCAGCCACAAACGCCAGTAAAGACGCAGAATTCCGAGGGACTAAGCGACCAAGCATCAAGGGATCGACCTCGCGAGGCGGAAGCCGAGGGTGTTGTTCGCGGCGGCCGGGGGGCTGCTGCTCCGGTAGGCAACCGCCGCGTTCGACGCGGCGTTGAAGAAGCACCCGCCACGAAACACACGGTAGGAGCCCGACGACGGGCCGGGCGGATCAGCGCTTGCGACGCCGCTGGCGTAGCCCCCATACGCCCCATCGTACCAGTCGTTCGTCCACTCCCAAACGTTCCCGCTCATGTCGCACAAGCCCCACGCGTTGGCAGACAGCGAGCAAGACTCGTGCGCGTAGCTGCCCATCGAATAGGCGTTTGCGTACGTCCACGCCACATCCGCCGCCGTGTTCGACCCGGCGTACATCGTGTTCACCCCCGCCCGCGCCGCGTACTCCCACTCCGCCTCGGTCGGCAGGCGGTAGCCAGGGCAGGAGTACGGATCGGCAAGGTAGGCCGTCGCCATATCCGTACCGTCCGCGAGATAGCAATTCGCGAGGCCCTCGGCCGTTGACAGCGCATTCGCATACTGCGCCACATCGTACCAGGAGACGGTTTCGGCGGGGCAATCCGCGGTCGTGGTCGACGTCGTGCAGGGGAACGACGGCAGGCTTGAATACGTCCACCCCGATCCCCCGCTCCACGACTCCCACGCCCCACGGGTGATCTCTGTTTCCCCGATCCAGAAGTCGTGGGTCAACGTCACGTCGTGGTCGGTGTAGGCACCGCCTGAGTCGCCCCGCCCTCCCCCCATCGAGAACGTGCCGCCCGGGATCGCGACCATCAACGAGCCATAGTCGGTCGTGTAGTCGATGAACGCAGGGTCGCACACACCGTCCCCATCCGCGTCGGCGTACAGCGTGTCGTCCGCATCGTCGCAGTCGGTGGCATCGGCAACGTAGCCGCTAGGCGCGTCGCAGCTCGCCAACGTGACACTCGCGTCCCCATAGGTGTCGCCGTCGCTGTCCGCGTACCAGGTCGCGGCGTCCGCGGCCGTGGCTGGGTCGATCGCACCATCGCAATCGTCGTCGATGTCGTTGCACACTTCGGCAGCCGTTGGGCTCACGGCGCCGAGAGCGTCGTCGCAATCGGTGGCGTCGGCGACGAATCCCGGCGGCGCGAGGCACGCCTGAATGGAGCTATCGGCGTCGCCGAAGCCGTCCTCGTCCGCGTCCTCGAACCAGATCGGCGCTTCCGCCGTGCCGTCCTCGCAGGTGGCCGACTCGTCCGCAACGCCCACCTTCTCCGTGATCTCCGCGGGTAAAATGAGCGTACACCCCGCCAGCCAGAGCGCGATCACCACGTCACCGCCGCAACCGCTCCGAAGGCCACGCCCGCGCCCGCGGCCACGTAGCAGCCATAGCTGAGTCCGTTCGTGCCCGTCGCCATGCCTTCCAGTTTTGCCCGATAGCTCGCACGTTCTTCGTCCCCCACCGAACCGTCCAGCGCCGGCTGCGCGTCAAAATCCGCCCGCCCTTCGGCGGCGAGCGCGTACAGCACCCCCGACGTGATGAGCGAAGCTCCAGAGAGCACCAGCCACGGCGCTCGATGCGCCCACTCGCCCGGTGGGGGTCGCGCCACCGTCGCCGTCGTAGAACGCAGGTTTGCTGCCGCGACCGACGCACCGGCCACCGGAACCACCCATTCGAAGCCCGCTTCGTCCGGCCAACGGTAATGCGTCGCGAGCACCGCGCCCTGCCCGTCGAGCTGCTGGAGGATCGCAGCGCGCAACGACGGGGCGCGAAGCACGTGCGTTCCATCCGCCTCGATCCAGCCGGAACCCGGCTTCGGCAGGTCGGCGCCCAGGTCGTCGTGCAAGTACAACATGGCCGCCGTTACCTGACCGCGGATCGGGTGACCATCTGGTAGGAGGGAGGAAGGAATCTGATGCCCAGGCTCCGTGGCAAACACTCCGGCCAGGGCGAGCGGAACGCGGTCGAGGCGCCCGTCGAGGAACGCGCCTAGCGTCTCCACCCGATGAATCCGCGCCTGTGCGTTCACGCTGAGCACCTCCGAGGCGCACGCCGTCCGATCCTCCATGGCTGCCCGTCCCTCCGCGAACGCTGGCTTATTTACCTTTGTGAACGCCGACTCGGCGGAGTTGGCGGCTTCGAGGATGTCGTTCGTGTCGAACATCCGCGGACATTCGGCCAGCGCGTGGGAAAGGAGGAGGAGCAACATCGCGAGAGCGTAGCCCACGGCTCGGAATGGTGTGTCAAGGACCGGCCATACTGATCCACCTTCAGCTCGGCCAAGCTGATCCACCCTGGGCTCACGCGGCCGCCGCCTGACGGGCCTTCGGATCGCGGTAGCTGGGCCCCTCGATTTCGATGATGTGGGCGTGGTGGCGGAGG
>CAISIK010000122.1 GCA_903885375.1 uncultured Pseudomonadota bacterium
CGCCGCCCCGCGCCGCCCGCCGCCTGCGCCCGCCGCCAGCGCCCGCCTCCGCCCCTCGCCGCCCGCCGCCCCATCACGGCCGCAGCTCCGCGCCTCCCGTCAACGCCGACTCCGCACCCGAAAAACCAGAAAGGCCCGCAGAATCTCGCGATTCCAACGGGCCTTCACAGTGGTGGTCGGGGTAACACGATTCGAACGTGCGGCCTCTTGAACCCCATTCAAGCGCTCTACCAGGCTGAGCTATACCCCGGGGCCGCCGCCGTTCTATCTTCTTCCCGGCCGCCGTCAAGCGTGCATGTCGGCCGACAGCGCCACGATGGCGGCGCGCAGCTTGCGCACCCGACGCAACGCATCCCGCAACGCCTCCATTTCTACGCCCACGGTGGGCTTGGGCGGCGCCTCGCCGCTGGCCTCGGCCAGCGCCTTCCGCGCGCCCGCGATGGTGTAGCCCTCCTCGTGCAGGAGCTGCCGCACCTTCAAGAAACGCGCCACCTCCTGACGACGGTACAGGCGCTGCCCCGCGGTGGACCGCTGGGGCCGGAGCTTGAACTCCGTTTCCCAGTAGCGCAGCACGTGCGGCTCCACGCCCACCAACTCGGCGACCTCGCCGATCCGGAAGAACAGCTTGTCGGGCAGCTCGGTCACTTCGGATCCGGCTTCTGCAGGACCTCGCGCAGCAGTCGGGAGGCCTTGAACGTGAGCACCCGACGCCCCGGCAGCGTGATCGCCTCGCCCGAGTGGGGGTTGCGACCGCGCCGCGCGTGCTTGGTGCGCACCACGAAGTTGCCGAAGCCGCTGACCTTCACGGTCTCTCCGGCCTCCAGCGACTCCTTCAGCGCATCGAGGAGCCCCTCCACCAGCACGGTGGCGTCCTGGCGGGGCAGGCCGATGCGCTCGCGAAGCTGGTCCACCAGCCGCGCCTTGGTGAGCGCAGGCTGACGGGGCCGAGCGCTACTCGGCACTGTCTCCCTCGCTCGTTGCCGTCCACAGACGGAACGTGAGGGTGTCGGTGCGGGTTTCATCCTTCGCGCCCACTGTGCGGAGCTCGGCCTTGAAGATGCCGGTTCCGGTGGAGTCGGCCTCGAGGTCGAACTCGTCGACCTCACGATCGCCCGAGTCGGTGCGGACGCTCACGCGCCCGACATCCGCCGCATAGTCGGCGCTCACGGTGACGAGCACCGTGTGCAGAGACCCGATGGGGCCGCCGCCCGGATCGACCGAGGCTTCCCCGACCTCCACCTGCCCTGTGGAGCTGTGGAGGATGGTGCTCACGGCCGGCTGGAGTTCGGCGGCGCCGACCGCGATGGAAACCTCATCGCCGTCGGCGTTGTACTGCTTCCAGCTCGTCTCCGACTCCTCATCGCACGCGACGAGGGTGAGAGCGAGCCAGAGCATGATCAGACCGACGCCTGCACCCGCGCCACGACCGCATCGAAGCCCGCGGGATCGTTCAGCGCGAGGTCGGCCAGGATCTTGCGATCGAGCTTCACGTTCGCCTTGGAGAGGCTGTTGATGAAGCGGCTGTAGGAGATGCCCTTCGGCGCGAGCGCGGCGTTGATGCGCGCGATCCAGAGACCGCGGAAATGACGCTTCTTCTGCTTGCGGCCGGCGAACGCGAACCGCTTCGCGCGGTCGCTGTGCTCCATGGCCTGACGCAGGCGCTGGCGGCCGAGGAAGAAGCCCTTGACGCGCTTGTAGAGACGGTTCTTCCGAACGCGAGAAATTGCAGCCCGCTTGATGCGTGCCATGTTTTACCTCTTGGAGTGAACCGGTTCCCAGCAGGAGTGCGGTAGCGGCGGGTGGGAAAGGGGAACCCTACAGGTACGGGATGAGGGCCGCGACCTGCTTGTGGTTGGTGTCGTCGATGTAGCCGGCCTTGCGAAGGCCACGCTTGGCGTCCTTCGACTTGTGCTCGAGGCAGTGGCGCAGGCCGCGCTTCTTGTACTTGATCTTGCCGGAGCCGGTCTTGCTGAAGCGCTTGGCGGCGGCGCGATTGGTCTTCATCTTGGGCATGGAATCTCCTACTTTTTCTTGCCGGGGGCCAGCAGCATGAACATCTGCTTGCCATCCATCCGGGGGTTCTGTTCTACGATGGCCTGGGCGCCGAGACGATCTGCGAACTGCCGGCACTGATCCTCACCGATGTCTCGGTGAGCGATCTCGCGGCCGCGGAACCGCACCGTGATCTTGACCTTGTCGCCCTCCGCCAGGAACCGCTCAGCGGCCCGCAGCTTCACGTCGAAGTCGTGGTCATCGGTCTTGGGGCGGAGCTTGATCTCCTTGATCTCGACAATCACTTGATTCTTGCGGGCTTCGGCCTCGCGCTTCTTCCGCTCATACTTGAGCTTTCCGAAGTCGGCGATCCGACAGACGGGAGGCCGCGCCATCGGCGCCACCTCCACGAGGTCCATGCCCCGTTCCCGCGCGAGCGCCAGCGCATCGATCGTGCTCATCTCGCCGAGCTTTTCGCCGGCGTCGTCGATCAGCAGGATGACAGGTACACGAATTCGCTCGTTTACACGAGGCTCGTTGCGTTCGGGGGGGGACTGCATGGCATCACGCCGATGTGGGCCGCGCAAAAATTCTCCTTGTTACGGGTGGAAGATGGAAGCTGGGAAGTGGTTGGCACGGAGGGATTTGAACCCACGACCCCCGCCGTGTCAGGGCGGTGCTCTGCCGCTGAGCTACGTGCCAGAGAGCCCGGCGTTCTACCCCTTGCACCGGGGGCTGTCAAGGGAGGAGAATGCGCGGACCACGCACTCCGCCACACCGCGCCAGGCCTCGGCGGGAGTGCTGCTTGAACCGGCACAGCGCTCCACGCTCGTTACCCCACCGTCGGTGATCCCGCAGGGCGTGATCAGCGAAAATCCGCGCAGGTCGTTGCAGAGGTTCACGGCGAACCCATGCATCGTCACGCCGCGCCGGACATGCAGGCCGAGCGCCGCCACCTTGTCCCCCCCCACCCACACGCCCGGCGCATCGGACCGGCGTGTGGCCGCCATGCCCGCGCCCGCCAGCCAGTCGATCAGGCCGCCTTCAATCGCGTGTACGGTGCAGCGCACGCCCTCGGCGGAGACATCGCGGATCAGGTAGCCGACGAGCTGCCCCGGCTCGTGGCAGGTGGCCAGGCCACCGCGCTCGGTGGCCACGAGCTCGAAGCCGGCCTGCGCGATGCGGGCCTCGTCGACCACCGCCCCCCGCCGCCCGACGGTGATCACCGGCGGGTGCTCGAGCAACCACAACACCGGACCGGCGCGGCCGGCGATGACCTCCTCCCGCTCCCGACGCTGGGCCTCCAGCGCCTCCCGGTAGCTCCACAGCCCTCGCCATTCCACGCGCACACCCCTTGCTATCCCACCGAGGGCGGAGGGTACGGTTGCGAAGGCCACAGCGGTTTCTTGATACGCTCGCCGAGTGAAAACCCCCGCCACCGACTCCCTCGCCGCCCTCTCGGCCTCGCTCCGCATCGTGTGGACCAGCGCGCCGGCGTGGATCCTCCCCGTCGCGCTCCTCTCGGTGATCGGCGAGCTCCCGGAGGCCTGGTTGCGGTACTCCGCGCGGGGGTACTACGCGGAGCTCACGGCCGGCGGAGGCATGGAGCCGCTCGGCGTGCAGGCGCTCGCCATGGCCGGGCTCATCGGCCTGATGTTCTCGCTCACCATGCAGCTCGTGGCGGTGGCGTGGGGTTTCCTGGTGATCTCGGAGGTGGCCGCGGGGCGCCCCGCGGGCATTGCCGAGGGTCTCCGCCGCACACTTGCCTGGCGCCTCCAGTTGAGCTGGCTGGTGTCCGCGTTCCTGGTCAGCACCGCCCACCGGCTCTGGTTCATCGGCGGGTGTTTCCTGCTGCTTCCATTCGGGTTCGCCCCTTCCGACGCCTACGAGCGCGCCACGGGCATGTCGGCGATATCCCGAGCGGGAAAGCTGGGCTTCTCCGTGGGTCCGCACGGCGGAAAGCTCGGCGTGCCCATGGCCATCGTGAGCACCGGCCTTCTCCTCGCCACGGCCGTGATCGATACCGTGCTCAGCACCGTCAACGCGATGCTGAGCCCGGCGGTGAACCTCGGCGGGCTCACGGACCTCGTCGCCAGGCTGACCAGCTCGCCCGGCTCGGCCGTCGATCTTCTCGGCGCCGTGGTGATGGCGATCCTCCCGGAGCCCTCGGTGGCCGGCGTTGCGCTCACGCTGCTCGAGGCACCGTGGCCGGTGCTCGCGCAGATCGTGGTTTTTGCCGTCCCCGTCGTCGTGTACCACGACGCCATGCGGATCGACGCGGCGCGGGAGCGCCCTGTGCTCGATCCGACCTAGAGGCTCTGGACGAAGGTCTCGAGGTCATCCAGCTCGGCTTCGCTCAGGAAGCCGGTGGTGCCCATGGCGCCTTCGGACGCCGACAAGAGCACATCGCGAAGCGTGCCGGCCGAACCGTTGTGCAGGTAGGGCGCGCTGGCCGCGATGCCCACGAGCGAGGGCGTGTTCACGCCGCCGAGCCCGTAGATGTCGTGGTTCTGGTTGTCGGTGTACAGCGGCGCCGGGTGGCAGCCCGCGCAACCCACGCTGTCGCTCTCGAACAGCGCCCGGCCGCGCTCCACGGAGGCCGCATCCAGCGAAGCCCGGGCCACGCGCACCTCCGGAATCCCCGTGATGAAGGCCTCGATCGAGCGGGCATCGGCGGTGGAGAGCGAATCGCCGCCCATGCGGCCCTGGCTGGTGACGAGCGCCTCGGCGGCCACCGTGTCCACCCCGTTGGTCCAGGTGTAGGGCGCGGTTTCGGCGACGGCGGCGGCGAGCGAGGGGGTCTGCCGCACGGAGTCGGAGAAGGTCCACGTCAGGCCGTCGTTGCGACCATCGAAGTGGCAAGTGGAGCAGGACACGCCCGACCCATCCGCGGCCATCCGGGAGCTCACGGCCGAGTAGAACAGCTTGCGACCAGCCTCGAACTCCTCGTCCATCGGCTCGCTGATGCCCTCGTGCACGGTGCCGCCTTCCATCGAGGCCGTGAAGTCGCCCGAGGGGCTGGCGAGGCGCGTGTTGACGCTCTCGCGGGCGGCGCCCACATCGAGCTCGCGCAGGCTGCGATCGAGGAAGTTGTCGACGTAGGCGGTGTCGTCGTTGAGGAAGACGGCGCCATGCGGGCCGGCCGACATCGACGTGAACACCGCCGCGGCGAGGCTGAAGCCATCGTCGAGCGGGCTGACGGTGCTGAACCCGGTATCGCCCGCGGTGGACTCGCCATCATCGAGCGGCTGCAGCGACACGACGACCGCCGTGGACGAGGATTCCATGGTGACCACCGCCACATCGCCGCGCGGCGCCATGGTGACGCTGGTGGGGTAGCTGCGAACGATCTCGCCACCCTTCTTGATCGGCGAGGTGCCGACGAGGAACATCGCCTTCGCATCGCCCGCCACGCCGCCGGTGGAATCGAGCTCCACAACCACCATGGCCGGGTTGAAGCGGCTGGTGACGATGGCGTTGGAGGAGGCGTATCCGGAGGAGACGACGACGCTGCCCTCGTCGGGGTCCTCGGCGGGCGTGGTGTTGTCAACGAACAGGCCCGGCACGCCGAGCGTTTCGCCATCGCTGGAAATCCATGGGTCGCCCGTGAGGCGGGGCGTGAGGCGATCGGTGCCATCGGTGCCGGCGCCGGTCATGCGAGGGAGCTCAACCGTGCTGGTGGTGGAGGCGGCCACATCGATCCGCGTAAGGGTGCCGCCCATCGCGCTGGCGACGAACACGGCCCCGCCCGAGGGGTGCAACGCGAGCCAGCTCGGCTGGCCCGGCACCGACCAGCGCTGGAGCTCGGCAAGGCTCTCGCCATCGAGCTCCACGACCGCGTTCTCCTGGCTCAGCGCCACGTACACGCGGGAGCCATCTTCGCGGGCCACGATGCCCACGGGCTCGGCCCCGACCTCGATGCGCTCCTCGAAGCTCAGCTTGCCGCCCTCATCCCGGAGCACCGCCACCGCGCCCTCCGCCCGCAGCGTGACGAAGACCCGGTTGCCCGAACGCGCGATCCGCTCCGGCTGCCCGCCCACCTCGACGGAGGTCACCGAGCCATCGGCCACCACGAAGCGGGAAACGGCGCCATGATCCTCGTCGACCACCAAGACGGCGCCGAGATCGCGGCTGCTGATCGCCGTTTGAGAGCCGGTCGGGAAGGTGGACTCGGTGAGCCCGCTGGAGCAGGCGGCAAGGAGCAGGAAGGAAAACGGAATGATGACGTGGCGCATAGCGCTCCTTCAGTGCCCGACCACAGCTTGACACACGCTGGGCGAGTCCGCCCGGGGTTAATGTCATTTTGTGATGTTGCCGGCTGCCCTCTACCTATCGATGCCCGCCGGAGCCCAGGAAGGCGGCGCCGCGGTCGAAGCGCCGCCCGCAGCCGAAGCGGCAGCCCCCGAATCGTCGAAACCCCCACCCGAGCCGCCGCGGCCCCTCGAAGACGCGGTGCCGCTGTACCTGGAGGCCTTGGAGGCCTGGAACCGCGGCCAGGCCTGGAACGCGCTCCGGCAGACCCGGGCAGCGTTGGCGATCGACCCCGCGCTCGGTCCGGCGCGCCTCCTCGAGGGGCACGCCCTCGCGCGGCTCGGCGAACGGGAACAGGCCGACGCAGTGTACACCCACCTTCTCGATGACGACGACGACACCCTCACGGCCCCCGTGCGGGCGGAAGCCGAAAAGGCGCGACGCCTCCTCCGCGAGCGCGGCTCGCGCGACCAGATCTCGCTCTTCGGGGCAACCGAGCTCGCCCTGCGGCCCACCGGGAATGGTGTCTCTCCGGCCCTAGGGTACGCCGCGGGCATCGACGTTCCCGTCGTGAGCCTGTTCGGGGTGGGCGCCGAGGTCGGCGCGTGGGATCCATCCGACAGCGCCACGGCGGTGGTGGGCGGCCCCATCCTCGATGTCGTCGCCACCATGCACGCGCCGCTCGCCGGATCGCCCTGGGCGGTGCGGCTGAAGGTCGGGCCCTCCCTGTGGTTCAGCCAGGGCCTGATCACCGGCGGCGAGGTCGTGCCCGAGTTCGGCGTGCGGTCGGTCCTCGGGTTCGACAACCGCACGTGGACCATCGGCGGCTGGTTCGTCGAAACCGGCGGGTGGTTCTGGCCCGGCTACATGGACCGCCTCCCGGTCCTCGCCTACACCTGGGATGTCCGGGCGGGCGTCGTCATCTGGATCGGCCCCCACCGCCCGTAGCGGCAGCAAGCGTGCGCCCAATGTGGCCTGGCCCTCTTGCGGACCCGCCCGAACTGGGGCATCCTCCCTCTGGGGTACGCATGATCCACCTCCGGAAGTCCGGCCGGTCCAGCCGTCGTGGCAGTCAGGCCGTGGAATTTGCGCTTACGCTGCCCATCCTCTCGATGCTCCTGCTCGGCCTCGTCGACTATGGGTGGTACTTCCTCCGGCAGTCGATGGTGGTCAACGCGGTGCGCGAGTCGATGCGGCTCGGGGCGATGCAAACGCCGGACTCCACCGACCTCGCGGGCGACTGCAGCTCCTGCAAGTCGCTCGCCGCCAGTCAGATCGTCTCGTCGCTGGCCGATGTGGGCATCACGGTCACGGCCGCCGAGGTCACTCCTTCCATCGAAAACGTGTCCGGGGCCTGTGCCCTCACGCTTTCGCCCACGATCGAGTTCGATCCACTCGCGGGGCTCGTGGCCACGCCCGATCTCTACGACGTGAACGCGATCGCCTTCCTTACCAACGTGACCGGATGCTGAACCACCCGCCCGCCGCCGCCCGCCGTTCCCTCCGCCGCTCGCGCCGGGGCTCCACCTTCGTCATCGTCGTGATCTGCTTCATGGCCATGCTGGCGTTCGTGGCGCTGGGCGTGGACTATGGCGCCGTCTCCTCCGCGCGTGCCGAGCTCCAGATTGCGGCCGATGCGGCGGCGATGGCCGGCGCCAGTGCCCTCCCCGACGAAACCGAGGTCCGTGACCGGGCCACCGCCTTCGCCTCGCGGGTGAGCATCCGCGGCGATTCGATCAACCTCTCCTCGAGCGAGGTCATCGTCGGCAAGTGGGACAACGACAGCGGGTCGTTCACGCCCGGCGTGGTGGCCGATTCAGACGCGGTGAAGGTCACCGCCCGGTACACGCTCGAAACGCCCATCAGCTCCATCTTCGGCTTCCCCAGCGTAGACCTTGTGGCGCAGGCCGGCGGCGGCGCCCCCGCGCAGGGGCGCGTGCCCGATCTGGTCATCGTCCAGGACGTCACCACGAGCTTCCGGGCCGAGATCGCCCTCGCCCGCCGCGCGGATCAGGCGCTGGTGGATTGCATCCACGGCAAGGCTGATCCGGAGTCGAAGGTGGGTCTGGTGGCCTTCTCCGGCCTCGAGAAGAACCTCCTCGCGCCCGCCCAGCTCGTCACCTACGCCTCCTCCTACGCCACGGTCACCAGCAAGATCAGCTCGATCAACATCTGCGACAACCCGGGTATGCCGTCCTGCCTGAACACCAACATCGCCTCCGGTCTGTTCGCGGCCGACGAAATCCTCACCGCCTCCACCTCCGAGCCCGAGGTCGGCCGGGCCGCCCTGCTGGTGAGCGATGGTGCGCCGACGTACAACTACGCGGTCTGCGCGAAAACCAAGGGCAAGTACCTGTCGAACTCGGCCTCGCGTTTCTGCCCCATCTGGCGTGATCGTCCCAGCACCGCCAAGCTCAAGACCGCTGCCCTCACGCTCCGCGATGAGATGGATGCGAAGGGCTACGACGTGTACACGGTGTTCTACAACGAGGACAGTGATCCGACGCAGACCGCGTTCATGGTCGACCTCACGGCGGGCAATGGCCTCTTCCTCGAGTCGCCCGACCCTTCGGACCTCGGCGCCATGCTCACCCAGGTGTGCCACGCGTACACCAACTCCAAGCCCGGCCTGCTCTGGTAGTGGGAGCGGCCGCGCCCCCTGCCCATGCGGGCGGGGGTGGGGCAGCCAGTCAGGCCGTAGGCCGCCGCTCGGGCCTCAGGGGCAGGGGCTGTCGGTGGTGGCCGTGCAGGTGCCGTACGTACACACGACGCTGTCGCTGAGGGTGGCCGCGTTGGGGTAGCAGTACGAATCGGTGGTCGACGGGTTCTGCTGGATGTCGTAGGCGCTGTTGTCATCACCCGAGCCATCGTCACCCCAGTCGCAACCGACCGACGACACATCGCCGTAGTACTTCGAAGAGAGGTATGCGCCGCCGCCGATCGGCGCAGTGTTGGCGACGATGCCGGCCGCGCCGAGGGACGTGGCCTCGCAGCTCAACATCCCGACGTTCTGCACCCAAACGCCACCACCGGTCACCGAAGCCGTGTTGTCTTCGATCGTGCTGTCCACGAGCTCGAGCCAGCCGTAGCCGAAGATGGCCGCGCCGCCGCCGTACCGCGTAGAGTTGCCGGTCACGACCGAGTCGATGACGGTCACCGTGGGCTCGGAGGGCAGCCCGCCGTAGCTGGTGGCGCGAGAGAGCGCGATGCCACCACCGGCGTTGGAGGAGGTGCCGTTTCCGCCCGTGATGGTGAGGCCATCGAGCGTGAGCGTGCTGTCGGTCACCGAAACGACCGAGGCGTTCGGGCCGCCGAGGTCGTGCGCCGTGGTGAGGGTGGTGGAGCCGGCGCCATTGCGGCCGCGAACCGTGATGTTCGAAGCGGGATTGGTCAGCGTGATCCGGGCGTACCAGGTGCCATCGCAGAGGGTGAGCGTGCCGTCGCTCACCACCAGCGCCGACGATGCAGCATCCCCGATGGAGACGGGAGAGGCAACCGTTCCGGCGGTGAGCACGCCTGATACATCCGTTGAGCCGGATGTATCAGTCCAGAGAGCAGTGCCGACGTCGTCGCTCGCGGAGCCGTCGCAGTCCTGGTCGACCCCGTCGCAGAGCTCGGTGGCGCCGGGTGACACGGTGGCATCGGCATCGTCGCAGTCCCCGCCCGTGCCGACGCCGCCGCTCGGCGCATCACACGCGGAGGTGAGCGAAGCGTCATCGCCGTAGCCATCGCTGTCCGCGTCGGTGTACCAGTCCGCCTCACCGGTGGCGCCGGCTTCATCGACCGCGCCATCACAGTCGTCATCCCCGCCGTTGCACGCCTCGGTGCCGGCCGGGTTGACCGCGGAGCTGCCGTCGTCGCAGTCGGTGTTGTCGGCCACGGTGCCGGCGGGCGCCGCACAGGCCAGCGAGGAGGAGGCGGCATCCCCGTATCCATCGAGATCGACGTCGGCGTACCAGGCGATCTCGCCGTCGGCGCCGGCTTCGTCGACCGCGCCATCGCAGTCGTCATCGGCGGTGTTGCAGGACTCGAGCGCGTCGGGGTTCACATCCGCCGCCGCGTCATCGCAGTCGTCGCCCACCACGCAGGGGTCCGCCGGCGCGGTACAGGTGGTCCAGGCGGTGCCGGGATCCCCGTGCCCGTCGGCATCGGCGTCCGTGTAGTAGGTGGTGGCGTCCACGCTGTCGTCGGGGTCGACCGACCCGTCGCAGTCGTTGTCCTTGCCGTCGCAGACCTCGGCGGCGTCGGGGTTCACGCCGGGATCGGCATCGTCGCAGTCGCGCCAGCTCTCGGCGTAGCCGGCCGGCTGGTAGCAGCTCTCCAGAAACCCCCCGCTGCTGCCGTGGCCATCGCCATCACCATCGAGGTACCAGGCCAGCGTGGGGATGTCCTCATCCACGGCGCCGCTGCAGTTGTTGTCCTTGCCGTCGCAGATCTCTTCGGCGCCGGCGTTCACCTCCGCCGCCTCGTCGTCGCAGTCGTCCGCGTTGCTGACGTAGCCCGCGGCGCCGGTGCACCCCTCGAGCGCGATGGCAGGATCGCCGTACCCGTCACCATCACCATCCTTGAACCAGAAGTCTGCCGCTTCTTCGTCCACCAGACCGTCGCAGTCCTGGTCCACGCCATCGCACACTTCGGCGGCGCCGGGGGAGATGCTGGCGTCGGCATCGTCGCAGTCGGTGCCCCCGAAGCCGCTGAGCGCGTAGCCGTCCCCATCCTGGTCGGCGTCGTTCTCGTCGCAGTTCTGGTCCACACCGTCGTACCAGACCTCCTCCGCGCCGGGATTGACGGCGGGATCGGCGTCGTTGCAATCCCCGCCTTCCGCGGCGTACCCGTCGCCATCTTGGTCGGTGAGGCCCGTTTCGCCCGTTTCCCCCGTTTCACCGCTGTCCGCCGTGTCGTCCACGTTTCCGGTCTCAACCACAAAGCCCGTGTCGTCTTTCCCCGTGTCGGTGGCTGCGTCACAACCAACCAGGACAAGTGCCGTGAGAAGCGAAATACGGAGCATGAGCACCTCGGGTTTCCCGTTATGCCATGAAAAATGGGGACCGACGACTCCAACCTGCAGGATGTGGGCAGCTGGCTGCGGGCCCGGGGTCTCAGCTCGCGCGAGGCGCACGACCGTCTGGCCGCCGGAAAGGTGTGGGACGCCGCCACGCCGGTGACCGATCCCCGACGCCGCGTGAGCCCCGCGCTTCGGCTCGAGGACTCACGCCCACGCTTCAATCCCCGCCTCCAACCGGCCGTGGTGGCCCGCGATACATCATATTGTATCATATTCAAGCCCTCGGGTGTGCTCTCCGTTCCGGCGCCGGGCCGCCGTGAGTCCAGCGTACTGGGTGAGGTACGCCGCTGGTTCGGGTCGGCGCTCGCGGTGCACCGCATCGACGAGGGCACGTCGGGGCTCATGTGTGTTGCCCTCCACGAGCGCGCCCAGTTCGACCTGAAGGCGCAGTTCGAGGAGCACACCATCGACCGCCGATACATCGCGTGGGTTCGCGGGCGCTTCCCGGCCGGCGAGCGCACCGTGGAGACGGGGCTGGTTCGCGATCGGGGCGACGGGCTACGCGGCGTGGTGCCGCTCTCGCATCCGGAGGCCCGGCGCGCCCAGACGAACTTCCGGCTCCTCGAACATCGCAGCGGGGGGAGCCTCGTGGAGGCCGTGCTCAGCACCGGGCGCACGCACCAGGTGCGGCTCCACCTCGCCCATCTCGGCCACCCCATCGCCGGTGACCCCCTCTACGGAAGAACGCGGGCGCCGAGGCTCATGTTGCACGCCACCCACCTCGGCCTGCGCGCCCCCAACGCCCAGGCGCGCCTCTCGTGGGACTCTCCCCTCCCCGATGACTTCTTCCACGCCATGACCCGCTGAGGCCTCACACCAGGGAGCGCGCCATCGGGGAGCGGTGCGCGGGGAGCGCGCCCGTGTCCCGCGCGGCCACCGCCGCCGCCTTCGCCACGATGTCGGTCCACCCCTTCGCCGCGGCGCGCTCGCACAACCAGTGCAACACGGGCCGGAGGTCCTCGCTGCAGCGCAGCTCAAGCCCGCGCTCGCGGCTCACCGACCACCAGGCCCGGCACACGCGCTCATCCCCATCCTCCGCCGCCAATGCCGCCCGGAGCACCCCGAAGTGCATCCAGAGCTGGTGGCGGGGGTTGGTCTGCAACGAAGACTCTGCCACCTCGAGATCACCGCGGACCCGTGATGAGTCCCCGCGGGCAACGCCCAGCATCGATAGGCGGATGGCCGCCTGCGCCCGGGCCGTGTGGTGACCCCGTTCCTCGGCGAACCGGAGCGCCCATCGCGCGATCTCGTCGGCTGCATCGAGGTTTCCAGCCCGCTGCTCCAGCTCGATGAGCATGAGCCGGCAACGCATCTGCAAGCGGTCCGCTCCGAGAGTGGCCGCAATCGCGGCCGCCGCTTCGAGATCGTGACGCGCCCGCTCGGGCTCCCCTCGGGCGAGGTGGAGCATGCCCCAGCTGCACGTGGCTTCCGCGATACGTCGTGTATCACCGCTGGCTCGACTCACCCGCTGCAGCCGTTCAACCTGCTTTTCAACGTGGTCTACCTGGCCAGAGTCCAGCATGGCCTCCACGAGGCCGTTGAGCGCCTCGGCTTCGAGGACGAGCTCGCCACGGTTGAGCCGGAGCATCTCCCCCCAATGGGCCAACGCACGGCTGTGTCGCCCCTCCGCGCGCGCTACCCTCGCCCGCTGGCCTGCCACCTCCTGCAGCCCCGCCCGGTCCCGCAGGGACTCGAAGGTGGTGTAGGCGCCCTCCAGCTCCTTCTTCGCCAACTCCAGATCGCCCAGCTTGCGCGCAGCCCGACTGCGGAGGACGCGGAGCCGCGCACGGGCCAGGCGATCCCCCTCGATCGTGCCCAGCGCGTGGTCGATGAGCGACAGGGAGCGGTCGAGCTGGCCGCACTCGAGCAGCGACTCCGCGTGCACCCGACGGGCCTCCAGCCGCGCTGCCGGCGATCCGGCCGCATCGGCCGCTTCGATCGCGATCACGGCCGCGGGGAGGGCATCGCGCGCCCGGCCTCCGCCGTTCATCCGCGAGACGGCGCGGAGCAGCGGCACCAGCGCGGCGAGGCTGTCGCCCGCACGGTGGCGATGCATGCCGAGGCGCAGGTCTACGTCGAGGCCGGTGCTGGCCCCGAGCGCCGCCCATGCATCGCCGATGCGTCGGTGCAGGTCGGGCAGCGCCTGCTCGGTTTGGAGCTGCCGCAGGGCAGCGTCGCGCAGGCTGGACGACTCGATGACGAGCGAAGCGACCTCTTCCACGACGAGCCCGGTGGCGAGCAGGGCATCCACCCCCGCGTCGTTGACGGCGCGAACGAGCGCCACGGGGGGCTCGGGGCCGGCGAGGAGGCAGACGGCAAGGGCCTCGCGGGCGGCGGCAGGATCGGCGCAGCTGGCGAGCGCTGCGGTGAGCCGACGCAGCACGAGAGTGCCGTGGTCGTCGGGGATGGCTTCGGCGAGGGCCACCTCGGGCCGCAACGCGTACTGGCCACGATCGTTGAGCTGGAGCAGCCGGCGGGCGGCCCACTCGCGCATGAGCAGCCCGGCGCCGCGCGGGTCGCCTTCGTACTCGATGGACAGGAGGCGCGCGAGCTCCGAGTCGAGCGCCAGGGACTCCTGGACCACCCGCCGGGTCTCGGTGAGGTTCAGCTTGCGAAGCCCGATCCGGCGGGCTCCCCGCTCCTGCAGCCCCTCCACCTTGCGCCGCACCGACTCGTCGCTGCTGATGGCTTCCGCCGCCACCGTGCAGATGACCAGGACCGGGCGCTCCCCCACCGTGCGGTCGAGCAAAGCCTCCGCGATCGCGAGGCCATCGCCCGCCGCCTGGGCGAGGTGCACATCCTCGAGTACGAGGCAGCTCCCACCGCGCCAGGCTCGCGAGTCGAGGTACCGATACAGGAAGGCGAGCGCCACTGCATCACTGACCGGCGCCTCGCCTTCGCCGAGGTAGCCGCACCATCGGGCGAGCACGCTCGCCTCCTCGTGCACCGACTCGGCGAGCACCTTGCGATCCCGGGCGATCCACCTTGCGAGTCGGTGTTCGATACCTTGACGTGTATCATTCCACGGCACGAGGATGTCTCGTACGGCGCCGCGGTAACCATCGTCCATCGAAGCCGGTGTACGGTACCGGAGGCGAACGACCTCCATCCAGCCGCCCTCCTCGAGGGCCAGCGAGATGGAACGGGCGAGGCGCGACTTGCCGCTGCCGGTTTCGCCGACCACGAGGACCACGCGCGGCTCGTTGAGCGCGATGACCTCGCGGGCGGCATCCCAGAGGATCTTCCGTTCGCGCTCGCGCCCCACCATGGGAATTTCGCGGAGCGCGAAGACCGGCAGCGAATGCCGGGAGATGGAGTCCCAGCCCCGCTCGGGCGGCGGGACGGCGGGGATGGCGTCGGGGGCCACGCGGTTCCAGCGGGGGGTGCCCTCCGGCCGGGGGCCCCGCGGTTCGGGGGCCGAGAGCGGGTACTCGCCCGTGGAGAGCGCCGGGCCGGTTGAGGCGTTGGTGCGTTGGCCCGGGGCGGTGCCGCGCACTCGACCGCGGAAGGAGATGCCCTGCACCGCATCGCGCAGCGCCCGCCGCACATCGGCGGCCCGGTCGAAACGTTGGCGGGGCTCCGGGTCCATCAGGGCGGCCACCAGCTCCACCAGCGCCGGCGGCACATCCTCCGAGGCCACCAGCCTCGGTGGCGGGCGCAGCCGGGCCTCGAGGAGCTCCTGGCGCCCTTCTCCCCGATGGGGCCGCTCGCCCGAGAAGGTCTCGTAGAGCATCAGGCCGAGCGCGTAGAGGTCGGTCCACGGGCCGAGGTCCTGCGTGCGGCCCAGCAGCTGCTCCGGCGCCATGTAGCCAGGGGTGCCGGAGATGACCTTCCGGTCGCGGTTGAGCTCGGCGAGCGCGTCGGCCACGCCGAGGTCCGCGACCCAGGCATGCACCTGACCATCCGTGCCCGCGTGGAGGAGCACGTTTCCCGGCTTGAGGTCCTGGTGGAGCATCAGGCGGGCGTGGATGGCCGAGAGCGCGTCGAGCACTTCGTCGAAGAGGCGGAGGGCCTCGGCGATGGGGGGGCGCACCTGGAGCAGGTCGGCGAGCGTGCCGCCCACGGCGTACCCCAGCGCGACCCACGGCTCGCCGGTGAGCAGGGTGCCCGCATCCACCACCGGCACCACGTGCGGGTGCACGATTCGGGCGCTGATGGCGATCTCGCGGGCGAAGTTCGCGCGGAACCGACGGTGGATCGCCAGGTTCGGCCTAACGACCTTGATGGCCACCTCGGTATCGAGGAGCCGATCCTCCGCATGGTAGACCATGCCCGTGGCCCCCTCACCCAGCAGTCGGGTGGCCTGGTAACGATCGGGGAGCGCGGGCAGGGTGGGCGTGATGCGGGTGCTCTATCGCCGGTGCGGCGTGCGGAAGGACGTCAGGAGCGGCTTCTCCTTCTTCGAGGCCTCGGCGGACTGGCCGGGCTGAAGCTTCATGTCGAGCTTGCCGGTGACCACCACCTTCTCGCCGCCAAGCCGGAGCACCTCGGCGGTGCCGCGCACATCGAGGCCGAGCCGGACCTCCTGGTCGCCCACCATGACCGACACGTGCCCGAGCTGCGCGCCGCCCGCCTCGGCCGGGCGCGGCACGTAGATCCCCACCAGGGTGACCTCCTCGCCGTCGTGGACCGCGAGGTCGGCTCCCCGCGTGATCTGCTCGATGGTGACGTCGTTCTCCTTGGCGGTCTGGAGGGCATCGGCGGCCTCCTCACGCTGCTTGACGCGCTCCTCCGCGGCCTTCTCGGCCTGGGCGGCAGACTCCGCCTCGCGAGCGTGGCCGGCCTTGCGCGCCGAGTCCGTTTCGACCTCGGCCTTCTGCTCGGCCTCGGCCTTGCGGCCCTTCACGTTGGCCACCTCCTTCTCGGCCGAGGACGTCTCCTCCGCGAGCTTCTCGCCCTGCCGCGCCCGGGCGGCCTTTCGGGCATCCTGGGCGGGGGCCGCCTGCTCGTCCTTCCCGGCCTTGGCAGCCTCCGCAGGGCCGGCCTTGCCGCCGGCGCCCCTCGCGGCCTTCGTCTGGGCGGGCGCCTCCGTGGAGTTCCCTTGGACCTCCTTGCCCGCCCCGGCCGCCTCCGGCTTGCTACCGGGCTTCTTCGCTTCGGCCTCGCCGACCTTCTTCTCGGCCTCCGCCGCCTTGGCCTTGCCCTCCGCCGCGCGCTTCGCGGTTTCGACGAGCTTGCCGCGCGTGGACTTTCCGCGCTCCCCGAGCTCGGCCTTGCCCTTGCCCACGAGCGCCCGACCGGCCTCCACCTTGGTGGCGGCATGCTGGTGGTCAGTTTCTTTCGCCACGACCTTCCGCTCCGCGGCGGTCTTGCGGGCTTGGGTCACGGCCTCGGCCCCCTTGGCGGGCGCTTCCCCCTTCCGGGCCTTTCCCCCGGCTGCAGCGGGCGTCCCGCGCTCCCGGGCCGCCGCCGTACCGGGCTTGCCCGCGGCCGCACCCCTCGCACCCGGCGCCGCTTCCTTGCCGCCCTTCACGGACTTCTCCGCCGTTTCGCCCTTCGCGCCGGCCTTGCCGGTGGGCCTGGCCGCCGCCTTCTTCCGGGCGCTGGCGGCATCCTCGGACTCCTTGTGCTTGCGCGCCGTCTCCACTTCCTTCTTCTTGCGGGCGGCTTCGGCTTCGAGCACCGACTTCTGCTTCTCGTCGAGCTCGGCGCTGCCCGCCTTGCCCGCCTTCTCCTTCGCGGCCGCCTTGGGATCGGCCTTCTTCGCGAGCGCCTGCGCGTCGGCCTTGGCCTGGGCGCGCAGCTCGTCGGGACCCATGCGCGACGGGTCCTTGGCGGCCGACTTCGGCTCCTGCTCGGCGAGCAGATCCTTCAGGCCCGAGTTGCCCACGTTGGACTGCATGTCCACCGTGCTGCCCTGCTGCAGCTTGACCCCCGCTTCCGGCACGGGCGCTTTGCCCTCCGCGGCCGGACCGCCGCGCGTGCCCGTGGGTGCCTTCTTCTTCTGGAGGAGATCGTGATCCTTCGCGGCCATGTCGACACCGGGAGCGAACGCCGATGGTAGCACGAGGACGGGGCCCCTGCGGGCGCACCTCGCCTCGCACGTTAAGCCCGCCGCCATGCAAGTCGACGGCAAGCACTGGAAGACCGTTTGGTGGGAAGACGGGCGGGTTCGGATGATCGATCAGCCGCTTCTTCCCCATCAGTTCAAGATCGTGGATCTTCACGACCACCACCAGACCGCGGTCGCCATCCGCGACATGACGGTGCGGGGCGCGGGCGCGATCGGAGCCACCGGCGCGCTCGGCATGGCGCAGGGTGCCGTCCTGGCGCCCGACCAGGACTTCCACCGGCACGTAGCCGACGTGGCGAACCTCCTCCGCAGCACACGTCCCACCGCGCAGAACCTGTTCGCCGGCATCGATCACGTGCTCGCCGCCATCGAGGCGGAGGGCTCCAACGTGCCGCGCGCCCGCGAAGCCGCGTTGGCGGCCGGCCTCGCCTTTGCCGACGACGATGCCGAGTCGTGCCGCCGCATCGGCGAGCTGGGCGCTCCCCTCCTCGTGAATCGTCGCCGGGTGAACACGCACTGCAACGCCGGATGGCTGGCCTTCGTGGACTGGGGGAGCGCGCTCTCCCCGATCTACGCGGCCCGGCGCGGCGGGGTGGACGTGAGCGTATGGGTAGATGAAACGCGCCCCCGCCAGCAGGGCAGCCAGCTCACCGCGTGGGAGCTCGGCCAGGAAGGAGTGCCGCACCAGATCATCGCGGACAACGCCACCGGCCACTACATGTCCCGCGGCGAGATCGACATCTGCATCGTCGGCAGCGACCGCATCGCCGCCAACGGGGATGTGGCCAACAAGATCGGCACCTACTCGAGCGCGCTGGCCGCCGCCGCCAACGGGGTCCCCTTCTACGTGGCCGCGCCCACCACCACCATCGCGATGCACACCCCCACCGGCGCCGACATCCCCATCGAGGAGCGCCACGAGGACGAGGTGCTCTACGTCTGGGGCTGGAGTGACGATGGGCGCTTCGTGCGCGTGCGGACCGCCCCGGCCGGTAGCCGGGGCCGGAACCCCGCGTTCGACGTGACGCCCGCCGGCCTCATCGCGGGCATCATCACCGAGCGGGGCATCGTGCCGGCCACGCCCGAGGGCATCGCCAGCGTGGCTCGCCGTTAGTCGGCGGGCGGGAAGAGCTCGCCGAGCAGCCGCAGGAGCAGCCGCTGCGCCGCCGCATCGGCCGTGATCCGAAGCGCGCTGTCGGCGGCCTCCGGGGCGGTGGGGGACTCGGAGGTGGAGGACACCGTGAAGCCCTTGAGCGTGCGCGCCCGCGCCGGCAGCCGCACCCGCTCCACGGCCAGCGTGCGCACTACGCGGCGGAGGGTGCCTTGCGCCGACCCCTCCCCATCGGTTTCCGCCCGCTCGAGCCGCGCCGTCACGATGACGTCGGCCGTGGGATCGCCCGGGGCGACCCACCGGAGGCCGGCGTCCTCCACGTAGCGCCGAACCACCTGCTCGTCGGCCTCGGCCACCGGGAGGCGCCAGTTCACGCTGACGTTGCGGATCGGCTCGGCGTAGGCCCGCCCCTCGTCGACCTCCATCCACCGTCGGAAAACCTGGCGGACCCGGTCGGTCGGAAAGGTCACGTTCGTCCACTGGGCGGCCTCGCCAAGGACCGCCACTGCCCACCGATGGGGCTCCGACAGCCGCTGGGGCTCCGCCTCCACCTCCGCCGCGCTCACGGCCACGGCCGCCCGCAAGCCCTCGGTGATGTCGCCGTACCCGAGGCGCTCCGCCTCCCCGAGGCAGGCCTTCCAGACGCCGTGGACCTGCGCGACCCGCGATCCTTCGGCAGCCTCCTCCACCGCGATGCGACAGGTCTCGAGGTGGCGCTCCGACGGATCCAGACCATCCAGCAGGCCGGCGTGGGAGAGCGCAACGAACAGGATCATTGGGCCGCCTGCCGACGCAGCTCGGCGCTGCGAAACCGGAACCAGCCGAGGTACTGGTTCTTCCACCAGCGGTCCATGGTGATGTCGACGAGCTCGCCCGACAGCGCGGTGGCGTAGAGCTCCTCGCCGAACTCCCGACCGGTGATCCAGTCCCTCACGACGAACTCCTCCCCGTCGAATCTTGCGTATTGTGCGTAGCCGTAGGTCCAGCTGCCGGTGTTGACGTAGCGGACCCCGCGGGAGTGCACGACCCCCGGCATGTGCGCGTGCCCGCACACGAGCGTGGTGGCGCCCATCTGCTGCGCGCCGGTCAACGCGGGAAAGAGCATGGACATGGGATCGCCGGCCTCGGACCGCACCCAGTAGCTCACCCAGTCCTCGGAGCGCCGCGCGAGCTCACCGAGGCCGACCCGGCGGAACAGGGCGCCGCGAACCTTGAGCAGCTGCCACCACTTGTGGAAGGCCCAGTACACGAAACGGTTGGCCGGCGTGTAGAACTCGTGCAGCGGCATGCGCACCCAGCCGACCACCCGCTCGATGGCGTGGTGGAGCTGCGTCATCAGCGCGCTGCTCTGCAGCTCGGGGCCGATGAAGGGATCGAACTGGTGGCCGTGCTGCACCACGATGTCCGACCCGATGCGCAGGGTGCTGCACACATCCCACCGGAACAACTCGTGGAACAGCGCGATGTCGTGGTCGTGGTTGCCGTAGATGTAGGTGACGCCGTTGTGGTCGGCGAGCTCGGAGAGCGCCCGCAGGAGCGGACCGTGCGCGCGGAGGACGGCGGTGAGGTTCCACGCCTGGTAGAAGTCGATGGCATCGCCCACGATGACCAGCCGGGCGCCCTCGTCGCGCACCCGCGCGAGCAGCTCGAGCAGCGCGTGGTCCTTGCGCATGAAGATGTCGCTGCGCGATCCATCGCCGAGGTGCAGGTCGGAGATGAAGTACACCGGTCGGTCGGCCGCGATGCGCTTCTCGCGGATCGACTCCTTCGGCTGCGACCACGACCAGGACATGCCGGCAACATAGCCCCCATCCCTCCCTTCCCACAGGGTTAGCACGCGCCCATGAAACGACTCTTTCCCGCACGTGCGACCTTCGTGGGCTCGTTCGTCGACCAGGTCCCCTTCTCCGGCTTGCCCGACGTGGTGTTCGCAGGCAGGAGCAACGTGGGGAAGTCGAGCGCGATCAACGTGATCGTGGGCCAGGCCATCGCCCGCACGAGCAGCACGCCGGGGCGCACGCAAGCCGTGAACGTGTTCGACCTCGAGGGTCGGATCCGCCTCGTGGACCTGCCCGGCTACGGCTACGCGAAGGTGTCGAAGTCGATGCGCGATGACTGGCGGAAGCTCATCGGCGGCTACCTGAGCGAGCGTCCGCAGATCAAGCTGGTGGTGGCGCTGATCGACGCCCGCCACCCCGCGCAGGAGCTCGATGCCACGCTGCTCCGGCAGCTTGGCGAGCTGGACCTGCCCGTGCTGGGCCTCGCCACCAAGGTGGACGACATCCCCCGCCCCAAGCGTGCGGGCGTGGTGGCGGCGCTGGCCGCCGCCCACGGGCTGCCGGCCGACGCCGTGATTCCTTTTTCCAGCACCGAGAAAATCGGCCTCGACGAAGCCCGCGAGGCCATCGCCTGGTCGGTGAGCGGCTAGAACTCGGTGCCGGGAACGACCACGATGATGTCGAGGGTGTCGAGCAGGATGCTCTGATCGCCGAGCACGTTCAGCGTGAGGCGGAAGAGCTGATCCTCGGTGAGCGCCGCGACGCCACCCCGGAAGGTGAGCGTGAAGGTGAGGAGCTCGCCTTCATCCTCGGCGCCGAGGCCCTCGTAGTACTCGGGGTCGATGCTCTGCACGAACCCGTACACATCGCCGGACACGCTCAGGTCCACGCGCTCGAAGCGCACGCCGGAAACGAGCTGGGTGATCGCATCCACGATGGTCTCGCGGAACTCGGTGCTGCTGCCGGTCCACGTCTGCACGACGGGCTCATCGGCCACCCCATCGCCATCGAGGTCGGCGAGGGAGCCGATGTCGATCGCCAGCTGCTCCATCTGCGGGTAGCCGGTGGTGCCGTTCACGCTCACGCCCACGAAGTAGGCGCCGAGGTCGGTGAAGGCCGTGCGGACATCGGACATGCCGGCATCGATCGGGCAGCCGCCGGGGGTGCCGTTGTAGGCCGGGTTGGCCGACTCGGGATCGCGCAGGTAGTTGTCGCCGGCCAGCACGATGACTGGGAGCGCGTACTCCCGGAAGCCGAGGCCGCCGAGCGTGCCGCCATCCGGCGTGGTGCTGTCGTACTCGGAGCCGCCCGAGCCACCGAACGGATCGCCGGCGTCGGCCACGAAGGGCACCACGTCGGTGCTGGCGTCGTAGCTGCCATCGCAGTCCTGATCGTAGCCCGCGCCGGAAGCCGCCTGGTAGAGCGCCTCGGTGCCCGACTCGGGACCGTCGTTGCCGCTGTGGGTGGTGAGGCTGCTGAAGCCGGTCTGCACCAGCGAGGTGTCGGTGGTGACCTGCTGGCGGAGGTAGAAGGGCTTGTCGGTACCGGGGGAGCCGAAGCCGCCGTAGGCGTAGTCGTCGTGGCCCGACACGCCGTAGCCGGCGTCGGGCAGGAGCGCCGCGAGATCGCCGACCATCGTGTTGAACTCGGTGGCCACCGCCGTGATGGTGCCGCCCATGGAACAGGTGGTGTCGATGATGAAGCCGACGTCGCCACGATCGATCGAGAGCTCGAACTCGAAGTCGTGCTCCAGCGTGGTGCGCTCGCCCACCTCCACGTAGATGCCATCGATGATGCTGAGCACATCGAGGGGATCGGTGCCGGCGGTGATCTCGCCACCATCGGAGAAGCCATCGCCGTCGGTGTCGCTGTCGTAGGGGTCGGTGCCGAGGATCACCTCGGCCGCATCGGTGAGGGCATCCCCATCGCTGTCGAGGTCCTGGTAGTCGTACTTGCCATCGTTGTCGGTATCGCGCGGCTCAACGGACACGTTGCCGCCGGTGCCACCCTCGTCGGCATCGCTGACGCCGTCGTTGTCGGAGTCGTCGTCGAGGTAGTCGGGGGTGCCATCCTCATCGCTGTCGCGCGGATCGCTGTTGAAGGCGGTGGTGCCGCCCTCGTAGACATCGCCAATGCCGTCGTTGTCGGAGTCGGTGTCCATGTAGTCGGCGGTGCCATCCCCATCGCTGTCTGGCACGATGCAGGCACCGATCTCCTCGAGGTCGGAGATGCCGTCGGCGTCGTTGTCGGGATCGGCGTAGTCGTCGAGGCCATCGCCGTCGGAGTCGACACCGGCGTTGCCCCCGGACTCATCGCCATCGGTGACACAGTTGTTGTCGCTGTCCACATCGAGGAAGTCGGCCACGCCATCGCCGTCGGAGTCGACCGGCATGGTTTCGAGGGCCGAATCACCCGCCTCGGGCTTGTCCTTCAGTCCATCGCCGTCGGAGTCGAGGTCATCCATGTTGGCATCGCCATCACCATCGGCATCCTCGGAGCCTTCGTGCACATCGAGGATCGTGTCGCCATCGGCATCGTTCTGCTCCACGATGAAGTCGACCGGCGCAGTATCGGCCGTATCGGCTGCCTTGTCGGAGGCCACGGGGCAGCCGGCAATGAGGAGAAGGAGCGGGAGCGGGAGGCGAAGGAGCATGGGTGTCTCGGGACCGCCGGGAGGATACCCCGGAACAGGGGGGGTTCACAAGCAGTGATTGCCAGTACGACGACCTTCCCTCCGGTGTGACGAGATGTCCTACGATCGTCCCGATCATCACACACGAAAAGCCAAGGCGCAGGGCTTCGCCGCGCGGAGCGTTTTCAAGCTGGAGGAGCTCGACCAGCGGTTCCGCCTGGCGCGCCCGGGTGCATCCGCGGTCGACCTCGGGTGCTTCCCCGGCAGCTGGAGCCGCTACCTCATCCAGAAGCAGATGAAGGTCGTGGGGGTGGACCTGAAGGCGCCCGCGTTCGGCGGGGCCACGTGGATCACCCGCTCCGTGATGGAGGTGGAGGCCGAGGAGCTGCTCGCCATCGTCGGCCCCGTGGCGCTCTTCGTGAGCGACATGGCGCCCAACACCTCCGGCAACCGCTTCACCGACCACATGCGCCAGATCGCCCTCGCCGAGCGGGCGCTGGCGCTCGCCGAAACCTGCCTGCAGCCGGGCGGCGCGTTCGTGGCCAAGGTGTTCGACGGGGAGGAGGCCAACACGTTCGTGAAGTCGATCGAGGCGCGCTTTCGCACCTGCAAGCGGGTGAAGCCCGACGCCACGCGGGATCGCAGCGTGGAGTTCTTCGTGGTGGGTACCGGGTTCACGGGCGGCCCCGCGAAGGGTGCGGAATCCACGGGGCCAGCATAGACGCGCCCCCCTCACGGAAGCCCCATGCGCGTGCTGCTTGCCTACTCCGGCGGTCTCGACACCTCCTACCTGCTCTGCCGCCTCCTGCGTGAGGGTCACGAAGTCCACGCCGTCAGCGTGGACACCGGCGGGTTCAGCACCGAGGAGCGAAACGCGATCGCCGAGCGGGCCCGCAGCATGGGCGCCTCGATGTATCGATGTGTCGACGCGCGCGAGCGGGTGTATCAGCAACACATCGCGTGGCTCATCAAGGCGAATGTGCGCCGCGGTGGCGTGTATCCCCTGTGTGTCGGCGCCGAGCGTGTGGTGCAGGCCCAGGTGGTGGCCGAGCTGGCGCGCGAGGTCGGGGCCGACGCCGTGTGTCACGGCAGCACCGGCGCCGGCAACGACCAGATCCGCTTCGACGTGGCGATCCGCACCCTCCTCCCCGGCGCCCGCCTGCTCACGCCCATCCGCGATGAGGGCATCCAGCGCGAAACGAGCGCCGCCTACCTCGCGGCAGCCGGCTTCCCGATCTCGGCGGAGCGCAAGGACTATTCCGTGAACCAGGGCCTATGGGGCGTGACCATCGGCGGGCGGGAAACGCACGACGCCTGGTCCTGGCTCCCCGAGCACGCCTGGCCCACCACCCGGAATCCGGCGCAGGCCCCCGCCGGGGGCGAGTCCGTGGAGCTCCACTTCGAAGCCGGTGAGGTGGAGGGCGGCCTCGCCACGGTCGAGCGGCTCAACGAGCTCGGCGCGTGCCACGGCGTGGGCCGCGGCATGCACCTCGGCGACACCATCCTCGGCATCAAGGGGCGCATCGCCTTCGAAGCCCCCGCGGCGGCCATCCTCATCGACGCCCACCGGGAGCTGGAGAAGCTCGTCCTCACGCGCCTGCAGCTCACCCAGAAGGAGGGTCTCGGCTCGACCTACGGTGCCCTGCTTCACGAAGGCCTCTACTTCGACCCGGCGATGCGCGACCTCGAGGCCTACTTGCACTCCACCCAGACGCGCGTCACCGGCGATGTGCGCGTGCACGTGGAACAGGGGCGGGTGGAGGTCCGCGGCGTGCGGTCGCCGTGGTCACTCATGAACGCCAGCGCAGGCACCTACGGCGAAACGAACCGCCTCTGGTCCAACGAGGATGCGCGCGGATTCTCCAACGTGTACGGCCTCCAGGGCGTGCTGGCCGCCCGCGCGGGCACGTAGCGCCGGGGCGACCCGCCACGGATCCTTGACATCGTCACCGACATTTGTCAGTGAACCCATGGTATGATTCCCGGCCGTGAATACCGACGTCCGGGGCCCCACCGCCCCCCTGAGCAGCTTCGACCGCCGTCTCGCCTCGTTCCTCCATGACGAGCGCGACGTGCCCTTCGTTCACCTGATCGGGCAGTGCCTGCTGTTCCAGCTGCTCTCGCTCGGCATGTTCGCGCTGGGCAGCTCGGTGTGGATGGTGGCGCCCATCTACTGGGCGGCCTGGGGTTTCGGGCTGGTGGACCGGTTCATCCTGATGCTCCACTGCACGAGCCATCGGAACCTCTTCCGCAGCCGGCGCCTGAACCTCGTCATCCCTTGGATGGTGGGCCCCTTCTTCGGGCAGACCCCCGAGAGCTACTACGCCCACCACATGGGGATGCACCACCCGGAGAACAACCTCCGAGAGGACCTCTCCACCACCCTGTGCTACCAGCGGGACAGCCTGGCCGGCTGGCTGCACTACCTCGGCAGCTTCCTCACCGCCGGCCTCCCGCTCCTCGCCCGCTACCACGCGGTCAAGGGGAACCGGAAGCTGTTCAAGCGGCTGCTCGTGGGTGAGAGCGCGTTCTGGCTCACCATGGCGGCCCTGCTCGCCTTGAACTGGCAGGCCACCCTCATCGTGTTCGTCATCCCCGTGCTCACCATCCGCACGTTGATGATGGCCGGCAACTGGGGCCAGCACGCCTTCGTGGACGGCGCGGATGCGGGCAATCCCTACCGCAACTCCATCACCTGCATCAACACGCGGTACAACCGTCGTTGTTTCAACGACGGCTACCACATCCTGCACCACCTGAAGCCCCGCACCCACTTCACCGAGTACCCGGCGGAGTTCGAGGCCAACAAGGCCGAGTACGGGCGGCAGGACGCCATCGTGTTCGACGGCATCGACTTCTTCCAGGTGTGGCTCTTCCTGATGCTCGGGCGGCACGACTGGCTGGCGAAGCGCCTCGTGGCCCTTCCTGGCGCCCCCACGCGCGACCAGGCCGGCGCGATCGCCTTCCTGAAGTCCCGGCTCTCCCCGATCCTCGAGGAGAGCGAGCAGGGAATCGCCGCGAAGTAGCGGTGAGAGGCCTGGGCCCGCGCTACACTGGCCCCGTGCTGGCCCTGCTCCTCATCTCCTGCACCGGCACCCAGACGATCAAGCCGGGCGGCGAAGAGACCGCCGCCGACACCGGCACCGCGGCCGACACCGCCGCCGATTCCGGTGAACCGGCGCGCGACCTCGACGAGGATGGCTACGCCGCCGGAGAGGACTGCATGGACCTCAACGCCGCGGTGCACCCCGGCGCGGAGGAGGTGTGGAACCAGCTCGACGACGACTGCGACGGTCGCTTCGACGCCGACGGCACCTGGGCGGGCACAGCCACCGTCAATGCCCAGGCCGTGTACGAGGGCAACCGGTACACGTTCCGGCTCGGCTGCCCCTTTGCGGGCGAGCGCAAGAGTGGCACCTTCGAGTGGCTGGTTTCCTGCACGACCGACGCCGACGACGAGAAGGCCCAGCTGCTCCTCGGGCCCTCCTTCACCATCCGGCCCGAGGATGGGGGCGTGGAGCTCGAACGGTGGGAGGGCGACGCGATCGTGGAGAGCGCGGGCGGATGGGACACCCCGGCCGACGCCACGATCGTCTGGAGCACCTTCGACCGCGCCGGACTCGCCGCCGACGTGTCCGCCGCCTCGCTCTCGATGGCGGTCGGCGCCACGATCTCCCGCCAGTAGCGGCTTTCGCTTGCGCCCCGGGCGCAGTCGTATAGACCCGCGCCCTCCCCGGGGCTCGGCCGTGAAGGTACTGCTCAACAAAATCGCGTCCTCCACCCGCAACTGCCGCCTCTCGCGCGAGGTCACGCTCGGCGCCCAGATCACGGCCGAAGAAGGCAGCGTCCTCGCGGTTCGCGCGCTCGACCGCAAGAGCACCTACAACGAGATCGAGGACATCCACGGCCGGATGGCCACCGTGAACGAGGGCGACATCGTGGCCGGCGTGCTCGGCGAGCGGCGGGCGCTGCACGGCTACACCGGCATCGTGCCCTCCGAGGTCAAGGTGGGGGACATCCTCCACATCCTCAACCTCGGCGGCGTGATCGGCCTGTGCACGAGCTACAACCCCGACGTGGGCCCGGCCTGCCGCGCCGAGGTGCTGGGGCAGGTGCTCACGTTCCCCCACCTCGGGGAGCGCAAGGGCGTGCCGGCCACCATCAAGGCCAACGCGCTCCCGAGCGCAAGCTTCATCGACTCGAGCGTGCCGATCGTGGCCGTGAGCGGCACGTGCATGAACGCCGGCAAGACCTTCGCCGCCTGCGAGGTGATCCGCGGCCTCACCCGCCGGGGCTACCGCGTGGGTGCCGCCAAGCTCACGGGCGTGTCGCTCCGCCGCGACACCTTGAAAATGGAGGATGTGGGCGCGGTCCGCGCGCTGTCGTTCAACGACGCTGGCATCGTGTCCACCCGTCGCGCCACGTCGCTCGCCGTGGCCCGGGGGCTCGTCCAGGCGCTCAACGAACCCGTGCACGGCGTCGGAATCGACGTGATCGTGGTCGAGCTCGGCGATGGCGTGATGGGCGAGTACGGCGTGGAAGAGATCCTCCGCGCCTCCGACCTCATGAAGCACACCGCCGTGCACGTGCTCTGCGCGAACGACCCCGTCGGCGCGTGGGGTGCCGCCCGCTACTTCACCGAAGACCTCGGGCTGCAGATCTCGGTGATCTCCGGTCCGCAGACCGACAACGCGGTCGGCCGGAGCTTCGTGGAGGAGCGCCTCGGTCTCGTGGCGCTCAACGCTCGCACGGCCGGCGATGCCCTCGCCGCCAAGGTGGCGGAGCTGGTCGAGGCGGCCCGTGGTGCGTGATCGGCTGCGGGCCGTCGTGGTGGGTGCGTCGGGGTACACCGGCGCCGAAACCCTGCGTTGGCTCCTCGGCCACCCGGCGGTGGAGGTGGTCGGGGCCACCGCCCGCAAGCACGCCGGCGCCCCGCTGGCCGAGCTTTGGCCGCAGTTCCACGGCAGCGGCCTCGTGCTGACGGCCGAGCCCCCGCCCGCCGACGTGTACTTCCTCTGCCTCCCGCACGGCGAGGCCGCCCGGCTCGCGCCCACGCTCACGGCGGAGTGCATCATCGACCTCTCGGGCGATCACCGCCTGCCGGAGCCGCTCCACTCCGAGCACTACGGCTTTGCCCGCGAGGGGGAGCCCTGGCAGTACGGCCTCCCCGAGCTCGGCCCGGAGCTGCTCCTCGGCGCGCGCCGCATCGCCAACCCCGGCTGTTTCGCCACCGCCCTCGCCCTCGCCCTCCTGCCGCTCGCGGGCAAGATGTCGGGGCGTGTCGGCGCCGTGGGCATCACCGGGAGCACCGGCAGCGGCGCCACGCCCACCGACACCACGCACCACCCGCTGCGTGCGGAGAACCTCCGCGCCTACAAGGTGCTGCGCCACCAGCACGTGCCCGAGGTGGAGCGCGCGATCGGCAACATCCGGCTCGACTTCGTGCCGATGTCGGGCCCGTTCCGTCGCGGCATCCTCGTGACGTACACCCTGCCCGCCTGTCCGGCGCGGCTCTGGGAGGCGCACTTCCAGCACAACCCGCTGGTGCGGGTGATCACGCGCCCGCCGGAGATCCTGCACGTCCTGGGCTCTCCCCGCGCCGACATCGGCGTGATCGAAGGGGGCGACGTCACGGTGGTGCAGTGCGCCGTCGACAACCTCTGCCGCGGCGCGGCCACGCAGGCCATCGCCAACCTCAACCTCCGGATGGGGTGGCCCATGCACCTCGGCCTCGACCGCGTGAGCGCAGTGCCATGACCATCACGCTCGACGAACTCATCGGCCAGCCCGGCAACGAAGCCGACTGGCAGCTCGCCACCTACGCCAAGCTCCCGCTCGACATCGTGCGCGGCGAGGGCAGTCGCGTGCAGACGGCTGACGGGCGCTGGTTCTGGGACTGGTACGGCGGCCACGCGGTGGCGCTCATCGGGCACTCCCACCCCACCTGGCGCCGGATCGTGGCCGAGCAGGCCGAGCGCCTCGTGTTCTACAGCAACGTGGTGTACTGCCCGGTGCGCACGGCGGCCTGCCGCGCGATCGTGGAGTTCGCCCCTGCCAACCTCAGCCGCGTCTTCCTGTCGAACTCGGGCGCCGAAGCCAACGAGGCGGCCCTGAAGCTCGCGCGGCACCACACGGGGAAGCCGGAGATCGTGGCCTTCGAGGGCTCGTTCCACGGCCGCACCCTCGGCGCGCTCGCCGTCACGCACAGCGAGAAGTACCGGCGCTACGCCCTGCCGGAGTACGGCCACACCCGCTTCGCGCCCTGGGGCGAGGTCCCCAGCCTCGACGAGAACGTGGCGGCCGTGATCCTCGAGCCCGTGCAGTCGATGGCGGGCATGCGCACCGCCACGAGCGCGTTCCTGCACGGACTCCGGGCGGAGTGCGATCGCGTGGGCGCCCTGCTCATCCTCGACGAGGTGCAGACCGCCTGGGGCCGCCTCGGCAAGAACTTCGCGGCCGACTTCTGGAACGTCCGCGCCGACATCGTGACGAGCGCGAAGAGCGCGGCGGGCGGCTTTCCCGTGGGCGTCACGTTGGTGGACGACGGCGTGGCCCGTGGGGTGAAGTCGGGCGACCAGGGCACCACCTTCGGCGCCGGTCCCCTCGCGAGCGCCGCGCTCCTCGCCACGCAGTACGTGATCCGCGAGGAGGGCCTCGTGGCCCGCGCCGCCGAGATCGAGCGCCGCGTGCGGGCGGCCTTCCCCGGCGAGGTGCGCGGCCACGGCGCCCTCCTCGGGCTCGTCTTCCCCGATGCGGTCGCCCCGCGTGTGGCGGCGCTACGGGATCGCGGAATCCTGACCGGCGGGAGCGACGACCCCCGCGTGATGCGCCTGATGCCCCCACTGAACCTTCCTTTCGAAGCGATCGACGAGCTCGCCTCCACCCTCCGGAGCCTTGGATGAACCCGACCCTCGACACCCGCCTTCACGACGCCGTTTCCCGGGTTCGCCAGCACTGGCGCGGCACCCGGCTCATGGATGGGCTCGAGCCAGGCGTGGAGGGCACCCGCGCCCTGCTCGACGTGGCGCGCATCTACCGGGCCAACCGCCTCGAGATCGGGCGCATGCGCCCGCTGCTCGGACGCGCGGTGGCGGGCCTCTTCTTCGATCCCTCGCTCCGCACGCACACCTCGATGGAGGTGGCCACGGGCCGCTGCGGCGCCCACTTCGTGTACCTCCAGGGCGGTGAAGGCACCTGGAAGATGGAGTTCGATGAGGGCGTGGTGATGAACGGCCAGACCGCGGAGCACGTGAAGGAAGCGGCCCCGGTGCTGTCGTCCTACGCCGATGTGCTCGCTGTCCGGGCCTTCCCCCGCTCCGGCAACCGCGACGAGACCGTGATCCGCGCCTTCGCCCGCTACGCCGGCGCGCCGCTCATCAACCTCGAGTCCGCGCTCGCCCACCCCTGCCAGGGCCTCGCCGACATGCTCACGCTCGATGACCTCGGCGGCGGCGGCTTCAAGGGGCGCAAGGTGTGCCTCACCTGGGCCCCGCACCCGAAGCCCCTCCCCCAGGCCGTACCCCTCTCCGTGGTGCGGGCCGCCATCCTCGGCGGCGCCGACCTCCACGTGGCCTGCCCCGAAGGCTTCGACCTCGACGCCGAGGAGATGGAGCGGGTGGCTGGCTTCGCCGCCGACACCGGCGCCCGCGTCACCCACACCCGCGATCAGGCCGCCGCCACCGACGGCGCGCTCGCGGTGTACGCGAAGGGCTGGGCCGCGAACGATCGCGACCACCACTCCGAGCTGGCCGCCCAGAACCAGGACTGGACCGTGGGAGAGCGTCAGATGGCCAACGCCACCGCCTTCCTCCACTGCCTGCCGGTGCGTCGTAACGTGATCGTGACGGACTCCGTGTTGGACGGGCCGAAGTCGCGCGTCATCCCCCAGGCGGCCAACCGAGAGCCGGTGCAGGCGGCGGTGCTCCTGAGCTGGATGCTCTGACGCCGATCTGACGACCCGTAGCCGTCACGGCTGGAAGGGGCGACCTTGGGAACATCCTCAGCACAACTCGCTGCGGTGTCCCCCAACCAGGAGCCTCGCATGACCCTCATCGCCCTCATCGCCAGCAACGCCTTCGCCGCCAACCCCGACGTGGCGGCGACCATCACCCCGCCGGCCACCAACACCGTGTACTCCGCCACCCGGTGGTACGTCACGGTGTCGAACACGGGCAACCAGGACGCGGCCGGCAGCAAGGTGGTGATCCAGCTCCCCACCACGAACACCAGCCCCCAGGTGTACGTGATGGGCACGGTGAGCGCGAAGAGCAGCTCCTGCACCGCCTCCGGCACGAAGCTCACCTGCTCCCTGGGCACCATCAAGCGCAACAAGACCAGCACCGTGTACTTCGACATCGCGCTCCCCGAGAGCTCGGGCACGCTCGACTTCAGCGCCACCGCCAGCACCACCACCGCCGGCAACCCCACGGGCAACGACACCGATACGGAAGTGGCCGTGATGTCCTACTACAGCCCCACCACCGCGGGCGGCGTGACCGTGACCAACCGCCACTGCACGGGCACGAGCCTCGAGGCCTTCTTCGAGTGCGAGCTCTTCCCGAGCTCCATCTCGAGCCACAGCGCCGTGTTCAATACCGACGGCAGCGTGTCGATCCCCGCCGACGGCAGCTACAGCGGCTCCTGGAGCATCTCGGGCGACGAGCTGACCTTCGACTACACGCAGGGCAGCGTGGTGGAGGCCGAGTTCGTGGGCCACGGCGTGGATGGCACGAGCTGCTGGGAAGGCCTGACCACCTTCCCCGGGAGCACCTACGTGGCCCCCTACGAGGTGTGCTTCTAGTCGGCCGGTCGAGGGCCCACGTGATGACGCAAGAGCCTCCCGCTGGCATAGCTTTCGCTTCCGTGCAGACATGGGCCCTCATCCGTACGCCCGAAGGCCGGCTCGTTGAGCTGGTCCCCGGCGACATCATCGGTCGGTCCACCAGCGCCGCGCTGCCGCTCGACGATGGTCGGGTGAGCGAGGCCCACGCGATGGTCAGCCTCCGCGAGGGACAACTCCAGTTGTTGCCCCTCCGCGGAGGTCTCGCGTTGGGGGGCGAGCCCGATTCGCACGTGGTGCTCACTCCGGGAACGGTGGTCCAGCTTGCCGACGGCGTGGAGCTCACCGTGGCCGAGGCCCACCTGCCGCTCGAGGTGCTGGGCATCGAAGGGCGCACGCTGCCGCGCCAGATGGTGCCGGCCGTGGCCTCGGTGGTGGCCGGCGCCCGCCCGCGGCTCGTGTCGGGCTGGCGGGAGGATGCGCTCGCCCAGCTTTGGAGCACCGGCGAGGGCTTCCGCCTGAAGACAGGGGAGTCCACCCGGGAGGTGGCCGCGGGGGATGTGTGCACGCTCGGGGGCCACGAGCTCCGCTTCGTGGCGATCCCGCTCGGCGAGGCCGGTCCCCGCACCACCCGCCGGGTCGGCGATTTCGCGGACCCCTTGCACCTCCTCGCCCGCTTCGACACCGTGCAGCTCCACCGCGAAGGGCGCGCGCCAGTCATCTTCTCCGGCATGCAGGCGCGCCTCATCACCGAGCTGGTGAGCGTGGACGGTCCGGTGGGCTGGCTCGCGCTGACCGCGGAGCTCTGGCCCGACGAGGACGACGCTGCGCTTCGCCGGGGTCGGCTCGACGCCCTGCTGATGCGCGTTCGCCGACGCCTCCGCGCCACCGGTATCCGGACCGACCTCGTCCGCAGCGACGGTTCGGGTACCGTGGAGCTGGTGCGCTACCCGAGCGACCGTATCGAAGACCTCGCCTGACGCATGCCGGCTCCCCCGCTCGGTCCGCCCGCGTCGTTGCCCTTCGAGCTGGGGGGCGTGATCGGCCGTGGGGGGATGGGTGAGGTCCGGTCCGCGTTCGACCCGCACCTCGACCGCGACGTGGCCGTCAAGCTGGTCTCACCAGGGGACAGCCAGGCGGCGCAGCGCCTCGCCCGCGAAGCCACCCTCACCGCGCGGCTGGAGCACCCGGGGATCGTGCCCGTGTACGCAGCGGGCACCGCGCCGGACGGCCGTGCCTGGTACGCCATGCGGCTCCTGCCGGGCCGTTCGCTGGAGGCGGCCATCCGCGCCGCCCCGACGAGCACGGAACGCATCACGCTCGTTCGGCACGTCCTCTACGCGGCGGAGGCGGTGGCGTACGCCCACGGCCAGGGCATCCTCCACCGCGACCTGAAGCCCGCGAACATCCTCACCGGTCCGTTCGGTGAGACCGTCGTCGGCGATTGGGGCTCGGCCTGTACGTTCGAGGAGGCCGCGGCCGCACCGGGGCCGGCGGGCACCGCCGGGTACATGAGTCCCGAGCACCTGTCCGGCGGACCGCTGAATGCGACCGCCGACGTGTACGCTCTCGGCGCCACCCTCGCCGAGGTGGTGACCGGCCAGGCCCCCGACCTCGACACTCCCCTCTTGCTGAGTCGTGCGGCACGCGCCGCCCCCGAGCTGGTGGCGATTGCAGAGCGCGCCCTGCGCCCGGAGGCGACCGAGCGCTACCCGACCGCACAGGCCTTCGTGGACGACCTCCTCGCGTGGTTCGAGGGCCGCCGGGTTTCGGCGCACGAGTACAGCCCAGGCGAGGTGATGGCTCGGTTCATCGCCCGTTGGCGAGTGCCGCTCGCGGTGGGGGCAGTGGGACTGGTGGGGGTGCTCGGCGCCGTCAGCTATGGGTGGTGGCAGACCGACATCGCCCGCCGCGCCGCCCAGACCTCCGAGCAGGCCTCGCTCCGGGCCCGGGCAGACGAGGTGCACGCTTATGCCGCGGCGCTCCGGACGCAAGCCGCCAACGCGGCCGTGACCGGCTTCGACTCCGAAGCCGAACTGCTCGCAGCGCACGCCCTGAAGCGTCTGGAAAACGCCGATACCCGCGGCGTGCTGGCCGCCGTTTCCGGTCGACCGCGGTGGGCGCTCGTCGCCGACCATGCCGTTCCTCGGTGCACCCGGCGCAGCCTCTCGACCGACGGTACCGCGCTCCTCTGCTTCAACGAAAAGGGCGCGAACCGCGTGGATGTGGCCACGGGCGCGGTGGAGATCGCCGCGGGAACATGGAACCGGGGTTCCTTCGCCGGTTCCCCGACCGAGACGGTGCTCGTAGACGAGTCCCTCGGGGTCTTCGGGTGGACCAGCGGTGGTGCCCCGGTGGCCCTCGCGTCCGGCAGCGCTCGGTGGAGTGTATTTCCGCCCAGCCTCCTGCCAGGCGTGACCATGGTGCAGACCAACAACGCCGCGCTACGCGTGGATGTCCGGCGGGGCACGGTCGAGGAGAGCCGAATCTGTGGCGTCTCCTCCTCGACGCAGCGCGCCACGCTCGACGCCGAAGGGCGCGAGCTCACCGTTTGCATCGACCTCCGGGTGATCCGCAAGGAGCTCGATGGGAGCATCACCTTGCTGCACCGCTTCACCACCGAGGAAGGCGTCCCCTCCTACGTGGCGGCTTCGCCGGACGGTCGCGTGGTGGCCGGAACCCTCCAGGGGTTCACCGTGGTGCTCGATGCCGAAGGCCACCTCCTGAACCATCGCCGCCTCGGCCAGGATGCCGTGTTCGGCGTGAGCCTGCTCGCCGATCGGGCCGCGGTGGGACTCAGCGGGGGCGACGTGGCGATCTGGGACCTCGCGGCTGACACCGTCGTGACCCGATTCCGAGGCCATGACCCCCTCTCCGCGTGGCTGCCGGACGGCTCGCTCCGCCTCTCGGGCGAGCGCGTAGAGGATCGGCGGGTGCCGATGAACACCCACCCCCACCGGAGCTCCACAGACTCGGGCGTGACGGCGCTGGCGTGGTCGCCCGACAGCGCCCTGCTCGCCAGCGGGACCGGCAGCGGGGCGGTGGTGGTGATGGAGGCCGCCACCGGCAACGTGCGGCACACCTTCCGAAACGAGCCCGCCGTGGCCAAGGACATCGCCTTCTCTCCGAAGGGCGATCAGGTGGCCGTGGCCTCGGCCAAGGCGGTCCAGATGATCTACGCGCTCAGCGACGGCGCCGGTCAGCGTCTGGGGGAGGACGAGGCCTGGCGTCGCGTGGCCTGGATGGCGAAGGCGGGGGTTCTGGGCGTGCCGTACCGCGCCGTGACTCGGCTCTTCGGCAGCCGCTTCGACGTGCCACCCACGACCATCTCCTCGCCCGCGGGCTTCGGGGACATCGAGACGGACGCGCTCGGCCAGCACGCGGTCGGCCTCGACGGCGCGAACGCGATCTACTTCGCGGACGACGGCCCCACCCCCCTGTGGAAGCGCATCCCCGGGCCAGCGGGTGCCGCGGCCGTCGCCTGCAGCGCCGACACCATCGCGCTGATCACCCGGGACGAGCTGTTCGTCGTGGATCGGGAAGGGGCGCCGCGGTGGCAGGTGGCGGTGCCGGGCACCGCGGTCGACGTGGCGATCTCCCCCGACAGCCGCTGGGCGGCCGTGGGCACGCTCGAAGGCAGCGTGCACGTATGGGAGGTCGGGCACGACAACCCAAGGGCCCGACTCCTGGGCCACCGTGCCCGCGCCGCGGCCGTGGCCTTCTCGCCCGACGGCAAGTGGCTCGCCACGGGCGGCTGGGACGACGAGGTGCGGCAGTGGTCCGTGTCGGCCTTCGACGCGGACGGCGCCACCGTCGCCGAAGATTCCGAACGGGCGCTGGGAAGCAGCCTCGACGAGGTGATGCGGGCGATGTTCGACCAGCCCTGAGCGCGCTGCGTCAAGCTGACGCAACGAAGTCGAGCCGATGCCTCATCGTCGGCGCGCCGAATGCCGATCCGCTGTCCATGTTCACCGAGGCCATCGCCTGCTGCCTGGTGAGCGCGGTCGGAACGTGGTGGTTCCGGGAGCGCTCCATTCGCGGCGCGCGGAACGCGGAGGACAATCGGACGCGGGAGCTCTCGGTGGAGCTGGCCCTCCACCTCGCGGAGAACAGCCCCATGGAGGGCGACCTGCGGGTGCCCCGGCGAATGGCGGAGCGCATCCTGCTGCTGGCCAGCCGCCTCGACCTCGACCCCTCCGAGGCGCGGGCCGCCGCGCTCGCGGCCGCCCTCCCGCCCGGCGCCCGGGCCGACGCGCGGCTCCCCCTCCCCGATGGCACACGCGCCGCCCTCGCGGCGCGGCACGCCCGCTGGGACGGCGCCGGCGTGGTGAGCGACCTCGCCGGCAACGCCATCCCCGCCGCCGCCCAGCTCCTCACCGCGGCCGACTGGTTGGAGACCCGCGACGGCGCGAGCGCTGACGCCCTCCGCGAAGCCCTGCGCCACGAGTCGGGGCGCACCTTCTCCCCTCGCCTCGCGCGGGTGCTCACCGAGAGCCTCACCGACCTGCTCTCCGTGGCCTCGGCCGGCGCCCACCTCGGCCTGCGCGTGACCAGCGGCGCGATGCTCTGCATCACCCCCCGCGACCCGGATGCCCTCCCGGCCGCGCTCCGCCCGGCCTTCCTCGCCGCCCTCGAAACGCGCGTGCGCGAGCGCGTGCGCCCCACCGACCGGGTCTACTGCACCGAGTCGGAGGTGGTGGTCTGGCTCAGCCGCACCGACGCCGACGGGGCGATGCGGGTGACCCAACGGCTTGAGCCGGTCGTATCGCGGGTGGTGGTCCCCTCGGTGCAGCGCCTCGAGGTGGCTTGCCGCATCGGCGCGGCCATCGCGGACACCGACGCCACCAGCTTCTCCGACCTCCTGGCGAGGGCGAGGGCGCGGTCGCAACGCGGGCCCGCCTCCGTGGCGGCCTGAAGGGAGCGGGAGCGGTCACGAGCCGGCCACGCGAGGGCGAGCCGATCCCCCCCTTTCAGCGCTCCGAGCGGCGAGCCACGAACGAACAGCTGCCACCGATGCCCAGCCCGGCCCCCAACGAATCCACTCCGGCGAGGGCCTGGGCCAGCGGCAGGGCGGCGCGGGAGTAGAGCTTCTGGAACCGGCTGGCGCCCTCCCCCGGGAGGGCGGCCGTGCTCGTGGGGGTGCCCGCGGCATCTCGCGGGTCCTTCCGGTGTCGCAGCCGGCCGAGCCAGGGCATGAGGCGATGGTCGTGGAGGGGCTGCATCCACACGTTGAAGCTGCGGAGATCGAGCACGTCGAAGCCGCTCGACTCGAGCCGCGTGCGAAACTGGCGGCGGGTGGGGAGGCGCTCGTGGAAGTGGCCCACGCTCGCCTGGCGGGAGGCGAAGTCGGCCGGATCGCGCCAGCGTTGCCAGCCATCGAAGGAGCCGCGGAGATCGCCCACCGGGAGGTGGCACACGAGGGTGCCGCCGGGACGCAGCACCCGCGCCGCCTCCAGCAAGGTGGCCCCGAGGTCGGTGACGTGCTCGAAGACATCGAAGGCCACGAGGCCCGCGAAGGTGGCGTCGGCGAAGGGCAGGGCCTCGGCCACCCCGAGCACCCAGCGGATGCGGCTGCCACGACGCCGCGCCAGCGCGTTCTGCGCGTTGACCCAGACCGGCGATACATCGAGCCCATGGCCCTCGACCGCGTGGTGCCGCTCCAACCAGGGCAGCACCCCGGAGCGGTGCCCGCCGATCTCGAGCACCCTGTCGCCGGGGCTGAGCGAGAGCGAACGGAGCAGGTCGCGCTGGTGAACGAGCGTGAGGTTGTGGGGGTGGTCGAAGTCGGTGAGCTCGCCGAGCTTGGTGTCGTAGATGCCCGCCTGGAGCTCGGCGTTGGCATCGGCCGCGCCGGGCCGGAAGTCCCACCCGCCGCCGAAGGCCGGAAAGCGGCGACCGGAGGGGGAGCGCAGGTCGGGGCCATCCTCCGCGAGGAGGGAGGCATCGGTGGGGTCGCGGTAGATCGACATGTCTATTGCAGGTACCCCAGACCGCGGAGGCGCTCCTCGATGGCGCGGTTGGTGGCCGCGTCCAGCGTACGGGCCTCGCCCGCCCAGGCCACCGCCTCCGTCCACACCGGTCGGAGGGTGCGACCGGGCCGGAGGATGCCGCGGAGCACGGTGCCATCCACATCGTCGGGGATCGGCACGCCGAGCAGCGCGAGCAGGGTGGGGGCGATGTCGTTGATGGAGGTGTGCTCGTGCGTGCCGGGCGCCACATCCGGCCCCCAAGCGAGGAAGATGCCATCGGGCTCGTGGTTGCCGCTGGCCCAGCCGCTCGGCTCGAAAACGGCCGCCGGCACTTCACCCTCCGAGTAGTAGAACCAGACGCTGTCGTCGTGCTCGGCAATGAGCAAGTCGGCGGCGAGGTTCACGTTGGGGCCCACGTAGAGCTCCTCGCGGCGCTTGACCCCCCGGATGACGGCGTTGCCTTCGGGATCACGAATGTCGAGGAGGCGCGTGCGGAGGCGCTCCACGACCGCTTCGTAGTCCTCGGGGCGCACGCTCCCCTGCTTCTCGCGGCCCTGCAGGTTGATGCGCACGGCGTTGGTGCCGTGGCAGAAGGCCGTGGTCTGCTCCCAATCGATCTCGGCCGCGAAGCGCGAGAGCGAGTCCCCCGCCCCCATGATGCCCTCGCCGCCGTAGCGCCGCGCGAGGTCGAGGATGCGCCGGGTGTCGACGCCGGCCCGACCCAGCAGGTTCCGGACGGCGTGGAGCCGCTGGCGCTGCGCGCGGCCCCCTTCCTTGAACTTGAGGAAGCCCTCCTGCGCGAGCCAGGTGTTGAGGAAGACCTTGTAGCGACAGGGCCCGAACCCGTGATCGCTGATGAAGAAGATGTTGGCGCCGGGCGGGCGGCGATCGACCATCTCGCCGATCCGCACATCGAGCAGGCGGTAGATGTCGAGGATGCGCTCGCGCCAGAGCCCCGCGAGCCGCGCATCGAAACGGGGGTGCTGCGGGTCGACGATGTGCCAGAGGCAGTGCTGCATCCGGTCCATCTCGACCCAGACGCAGCAGAAGAGGTCCCACGGCTCGGACTCCATGAGGTGGCGCACCACCTTGCCGCGCTCCTCGATGAGGTGGCGGAGCCGGTCGAGGAAGGGGCCGAGGTCCTCCTCGGTTTCACACAGGTGCGTGTCGATCGCGTAGTCGGGCGAGATGCGGTCGAGCGTGGCGCGGAACTCGGGCGGGTGGAGGAAACCCGGCGTGTCCTTGTTGGGGGTGAGCATGTCGCCCACCGCCACGCCGTTGATGGGGCGGGCGGGGAAGGTGAGCGGCAGGTTCACGGTCGCCACACGCTTTTGACGAGCGCTGAGGAGCTCGAAGATGGTGCGGCTCTGCAGGTGGGTGGAGTCGATGGGGCGGTAGAGGTAGCTGCCCGCCACCGGCTCGGTCCAGTCGAAGATGCCGTGCCTTCCGGGGCCCTTTCCCGTTTGGTAGCTGGTCCACGCCGTTGCGGTCATCGGAGGCACCACGCTCCACAGGGGGCCGGAGGCACCTTCCGCCTGCAACCTGCCGAGATTGGGCATGACGCCCTCCAGCAGGAGACGATCGAGGAGCTTCCATGTGGCGCCATCGAGGCCAATGACGACGGCGCGGGAGGCAGGGGGCGGGGTATGGGGCAGGTAGACCTCCGAGCGCCTTCGGGGCTACGCTGACTAACCCCGCCGGAGACTCCTTGTCCGCACCTCCCAGCCGCCCGCACCGACCGCGCCGTTCGATGCGGGACGACACCGGCGAGGCCAGCCTCACCGAGATGCTGCACCTCCGGGACTACTGGCGCACCGTGCGGAAGCGCTTGTGGACCCTCGTGACGGCGTTCTGCCTCATCGTCGGCAGCGTCACTGTCGTCACCCTGCTCACGCCTCCGGTCTACAAGGCCGCCTCCTCGCTCCAGATCGATGCCCAGCCCCGCGTGTACGGCGACATCGATGCCATCGGGCAGAGCGGCTCCGGGCAGTACCTCTCCGATCAGGAGTACTACACCACCCAGGACAAGAAGCTCCGTTCGCGCGTGCAGGCCCGCGCCGTGTTCGACCGCCTCGGGCTCGCCCAGCACGAGTCCTACCGCGACCTCGAGAGCCCCATCGACGTGCTGCTCGAGCAGATCACGGTGGAGCGTGTGCCCAAGTCGCGCCTCGTGTGGATCTACTGCCGCGGCCGCACCGCCGAGCTGGCCCAGCAGATCTGCGCCGCCTGGGCCGAGGTCTTCGTGGAGCGGAACCTCCGCGAGATCAACCAGGGCGTGCAGGATGGCCTGGCCTGGCTGGACAAGGAGGTGAGCAAGTCGGAGGTGGAATGGCGTGACGCGGAAGCCGCGCTCCTCGAGTTCCGCCGCAAGAACAACCAGATCGTGCTGAGCACCGAAGAGAAGGGCCACGTTGCCAGCCAGCAGATCGAGCAGCTGTCGCTCGACAAGGGCAAGGCCGAGAGCGAGCTCGCCGGGCGCGAGGCCGACTTCGTGACGCTCGAACGCACCCTCGGGTCGGTGCGCGACCCGATCGGCGTGGCCACCCTCATCGGCGCCACCTCGCTCGCGGAGTCCTACGAGGAAGCCGCACGCGAGCTCGAAGCGCTCAGCAACACGCTCGGCGAGCGGCACCCGAAGGTGCAGGATGCGCTCTCCAAGCGCACCAGCATCGAGAGCCAGATCACCGCCAAGGCCGAAGGCGAGCTCGGCCGCCGGCGCAGCCAGCGCGACCAGGCCCAGCGCGCCAAGGACGAGATCGAAGCCCGCATCGAGTCCATCACCGCCACGGCGCTCTCCGCCGACGGGCCCCAGGCCGACTACAGCCTCCTCCGCCGCAAGGTGCAGAAGGCCCAGGAAATCTACGACGCGCTGCTCTCCCGCAAGCTCGAGATGGCCGTGACCGCCTCGCTGAAGGAGAACAACATCCGGGTGATCGACACCTCGGAGGCCCTCGAGGACCCGGTCGAGCCCAACTACGCGCGCAACATCGCCATCGCCATCGCGATGGGCCTCCTCGTGGGCGTGTCCCTCGCGCTCTTCTTCGACTACATGGACACCACGATCAAGACACGCGAGGAGGTCGAAGCGCTCGGCGTGGACTTCCTCGGCATCATCCCGAGCGTTCCGGGTCTGGCAGGCGAAGGGTGGGAGATGGCGCGCGAGCGTTACCTCTACAGCTTCAACTACCCCAAGTCGGCGTTCGCGGAGTTCGTGCGCAACATCCGCACCTCGGTGAACTTCAGCGCCCGCGAGGATGGCCGCCCGCCCCGGCGTTTGCTCATCACCTCGGCGGGGCCACGCGAGGGCAAGACCACCTCCTCGATCAACCTCGGCATCAGCTTCGCCGCCACCGGCCGCCGCGTCTGTCTCGTGGACGCCGACCTTCGCCGCCCCTCCCTGCACCACGCCTTCGGTCTCGACAACGAGCGTGGTTTCTCCTCGCTCATCACCGATGGCGACGACGTGGAGTCCCTCGTGCAGCCCACCCCCCAGGAGGGGCTCTTCATCCTGCCCTCGGGCCCGCGCCCGCCGAATCCGGCGGAGATGCTCGGCTCCGACGCCTGCACCCGCGCGCTCGATGCCCTCAACGAACGATTTGACCTCGTCATCATCGACTCGCCGCCCGTGGTGGCCGTGACCGACGCCGTGGTGCTCTCCAACCGCGTGGATGGCGTCATCATGGTCATCAAGAGCTTCAAGGTGGCCAAGGACCTGGTGCTCCAGGCCAAGCGGCAGCTCACCGATGTGGAGGCCCGCCTGATCGGCGTGGTGCTCAACGACTTCGACATCCAGCGGAAGTCGTACGGCTACTACTACTACTACACCTACTACGGCGCCGAACGTGACGACGTGGCCAAGGTCAAGCGCCCCGGCCAGTCATGAAGCATCCCGCCGCAGCGTGGGGGGTGACCGCCCTGGCCCTGCTCGCGGTGGTGCTGGCGGCGGGCCTCGAAGGCGGCACGGAGACACGCTTCGGAGCCGTGGCGCTGCTGGTCGGCGGCCTCGCCGGCACGCTCGCGATCGCCGCGGGTGAGCTCCCGGCGCCCGGCCGTACCGCCCGGCTGGCCCTCGGCGTCCTCGTGGGGGTGCTGCTCCTGCAGGCCATCCCGCTCCCGGCCGGGCTCCGCGCCGTGTTCGCGCCCGGCGCCACCGCCCGCCTCCACGAGATGGCCGGCACCCTCGCGGTCGACGCCAACACCTGGCTCACAGCGCTCTCGCGCTTCGACGTTTCCTTGCTCATCGGCGAGCCGGGCGCCTACGACTTCGACCTGCTGCAGGGGGCCCGGGCCACCGACCTGCGTCCGCTCGCGCTGAGCCCGAGCCGCGAGGCCTGGCAGGTCGGCACGTGGGCGGTCTACACGCTCCTCGTGGTGGCTGGATGGCGCATCGGCCGCGACACGCCCACCCTCCGCATCTTCCTGCTCGGAATCGTGACGTTCGCGGTCTTCGAGGCGCTGTTCGGGCTCGCCAACCGCAACGGCCCCTCCACCGGCATCGGCACCAAGGTGGCCTACCTCGGGTCGGCCACCGGCACCTTCATCAACCGCGGCCACTTCGGCGCCTTCCTCGTGCTCGCCATCGGCGCGCTGTGGGGGTTGGCCGCCTCGCTGTTCCCGCTCCTGCCGGAGGAGGTCCGCCGCCACCGGGCCCGAAAACGTCGGTCGAGCCAGCCGCCCGGGCTGCTCGAGGCCAGCGGCGACAAGGTGCCGCGGCTCGTGCTCATCGCCTTCGTGTCGGCGCTGTGCGTGGTGGGCATCGTGGCGAGCAACTCGCGCGGGGCGCTCGTGGCCTTCGTGGTGGCGGGCCTCGCGGTGGGCGCCTGGGCGCGCTGGCGCCGGGAGGAGTCGGTGCATCTCGGCCTCGGCCTGGGGGCCCCCGCGGCGGGCATCGTCCTGGCCACCCTGGCGCTCGGGCCCCGCGGCGCGCTCGGTCGTTTTGCCGCCATCGGCACCGGCGACGTGAGCCTGACCTCCCGCATCGACCTGTGGAGGGCCTCGATTTCGGCGTGGCTCGACTCCCCGCTCCTCGGCGCCGGACCCGGCGCGTGGTCGCTCGCCTTCGCCCCCCACGAGATTGGCCCGCACCTCTACGACGTGGCCCACGCGCACAGCGAACCCGTCGAGCTGCTCGTCGAGCTTGGCGCGGTGGGGTTCGTGGCGCTCGTGGTGCTCGTGTGGTGCTTCTTCCGCTCGGTGGCCCGGCGCATCGACGTGGTGGAGCCCGATTTCCACTCCAACGTGGGCTTCGGCGGACTGGTTGCGCTCCTTTCGGTGGGGCTCCAGGCGGGGCTCGACTTCCCCTCGCGCACCCCCGGCGTGGGCGTGCCCTTCGCGCTGTTCGTCGGCGTGGTGCTGGCCTGCTTCGATGTGCCCACCCTCACCCGGCGCCGCTGGCCGGTCCTCGCCCTCGCCGCGTTCGCCACCCTCACGCTCCTCCCGGCCGGGCTCGCGGACCACGATCGCGGCGGCACCCGGAAGCTGCGCCGCTCGGAGACCGCCCCGGCCGCGATGCTTCCGCACCCGGCCGCGCTCGACGACGCCCGTGCCCTCCTCGCGGAGACCTGCCGGCTCGCCGATCGGGAGCCTTTCGATGCCTGGCAGCACGCGGCCTGCGGCATCGCCGCCTCGCGGGTGGCGGCCACCACCGGGGAGGCCGAGGTGGCCATGCAGGCGGAGGCGGCAACGCTTCGCGCCCTGCGCCTCCACCCCAACGACCCCCGTCTCCAGATCCAGGTGGCGCAGGTGTGGATCCGGCTGGGGGCGCCGACGCTGCTCGAGTCCGCCTATGCGGAGCGGGCCGTTCGCCTGCTCGAGGCGGCGGTGGCGCTCGACGGCTGGCGCGCCGAGGATGCCTTCAAGCTGGCGCGCAGCCTCGATCCGGGCGCGGCGGATCGCCTCGGCGCCGCCGCCAGCACCGAGCCCGTTTCGCGGTCCCGGGCGCTGTACCAGTACGGCACGGTGCTCGACGAGCGCGGCCGCACCGAGGAGGCCCTCGCGGTGCTCGGCGAAGCGGCCACGAACGACCGGAAGTACGGCCCGCCCGCCTTCCGGGCCGGGCTCGTGGCGCGGAAGCGCGGCGAAAACGCCGTGGCCGCCGAGTGGTTCCGAGCGTTCCTCGCCGCGCGCGACCGCCCCACGGGCATGGAGGGCTGGTCGCTGCTCTACCTCGAGGAACCCGATGCCGCCGAGGTGCGGTTCCGCCGGGCGCTCGCCGACAACCCGGCGAACCGCTGGGCGTGGGAGGGCCTCGCCGCTGTGGCGGATACGCGCGAGGACCGCATCGGCGAATGCGAGGCCTGGCAGCACGTGCTCGCCCTCACTCCCACACACCCCCAGGCCCTCGCGCGCATGGCCGCGCTCGGATGCTGACATGCTGTTGAACTGCCTCACCCCGCTCGCGCTGCTCTCCCTCGGGAGCCCGACGTTTCCGCCCGCGGACCCCCGGCTCGTCGAGGCCCCGGCCGGCATTGGCGTACGCCCCGCCGTGCCCGGTCCGCCCGACACGAAGGGGTGGTACGGCACGCCCTACGCCAACAGCCTCACCACCACGAACTTCGGGCTGAGCTGGCAGGACGGGGACGCCACCGAGGAGCAGGCTGCCCGCGCCGCCGCGGCGTTGGAGGCGGCGTGGACGGAGCTGGTGGAGCGCGAGGGGTGGGCGCCGCCGGTGTCGTCGGACACCTACCTGCTCTGGATCCTGCTCGTCGATGACATCAGCGCCACCGGGTACACCACCGAGTACACCACCGACGAGTACCCCGACGGCTACCCGGTCATCTACCTGAACACCACGATGGCCGGCGACGAGGGTTTCTGGACCACCCTCGCCTCGCACGAGTTCCACCACGCCATCCAGTACGCCATGCGCGACTACGGCTCGGGCGGCGCGGAGGAGTCCTGGTACTGGGAGGCCTCGGCCACCTGGGCCGCCAACCTCGTCGAGCCCGACACCGCCTCGTTGGACTACATCTCCGCCTGGTACGCCACCGAGAGCACCGACCCCTACACCAGCACCGAAGGCTCCCACCAGTACGGCATGTTCGTGTTCAACGCCTGGTTGGACACGGGCGGAATGCTGGGTGAAGGCACGATGCAGCGGGTGTGGGAGGCCGGTGCGGCCGCGCCGGAGTCGTCCTGGCGGACGGTCCTCGAGGAGTCCACCGGGCTCTGGGCCGATGCCCTCTGGAGCACGTTCGCCGCCGCCTACGGCAACGACACCTACTGGCGCTCCGACACCTGGTTCGATCCGGACAAGCCGCGCCTCATTCCGGGGCGGACGCTCGAAGGCGAGACCGGCGAGCTCGGTAGCGCCTACTACTTCGCGCCCGACACGGTGGACGTGGATGTCGTTTCCGCCGATGGCTTCTCGGTGTCGGGACCGGGCATCACCGCCCTGGGGGACAGTCGCTGGACGGTGCCCGCCGGCACCACGCTGGCGCTCACCGGCATCGCCACCCACGGCGCCGCCTGGTCGATCACCGCGACCGCCCACACCGGGTCCGACACCGGCGACGTCGAGGACACCGGTGACGTGGAGGACACCGGCGCGACCGACGACACCGGCGCGACCGACGAAACCGGGAAGGACCCGGGCAGCGGGCGCCGGCAGGACGCCCCGGAGGACGGGGCTGGGTGCGGCTGCGCCACGACCGGACCGACCGGACCCACGCTCGCGCTCGGCGCCACGCTGCTCGTGATCGCCCGCCGCCGACGGCGAATCGTGGATCTCCGGGCGTAGCGGCCCCGCTCGCGTTAGCCGCGCGCCCCATGGCCGCCCCGCTGGACAAGATCCGAAACTTCGCGATCATCGCGCACATCGACCACGGCAAGTCCACGCTGGCCGACCGCCTGCTGCAAAACACCGGCACGGTCGCCGCGCGCGACATGCGCAAGCAGTACCTCGACAACATGGACATCGAACGCGAGCGGGGCATTACCATCAAGGCCCAGACCGCGGCCATGCAGTGGAAGGGTCACACGCTCGACCTGATCGACACCCCCGGGCACGTGGACTTCGGGTACGAGGTGAGCCGCGCGCTGGCCGCGTGCGAAGGCGTGCTCCTCGTGGTGGATGCCGTGCAGGGCGTGGAAGCGCAGACGCTCGCGAACGTGTACCTCGCGCTCGAGAACAACCTCGAGATCCTCCCCGTCATCAACAAGATCGACCTCCCCGGCGCCGACCCGCTGCGCGTGATGCAGCAGTTGGAAGAGAACGTGGGCCTCGACACCACGCACGTGCAGATGGTGTCGGCCAAGAGCGGCGAAGGCATCGATGCGCTGCTCGACATGATCGTGGCCCGCATCCCGCCCCCGGGCGGCAGCCGCGACACCTACCTCCAGGCGCTCATCTTCGATGCCTGGTTCGACTCCTACGTGGGCGTCGTCGTGCTGGTGCGCGTGAAGAACGGGGTCCTGCGCAAGGGCGAGAAGATCCGGTTCATGGCCACCGGCGGCACCTACGAGGTGCTCAAGCTCGGCGTCTTCGCGCCCGGTGCCACGGAGCGGCAGGAGCTCGCCGCCGGCGAGGTCGGCTACGTCGTGGCGAGCATCAAGACGCTCGCGGATGCCAAGGTGGGCGACACCATCACCCACGAGAAGAACCTTGCGCCGGCGCCGCTCGCTGGCTTCAAGGAAGTCAAGCCGATGGTCTTCTCGGGCATCTTCCCGACCGACAGCGACGACTACTCCGACCTGCGCGATGCGCTGGAGAAGCTCCAGCTCAACGACTCCAGCATCACCTGGGAGCCGGAAACGTCCGACGCGCTCGGCTTCGGGTTCCGCTGTGGCTTCCTCGGCCTGCTGCACATGGAGGTCATCCACGACCGCCTCGAGCGCGAGTACAACCTCGACCTCATCACCACCGCGCCGTCCGTCGTGTACGAGGTCCGCAAGACGGATGGTACGCGCATCAGCATCCAGTCCCCCTCGCGCCTGCCGCCGCTCGGCGTCATCGAGGCCATCGAGGAGCCGATCGCCAAGGTCACCTTGCACACGCCCGAGAACTTCCTCGGCAACCTGTTCAAGCTCTGCGAGGATCGCCGCGGCAAGCAGGTGGGTTTCGCCTACGCCGGTCCGGGCCGCGTGATCCTCACCTACGAAATCCCCTACGCCGAAGTGGTGTTCGACTTCTTCGACAAGCTCAAGAGCGTGAGCCAGGGCTACGCCTCGATGGACTACGAGATCGTCCGCTGGGAAGCCGCCGACCTCGTGAAGCTCGACATCCTCGTGAACGCCGAGCCGGTGGATGCGCTCTCCAACATCTGCCACCGCGAGGCGAGCTACCACAAGGGTCAGGCGCTCGCCTCGAAGCTGAAGGACCTCATCCCGCGCCAGATGTTCGATGTCGCCATCCAGGCCGCCGTCGGCAGCAAGGTGATCGCCCGGACCACGGTCAAGGCGATGCGCAAGGACGTCACGGCGAAGTGCTACGGCGGCGACATCAGCCGGAAGCGCAAGCTGCTCGAGAAACAGAAGGAAGGGAAGAAGCGGATGAAGTCGGTGGGCAGCGTGGAGGTGCCGCAGGAGGCCTTCCTCGCCGTGCTGCGCCTCGACGATTCCTGAACCCGGGCAGGGGTGGTATGATACCCCGATGAAACATCTGCTCTCGCTGCTGCTCGCGGTCGGTGTCATCGTCGGCGGGGGCTGGCTCGTCTATTTCGGGCCCTACTACATGGATTCGTACACGATGCAGGAGGTCACCGAGACCACCGCATTGACCATGGCCTCCTTCGGCGTGAAGCGCGGCTCGCAGGAGCTCGCGCACCAGCTCGAGAAGCGCGAGATCGACTACATCACCGCCGAGCACTGCGAGCTCGTCGAGAAGTCCGGCACCTTCAGCTGCGACTGCGAGTGGCAGGTGGATGTGTACCCGCCGCTCATCGGGGGGCGTCGGCTGTCGTTCTCGGCCGGGGCCGCGGCGGGCAAGGACCAGCGGTTGGTGAAGGACTGATGCTGGAGTTGGCGAACGCCGAAGCCGTGGCGGAGGCGATCGATCGGCTGGCCGACCGGATCGCCGCCGCCGTGGGTTCAGCCGAGCGCTGGGCGCTGGTGGGCATCCGCGATGGCGGCAGCCCCCTCGCCGATGCGCTGGCCTCGCGCCTCGTGGGCCGCACCCGTGCGGCGCCCCGCCGCGGCGATGTCGACATCACCCTCTACCGCGACGACCTCTACACCGGCCTCGAGAAGCCTGTCCTCGGCGAGACCGACCTCCCCTTCGAGGTGTCGGGCTGCGGGATCGTGCTGGTGGACGATGTGCTCTTCACCGGCCGCACGGTGCGCGCCGCCATGGATGAGCTCTGCGACTACGGCCGGCCGTCCTTCATCCGCCTCGCCGTGCTCGTGGACCGCGGGCACCGCGAGCTGCCCATCGCCCCCGACTTCTGCGGCATGACCGTGGCCACGGAGCTGGGAGATCGGGTGCGCGTGGACTGGGCGCGGGGCGACGTTCGCATCGAAGCCGCAGCGAAAGCCGCGAGCTAGGCGAGCGCTGGGCGGCCTGCGGGGATTTCGTCGTCCCCGATGCCGAAGCCATCGGGCTCCTCCGTGAGGACAGGGCGCTCGGAGCCGTGTCCGCCCTGCAAAGCCGCGCCCGGCCTTCATCGAACTGTAGCCTCCGTCGGTCGCGCCAAGCCGGCGGACCGGGTTAGACAGCAACCGTGAACCGGAAGGACCTCCTCGGCCTCCGCGGGATGCCCCGCCAGGAAATCGAGCTGATACTTTCCACCGCGGCCGCGATGCGCGAAGTGGGCCGGCGCCGCATCAAGAAGGTGCCCACGCTGCGCGGGCGCCTCGTCGTCACCCTGTTCTTCGAGAACAGCACGCGCACCCGCACGAGCTTCGAGCTCGCCGCCAAGCGGCTCAGCGCCGACACGCTGAGCTTCTCGGTGAACACGTCCAGCACCGCGAAGGGCGAGTCGCTCATGGACACGGCGCGGAACATCCACGCGATGTCGCCCGACGCCATCGTGATCCGGCACCCCGCCACCGGAGCGCCCCACCTGCTCGCCCGAAGCTTCCCCTTCAGCGTGATCAACGCGGGCGATGGCATCAACGAGCACCCCTCCCAGGCGCTCCTCGACATGCTCACCATGCGCGACCACTGGGGCAGCCTCGAAGGCCGCACGGTGGCGATCGTGGGCGACGTGCAGCACAGCCGCGTGGCGAGATCGAACATCCACGGGCTCGCCACGATGGGGGCGCGCGTGCTCGTGGCGGGGCCAGGCACGATGTGCCGCCGCGAGCTCTCGGGCCTGCCGGTGGAGCGTCGGCACTGCCTCGACGACGTGGTGGCCGAGGCCGATGCGGTCATGATGCTCCGCATCCAGCGCGAGCGGCTCGGCGCGGCGGTGCTGCCCTCGGCCCGGGAGTACGCGGCCTTCTACGGGCTCGACCTCGAGCGCATGCGGCGGGCCCGCCCCGATGTGCTCGTGATGCACCCCGGGCCCATCAACCGTGGCGTGGAGATCGGGGCGGAGGTGGCCGACGGCGACCGCAGCGTGATCCTCGATCAGGTGACCAACGGCATCGCCGTGCGCATGGCGCTCCTCTTCCTCGTGCTCGGTGGCCAGGAGGGTGGCGACGATGCATCGTGACTTCCCCGTGCACGGCAGCTCGCGTCGCCTCCCCGCGCCCGAGGACATGCCAGAGCTGCCTCCGGAGTCGGCGGGGCGGGCGGTGTGGATTCCGTCGCTCGTCGATGTGCAGTGCGAGCCGGGGTTCCCCGGCTTCCCGGTTCGCGAGAACGCCACGAGCCTGGCGGCCGCCGCGCGCGCCGGCGGCTTCGGCGACCTGCTCCTGAGCCCCCGGGTGGACCCGGTGATGGACACACCCGAGCAGCTGTCACGCCCCGCCGCCCTCACGGGGGGGCCGCGCCTCCACTTCGCGGCGGCGCTCACGACCGGCCTGCTCGGCGCCGAGCTCACCGAGGTGGGCCTGCTCAAGCGGGCGGGCGCGGTTGCGCTCAGCGATGGCGGGCTCCCTGTGGCCGACAGCGTCGTGCTGCGCAACGCCATGGAGTACGCCGCGGAGTTCGACCTCCTCGTGGTCATCCGCCCGGCCGACCCCGCGCTCGACCGCATCGGCGTGGCCAACGACTCGCCGGTGGCGTGCCGCCTCGGGCTCCGCGGCAACCCGGCCTCCACCGAGGAGATCGGCACCGCCCGCGCCATCGCGCTGTGCCGGGCCACCGGCGCCCGGGTGCACCTCACCCACCTCGGCACCCGCCGCGCCGTCGAGGCGCTCGCCGCCGCCGTGGCCGAGGGCCTCCCCATCACCGGGAGCGCCGCCGCTCGGAGCCTGCTCCTCGACGAGGAGGCGCTCGACGATGGCCGGTACGACACGCGCCTCCGCCTCCACCCCCCGCTGCGGACGGCCGTCGACCGCGCGGCGCTCGTGGCCGCGGTGCGCGCCGGCACGCTCCTGCTCGCCGCCGACCACCAGCCGCGGGCGCCGGAGGAGAAGGAGCACGAATTCGAGCGCGCCGTTCCGGGTTCGGCGGGGCTCCGCTCGGCCTTCGGCGCGGCGATGCGCGCGCTGGGCGACCTCGACGTGGTCATCCGCGCCCTCTCCACCGCGCCGGCGTCGCTCTTGCGGTTGGAGCCGCTCGGCTGGGCGCTGGTTGATCCCGCCGCCGATGCGGTCCTCGCCCACGAACGCGGCGTCGCTGCCGACGCGCTCGAGGGCCACCTCCTGCGGGGGAGGGTGCTCGCAACGCTCCCGCCGGATAGGTAAGAGGGATGTCCGAACGATTTCTCATGACGCCGGCGGGGTACCAGAAGGTGCTCGCCGACCTCAACCTCCACCGCAAGGTCTTGCGCCCCCAGAACATCGTGGCCCTCGAAGAGGCTCGCGCCCACGGTGATTTGAGCGAAAACGCCGAATACGACGCTGCGAAGGACCGCCAGTCCCACATCGAGGGCCGCATCAAGGACCTCGAAGCGAAGGTGTCGCTCGCCCAGGTGATCGACATCACCACGCTCCCCGTGTCGAGTCGCGTCATCTTCGGCACCACCGTCGAGCTCGAGGACGAGGACACCGGCGAGGCCCTGACCTACCGCATCGTCGGCATGGAAGAGGCCGACGTGAAGCAGGGCTGCATCAGCTACACCTCCCCCATCGGCAAGGCCGTTCTCGGGCGTTCCGTGGGGGATTCGGTGCGATTCGAAACCCCAAAGGGCACCAGAAGCCTTACGATCAACGCCGTACATTACCGATAGGCGCCCAAGTGAACCCCACCGCTGTGGATGCGCTCGACGTACTCGGTCGCACCCTGAACTTCCTCCTCCGCGATCCCTCCACCAGCCTGGTGCGGACCCGCTTCGTGGAGAGTACCCTCACCCCGTGGGCGGCTCGCCTCGGCGGGGCCGTGCCCGAGGAGCTGAGCGACGATGTGGTGGCGGTTCGTGTGGCCCTCGCCGGGTTCGACGACTCCGAGCTGCAGGACCGCCTCGAGCGCACGCGTGCCATGGCGGCGCTCGTGGAGCGGGTGCGCTCCCGGATCGGCGAGGCCGTGCCCCGCGGGCACGAAGTGCTCGCCGTCCTTCTCCCGGCCGGCATCGCGACCGACCTTCCGCCCGTCACGCCCCGCGTAGAGCTGCCGCCGGCCCCCGTCATCGATCTCACCGGCACCGCCCCCTGGCCCGAAGAGGTCGCGGCCGAGGCTGCCAGCGCAGAGGCCGCTGCGCCCACCGGCGCGCCCGCGCCCGGCGGGCGAGGGCGTCACGGCCGGGATCGTTCCCGCCGGAGCCCCGAGGTGGAGGCTCCCCCCGCGGCACCGATTGAGCCGCCGCCCCCGCCCGTGGTGGTGGCCCCGCCGCCGCCCCCGCCGCCCCCGCCGCCGCTCCATGCGCTCGGCGCACCGGAAGGCAGCGGCGCCACGCTCGCCACCCTCGGCGCCACCGCCGAGGAGGTGGAGAAGTTCGCGGCGCACGAAGTCAACAGCATCGCCGAGCTCCTGCTGCTCGCGCCCGCGGCCCTGGATCGCGCCGGGGAGCGCCTGGTCGACGGCGTGCCGCCCGAGGGTCCCGTTCTGCTCCGCGGCCGGGTGTCCCGCCGCTTCACCCGCCTCACCCCCACCGCGCATCGTTTCGAGCTCACGCTCCACACCGACCGCGGCGAGGTCGTCTGCCGTTGGTTCGGCCAGGTCCCCCCGGAGGTGCTCGGCACTCGCTCGGGCAGCACGCTCGGGCTCGTCGGCCGGTACGAGGCCGATGAGGGCGTTTCGGTGCTCTACGAGGCCGAGCCCCTCGGGGTGGATGGCCGCGGGGGCGACTGGCTGCCGCGCTACGAAATCCCCGGCGTGGCCGATACCCGCACCCGCGAGCTGATGCGTGCCGCGCTCCGCACCGTGGAAGGCGTGCTCGCCGAACACCTCCCGCCCGAGGTGATCGAGCGCCACAAGCTCACGCCCCTCCCCCTCGCCTTGCGTGACGTGCACTTCCCCAGCAACGTCCAGCGCAAGGGCCGGTTGCGGCTCGCGTTCGATGAGCTGTTCCAGGTCCAGCTCGGCCTCGCGCTGCTCCGTGCCCCCGAGCGTCGCGAGCGCGGCACCGCCCACAGCGTCCAGCATGGCCTCACCAGCCGCGCGCTGGCGCTCAGCGGCTGGCAGTTCAACGATGGCCAGGAGGCCGTTTTCGACACCATCCGTCGTGACCTTCGCCGCGGCGTTCCCATGGAGCGCCTCATCCAGGGTGATGTGGGCAGCGGCAAGGGCGCCGTGGTGCGCGCGGCCATGACGGTGATCGCCGAGGAGAAGCAGCAGGTCTTCTTCTGCGCGGCCGACTCGCTGGCCGCCGAGCATCACCACCTCTTCGCCGCCGAATGGTGGCGCTCCATCGGCATCGAGCCCCTGCTCCTGCTCGGGCCGCCCACGCGTGCGCAGGCGGAGGCCATCCACAAGGGCGAAACGCTCGTCATCTACGGCACCGCTGCGCTCCTCGAGAGCCCCCCCCAGGTGCGGAAGTTGGGGCTCGTGGTGGTGGAGCAGTCCGGCACCTTCGGCCCGCCGGACCTCTCCCGGCTCGACACCGGCGGCATCCGTCCCGATCTGCTCGTGGTCACGCCCACGCCCGTGCCCGCGCTCGTGGCGATGACGGTGTACAGCCAGCTCACGATGAGCGTGGTCAGCAAGCCCGCCATGCACCGGGTGGACACTCGGGTGCTCGCCCCCGCCCAGCGTGATGAGGCCTACGCCGCCGCTCGCGAGGCCCTCGCGGCCGGCCGTCAGGTCATTCTCGTGTTCCCCTTCCGCTCCGGCCGCACCGACCTGCTGAGCCCCTCCGAGGCGCGGCGCATGGCGGAGGTGCTCACCCAGCAGCAGCTCCCGGGCGCCCGCATCTCGCTCTTCTCGGGCGGGCTCACCCCCACCGAGCGGTTCCGCGCCTACGACGACTTCCAGCACCGCCGCTGCGATGTGCTCCTCGCCACCACGGCCTTCGAAGAAGGCCCGATCGTGCCGAACGCCTCCGTCATCATCGCGGAATACGCCGAGGGCTACGATCTGGTGCGCCTCCACCGCCTTCGCAACCACATCGCGAACGGCTGGGTGCCCGGCAAGTGTTTCTTCGTGCAGAGCGACGATGCGCCGGCCGAAGCCGCCGCGCGCCTCGAGCTCGTGGCCACCGAAGACGATGGCTTCCGCGTGGCCGACCTCGACCTCGGCCAGCGCGGCGTGGCCGCCGCCCTCGGCGAAAACGCCGACGTCCCCCGGTTCACGTGGGCCGACCCCGCGCAGGACCGTGAAATGCTCACCAAGGCGCGGCAGGAGGCGTTCAAGCTCCTCTCGCTCGACCCCGGCCTGCGTCGCCGCCAGAACCGACCCTTGCTGAACCTCGTCCGCATGCGTTTCGGCGAGGAGCCGCAAACCCAGGACGGCCCTCCGCCCCCGCCGGTCGGGGGGGACGGGGGCTCCCGTCGTCGCCGCCGTCGCCGGAGGTAGCATGCCCGCCGCCCATCGCAGCATCCTGGTCAAGGTCCCGCCCGATCGGCTCATGGCGGTGATCACCGACTTTGCCGCCTACCCGCGGTTCCTCCCCGAGATGGAGGAGGCCACGGTCGTGCGTCAGGATGGGGATGTCTGGGTGGTGAAGTTCGCGGTGCGGGTGGTGCGTCGCCTCGAGTACACCCTCCGCCTCGAGCGGCTCACCCCCACGCGCCTGCGCTGGTCGCTGGTGGAGGGCATGTTCAAGGCCAACAACGGCGGGTGGGATCTCACCCCCGTCGCCGACGGCGCCCAAACGCAGGCAGAGTACGACATCGCGCTGGAGATCGGCATGTTCGTGCCGGGCAGCGTCTTGAAGACCCTGGTGGAGTCGAGCCTGCCCGCCACGCTGGAGGCGTTTCGTCGCGAGGCCGAGGCGCGCGGCTGAGGGGTGCGCGCAAGCTGGCTCATCCCGGTCCGCAACGGCGCCCAGTGGCTCGGGGAGGCCGTGGTTTCGGCCCTCGCCGACTCCGAACCCACCGACGAGCTCCTCGTCATTGACGACGGCAGCACCGACAGCCCGGCGCGGGTGCTCCCCGATGATCCGCGCGTCCGGCTCCTGACCCAGCCCCCCCGCGGCATCGTCGCCGCGTTGGAGAACGGGCGGGCCCACGCGCGCAACCCGTTGCTCGCGCGGCTCGACTGCGATGACCTCGTGCTGCCTGGCCGCCTGCGCGCCCAGCGCGTGATGTTCGACGATCCGCAGATCGTGGCGGTGGGCGGGCAGGCGCGCGCCATCGCCGACTCGGGCCATGTTCCCGAAGGCATGGCCCGCTACGTCCAGTGGGTGAACAGCGTGGAGCACCCCGTTCGGGAGCTCCTCGTGGAGAGCCCGATGTTCCACCCGGCCACCACGCTTCGGGCCAGCGCGGTGGCGGCCATCGGCGGATACCGGGAGGGCCCCTTCCCCGAGGACTACGACCTGTTCCTGCGCCTGCAGGGCGCAGGCGGGCGCCTCTACAACCTCCGCCGCGAGGTGCTCGCCTGGCGGGATCGGCCCGGCCGCCTCACCCGCACCGACCCCCGCTACGCGCGCACCGCCTTCCTGCCGCTCAAGCAGGACTGGCTCGCCGCGGGCCCCCTGTCCCGCCCTCGGCGGGTGGTCCTCTGGGGCGCGAACCGGGCCGGCCGCCCCTGGACGCCCTGGCTCATCGCGCAGGGCCACGATGTGCCCTTCGTGGTGGACATCGGCCCCTTCACGAGTCGCCACGGCAGGCCCGTCCTGCCGCCCGAGGCCATCGTCGACGCCCGGTTCGATCTGCTGCTGGTCGCGGTGGGCAAGCGTGGCGCGCGCCACTCGATCCGCGAGGACATCGCCCGGCTGCGACCCGACCTCGAGGAGGGGCGGGACTGGTTCGCGCTCGCCTGAGCTCAGCGCGCGGCGAGCGCCACGAAGAGGTGATCTCCGCAGTCGAGGACCACCCCGGCGCCGTAGTCGCGAAGCCCCAGCCCCACCCCGCCGTAGCGGATGCAGGCGAGCTTCCAGCTCGCACGCGCGGAGTTGTGCTGGAGGACGGCGAGCTCCGCCGGCGTGAACAGCACGTCGGCGATGTCGTCGGCCACCCAGTGCGCCCGCGGGCCGAGCGGCGCGCCGAGCGTTTCCTCGAGCCAGGGCGCCGCGCCGCCGGGCACGGAAACCCACGCGACAACGCGCGCGTCGCCCCGACCGCCGCCCACCCGATCGGCATCCCCGGCCTGCGTGAGCCAGCGCGCCGCCTCGGCGTTCGGCGGCAACCGGGTGCGTTCCGCCAGGCCCGGCAGGTCCTCGCGAAGGGTCCCGGCCGGCGGCTCTCCCATGGAACAGGCGAGGGCGAGCCAGGGGGTCAAGCGGGCGCGCGCTCCAGGATCAGGCCGGCGATGGCCTCGGCCACGTCGGCGCGGGCGAGCGAGCGCGCGGCCTTCGACATCGCCGACAGCGCCGCGCGGTCGCCCAGCAGGCGGCGGAGCTCCCCGGCCACCGCCGTGGGATCGAGTCCCTTCTCCACGACCACGCGCGCCGCCCCCGCCGCTTCCAGCCCGCGGGCGTTGGCCTCCTGATGGTTGTCGGTCACGTTGGGCGAGGGCACCAGCACGGAAGGTTTGCCCACCGCGCAGAGCTCGGCGAGCGTGCTGCTGCCGGCGCGGGCGAGCACGAGGTCGGCCACGGCGAATGCATCGCCCATCTGGTCCTCGTAGCCGCGCACCTCCACGTGCCGGCGCGCCTCGGGGGCCAGGGCATCGTAGGCCGCCCGGACCTCGTCGAAGTAGCGCGGACCGGTGAGGTGGAGGATGGCGTACTCGCGCTCCGGGTCGGCCGCTGCGGCGAGCGCGACCGCGTTGATGGTGGCGGCGCCGAGGGAGCCGCCCACCACGAGGAGCACCGGGCGACCGGCGGGGAGGCCGTACTTCTCGCTGCTCCCGGACAGGATCCGGGCATTGACGGGACAGCCCACGGTGACCATTTCCGCGCCGCCGGGAAGGTGCTTGCGGGTGGCCTCGTAGGTGAGGAGCACGAGGCGGCTCACCCGCGCGCAGAGGCGGTTGGCGAGCCCGGGCGACACATTGCTCTCGTGGATGACCGCCGGCAAGCCCAGCGACCACGCCGCGAGCACGGTGGGCGCCATCACGTAGCCCCCCACTCCGAGCACGAGCGTGGCGCCGTCGGCCTTGAGCAGGCGCCGCGCGGACCACGTGGCCGCGAGCAACGCGAACGCGAACTTCACCTTCGCGAGGAGCCCGCTGCGGGGGAAGGGCACGCCCTCGACCGCGCGAAACCGGTAGCCCCGCTGGGGCGCGACCCGGCCTTCGAGCCGAGCGCCATCGCCGTAGTAGGCCACCTCGTGGCCACGGGCGCGAAGCGCATCGCCCATGGCCAGGGCAGGGTAGACGTGGCCGCCGGTGCCGCCGCCCGCGAGGATGACCGTATGGGGCATCCGCGAATGTAGCCCGACGGGGCCGCGGGCCATAGGGCGCCACGGTGACCGCCGAACGATTCACCGGCACCGCTGCGGCGGCGCTTCGTCGCCAGATCCAGCTGGCCGGTGGCATCGAGATCTTCGCGGTCGGCACCCTCGACGAGGCCGGCCACGTCGCCGAGATCGAGGTGCACGCGCGCGGCAACGCGCAGTCGGTGAACGCCCCCCACGGCCGCGCCCGCTCCGGCCAGGTGGTGATCCACAACCACCCCAGCGGGAACATCCGGCCGAGCGAGCCCGACATGGTCCTCGCCGCGCAGTTCGGCGAGGATGGCGTGGGCTTTGTGATCGTGAACAGCGGGGTCACGGAGGCGCAGTGGGTGGTGGAGCCACACGCCCGCACCCTCCGCCCGATCGACCGCGCCGCCCTCCTCGCCATCTTCGACACCCAGCTCCCGGCGGCGCTCGCCGGCTGGGAGCCCCGGCCCGGCCAGCGCGAGATGGCGCTGGCGGTGGCCCGCACCTTCGATGAGGGCGGTGTGGCCGCGCTCGAAGCCGGCACCGGCACGGGCAAGTCGCTCGCCTACCTCGCCCCGGCCGTGCTCTGGGCGGTGCAGAACGACCGGCGCGTGGTCGTGTCCACCTACACGCGCACCCTGCAGGCGCAGCTCGCCACCGACGACCTCCCTGCGCTCGCGCGCGTGCTGCCCCACCGGTCGGCGGTCCTGAAGGGGCGGAACAACTACCTGTGCCGGCGGAAGCTGCAGCTCGCGGTGGAGGAGGGCGTGGAGGGCGCGGCGCGGGTGGCCGAGTGGGTGCAGACGAGCCTCACCGGCGACTTCGCGGAGGCCGGGTTCGCGATCGACGACGACCTGCAGGACCGCGTGGAGAGCGACACCGACCAGACCCTGCGGGCCGCCTGCCCCCACTTCAACACCTGCTTCTACTACCAGGCCCGACGGGCCGCGGCGGCTGCGCACCTCGTGGTCGTGAACCACGCCCTCCTCTTCCGCGACCTCGCCCTGAAGGCGGAGTCCGGCGGGCGCGGCATCCTCCCCGACTTCGACCGGCTGGTGATGGACGAGGGGCACCACCTCGAGGACGCCGCCACCCGCGCCGGCGACAGCCGCCTCTCCGCCGCCGCCGTCCGCCGCGCCGTGGCACCGCTCCTGCCGGGCCGGAAGCGGCCGGGCGCCCTCGACCGCCTCGCCGAGCGGGTGAAGGGGCTCGCCGGTCCGGCCGGCGCGGCCGCAGACCTCGCCGTGCACGCCCGCGACACCGCCGAGATCGGCTTCGCCGGACTCCAGCCGGCCGGGAACGTGCCGATCCGCGTGGTGGGCGCCGCGCCCGACCTCCCTTTCTTTGCGGGGCTCATCGAGGAGCTCGAGCTGGCGGCCGCGGCGCTCGGCGGTGTTGAAGCGGCAGTAGACGTGGCCGAGCTGCCCGCCGCCCAGCGCCAGCCGCTCCTCGACCTCCAGCGCAGCCGCCGGCGGCTCCAGGAGCAGGCGCAGACGGCCGCCGCCTTCCTCGACGACGACGCGGCGCGCGTGCGCTTCCTCGACCCCGGAAAGCGCGGCGTGGCCGCCGCCAACGCGCCGTTGGACATCGCCCCCTTCGTGCGTGGCCTGCTGCAAGAAAAGCTCGCCGCCACCGTGCTCACCAGCGCCACCCTGGCGGTGAACGGCAACGCCGAGCCGTGGCTGGCGCGGGTCGGCCTCACCGGCGCCACCTTCGAGGCCTTCCCCTCCCCCTTCGACTACGGCCGGCAGGCCCTGCTCGGCCTCCCCCGCGACCTGCCCCTCCCCGACGCGCCCGACGCGCCCGAGCGCATCGCCGCGCTGCTCGTGGCGGCCATCGAAGCCAGCCGCGGCGGCGCCTTCGTGCTGTGCACGAGCTACGCCGCCGTCGAGGACCTCGGCGGCCGGGTGAACGCGGCCCTCGGAGGGCGGTACGCAGTGCTCCGACAGGGCAAGGGGAGCCGCGAGGCGCTCCTCGCGCGCTTCCGCGACGACCGCGGGAGCGTGCTCTTCGGCACCGACAGCTTCTGGGAGGGCGTGAGCGTGAAGGGCGATGCCCTGCGCCTCGTGGCCATCCCCCGCCTCCCGTTCCGCGTGCCGACGGAGCCGGTTTCGCAGGCGCGGCACGAGCGCCTCGTGAAGCAGGGGGTGGATCCCTTCCGGGCGTGGTCCTTGCCGGAGGCCGTGCTCCGGCTGCGGCAGGGCTTCGGGCGGCTCATCCGCACCGGTACCGACCGTGGCGCCGTCCTCATCTGCGACCGACGCATCCACGAGATGTGGTACGGCCGCATCTTCCTGGCGAGCCTGCCCCCCGCCCGGCGGGTGGTGGGGCCCGGGCGGGCGGTCGTGGAGGCGATGCGCGAGTTCTACGCCGCGGGCAGCCCGCACCAGGCCTGACGTGCGCCCTCGCCGGCGCTACTCCTCGGGCTCCTCGGGCTCCTCGAGCTCCTCGTCCTCGCCGTCGTCCTCGGCGTCTTCGAAGTCGTCCTCCTCCTCCTCGGCGTCTTCTTCGTCGAGCGCGTCCCACTCGTCCTCGTCGACCCACTCGTCGCCTTCTTCGTCGGCCTCGTCGTCGTCTTCCTCTTCGTCGTCGGCGTCGTCGTCGTCGCTCCAATCCTCGTCGTCGAAGTCATCCTCGTCGAACTCGTCGGGGCCCGCGTACAGGGTCGGCATGTCCACTCCTGACGAAAACATATCCGAGCCGCCCGCTCAGGCGGGCAACGCTTCGTCGAGGAATCGCTGCGTGCGCTGCCAGGCGAGCTCGGAGGCCGCGGCGTCCCACCCGGGGCGGGTGGCGTTCATGAAGCCGTGCCCCACGCCGGGGTAGCGGAACACCCGCCCCGGAAGGGCCTGCCCGGCCAGCCGGCGCTCCAGCTCGTCCACGTGGTGCGGCGGGGCGATCGGGTCGAGCTCGCCGAAGTGGCAGAGGAGCGGACAGGCGCGGCCCGGCAGGAGGTCGAGCGGCTGAGCGGGCTTCTCGGCGCTGAGCGTGGGGTACACGATGCGCCCGTAGAACTCCACCGCGGCCGCGAGCCCCGGCAACGCCGCGCTCGCCAGCCTCGCGTAGAGCCCGCCCACACAGAAGCCCATCGCCACCCGCGGCCGGTCGCGCGGTAGGAGCGCGAGCGCCGCCGCCACATCGCGGAGCGTCGTGCCATCATCGAGGCGGCCCACGGCCGCGCTCACCTCCGCGCTGCTGCCGAGCGCGGGTACGCCACCATGGCGCCACCACAAGTCGGGCACGGCCACGGTGAAGTCATCCTCCACAAGGCGGCGCGCCCAGCCGAGGAGGGCCTCGTCGACCCCCCACACTTCGCTGATGAGCACAACTCCGCCGCGCTCTCCGCCTTCGCCCAGCCGGTGGACCGGCATCCCGCTCGGTGCGGACTCGACCCATGCACGCATGCGCCGTTCTATCCGACCCGAGCGGGCTCCGAGCGACTACGCGCGACGACGACGGGCGCCGAGAGCGGCGAGTCCGAGCAGGGCGCCGGCGAGCGCCGGGGCGGTCCCGCTGCTCTCGCAGCCGCGGCCCGCGTACACCATGTCGGCTTCCTCCTCGACTGTGCCGGTGTCTACCACCGGCACGTCATCGCTGGGATCGAGCGGGTCGGAGTCGCGCGCGACCTCCTCGCCGTCGTTCACGCTGCCGCCGTCGGTGTCGGCCAGACGCGGATCGGTCTCGCCGGGGCTGACCTCGCCGTTGTGGTCGGCATCCTCGATGCCATCGCGGAGGCCGTCACCATCGCTGTCATCGTTCGCCGGGTCGGTGCCGGTGAAGTACTCGATGCCATCGTCGATGCCGTCGTCGTCGGAGTCGGCGTCGAGCGGATCGGTGCCGAGGCCGGCTTCGGTGGCGGCGGAGAGGCCGTCCCGATCGTCGTCGGAGCAGTTCAGGTCGTCGGCCGGGTCGTTGGGGTCGCACTCGTCGGCGTCCACCATGCCGTTCACGTTCGCATCCTCGGTGCCATCCGCCACCGAGCCGCCGTCACTGTCCGCCTGGAGCGGGTCGGTGGTGCTGGTCGGGTCGGCGTCGGCCACGAAGATCGCCACGTCGGTGTCCGCCGACTGCGCGGAGGTCAGGCCGAGCTCGGTTCCATCGAGAACCCAGTCGCTGTCGCTGTCGCGGTGGACGGGGTCGGTCTCGATGCCGGCCATCGCGCCGTTGCCATTTGCATCCTCGTTGCCGTCGGTGATCCCATCGTCGTCGGTGTCGGCGTCGTTGGGGTCGGTCGTCGTGGTCGGATCGGAGTCCGGCACGAAGTACCCGGGGATGGTGTGCGTGGTGGCGTAGTCACGACCGACCTCGAGGGCATCGCCAAGGTCGTCGGAGTCAGTGTCCTGCACGCGGGGGTCGCAGAAGTACACGTTGTACTCGGCGCCGTCGGAGAGGCCGTCATCATCGGTGTCGCGGTCCCAGGGGCTGGTGCCCCAGTCCACCTCGTCGCCGTCCTCCATGCCGTCGCCGTCAGTGTCGGCGTCGAAGGGGTTGGTGCCGAGCGTGAGCTCGTCGACGTCGCTCAGGCCATCGCCGTCGGAGTCGTCGCCCACTTCGTCGACCGAACCATCACAGTCGTTGTCCTGGCCATCGGTCAGTTCGACCGCGCCGGTGTTCACGGCCGCGTCGAGGTCGTTGCAGTCCAGACCGCCGTAGAGGTCGCTGTCCTCGCCGTCGCCATCCTGATCGTAGTCCGAAGACCCGTCGCAGTCGTTGTCGGTGCCTTCGTACCAGATCTCGGCCCGGCCGGGGTTGGCGAAGAAGTTGCCGTCGTCACAATCGGTGCCGCCGTAGGCGGAAGAGTCGTAGCTGTCGGAGTCGGCGTCGTAGTCCGAGAGGCCGTTGCAGTCCTGATCCACGCCGTCGTAGTAGGTCTCGACCGCGCCGGGGTTTACGGAGGCATCGCCATCGTCACAGTCGGTGCTGACATCGTAGCCATCGCCGTCGCTGTCGCTCGCCAGGAAGAGGCCGATCTGGTTGGAGTAGAGCTGCTCGAGGTCGGCCTCGGAGCCCACGTCGGGCGTGTCGGTGAGGAAGCCGTTGAACACCACGTTGCCGGACTGCGCGATGGCCGCGTTGCCATCCTCGAAGCTCGCCAGGGTGGTGTACGCCGAGCGCACGCTCCAGGAGTAGGTGGCCCACCCGGGGTTCGCGAGGCCGATGGTGGCCGCCACGCCCGAGTTGATCGACGCATCGATCGACGACACGGTCGTGGGGTTGCTGGCGGTGACCACGAACCCGTAGGCCGTGGCCACGGTGGCGTCACCCCCGATGCGCCAGTCCTGGACGATCGTGGGCTCGCCGAGCGCGACGCGCGCCACGTAGTTCGGCATGGTGTAGGTCGAGGACTGGATGGCCACGACCACGAGATCGTAGAAGCCCGTGGCGATCTCGGACTCGCAGGTGCCTTCCATGTCGGTGGTCGTGGTGACCGTGTGACCGGAAGCCGCGAGCGCGTTGGCCATGTGGTCGGTGCCCGTGACCGCGTCCACGCAGTACAGGACGTCGGCGGCGTGCGCGTGCTCGGTGAGGAGGCCAGCGAGAAGCAGAAGAGTTGAGGTCATGATGTCTCCCTTGGGTTCCGGCTACTGGCCAACAGGCTTGTTCGTCTCGATCGGGCCATCGGGCTTGGCCTGGTCGATCAGGTTGAACTCGACACGACGGTTGTTCGCCTTGCCCTTCGACGAGCTGTTCTTGTCGATCGGCTTGCCTTCGCCGTAGCCCACGGCCACGAGGCGATCGGCCTTCACGCCCTTCCCTTCCAAGTAGCGCTTCACCGAGTCGGCACGGCGCTGGCTCAGATCGAGGTTGGAGGCATCATCGCCATCACTGTCGGTGTGACCCGACACCTCTACGCGGCCCACCTGCGGGTTGGCCATGATGACCGAGCCCACTTCATCGAGGAGCTTGAAGCTCTCCGGCTTGATGATGTCCTTGTTGGTTTCGAAGAACACCTTGTCCAGGATGACGATCTGCTTGGCTTCGAGCTTGATCTTGGTGGTATCGAGCTGAACGCGGATGTCGGTGGCCTGACCGGCCACGAACTGGAACTCGCCCGAGTAGTTGGTCATCTCGGGGGCAGTCACGAACACGCGGTGCGTGCCGACGCCGACGGGGATGACACCCTTGCCGCCGGCGAGCTTGGTCGGGGTGCCGGAGGGCACGCAGCCGAGAGAGCTGTCGGTGTCCCACTTGACGGTGGCGCCATCGAGCGGCTTGCCCTTCTTGTCGACCACCTCGACCGAGGCCTTGGAGTCGAGCACGGGGAGCATCGCCACATCGAGCGTGGTGTCGCCTTCCTTGGCGGTGACCTTGGCCTCGCCGGCGTAGCAGAGGAGCTGGGCCTTCGCGGACCACTCCGAACCGGGCTCGGCGCGATCCACCTTGAGGCTGGAGGTGCCGGTGAGGACACCCGCGCCGCCGTTGAGGGTGATGGCGCCAGCGACGGGCTTGCCATCGATGCTGCTCGTGACGGTGAGGCCGCCGATGCCATCGGGGCAACCATCGGAGTCCTTGAAGCCGTTCATGGTTTCGGGCTGGTCGACACAGGCATCCACATCGTCGTTGATGCCATCGTCGTCCTTGTCGAGGTCCGGCGGCGGGGGGGGCGGGCCCTTCTTGAAGACGGGGCCGTAGCCCACACCGAGGAAGATGCGGTAGGCCGGGGTGCCCGCGCCCACGCTGAGGCCGCCGGCGCCGCCGGCGAGGAAGTTGAGGCCCGAGGTGAGCTGGTACTTGCCGTGAAGCAGGATTTCCGCGGGGGTGTCGGTGCCGGCCACGACTTCGCCGCTCATCGGGAGCGCCGCGCGGCCTTCGAGGTTGAGGCCGAGGTGATCGACCACCTCGTAGCCGACGATCGCGCCCACGTTCACGTGGTCGGCGCCGGTGAGATTGTCGAGCTGGATGTCGGGCGAGTAGGCGTAGCCCGCGCTGGCGGCCACGAGCAGCTTGTCGCCGTGGTAGCCGAGGCCCACATCGGCGCCGCCGGCAACCGCCGTCTGGCCGAGGTACACGCTCGAGGCGCCGAGCGGGATGGTGACGTAGGGGGAGAGGCCCACGCCGAATCCGCGCTGCTCCTCCTTGCTCCAGCCCACGGTACCGCCGATCTTCAGATCGCCGGCGGCGAAGCCGTTGGCGCCCTCATGGCCCGTGGAGGACAGGAAGAGGGGCAGGCCCACATCGATGCGGGCGAAGCGCACGGGAGCCCAACCGAGGTTGAGGTTCGCGGCGAGCACATCATCGAGGATGGGCTCGGCGTTGGCGAAGTCGAGCGTGCCATCGCTCGACGCAGGCACCTGGACCAGGGGCGACTTGGCGTACTCGAAGACCGCGGCGCCGAAGAAACCCTTGGTGACGAAGGGGCTGGCTACCACGAGCGGGGAGACCGGCTGGCCATCCGCCGCGTAGAGCTGGAAGTTGTGCGCGTCAAAACCGCCCTCGTGCGCCATGGCCACCCCGGGGGTGGCGGCGGCCGCGAGCAAGAGCATCAGGTGGGGGTGCTTCACGGGGACTCCTCGTTGCAGGCCGACAGACGCCCGGCACTATGCCGTTGACAGGTACATGACGAGTCGTCGCAGGCAAACCTCTTGATACTGAACCTGCGATGCTACATCGCAAGCCTTCGATATACCGAAACAATCTGGTTCGGCAGGGCATCTACGCGATCGATCACGCAGTAGCCGACATCCCCGTACATGCGCTTGAGGTAGGCGGGGCCGGTAGGGTCGACCGTGATGCAAAAGGGGCGGACCCCCAACGCACGCGCCTCGGTGAGGGCCATGCGGGTGTCCTCCTGGGCGTAGCGGTCGTAGTAGTGGTCGCAGCCGCAGTCGAGCGGCTTGCCATCGGACAGGAGGAAGAGGATGCGCGAGCGGGCGGGCTGCGCGGCCAGCTTGCGCGTGGCGTGCCGGATGGCGGCCCCATCGCGGTTCTCCATCTTGAAGCTCATCCGCCCCACGCGCTCGCGAGCGCGGTCATCCCAGGCGTCGCGGAACTCCTTCGCCACGTAGAACGCCACGTGGTCGCGGCCGTAGCCGGAGAACCCGTAGATCGCGAAGGGATCGCCAATGGCGGAGAGCGCCTCCGAAACGAGGATGAGGGCCTCCTTCTCCACGTCGATCACCCGGCGCTTGCCGCCGGCGGCGGTGGCCTCGTTGGTGGAGCTGCTCATGTCGAGCAGGAAGGCCGCGGCCACATCCCGCCGCTCGGGCAGGGAGCGCATGTAGAGGCGGTCCGAGCGTTGCCCGGTGACCCGCCCCTCCACCACGCTCCGCACCACCCGGTCGATGTCGAGCTCGTCGCCGTCGGTCAGGCCGCGCACCAGCGCGCGGCCCTGCGGGCGGAGCGCCTCGAAGGTGCGGCGCAGCCGGTCGATGTGGTGCCGCTCGCGCTCCATCACCTCGTCCACGAAGGCGCGCTCGCCTTCGCGGAGCCGCGCCTCGCGCACCACCACCCACCGGGGCTTGTAGTCGCCGATCGAGGCATCCCACTCGCGGTAGACGTAGTTCCGGCCCGTGGCGACCACGTCGGGGTCCTGCGGCAAGCCCTTCGCGAGCGCCGGAACGGTGCTCTCGGGCGCCTGGGAGGCGTCGACGAGAGCGCCGCCGGTGAGCTCCTGCCGGTCGAGCATCGCCTCCATCTGCGTAAACGCCGTGGCGTCGTCGAGGGCCTGCTTCCGGCGCTCCGCCTCCCGACGCCGCTCGCGGGCCTCGGCCAGCGAGAGCGACTCGCCGCGCTGGGCGGCGGCCTCGCGCAAGCGGCGCGCCTCGCTCTCCGCCCGCCGCTCCTCGCTACCGGCCGATTCAGGGTCGATCCGGGCGCCGAGCTCCTGGGGCTGGAAGGCGGTCTCGGGCTGCGCGTCGTTTCCGCCGGGCATGCGGATGCGCTCGCTGCCCTGGCTGCGCGGGGGCTTTCCATCCTCGGCGCGCAGCATGAGCGCTTCGATCGCTGGGTAGTGCGTCTGCACCGCGCGGGCGATCGCGTTGACATCGAGCGCGGTGAGCGAGTCGCGCAGCGCGAGGAGCGGCGCGATCGAGGCGCCCGTGGGCACATCGAGCGGGAGGGTGTCGAGTTGCCAGAGCTCGCGGGCGAGCGATTCGACCGCGCGCGCCGCGGGCGCGGTCGGCTCGGGCCGCTTGCCGCGCATGGCGGGGCCCACCACGGCGAGGTCGCGCGCGATCCCCGGGTACTCCTCCGAAATCCGCGCCTCCACCCGCGCATCCTCGAGGAGTTGGAACACCTCCCGCGCGAGCGACTTGTTCGAGAACGAGCGGAACCACCGCTCCAGCTCGCTCTCGCCTTCACGGGGCGAGGGCCAGCCGGCCGCCGGCTCCGGCAGCGCGGCGAGGTCGAGGTCGAAGGTGCCGAACTCGAGGTAGCCGGCGCCCATCGCGGTGAGCACGCGGAGCAGGGCGAAGTCGCGCTCGTCGCCGAAACGATCCATCCGCTCGGGGAGGTACACGTGGTGCCCATCGCTGAAGGCGCGCCCCTTGCCGGGGCGCACCTGCACGTCATCGCCGCAGTGGGCGCGAGCGTAGAGCGTGAGCACGCGCGACACGTCGGCGAGCGCCACGCCGCTGTGCAGCGCCTCCACCGCGATCCGCGCCGCATCGGACTCGCGGCGGAGGAAGCTCTCCGCGCGGTGGTGGCTGACCGCGTGCAGCGCCACGCCCTGCCCCACGAAGGCGCGGAGGCGCTCGTCGTCGAACTCGTCCACGCGGTCGGGGAGGGTGCGGGCGAGGAGGCCCAGCGACTCCGGCTGGGTGAGGGCCGCCGACTCGAGGAGGGAGAAGTAGATCGCCCGGCGCGAGGCCGGCACCCGCGCGAGGTTGTCGGGGATGGTGACGGCCACGATGCGGGCAAGCTCGCCATCCTTGCGGGCCACCGTGGCCACGAGGCGGCCATAGGCCTCCGCCTCCGCCTCGCCGATGCCCTCGCGGATGGCGGCGCGGTAGCGGTACCAGGCGCGGAGCGCAGCCGGATCGGAGCGCAAGAGATGGAGCCCCGGCCCGAGGTCGCGGGCCCAGGGCGGCACTTCGCCCTCGGGCAGGAGCTGCTTCCGCGCCCGGTCGATCCGCTTCGCGATCCGGTCGCGGAGGCTCATCGGTGGCGGATCGCGATCAGAAGTAGTCCGCCACGATCTCGTCGATCGTGCGGCCGAGATCGCGGTCGTCGGTGAGCGTGCGGGTGAAGGCCGCCCGGCAGGCGGAGCGCGGCTCCACGCCCTGCACGAGCAGCTTCGCGCAGTACACGAGGAGACGGGTGCTGACCCCCTCCTCCAGCCCCCGGTCGGTGAGGTTCCGGATCTTCTCGCCCACCTTCACCAGACGACCGGCGCGCTCGGCATCGAGGCCCGACTCCCGCGCCACGATCTCCCGCTCGAGGTCGGCGGGCGGGTAGCGGAACTCCAGCGAAACGAAGCGCTGCCGGGTGCTCGGCTTCAGCTCCTTCAGCACCGACTGGTACCCGGGGTTGTAGCTGACCACCATCATGAACTCCGGCGGCGCCTGGAGCACGGTGGCGAGCCGATCGATGGGGAGCACGCGCCGGTCGTCGGTGAGCGGGTGGATGACGACGAGGGTGTCCTTGCGCGCCTCCACCACCTCGTCGAGGTACACGATGGCGCCGTGGCGAACGGCCGTGGTCAGCGGACCGTCCACCCACACCGTCTCGTCGCCGTGGAGCAGGTAGCGGCCGAGCAGATCGCTCGCGCTCAGGTCCTCGTGGCAGGCCACCGTGACGAGCGGACGGCCGAGCCGCCACGCCATGTGCGACACGAAGCGGGTCTTGCCGCAGCCCGTGGGCCCCTTCAGGAGCACAGGGAGCTGGGCGCGCGCCGCCTGGGTGAACAGCTCCACCTCGTCCTCGATCGGCCGGTAGAAGGGCTCGCTCGGTACGGCGTAGTCGTTGACGTGCGGGGTCAGCTGTTTCATCGCCGCCCAGCGTATCGGGTGCGACGGCGCGCGGCGCGTGTCCCCGCCTACCGGCCAGACACCCCCGCGCTCGTCGCCGCCCGGGTCGGTGCGATACGCTGCGCGACCCCAATGTCCGACCTCAACGCCCTCCTCGAAGCCGAGCACCCGGCGGCGGCCCGCCTGCTCTCCCCGCTCGGCCGGCGGGCGTTCATGCCTCTCGGGGTTCCCCAGCAGGCGGCCGAGTCGGCGCAGTGCGAACGGCAGGCCTCCATCGGCCAGATCACCTCCGGCAGCGGCGATCCGCTCGCCCTCCCGGCGCTGGCCGAGCACTTCCAGGGCGTCGATCTCCGGCAGGCCTTCCTCTACGCACCCACGGCCGGCATCCTCGCGCTTCGGCAGGCCTGGCGCGCTCGTATGGGCAACGTCGTGGGCACGCTCCCCATCGTCACCAACGGCATGTCGCACGGCCTCTCGCTCGCCGCCGACCTCTTCGGCTGCCCCGAGCACCCACTGCTCCTCGCCACGCCGTACTGGGACAACTACGACACCATCTGGAACATGCGGACGGGCGCGGAGATGCGCCCCTTCCCCATCTTCAACGCCGAGCGCGGCCTCGACATCGCCGCGATGGGCGCCCGCCTCGCCGAGCTGTCCGGCCCGGCCTGTCTGCTCCTGAACTTCCCGAACAACCCCACCGGCTACTCGCCCACCGAGGCCGAGGCCCACGCCATCGCCGCGCGCATCCATGCGCACCCGCACCCCCTCGCCGTCATCTGCGATGATGCCTACGCCGGCTACTACTTCGACGAGGGCTGCTACGGCCGCTCGCTCTACAACCTCCTCGTGGAAGGGGCCGACCCCCGCCGGCTCGTGGTGTGCAAGATCGATGGCGCCAGCAAGGAGCTGCTCTTCTTCGGGGGCCGGATCGGCTTCCTCACGTTCTCGGCAACCGGCCCGGCCGGCGAGGCGCTCGTGCACAAGGCCAGCGCCATCCTCCGCGGCACCATCTCGAGCGTGAGCGCACCGGCCCAGTCGGTCGTGCTCGCGGCGCTGCGCGATCCGAACCTCGCAGGGCAGGAGGAGGAAGTGAAGGGCGTGCTGAAGCGACGCTACACGGCGCTGCAGGGCGCGCTCGCGGAGTCCGGGGTGGATGCCCTGCCCTTCAACAGCGGGTGCTTCGCGCTCCTCCCGCTCCGCGCCGACCAGAACGCCCAGGAGGTGCGCCGAAGGCTCATCGCCGAGCAGTCCACCGGGGTCATCGCGGTGGAGTCCGACAACGCCCTGCGCGTGGCCTTCTGCTCCATCGACGAGTCCGACATCCCCGACCTCGTGGCGCGTATCGCCAGGGTCCTGCACCGCTGAGGCGCCCGTGGTCCTGCTGCTCGCGGCCTGCCTCTCCCGCTACCTCGACGCTCCCTACGTGCTGAGCACCGGCCTCGACCAGCCGGTGCAGCTCGACGCGGGGCCGGGAGAGCGCCTCGTCGTCACCACCGCGACCGGGGCGCTGCAGATCGACGGAACGGGCAAGGCCACGGCGGCGAGCGCCACGCCCGAGCGCCGTAGGCCGACCCGACCCGGCGCCCGCCTCGAGACCCGGATCACCGAGGGCCTGGCGTGGGTCGACGCCGCGGGCGCCCTCCGCGTCGAGGAGCGCCTCCTCCTGGACACGCTGGAGGCACCCCGCGCGCTTGGTCACGACGCCCGCGACCGGCTCTACGTCGTGGCCGGCGCCGACGAGCCGCGCCTCTACCGGCTGGAGGGCGAGCGGCTCGTGCTCATCGCCGACTTCGTGGGCCCGGTGGTGGACATGGCCTGGGGTCCGGGCGGCGCCCTCCCCGAGCGGATGCTCTACCTCGTGCGCGAAGATGGCATCCTCGAGTACCTCGAGCCGAGCTGAACGAGGTCGGCTGCGCGGGGGCGCCCCCTCCCCTTCGCCACCTCACCCGCTCGGCCAGTCGAGCGCCACGCCGATGTCGTTGCCAGCGTCGCATTGCTCCGCGCCGTCCACACCCCGGCCGTGCGCCGAACCGGTGGCGAGCCCCCCGGCACGGAACGTGTTCCAGACCAGCGGGTTCTTCAACGGCACGGCGGGGATCGACAGGTCGTCGTTCATGTTGGAGATCGAGTAGGCGTGCTGGTTCCAGACGGGACGCCCCGGCACGGACCAGCTCGGATCGGTGAGCACGTGGACGCCCGACCACGCCCCCTGGATGTAGTCGTCGTTCGAGGCGACCACCACGTCGAGGAGCGCGTCGCCGTCCACGTCGGCGAGCACGGGGTACTCCACGAGCGTACCGGAGGCGTGCTCGGGCGACTGCCACTCCACGGCGCCCGTGGCGCCGTCGAGGATGCGGAAGGTCTGCTCGTCGGCGTACATCACCTCGTTCTTGTGGTCGCCGTCGAAGACCGAGTAGGTGTCGTACCCGGCCACGCCCACGTCGGGGAAGTCGTCGTTGTCGAAGTCGGCCACGGTGGGCGGCCCGCCGAGCCCCCCACCGCTGAGCGGCTGCGTCCACACGACCGTCCCGGAGTTGTCCACGAGGTGGACCTCGCCGTTGACGACGACCAGCACGTCGGCGAGGCCATCGAGATCGAAGTCGGCCACGCCGGCGAAGCCGTCGCCGACCGCCGCCGGTCAGAGCACGGTGCCATCGGTGTCGTAGACGGTGTTGTGTTGCCCCAGGCATCGAAGACCTCGGCCCCGTAGATGACCTCGGAAAGGCCGTCGCCGTCGAGGTCGGCGATGGCTACCGCGCCCTGGAACCAGCGGGTGGAGCCCGCCGTCCACAGGAGGTTGCCGTCGCGGTCGAGGCAGGTGACCGATGAGGCATCCCCCGCGGTGCAGATCTCGGGCGAGCCGTCGCCATCGAGATCGCCGAGCGCCGGCCCGCCCGTGCCCGACGTGCCCCGCGCCACGCTCCAGCGGGTGCCCGAACCATCGCCGGCCAACGCCGTGACCACGCCCGAGCCGGTCCAGTCGTCGCCCGCGAAGTTGGTGACGACGATCTCGGGCAGGCCATCGCCGTCGAGGTCGCCGACCACCGGCGTGGACATCACCTGCTCGAAGCCGGGCTGGAGGGGGTTGTCCGCCCAGGACCACTTCAACGAGAGCGAGGTGGGCGCTTCCGTGCCCTCGCCATGGCAGGTAGGGTCGGTGGGTACGACCACGGCAACGGGCGCATAGGCGGCGTCGCAGGCGCCCACGGCCGTGTCGACGGGCTCGGCGGTGTCGGCGGAAGCCGTGTCGTCCGCCTTGTCCGAACCAGCGGGGGTGGAGCAGCCGGGCAGGACGAGGAGCACGAGCAGATGGGAGGGACGGAGCACGCGGGGCCTCGGGTTCCCCCCCACCGTAGCGGCCGCCCCCATTACCGGGGCATTACACCGCGCCCGCGCTCACCCTTCGAGCAGTCGCCGCCAGGCTGGCCAGCGCGCGGCAGGCACGGGCCGGACCGCCAGCCGATGGGCGAGCGCCTCGGGCTCCCACCCGGGCGGCGGGCTCGGGGCGGGCGCGAAGGTGCCGGCCGCGATCTCGGCGGCCACCTCGCGGTAGGCCTCCCGGAACGGCTTGTCGCGCCGGTAGGCATCCGCCGCCGCGAACAGCGCGGGATCGAGCGGGCGCGGCGTGGGCTCGACGGCGGGCGAGAGGTGCGCGGCGATGCGCAGCGCCGTACGGGCCTGCCTCACCCCGCGGAGGAGCGGCCCCTTGGTGAGCTGCACGTCGCGCTGGTAGCCGCCCGGGAGCGCCACGATGTCCTCGATCTCCCGGCGCGCGGAGCGCACGCCCACCGCGGTGGCGCGCAGGAGCTCGGCCACGTCGGGGTTGCGCTTCTGCGGCATGATCGAGCTGCCCGTGGTGAAGGCCGACGGCAGGCGGACCAGCGCGAACTCGGAGCTGGAGAAGAGCACGAGGTCCCACGCCCAGCGCGCCACGAGGCTCGTGGCCGCGCCGAGCGCCGAGAGCACCGCCGACTCCACGATGCCCCGGGTGAGCTGCGCGGTGGTGACGGGCGCTTCCACGGCGGAGAAGCCGAGGAGGCGCGCGGCCAGCTCGCGGTCGAGGGGCAGCGGCGTGCCGTAGCCGGCGGCGCTGCCGAGGGGGCAGCGATCGACGAGGGCGCGGGCGGCGTCGAGCAGCGGGAGGGCGTCGAGGAGGGCGGCGGCGTAGCCCCCGCTCCAGAGCCCGTAGGAGGACGGCATCGCCGGTTGGAGGTGGGTGTAGCCGGCGAGCGGCACGTCGCGGTGGGCGGCGCCGAAGGCGAGCCACGCCTCGGCGAGAGCCCGCCACTCCAGCTCGATGGCATCGAGCTCGTCGAGCATCCACAGGCGCAGCGCGGTGAGCACCTGGTCGTTCCGGCTGCGGCCGGTGTGGATGCGACCCGCCACCGGCCCGAGCGCCTCGGTGAGGCGCGCCTCGATGGCCGTGTGCACATCCTCCTCGGCCATCGAGATCGTGAACGTTTCGTGGTTCACCGAATCGAGCAGCGTCCGCAGACCGCCGAGGAGCGCAGTGGCCTCCTCCGCGCCGAGCAGCCCGCCCGCCCGGAGCACCCGAACGTGGGCGGCCGAGCCCACGAGGTCGTGGGCCGCCCAGGCGAGGTCGAGCACCGGGTCCTCGCCCACCGTGAACGCCGCCACCTGCGCATCGAGGTCGCCACCCTTGTCCCACAGTCGCATCAGGAGCTCCCGCCAAGGAACGTTTCGATCGCCCGACGGTACGCGCCCACGGCGGCCTCCACCTCCGACAGCTCCACCCACTCGTCGGCGGTGTGGCTCCGCTCGGAGCGGCCCGGCCCCCACTTCACGGCGGGAACCCCGGTGAGGTGGGCCCAGTCCGACAGCGTGGGCGAGGCGAACTCCACGGCGCCCGGCCAGCCGGCGCGCGCCGCGGCGAGCACCTCGGCCCCACCGGGCGTGCTCACCGCCACGAAGCGGGCGCTCCGCACCACCACCTCGCTCTGCACGCGCTCCCGCACGAGGGCCACGAGCTCATCCACCGTGTAGGCGTCGGTCGTACGGAGGTCGACCGTCCAGCGCGCCTCGCCGGGGATGACGTTGTGCCGCTCGCCCGCCTGCACCACGGTGACCACGCAGGTGGTGGCGCCGGCCGTGGGGTGGAACCGCGGAAGCGTGAGGCTCTCCAGCGCGAGGACATCCCGCGCCATCGTGTAGATCGCGTTGTCGGCGAGGTGGGGCCGCGCGGCGTGCCCCGCCCGGCCGGTGGCCACGCAGTCGAGCACGAGGAGCCCGTTCTGGGCGGTGGCGATGTCGAGGCCGGTGGGCTCGCCCACGATGGCACCATCGAGCTTCGGCAGGAGCGGGAGCACGGTTTCGAAGCCGTTGCGCCCCACCTCCTCCTCCGCGGCCGCCACGAGCAGGAGCCGACCGCGGGGCAGCTCGGCCGCGAGGAAGGCCTCCATCAGGGCCGCGAGGCAGCCCTTCGCATCGTTGGCGCCGAGGCCGTAGAGGCGATCGCCCTCGCGCGTGGGCTCCCACGGCGGCCTCGTCCATGCCGCGGTGGCCGGGACGGTGTCGTAGTGCGAGAGCAGCAGCAACGTGGGGCCCGGCGAAGCGCCGACGCGCTCCACCCAGCGGTTGTTCCCCACCCCCTGCACCGCGAGGCCCGCCGCCTGCGCCCAACCCTCGAACTCCGCAACCACGGGGCCCTCCTCTCGCGAGGGACTCCGCGCGGCCACGAGCCGCTCGACCAGCGCGGCGACGCCCGACACCGGACTAGCCTTCGTCCCGCCGCGCCACGAGCATGGTGCCGCAGCCTTCGTTGGTGAAGACCTCGAGCAGCAGCGCTTCGCTGCGGGTGCCATCGATGAGGTGAACGCGGGGCACGCCGCCCTGGAGCGCATCCTTCACGGCCGCGAGTTTGGGCAGCATCCCGCCGGACACGGCGCCCTGCTGGATGAGGTCCTCCACGGTGCCGAGATCGCCGTAGCTGACGAGGCGGCGGGGGTCGGCCGCATCTTCGAGCAGGCCGGCCACCGAGGTGCACACGATGAGCTTCTCGGCCTTCAGCGCGATGGCGAGGTGGGAGGCGATGGTGTCGGCGTTCGTGTTCAGCAGGCTGCCCGTGCCGTCGGCGATGAGCGAGCAGAACACCGGCACCATGCCCGCATCGAGCAGCATGCGCGGGAGCGTGTCGTCCACCCGGGTGATGTCGCCCACGAACCCGTAGTCCACGGACGTTTCCGCACCGGTGGAGGGGTCGCGCATGGTGCGCGCCGGGCGGCGGTTGCCGACCACGGTCATCGCATCGCCGCCCGAGAGGCCCACGGCCCGCACGCCGTGCGCCGCGAGCGAGGACACCAGCTCGCTGTTGAGCTGACCACGGAACACCATGCGCGCCAGCTCCAGCGTGGTGCTGTCGGTGACCCGACGGCCCGCGACCACCTCGCGCGCCACATCGAAGCGCGCGCAGGCGGCGTCGAGCTGGGGACCGCCGCCGTGCACCAGCGCCACGCGGATGCCGACGTGGTGGAGCAGCGCGATGTCCTCGCACAGCGAATCCCGCGCCGACGGCCGCGCGAGGATCGCCCCTGAGAGCTTGATGACGAACGTTCGGCCGCGAAAGAGCCGAAGGTAGGGGTGCGCATCGCGCAGGGTGAGGAGTCGGTCCATGGGGCACCGCGGCTAACCCGGATGGGGGGGATCGCACGCAATCCGCGCCGATTGCCGGAAGACTGCGCCCATGTCACCCTTGCGCCGTGCTCGACTTCTGGCCCGATCTCCACTCCGCCGAAACCTGGATTCGCCGGGCCCGCTGGGTAGCCGTCCCCCTGGTGGCGCTGCAAGGCGCGCTGGCGCACGCCCAGACGCCGGCGGCGAGCCTCGTCGGGGTGTGGTCCGCCTGCGCCGTGCTCGCGGCCCTGGAATCGGTGGAGCTTGCCTACTACCGCCGCCGCGGCCGCCACCTCGTTTCGCCGGTGGTGAAGGTCATCACCGACATCGGCTTCCTCGCCATCTGCACCTGGTTCATGCAGCCGGCCGGCATCCCGGGCTTCGATCTGCTCGCCATCGTCTCGGTGCCCGCCGCCCTGAGCTTGCGCCCGCCGCTGAACTGGGTGGTCTCGCTCCTCCTGATGGTGCTCCACAACGTCGTGGTGATCTCGGTCACCGGGGCCGGGCTGTCCGTGCCACAGGCCCCCGCCGCCTGGCTCGCCATCCGGACGTGCCTCTCCTTCAACGTGGCCACCACCGCGCTCACCATCTTCGCCGGGCATGTGCGGGGGGTCCTCGAGGAGCGGCAATCCCGGCTGCAGCGCGCGCTGGACGACCACAACCGAAACGAACGCCTCGTGGCGCTCGGCATGCTCGCCGCGGGGATCGCCCACGAGCTCGGCACCCCGCTCTCCTCGATCGACCTCCTCGCGGGCGAGGCCATCGCCGAACCCGACGAAGCCAAGGAGCTCCTCACCACCCTGCGCGGGCAGGTGCAGCGGTGTCGCGAAATCCTCGACCGCATCCGGGGCACCACTTCGCACACCGTGTCCGAGGAGGTCGAGGGGTTCGCCACGGAGCTGCGCAAGTGGGTGGCGGATTGGCAGGGGGCGGGGCTCGATCGCAGCGAGCTCACGCTGGAACTGTCCGCCGGGCTGGAGCGGAGGGGGGTGCGCGGCGACGCCGGGAGCTGGCGTGGCATCCTCTGGTCGCTCCTCGACAACGCCTATCGGGCCGGCGGCCCCATCACGGTGACCGCCCGCCTCGACGGCGCGTGGATCATCCTCGAGATCGACGACTCCGGCGCGGGCCCGAGCGCCGAGGTGGTGGCCCTGTCGGGCACACCCTTCTTCACGAGCTGGAGCGATTCAAGGAATTCCGGGCGCGGCCTCGGTCTTTTCGTCGCCCGATCCTTCGCGGCGCGCTGGGGAGGCGACGTGGTATTGACGAACCGCAAGCCTTCGGGGGGTCGCGTCACGGTACGGTTTGCTACGTTGTGAGCATCAGGGAGTTGGCGAGTGGACACGGTTTTGGTTGTTGAAGACGACGAGGTGCATCGCGACGCGCTCGCGCGCACGCTGAGGCGGCACGGGTTCGCCGTCCGAACGGCGTCGGGCGTACAGCAGGCCAACCAGGTGGTTCGTCACCGGTTGCCGATGGGCGCCGTGGTGGACTTGCGGCTGGAGGATGGGGATGGCCTCGAGGTGGTGCGCATGCTGAGCCTGCGCGCCCCGCTGTGCCGCATCATCGTGCTCACCGGCTTCGGGAGCATCCCGGCCGCCGTGGAGGCCGTGAAGAACGGCGCCATCGATTTCCGCACCAAGCCCACCACGCCGGAGGAGATCGTGGCCGCCATGCGAAAGGCCCTCTCCCAGCCGCTCCCCGCCACGCAGCTGGAAGACGTGGAGCGCCAGCACATCCAGCGGGCGCTGAAGGGAACCGACGGCAACGTCTCGCTGGCCGCCCGCCGACTCGGCCTTCACCGGCGCACATTGCAGCGCAAACTCCAGCGTCTGGAGGGGCCGAAGGAGGTCAACCCCGAGGAAGACGAGCCCATCGAACGGAGCGATGATTGAGGTAGATCGGGCGTAGCCGGGGATTCCGGCTCGCCGCGCGCTCCCGCGCGCCCGATCCCGGCAGCGCGGAACGGCCCCCATCGAAGGCCTTGCCCGGGGGGCCCCGCCGCGCTACCCGCGGCGCGCTCCCGGGATTGCCATGGCCAGAGGTGTGCTCCTCCTCGAAGACGGTCGCCGCTTCGAAGGCGAAGGCTTCGGTGCTCCAGCCACGCGTGTGGGCGAGGTCGTCTTCAACACGTCGATGAGCGGCTACCAGGAGCTGCTCACCGATCCGTCGTACTGCGAGCAGATCGTGGTCATGACCACGGCGCACGTGGGCAACTACGGGGTGAACGGCGAGGATGTCGAATCGCGCCGGCTCTGGCTGTCCGGGTTCGTGGCCCGCAGCTTCTCGCGCACCACGAGCAACTGGCGTGCCACGGGCAGCCTCGACGACTACCTCACCGAGGCCGCAGTGCCCGCCGTGCACGGCATCGACACCCGCGCGCTCGTGCGGCACATCCGCAGCAAGGGCGCGATGCGGGCGGCCATCACCACCGAGGATGTGGGCGACGCCGAGCTCCTCGCCCGCATCCAGGCGTGGCCCGGAATGGCGGGGCGCGCGCTCGCCGACGAGGTGAGCTGCGAGGCGCCGTGGCGGTTCGCCGAGGGCACGGGCGGCCCCCGCATCGCCGTGCTCGACAGCGGCTGCAAGCTCAACCTGCTCCGACTCTTCGCGAGCCAGGGCTGCCAGGTGGATGTCTTCCCCGCCAGCACGCCCGCCGAGGTGCTCGCCGCCGAGTGCGACGCGGTCTTCCTCGCCAACGGCCCGGGCGACCCTGCGGCCCTCCCCGGCATGATCGGCGAAGTGAAGAAGCTGCTGGGCAAGAAGCCGCTCCTCGGCGTCTGCCTCGGCCACCAGCTCCTCGGCCTCGCCCTCGGCGCCAGCACCTTCAAGCTGCGCTTCGGCCACCGCGGCGGCAACCACCCCGTCCGCGACAGCGAGACGGGCCGCGTGGAGATGACCTCGCAGAACCACGGCTTCTGCGTAGACCCCGCTGGGGTCGTGGCCGCCGGCGGCCGGGTCACCCACATGAACCTGAACGACGACACGCTCGAGGGCTTCGTGCACGACGACCTCGGCGTCATCGCCGTGCAGTTCCACCCGGAGGCCGCGCCGGGTCCGCACGATTCCCGTCACCTCCTCCTCGACCGTTTCCTCCGACTCGCCAGGTAGGCCCCATGCCCCAGCGCACCGACCTCTCGAGCATCCTCATCATCGGCTCCGGCCCGATCGTGATCGGTCAGGCCTGCGAGTTCGACTACTCGGGCACACAGGCCTGCAAGGCGCTGCGCGCGCTCGGCTACCGCGTGGTGCTGGTGAACAGCAACCCCGCCACGATCATGACCGATCCCGGGGTGGCCGACGCCACCTACATCGAGCCGCTCACGACGGAGTTCGTGGAGCGGGTGATCGCGCGAGAGCGCCCCGACGCGCTCCTGCCCACCGTCGGCGGCCAGACCGGCCTGAACGTGGCCATGGACCTCCACGCGAAGGGCGTGCTCCAGCGCTACAACGTGGAGCTCATCGGCGCCAAGCCCGAGGCCATCGCCCTCGCGGAGGATCGCGAGCTCTTCAAGCGGGCCATGGAGGAGATCGGCGCCAACTGTGCGCGCGCCGAAGTGGCTACGACCGTGGCCGAGGCGGAGGCCATCGCCCGCGACATCGGCATGCCGGCGGTCATCCGCCCCAGCTACACGCTCGGCGGCGCCGGCGGCGGCATCGCCTACAACATGGACGAGCTGCGCGATATCGTCGCCCAGGGCCTCGACCTCTCCCCCACGCGCCAGGTGCTGGTGGAAGAGAGCGTGCTCGGGTGGAAGGAGTTCGAGCTGGAGGTCATCCGCGACCTCGCCGACAACGTGGTGATCATCTGCAGCATCGAAAACGTCGACCCGATGGGCGTCCACACCGGCGACAGCATCACCGTGGCGCCGGCCCAGACGCTGACCGACGTGGAGTACCAGAACCTCCGCGACCTCAGCATCGCCATCATCCGGCGCATCGGCGTGGAAACGGGCGGCAGCAACGTGCAGTTCGCCGTGAGCCCCCACACCGGCGAGATCCGCGTCATCGAGATGAACCCGCGCGTGTCCCGCAGCTCGGCGCTCGCCAGCAAGGCCACGGGCTTCCCAATCGCCAAGATCGCCGCGCAGCTCGCCGTGGGCCTCACGCTCGACGAGATCCGCAACGACATCACCCGGGTCACTCCGGCCAGCTTCGAGCCGGCCATCGACTACACGATCGTGAAGATTCCGCGCTGGAACTTCGAGAAGTTCAGCGGCGCGAGCCGGCAGCTCGGCACGAGCATGAAGTCCGTCGGCGAGGTGATGGGCATCGGCCGCACGATCGACGAGGCCTTCGGCAAGGCCATCGCCTCGTTGGAAGGCGGCTTCTCCGACGCCTCCCGCTGGGACGACGCCACCCTCCGCGAGCGCACCGTGGCCGCCACGCCCGACCGGCTCCCGGCCATCCTCGAATCCCTCCGCCGCGGCGTGGCCGCCGAAGAAATCCGCGCGCTCACCCAGATCGACGCGTGGTTCCTCGACCGCCTGTACGCGATCATCGAAGCCGAGCAGGCGCTCTCCGCCTCGCTCCGGGGCGCGGCCGCCCTCTCCCGCGAGGCGCTCCTCGCCGCGAAGCGCGCCGGCCTGCCGGACTCCCGCATCGCCGCGCTCGCTGGCCTGCCCGAAGGCGTAGTCACGGAGCGGCGCGAGAAGCTCGGCGTGGAGCCGGTGTACAAGCGGGTGGACACGTGCGCCGCCGAGTTCGAGTCGCACACGCCCTACCTCTACAGCGCCTACGAGGATGAGTGCGAGGCGGGCGAGTCCGCCACCGATCGCGTGATCATCCTCGGCAACGGGCCAAACCGCATCGGCCAGGGCCTCGAGTTCGACTACGCCTGCTGCCACGCCGCCTTCGCCGTTCGCGAGGAAGGCCTGACGGCGGTGATGGTGAACTGCAATCCGGAAACGGTGAGCACCGACTACGACACGAGCGACAAGCTCTACTTCGAGCCGGTCACCGCCGAGCACGTGCGCGGCGTGGTGCGGCGCGAACGGCCACGGGGCACCATCCTCCAGTTCGGCGGGCAGACCCCGCTCAAGCTGAGCCACCGCGTGGGCGATGTGCTCGGCACCTCCCCCGACGCCATCGACATCTGCGAGGATCGCCGGCGCTTCAACACGCTGATGATCGAGCTCGGCATCCGCCAGCCCGACGGTGAGATGGTGAACACCCGCGAGGAGAGCTTCGCCGCCGCCGCGCGGCTCGGCTTCCCCCTGCTCGTGCGCCCCAGCTACGTGCTCGGTGGCCGCGCCATGAAGATCTGCTTCGACGACGCCGACTTCAAGGCGGCCGTGGATGAGGCCATCCTCGTGTCAGACAACCACCCCTTGCTCATCGACCGCTTCCTCCAGGGCGCGGTGGAGTACGACGTGGATGCGCTCTGCGACCTCGAGGAGGTGCACATCTGCGGGGTGATGGAGCACATCGAGGAGGCCGGCATCCACTCCGGCGACAGCACCACCGTCTTCCCGGCCATCCAGCTCAGCGCGGCGTGCCGGGCCGACATGGAGGCGATCGTGCGCCGCATCGCGCTCCGCGTGGGCGTGCTCGGCCTCGTGAACGTGCAGTTCGCGGTGCAGAACGAAGTGGTCTACGTCATCGAGGTGAACCCGCGCGCCAGCCGCACGGTGCCCTACCTCGCAAAGGCCACGGGCCACCCCATCGCGGCGATCGCCACCAAGCTCGCCCTCGGCCGCAAGCTGCGGGACTTCCTGCCCATGAAACACTGGGGCGAAGGCTACAGCTTCGTGAAGGCGCCCGTCTTCCCGTGGCGGCGCTTCCCGGGGGTGGACACCGTGCTCGGCCCGGAGATGCGCTCCACCGGCGAAGTGATGGGCGTGGGCCGCAGCTTCGGCGAGGCCTACGCGAAGGCGCTCATCGCCGCCGGCCTCTCGCTGCCCACCTCGGGCGGCGTCTTCCTGTCCTTCCGCGATGCCGACAAGCACGAGGCGCCCGCCATCGCGCGCGCGCTGCACGAGCTCGGCTTCAAGCTCTTCGCCACCCGCGGGACCGCCGCCATCTGCGTGGCGCAGGGCGTCCCCGTGGAGCGGGTGTGGAAGGTGCGTGAGGGCCGCCCCGACGTGGTGGACCGCATCAAGAACGGGGACATCCAGCTCCTCATCAACACGCCGCTCGGCAAGAAGGCGCAGTACGACGAGGCGGCCATGCGGCTGGCGGGCCTCCGCTACGGCGTGCCCTGTGTCACCAACCTGCAGGCTGCGAAGGCGCTGCCCGAGGCGCTGGCCGCCCTGCAGCGGGGAGAGATGTCGGTCATCAAGCTTCAGGACCTTCAGCGCTAAGGAACGGAGCGCGGCGTGCCGATCAGGGGGCTGTCCCCGGAACCCTCATGCTCCTCGCGCTCCTCACCGGCTGCACCGACTTCGCCCTCCTCCAGTCGGCCCTCGACGACTTCACCAACCCGCTGGTGGCGCAGGCGTTCTACGTGGGCGTGGACCCGCTGCCGGCCGGGCTCGACCTCGGCGAGAACCCCTGGGCGCTCGGCAGCACGGCCCGGGTGCTGCTCGCCGACGCATCGGCGCTCTCCGACCTCGCCGACGCCCCCGTGACCGACGCTGACGTGGTCATCGAGTACGCGGAAGACGTGGTGCCGCTCAACTCCGAGGGCGCCGGAAGCTGGGCGGCCGACGGCACCGACGGGTTGACGTGGCAGTCCGGCGCCGAAGCGGTGCTCGCCATCCGCCGCGACGAGGACAGCCGGATCGCGCTCACCACGCCGGACTCGCCGGTGCTCACGCTGGCCACCACGCACGCCCGCGCCACGGCGCTCGAGCTGGACCTCGGGGATCAGCCCTTCGACAACCTGCTCGTGACGGTCGTGCGCCTCTCCGACGGCGCCACCGTGTACGACTCCACGCCGGTCGACATCATGGAGATCTACCGCCTCACCCACAGCTCGTCGTCGCTCACGGCCACCGTGCCGGGCTCCGCCTTCACGGAGCCGGGCACCTATGCGGTGGGCGTGGCCGGGCTCGTCAACGCCGACCCCGACGATTACGAAGGCGTGAACCTCGCGCTGAGCGCGCTCACGGCCGGGGCGATGGTCTTCGTACCGGTGCAGGTTGCCCCTTGAACAAGCCTCCCCGCGGGCTTGACGCTGCGGGGCTCGTGGGATAGCTCGCCGCGGCTCGCTTCTGTGCTGTTCGGGTGCCATGCCCGGCAGATGCGGTTCGAGTCCCAAAGAGAGAACCCATGGCTTTGCATCACACCAAGAAGGACGAGATCGTCTCGGCCTTTCGCACCCACGAAACCGACACCGGCAGCACCGAAGTGCAGGTGGCGATCATGACCGAGCGCATCAACACGCTCACCGGTCACTTTCGCGACCACAAGAAGGACCATCACGGTCGCCGGGGTCTCCTGGCGCTCGTCGGTCGCCGCCGTCGCCTGCTGAAGTACCTGAAGATGGAGAGCCCCTCCCGCCATCAGGAACTGATCCAGAAGCTCGGCCTTCGCGGCTAGCACTCGGGCGGCCTTCGGGCCGCCCTCGTTCTTTTTCCCCCCCACGCACAACCAACGAACCCGCTCCGCGGGTCTTCGCGGGCTGAGCACCTCCGATCCTCGGGGGCTGGCTCATTCCGGGCAGGCTCACGGTCCACGGGACTGGGACGTCGGAAGTGCATTCCCCCACCGGCCAGAGCCGGAACGCCCGAACTCCGGGCAAAGGCACTTCATGAACATCCACAGCGTCACCGTCGAAGTCGGCGGCCGTCCCCTCACCATCGAAACCGGCAAGTACGCCAAGCAGTCCGATGGCAGCGTCATCGTGACCCAGGGCGAGAGCAAGGTGCTCGTCACCTGCGTGGCGGCCCACACGCCCGCCCGCTTCGACTTCCTCCCCCTCACCGTCGATTACATGGATCGCACCGGCTCGTACGGCAAGATCCCCGGCAGCTTCCCCAAGCGTGAAGGCCGCGGCAACGAGCGCGAGACCCTCGCCTCCCGCATCATCGACCGCCCCCTGCGCCCCCAGTTCCCCAAGACCTGGCGCTACGAAACGCAGATCATCGCCACGGTCGTCTCCTTCGACACCGACAACGACACCGACGTGCTCAGCGTGTGCGGTGCCTCGGCGGCCGCCAGCATCAGCGACGTGCCGGTGAAGCAGGCCTGCGCCGCCGTGCGCGTGGTGCGCCACGCCGGCCAGCTCCACATCAACCCGAGCCGCGTGCAGATCGACGAATCCGACATGAACATCGTCGTGGCCGGCACGTCCGAAGCGGTGTGCATGGTTGAGGGCGGCGGCAAGGAAGTCTCCGAAACCCTGATGATGGATGCGATGGACCTCGCGCACGCCGCGATCAAGGACATCTGCAAGGCGATCGACCAGCTCCGCGTCCTCACCGGGAGCGTGGAGAAGCGCGCCATTCCCGAGGCTCCCAAGCCCGACGCCGCCACCGTGGCCAAGGTCACCGCCGCCGCGGGCGAAGGCATCAAGGCCGCGCTCCGCGTGCGCGTGAAGGGCGAGCGCAAGGCCGCCATCGCCGCCGCCCGCGCCGCCGGTGTGGCCGCCGCCACCGAAGGCCTCGAGGGCGATGCCATCGCCGCCGCCACCACCGTGGCCGGCGAAATCTGCGACAAGCTCCTCAAGGTGGCCATGCGCACGCAGGTCATCCAGGAAGGCCTGCGCATCGATGGTCGCGCGGGCGATGAGATCCGCCCCATCTGGACCGAGGTGGGCGTCTCCGCCCGCGCCCACGGCTCCGCGGTCTTCACCCGCGGCGAAACCCAGGTCTTCGCCACCATCGCCCTCGGCGTGGACGACGAGGCCCAGCGCATCGACTTCGCGGGCAGCACCACGATGTTCCGCCGCTGGATGCTCCAGTACAACTTCCCCCCGTTCTGCACCGGCGAGGCCTACGCGATGCGCGGCCCCAAGCGCCGCGAGATCGGCCACGGCGCGCTCGCGCACCGGGCCATCCAGAACGTGCTCCCCGATCAGGCGGCCTTCCCCTACGTGATCCGCTGCAGCGCGGACACCCTGGAGAGCAACGGCTCCTCCTCGATGGCCTCGGTCTGCGCCGGTACCCTGGCGTTGCTCGACGCGGGCGTGCCGATGAAGGCCCCCGTGGCCGGCATCGCGATGGGCCTCATCAAGGAAGGCGACGACTACGCCGTGCTCTCCGACATCCTCGGCGATGAGGATCACCTCGGCGACATGGACTTCAAGGTGACCGGCTCCACCGCCGGCATCACCGCCTTCCAGATGGACACCAAGATCGCCGGCGTCAGCCGCGAGATCATGACCAAGGCGCTCGCGCAGGCCCGTGAAGGCCGCATGCACATCCTCGCCGAGATGGCGAAGACCCTCCCCACCCACCGCGACGACCTCTCGCGCTGGGCGCCCCGGATCACCACCATCCAGATCAAGACCGAGAAGATCAAGGACGTCATCGGTCCGGGCGGCAAGGTCATCCGTGGCCTGCAGGACAAGACGGGCTGCAAGATCACCGTGCACGACGACGGCAAGATCGACGTGGCGAGCAGCGATCCCGCCAAGAGCGCCGCGGCCATCGCGATGCTCCGCGAGATCACGGCGGAAGCCGAGATCGGCAAGCTCTACGTGGGCGTGGTCAAGCGCATCACGGACTTCGGCGCCTTCGTGGAAATCTTCCCCGGCACCGACGGCCTCGTGCACATCAGCCACCTCGCCAAGGAGCGCGTCAACGCGGTCACCGACGTGGTGAGCGAAGGTGACGAGGTGCTCGTCCGCGTGATCGACATCGATCGCATGGGCAAGATCCGCCTCAGCCGCAAGGAAGCCCTCGAGGACTAGCCGCCTCCGGGCGGGATAGACCCCGCCCGTTGGAGGCTGGATGGAGACGATCGCGGTGATGGTGCTGCCCCACGGAAAGGGGCTGCCGCTTCCCGCGCGCGCCTCGGCGGGCGCCGCCGGTTTCGACCTGCGCGCCGCCGTCGAGGCGCCCGTCACCCTCGCACCGGGCTCGCGCGCCCTCGTGCCGTGCGGGATCGCGCTCGCGATCCCCGCCGGCTGGGAGGGGCAGGTACGGCCGCGCTCCGGGCTGGCCCTGCGGCACGGCGTCACGCTGATCAACAGCCCCGGCACCATCGACAGCGACTACCGCGGCGAGCTCCAGGTCCCCCTGGTGAACCTCGGCCAGGAGCCGTTCGTGGTGAACCGGGGCGAGCGCATCGCGCAGATCATCTTCGCGCCGGTGCCCCCTGTCGTGCTGCGGGAGGTGGCCGAGCTGCCGCAGGCGGCGGGCGACCGGGGTACAGGCGGGTTCGGCTCAACGGGGCGCCAGTGAACGACCGCGAACTCACCGACGAATTGCAGCCTTCGGCATCGACGCGGGCTCGCGCGATGCGCTGGTGCTCCTCCCGCTGGTGTGGGTGGCCTGGGCCGACGGCGTGATCGATGCGGCCGAGCGCGCCGTGATCCTCTCGGTGGCCGAGGCCCATGTGCACCTCGGCGCCGAGGGCGCCCGCACCCTCGGCAACTGGCTCGCCTTCCAGCCCGATCGGGCGCGGGTGGAGCGCGCTGCCGCGCTCCTCGTGGCGCTCGACCACCGGGTCCGGGGCCAGGAGCGGGAGGACCTCGTGGACTTCTGCCGTCGGGTGGCGGATGCGAGCGGGAGCCTCTTCGGGCGCGTGGGCGCGCCCGAGCGGGAGGCCATCGAGCTGGTGGCGCACTCGCTGGCGGTGGCGCCGGACCTCGCGCTGGAGCGCCTGCGGGCGCGGCTGGCGGTCGAGGCCCATGCTTCTGCCGAGGAGGGATGGTTCGACGAGGAGAACACCAACCCCGTGGCCGCAGGCCCGCGCCCTTCGCCGATCGACGAGCACACGCCCCCCGTGGCCGGCCCCCCAGGGCTCGTCTGGCGCGCCGGCGAGGCCGAGGAGGTGGTGGAGCTCGTGACGCGGATCGACGTGGGTCGCGGCCGCGAGAACGACCTGCAGCTCGCCCACGACGGCCAGCTCTCGCGCCATCACGCCACGCTCGAGCGTCGGGAGGGCAACGTGTACCTCCTCGACCGCGCCTCGCTCGACGGCTGCTGGGTGAACGGCGAGCGCATCACCGAGCGGCGCCTCTTCGGGGGCGAGGCCATCGTGCTCGGCGAGACCGCGTTCCGATGGCGGGTCTGACTGCCGCGCGCGCCCGCTCAGAGCTTCAGCGCCACCGGCATGCCCAGCTTGCGGGTGAACAGGCCGCCGAACACCTCGGCGAGCGCAGCGCCCGTGTCGCGCTCGGGCCAGGCGCCATCCTGCAGCTTGAAGTGCCAGGCGGTGGAGAAGGCGCTGAGCCACAGCTCGCGCGTAGGCACCTGCTGGCTGAGCACGAAGACGCCCCCGGAGTCGAACTCCACGGTGAGCACACCCTCGGTGAGCTTCCAGTCGAGGTCGTCGCTGTCGATGGCGTCGATCTGCTGACCCAGCGCCTTGATGGCGGCGGACACGGCCTGACGGAACTGGGATTCGTCGATCATGGGGCTCCGATAACCGCCACGGCGGGGGTCGAGACGTAGGCCCCGGTACAGGCGCCCCACCCGCGCCGCGATGTGCACCGACCGAACTCGCCCCAAAGCGGCATGGGCAAACGCACATCGCCCGACCCGACCGTCTGAAAACTGGATAGACCGCGGCCCCATGTTCGACACACTCTCCCGCGGTTTCCGCAACGCCCGTCTCAAGCTCCAGGGAAAGACCGAGCTCACCGAGGATTCGGTGGCCGAGGCCCTTCGGGACGTGCGCGTGTCCCTGCTCGAGGCCGACGTGAGCCTCGATGTGGCCAAGGACTTCCTCAGCCGCGTCAAGGAGCGCACGCTCGGCCAGGTCGTCACCCTCAAGGTGAAGAACCAGCCCTTCCAGGCCACCCCCGCCGACCACTTCATCAAGGCCTGCTACGACGAGCTCGAGGCCATGATGGGCCCGGCCGACTCGAGCCTCGACCTCGACGGCAAGCCCGCCCTGATCATGATGGTGGGCCTCCAGGGCTCCGGCAAGACCACCACCGCGGGCAAGCTGGCGCGGCGCCTGCTCTCCGAGGGCAAGAAGCCGATGCTCGTGGCGGCCGACGTGTACCGGCCCGCGGCGGTCGATCAGCTCGTCACCCTCGGCCGCAAGCTGAGCGTGCCGGTCTTCTCCATCAAGGGCATGGACCCGGTGCAGCTCTGTGCCACCGCCGTGACCCAGGCCCGCAACGTGGGCCGCGACGTGGTCATCTTCGACACCGCCGGCCGCCTCGCGCTCGATGAAACGCTCATGCGCGAGCTCGAGGGCATCAAGGAGAAGACGCAGCCGAAGAACATCCTCTTCGTGTGCGACTCGATGATCGGCCAGGACGCCGTGCGCACCGCGGCCGAGTTCGACCGTCGCCTCGCCTTCACCGGGTTCGTGCTCACCAAGCTCGATGGGGATGCGCGTGGCGGCGCCGCCGTGTCGATCAAGGCGGTCACCGGCAAGCCGGTGAAGTTCCTCGGCATGGGCGAGAGCCTCGACAAGCTCGAGGAGTTCCGCCCCGCGGGCCTCGCCAGCCGCATCCTCGGCTTTGGCGACGTCGTGGGCCTGATGAGCGACTTCGAGAAGGTCATCGACAAGGAGAAGGCCGAGGCCGACGCGGAGAAGATGCTCCGCGGCCACTTCACCTACGACGACTTCCAGAGCCAGCTCAAGATGATCAAGTCCATGGGTTCGCTCAAGGACGTGATGGGCAAGCTCCCGTTCATGGACGAGGTGATGTCGCAGGTGCCCGCCGATGCGCTCGACGACTACGAGCTCGTGAAGGTGGAGGCCGTCATCCAGTCGATGACCACGCAGGAGCGCCGGAATCCGGACATGCTCGACGAATCGCGCTTCGCCCGACTTGCGCGCGGCTCCGGCCGCCCCGTCCAGGAGGTGCGCGACCTGCACGCCCGCTTCAACATGACGCGGGCCATGATGAAAGAGGTCGGCTCCATGACCGGCATGCTCAGCGGCAACCTCAACCCGAAGGCCCTGCAGCAGCGCATGGCGCAGTACGCCCGCCAGAGCGGCATGGCGCTCCCGGGGATGCCGCAGCCCGAGGCCCCCAAGGCCCTCGTGATGTCGGCGGCCGAGCGCGAGCTGCGGCGCAAGAAGACGAAGGACGCCAAGAAGGCCCGCAAGAAGAACCGGAAGTAGGGGAAAGCGGGCACCTCGGGGGTTGCCGGCACGCCGCCAGCTCCCGCTGGCTCGAAGGGGGCCGGGGGGAGCGAAGACCGCGACGCCCCCCCCCTGACGACGATCCCCGGCATCCTGTCGAGTTCGGTGCATGCGGCGGCGGCTCGCCCCGCGCTCAGGCCGGCTCGATCCGCGCCCAGGGGAAACGTTGGCGCCAGCGCTTTTCGGCCAAACGCGCGCGCCAGACCTCGACCGGCAGGCCGGGGATGGGCCGGACGACCATCCCGACGAGGTCGGCCCAGCCATGGGCCGCGAAGAGCTCCAGCTCGCCGCCCGCGAGTCGAACCGCGACGCAGGTGGCGGTCTCCGGCCAGGTCGCCATGCCCCTCTCCGCCGACGTCGCGCCGTACCGGGCCTGATCCCCGACGTCCCAGGGCGCGGCGAGCGCGGCGCCGAGCAGCGAGGCCAGGCGCGCCTCCTCCGCGGGGTCTCCCGCGCCGTGCCAGGCCACATCGACATCGCCGTCCGCGGGCTCGCCGGGGAGGCGGTGCAGCGTGTGCCACACCCGGTTCCGCAGGGCGCCGGCACCCACCCACGCGCCGCGCGGCCCAACCGCTTCCACCACCTCCAGCAGCGCGAGGAGCCGCGGCGACGCCCTCACGATGGCACGCACGCGCGCCTCGTCGGTGGCCACGTCCCACAGCGAAACGGCCACGCCGCCCCAGTTTCCGTCGGACCGGAGCCCCCGCACGAGCGGGGAGCGCTCCAGGAGCGCATGCACGCCCGCGCGCAGCGTGCC
>CAISIK010000123.1 GCA_903885375.1 uncultured Pseudomonadota bacterium
CGTCGCAAGCTATTACGCACGATTCATGACCACGCCATGACCACAGACCCATCAAAATACGCAAGAATGGTCATGATAGGCAAGCTGAAAAAGCAGGTATATACTGCATCACAAGCATGCCAAGATCGGTGACTCGCTCTCATAACCCGAAGGTCACAGGTTCAAATCCTGTCCCCGCAACCAACCTTGAAGGCCGGTTTCATCGCGAGATGGGGCCGGCCTTTTCGGTTTTTGGACCGGCGGGGTGCGGGTTGCGGGCGGGGATGTCCGGATGGGGTCGGCGGGCGCGTCTCCCCAAGCAATCCCGAGCTCCTGGATGCCCGTGTCCGCCCCGGTTGTTGCCTCCTCGCGCACCTCCCACCTGGTCCTGCTGTCGCTGGACTGGATCCGGCCGAAGGACCCGCGGACCTCGCTCGGCCACGCGTCGCTGATCGCCCGCCTCCGCGAGGTGAACGGGCTGGCCGTGGTGCCGCTGTCCTTCGCCGTCAACGAAGACGGGTTCGATCGTGAGGGCGTCCTCTTGGCAGTGCTGGCGTCGACCAGGGCGGATTCCGACTTCGCCGTGGGGGCCTACGTCTGGAACGACGCGGTGGTCCGGTGGCTGCTGCCTGCGCTCCGGCGGGCGGGCTTCACGGGACGGATCATCCTCGGGGGCCCCCAGGTCAGCTACGCCCCTGCCGGCATCGACGAGGTCTACCCCGAAGCGGACGTTTTCATCCGGGGCTACGCGGAGGATGCTCTGGCCGGTCTGTTTTCTGGCCCGGGAGTGAGGACGGGCGTGACGCGCCGCGGGGCGGACCACTCCGGTTCGCCGGCCGTGGTTGACCTCGCGAGCCTCCCCTCGCCGGTGCTTGCCGGGGTGCTGCCCCCGACCCGGTTCGTGCGTTGGGAGACCCAGCGGGGCTGCGTCTATCGCTGCTCGTTCTGCCAGCATCGCGAGTCGGGCGCGCGGCTGCGGCAGAACGTTTTCGCCCGCGAGCGCATCCTCGCCGAGGTGGACGCCTTCGTTCGCGATGGCGTGCGTGACATCGCCGTCCTCGACCCCATCTTCGAGAGCAACCCCGACGCAATCGACATCCTCGCGCGCTTCCGCGCCGCTCGGTTCCCGGGGCGCCTCTCCTTGCAGTGCCGGTTCGAGGGGATGACCAGCCAGTTCCTCGACGCCTGCGAGGGGCTCGACGTTCGCCTCGAGTTCGGCCTCCAGACCACGCAACGATCGGAGATGAGGGCGATTTCGCGAATGAACGACCTCGGCAAGGTGGAGGCGGCGATCCGCGAGCTGCGGCGGCGGAAGATCATCTTCGAGGTGTCGCTCATCTACGGCCTTCCCACCCAGACCGTCGAATCGTTCCGGGCGAGCATCCGGTGGTGCCGGGCGCTCGGCGTGGACACCATCAAGGCCTTCCCGCTGATGTTGCTCCGGGGTACGGAGATGGAGCGTTCCCGCGCCCGCTGGGCGCTGGCGGAGAGCGACGACGTCATCCCTGTCGTGGTCGAGTCGAACAGCTTCAGTCGGGAGGATTGGCGGTGCATGAAGGCGCTGGCCGAGGCGCTCGAAGTCCCTGTGTCCCCGACCACCCGGGGGACCGGTGGCCCCCGGGGCGCTCGCCTGGGCTCCCTCGCCCGCGCGGGTGGGAGCGCCAGCCAGGGGATGCTGCGGGCGGTGCGCGTCGCCGCCGGGATCGCTGCCCCGTAGATCGCGCTGCGGGGGCCGGGGCAACCAGGGCCCGGCGCCGTCAGCCGCGACGCAGGAGGGCGACGACCTCGGCGTCGGGGATGTCGCGGGCGCCCGCGTGGGCAAGGCGGTGGAGGATGGTCTGTACGCCGTTGAGGCGACGTGCCGTGCCGTCGCGGACCGCCCCCGCCCCCGAGGCCAGCGCCTCGTGGAGGCCGCGCAGGGACCGGAGGGCGTGCAGCTTCGCGCGCCGTCCTGCCGCCGCTCGGGTGTGCGCGTCGAGCTCGGCGCCCCGCGGGAGGGTGAGCACCAACCAGCTGGGCCGTGTCGGCGTGTTCCGCAGGTAGCGCTGCGTGTCGGCCGAGGTGGGCTGAACCCCCCGCGCGTGGCGCTGGGCGATGATGATCATCGCCAGATCGTCCAGGCGGCGGGCGATCGCCGCGGGGTCGGTCCCGCGGCGGATGGCGGAAAGCGGCGGCAGGTAGGAAGGCATCCGCTCGTTGGGCGGAGGGGGGATGCGGAGCGCCGTTCGTTCCTGCGCCACGCGGAGGATCAGGACGGGCCACAGCAGCGGGAAGCAGAGGAAGAGCACGCCGAGGAGCCCGCCGGGCAGCGCGCCCTGATCGAGCTCGGGCTCGCCGGTTTCCTCCGGCCTGGGCGGGTGCCAGTCCCCGACCGCGTGGTCGCCCCCGGAGCGCATGGGCTGCAGCGACGGTGCGGCAGGGCGCGGCGGAGGCGGGGCAGCGCGCGAGACGGAAGCCGGATTCGGCGTACGGGTGGCAACGGGTGGCGCCGCCCGTGCTGGTGCGCGGACGGGCGGGGGCGCCGAGGTCGGCCTGGCGGGCGCGGGTGCCACGGCGCTCGTGGGGGCCGGCGCCGCGGGGGTGGCCTCTGCGCGTCGGCGCGGGGGGGTGCCGAAGGGACCGCCAATCTCCGCCACCTCGGCCACGCGCAGCCGGCACCAGTGGATGCCGCCCGGGGCCATGCGGGTGTCGGGCTGGCCGAGCGCCTCCCGATCGGGCGCGCTGAGCCGCTGCAGGTGCGCGGCCAGCGCATCCTCCGGCTCCTGCCTGCGCTCGGCGGCGACGCCCACGCAGCGGAGCTGCTGCTTGGTGTCACGGATGCGGATGAACCACAGGCCCTCGCCCGCGGCGCGGAGAACCTCCTCCACCACGCAGTCGGGCGAGAGCTGGTCGCCGGCGGCCACGGGCGAACCCTCCCACCCACCCTGACGGGCGGTGCGGATGGCGCCGAGCAGCGCTGCCGCATCGGGGTATCGTTCGTTCGGGTTCGTGCGCGTGGCGATGCGCACGATGGCCTGGAGGGCGCCGGGGAGGACGCCAAGCTGGTCGCCTTCCTGGGTGGAGCCGGAAACGAGGAAGCCCAGGAGCCGGCCGACCGCGAACACATCCGCGGCGCGACCGACCTCCCTGGGCCGCTCGACCTGCTCGGGCGCCGCGAAGTTCAGCTTCCCCAGCCCGTCCATGGTGCGGGTGATGCGGTCGTCACCTTCGAGGATCGCGATGCCGAAGTCGATGAGCTTGGCCTCGCCCGCGGGCCCGACGATCACGTTCTCGGGCGTCACGTCGCGGTGAACGATGCCGAGGGCGTGCGCCTCCGCGAGCCCCGCCAACACCTGCTCGATCACGCCGATTGCGCCGTTGAGCGGCATGGGCCGTCGGGACACGGCCACGCGCAGGTTCTCCCCGAAGACGTGCTCCATCACGAGCGTTGGGCCGTGGGGAAGGTCGGGGAGGAAGCGGTAGACCCTCGCGATGTTGCGATGCCCGAGCTGCGTCATCGCCGCGAACTCCCGCCGCAGCCGGTCGCGAGCGAGGGGATCGGACAGCAGGCCCGGCGAGAGCACCTTCACCGCCACAGGGGCTTGGGTTTCGAGGTCGCGCGCGGCGTACACCCGGCCGTTCCCGCCCTGCCCGAGGCGGGCGCCGAGGGAGTACCCGGGAATTTCGGGAACTTCATCGGTCCGGTCCGGATCGAGCAGGGTGGGCAGCTCCGGGTCGAGCTCGCGGAAGCATCCACGACGGAGGGAGCTCGGCGCGTGGCGCGCGAGGAGCTGGGCGCTGGTCTCCCGCTCACTCCCGGCGAGCGGCAGCGCCTCGTCGAAGCCGTGGGGGTCGGAGAACGTGGCCTTGCCCGACTTCCACTGCTTGAACAGTCGCAGCTCGTGTGGACGGGCCAACTTTCCCCCGGCCGCGAACTGTCCCCAGCGCAACAGGGGGTCCAGGTACAGGAGGTGTCCGGCCGGCGAGACGACGAAGGGGCGACCGTCCTCCAGCGCTTCGGCCAGCACCACCCGCCGGGCCGGGGGCGGCTCCAGGCCGCGGAGACACAGCAACTCCACCCGAAACTCGTCGCCGGTGCGGGAGCAGCGCAACGCCACCCAGATGGCGAGCTTGCCGAGGTTTCGGAGGGCGCCGGCGAACTGCCGGTACGCATCCTCCGTGTCCGCCAAAGTTGCCGGCGCTTGGGCGCCGGGCGTAGGGTCGCCGTGCGCGCGGACGTTGCGCGCAGCGATCAACGACTCGACATGGGCGTTTGCCGCGCTCTGGGTCACCCTCCCCTGGTCGCGGCGGGCAAGCACGCTGGCGATGGGCTCGAGCATCGGGTCGGGCGCCGACAGCGTCGCGATGGACAGCTCCCTCGCCATGGCGTGCCAGGTTCCGTGCGGGACACCTTTGCCCGCGAGCTCCTCCCGCGTGGCCTCCCAGGTCGGGGCCCCGGAGAGTCCCTTCGCGGCGTACTCCGCGCTGAGCACCGCCACGATGTATCGGAGCGCCACCTCCACGAACGCAAACCGGCTCGCCAGGCGCTCGGCGGGCTCCGCGGGGTAGGCATTTGCCGCCTTCCATGCCTGCGCCACGCAGCAGGGCGCGTGGTACCGCAACGAGATTTCGGTCGAGCTTGATTCGGTACGGGCGGAGGCGTGCATCGACCAGCGGGGGAGCCTGCCGGATTGTACTCGATCGCCGCCGGTCGCTCAGTAGATGACGCCGGCGTGCTCTCCCTCGGCCTCCCGGAGCAGGCCGGCAGCCAGCTCCGCATACTCGGGTTGGGCGGCGGCGATGAGCGGGCGGAGAGTGTCCATCGTCCGCTCCCAATCGGCGCGCCGACCGAGTCGGAGCTGGCTCGCGGCGAGGGTTCTCGTGAACCCTGCGAGGGGCCAGAAGCCGCGGGGAGCATCAGGTCCCTGCAGCGCCTTCTGGATGGCCGCGAGGGCGTCGGACGGTCGAGCGAGCGCCAGGAACGCGCGAGCGCGCTCGTAGTCCAGGTAGCGCATCGTTTGTGCGTAGTAGCTGCGCGAGCGGGGGAGGGTGTGCGTCCGGAGCTCGGACTCGGCGCGGTCCAACTCATCCAACGCGCGTTGGGCGTCCGCGTTTTCGCGCGCGGCCATGGCAAGGTAGATCCGGGAGCGGGCGCGCTCCGAGTCGGGCGCGGCCGCGACGGCCGCGGCGAGCAGATCGAGCGCCTGGGCAACCCGCCCCCGGTGCAGGTGGAAGCGGCCCAGGGTGCCCATCGCGCTCATGCGGAAACCGCTGGCGATCGATTCGTCCTCCAGCCAGCGTTCGAGGTCCGCGCGGTGGCGCTCGTCCTCCTCGCCGGGCGCGTCGATGGCCCGATTCAGGCGGACGATCGCGAGGAGCAGCCGGGACTCGGCGCGCATCCCCTCGGTGTCGACCCGCTGCAAGAGCGACAGAGCGTCACCCACCCGGGCGGCATGGGTGTAGGCCAATGCGCCGAGGATTCGCGCCTTGTGGAGGTCCAGTCCGAGGTCGGGGGTGCCTTCGAGGGAGGAGGTGAGGACCTCGATCCGGTCGGCGAGCACCAGCCACGGGCTCGCCCCCTCGATCACGGGGATGTTGCCGAGGTCCTGGCGTTCGACGGCGCGCATCGCCGCCGCGAGTTGGTCGCTGCGCGTGGCCACGTCGCCGAGATGGGAGGTCGTCGGGGTCAGGGTCGGCTCGACTCCGAGCGCCGCGAGCGCCCCCGCGAGGCTGTCGCACGGCGTCGCCACGGCCGGGGCCCCGGGTTGTGCGGGCGCGAGCGCGGGCGCCCCCGAACCGCCGTACTGCGCCTTCCAGGTGCGTACCTTCGCCGCGAGTCCGCGCGCCTGTACTGCGTGCACCCGCCCATCGCGGTCGAGCACCCCGGTGGCCGCGGACCCCCGCGGGAACCGGACGCCGGTCCACAACGAGTAGAAGGCGAGCGCGGCGGGGAGCCCGAGCGAGCCGCCGTCGATCTCGGCGCTGGCATCCAGCTCGACCGAGAACGCTTCGAGGGCGTCCGGCGGCACGCCCTCGGGGAGCAGGCGGCAGGCGGCGCGGAACGCGGTGCGAACGGCCTCCCATGCGGCAGGACCCAGCCTGGCGACGCCGGGAGAGGACACCCGCCCGGGCTGGTGACGGATGCGGAGCATGGCGGTGTAGCCGACATCATCGGGCTCGTTCCACAGCAGCGCAGCGACCTCGCCGACCTGGCCGGCCTCCCCCGGATCGGCCGCCGCCAACCGAACGGCGGACCCCGGTTGGTCGAGCTGCGCCGCCGCCCGCTCGAGCAGCGCGGCAAGGCAGTCGGGATCGATGAGGCCGCACCACAGCACATCGCCGAAGGGGTCGGTGAACAGCTCCCGGGCGATCGCCTCCCTTCGGGCGGCGTCCACGACCAGCCAGCGCGTCTCGTCGTCGAGGCCGGCGGAGAGAAGTTGTGCCAGTTGGAGGCACGCCGCCACGTGCTGCGGAGTCAACTGCCCGACGTCGAAGGCCGCGCTCGCTCCGGCGGCGAGGGAGAGGGCGTCGTCGGCCTCCTCGAGGCGCGCGAGGCGATCGGCCGCGAGCGTCCGGTCGGCGGAACGGGAGAGCCGGGCGGCGAGCTGCGACAATGCCGTAGCGAGCGCCGAGTCGGGGAGGGGGGGAGCCTGCGGGGCCGTCCGCGCTGCGCGCAGCACGCGGACCAGCTCCTCGTGCGCGGCCTGCAGCAGCGTGGAGCGCGGTCGCCAGCTCGCGAGGATCGCGGGCAACGCTGCCGCCACCACGTCGGAAAGCTCGTGGTCGACAGGCTCGCCGAGCGCCTGGTGCGCCAGACCGAACCGGTGAAGCCGCCCCGCTGCCGCCGCGAGCGCCAGCCGGCGAAGGGTGGCCTCCTCGCCCCCCGACCGCCGAAAGGCTTCCTCGAGCACAACGGGGGTGAGGAGCCGTACGCGCTCCACCCAGGGATGCATCACCTCGGGGATCACGACGCACCCCGAAGCGCGGCGGCGAGCGCATCGAGCGGAGTGTCACCGCCTGGACGGCCGAGGAGCAGTCGCGTTTCGAGTTGGATCAGCTCGGCCACCGTGCGCCCCCCATGGGCGGTGGACGCGTGGGCCTTCAGCGATCGGACAGCCCCGAGCACCGCGCGCGGCCCCACGCGGGCCCGTACCTGGGACCGGTAGCCGCTCTTCGCCGTCGGGACGCCAGTGCGGTGGCGGATGACGGGGATGAAGATTCCGTGCGGACCTGTGCCGCATGCCCGTTGGCCGTTGTTCTCCTCCCAGATCACGAGGAGCTGCCAGCGCTCGGCGAAGCTCCAGTCCTCATCCACGAGTTGACGATAGGACACGGCGGCCTCGGCCTGGGTCGCGCGGCATGCTTCGCCAGACTGGCAGGCGCTGGGGTGCTCGTCGTAGTTGCAACGGGCCGCGTCGGCGCGGCGCCGCCACGCATCCCACGCGCTCGGCTCCGGGCAGAGGCCCCGCCAGTCCTCGCCGGGGTTTCCGAGGAAGTGCTTGGCGGTGTGGCGTTCGAGGTTTTCGGCGTGCCAGTGGAGGGTCACGCGGTCTCCAGGGCGCGGCGCAGCCGCTGGAAATGCGATTCCACGAAGGGTTCGAGACCGGCGTCGATCCTTGAGACCCGCCGCTGGAAGGTGTTCAGGTCGGCGTTACGCGCCTGGCTCGGTGACGCGTCGGCCACCCACAACGCCACCTCCGGCCAGGAGGGAAAGCTGTCGGCCCTTCCGTGCCAGCGGGCGGACTCCGACAGGGCCGCGCCTGTGTGTTCCGCTGTGCGTCCGTCCCAATTCTCCCCCAGCGCCGTACAAAGATCCGGCGACAAACGGGGGCCGTGGATGTCCACGATTCGACCCTCCAACCACCCGGCGATCTCCCGTTGCGCAGCCGCCGGGCCGGGGGGCCAGGCGTGATCCGGGAAGAGTTTTCGGAGGGTATACGAAGGCGCGGCGCTGCCTTCCGCGGCCTCCTGGAGGTGTTCCACGATGCGTCGCAGGACCGCGCGGTACATGCCGGCCGCGCCGGGCAGGCAGCCGCCACATTCGGGGTCGGCCATCCCCATCACGTCGAGCCGGGCGGCCACCTTGTGCTGCTGCCCACGCTCGGGCAGGTCGGCGGATCCGCGCTCCGAGCCGCCGTGCTCTCCGCCCCGACGCAGCCGATCCCGCATGCGCAGGGAGACGTGCTTGGCGAAGAATGCGACCGGGTTCTCCGGACGTGCGGCCACCAGCGCCGTCCAGTTTTCGTGGGCGTCGAAGACCCGGCCGGCGAGGAGGACCAGCTCCGCGACGGGCCAGCGACCGGGGGTGAGGGATTCGAAGGTCAGACCGTCCTCGCCTTCGAGGACGTCCTCACGTTCGAAGTCGACCAGCGGCGGCGACGCTTCGCCGAAAACCTCGGCGCGGAGCAGGCGCTCCGTTTGACGCCGATCCTGCCGCAAATGGTCGACCAGCGCTCGTCGGAGGACGGCGTATCGGAAACGATCGAATTTCTCGGCGTCCGCCCGCATCGCCAGGCCGATCGCACCGCCGTCGGGGCCCGGAGCGGAAGGCTCGCGGGCCGCGTCGAGGCAGGGGTGCAGCCACTCGCGCAGCGCGTTGGCCGAGGGGGGCTTCGACATGCGCTTCCGTATGGACCGGCGGGGTCGCGCGCAACCCGCCGTGGCCGTTCAACTCCGGCGCGTCTCCCATCCGAATTGCCGGTGCGATAGAGCACCCCATGTTCACGGCCTCCACCTTCGACTTCCTGCGCGATCTCCGGGCGAACAACACCCGGGAGTGGTTCGAGGCCAACCGCGCCCGGTCGGAGCGTGAGGGAAATGCGCCGCTCCAGACGTTCATCGAGGCCTTTCGCCAGCGGCTCCAGGCGATCTCCCCGCACTTCGAGGCCAACGAACGTTCGGTGTTCCGCATCTTCCGCGACGTCCGGTTTTCCAGGGACAAGTCGCCCTACAAGACGCATCTCGCCGCGCAGTTCCGCCACGCCGCGGTGAAGGCGCCGGCGGGCGAGGTCGTGCATGCGCCGGGGTTCATCGCGGTGGTGAACTTCAGCGAGGCGGAAGCGGGGCACGCCGACTTCGTGGACCGCTTCGCCGAGGCCTGCGCGCGGGCCGCGCCGCTCCAGTCCTTCCTCTGTGGCGTGTTGGGCCTGCCGTTCTGACCGACCCGCCGCACCCCCCGCACTCCGCCAAGGTCCCCATGCCCGTCGACGTCCTCACCGAAATCTCCATCGCGCGGCCCCGGTCCGAGGTGGCCGCGATGGCGGGCGACCCCTCGCGGGCGCCGGACTGGTACGTGAACATCCAGTCGGTGGAGTGGGAGACCTCCCCGCCGCTGGCGGTCGGCTCGCGGATCGCGTTCGTGGCGCACTTCCTCGGGCGGCGCCTCGCCTACACCTACGAGGTTCGCGAGGTCGTTCCCGGCGATCGCCTCGTGATGTCCACGGCGGAGGGCCCCTTCCCGATGGAGACGACCTACACCTGGGCCGACGAGCCGGGCGGCACCCGGATGACGCTCCGCAACCGCGGGGAGCCCACCGGGTTCTCTGCGCTCGTGGCCCCGCTCATGGCGATGATGATGCGGCGGGCGAACACCGCCGACCTGGTCAAGCTCAAGACGGTGCTGGAAGCGGCCGGAGCGCGCTGAACGCCGCTGCCCGGCCGCGCCCCCGCCCGCAGGCCTAGCGCGGCCCGCCCATCGTGGGCACGTTCTCCGCGAAGCCTGCGATCTTCCCGATGGGCAGCGAGCCCGTCCACACCAGCTCGCGGTTCGCGTTCACCTCCGTGAACGCCCCCGTGCTCCCCCAGGAGATGAGCAGGTGCTCGTCGGGGAGGGGGTTGCTGTCGCCGAGGATGTAGGAGAAGTACTTCTTGTTGAGCGAGATGCCGCTCACCTCGGTGGCGGTACGGGCCTCCAGATCGAGCTCGTAGTCGATCACCCGGGAGTAGAGCGGCTCGTCCTCGCCCCCGTTGCGGTTGGAGAACAAGCGCATGCCGCCGGCGTGGGGCTCGGGGGAGTGGGCCTGCACGAAGCCATCCCCGCCCACGAAGGTGAACTCCCCGTCCTCGCCGCCCAGCACCCAGTTGGGCGTGCCGGCGGTCCGGGAGACGGACACCACCGAGCCGAGCGCGAAGGCCGACATCACGTAGGCATCGGCGGTCTCGTCGTAGGCGAGGCCGTTGCAGTGGGTCCAGTCGAGGCCCTCGGGGTAGAAGCCGCTGTCGCTGGCGGGGTCGGCCCGCATCGGCAGGGTGTCCCAGGCGGACCAGACGGTGCGAACGTCGGACTCGGCCTCGAGGCCGGGACCCAGCTCGCGGATCGTGTCGCCCACCACCGCGTAGGTGGTGCCGTCGATCGACACGTCGCGCACGTCGGTGGCGCACCACGCGCGGGTGCCGTCGGCCAGGACGACGAAGGCGTGGTGGCCGCCTTCGAGCCGCGTTTCCACGGCCGTTTCGCCGCTCCAGTCCACGCTCAGGAGCGCGCCGATGTCCGTGCGGCGGCTGCCATCCATCACCTGGAGCAGCACGCCGCTGCCGTCGGGGCGCATGCGCGTGTCGGCGAAGACGGCATCCTCGGCGTCGAGGCCGTACCACCAGATCGGCTCGCCGCCATGATCGTAGATGACGGCGTAGGGTTTGCCGCCGATGAGGCTCGTGAGGATGCCGCCGCCAGCGGGCTCCGCGCGCTCCTCGACCACGAGCGCCGGCAGGTCGTCGGGCGCGTGGCCGACGTCGATCGTGGCGGGGTCGGTGTGGCTCTCGCCCGCCGTGCTCTCCACGACGAGGCGCCAGTGGCCGGTCTCGCCGGAACGGAGGCCCACCACCGTGCCGGCGCCTGACGCCCCGGTGCCGACTTCCACGCGCTGGCCGAGGGCCTCGCTGCTCCCCCACTCCACGCTCACCACGGCATCGGTCGGGGCCTCCGACCACTCCACCACCAGCACGGTCGGGATGACGGTGGAGAGCCGCGCGCTGGCGGCGAGACCGGGGACCTCCGCGGAATCCTCCGCGCTGTCACAGGCGAGCATCACGAGGAGCGCCATTGCCGCGAACGAGGGGAACGGCCGGGAAGGGTGGGATTGCACGGCCGGACCGTACCCCCGCCTCCCGGCAATCGCAACCGCGGCTACCGGGACCCCTGCAGCGCGAGTCGGGCCGACGCCGCCACCTCCGGCGCCACGTCCGCTTCGGTCAGCGCCCGCTCCCACCAGCCGAGCGCTGCGAACGCCGCTCCGCGGTTGCCCCCGGCTCCCACCAGCCGAGCCCGCGCGGCCGCGAGGCGGGCGGGGAGGTCGAGCCGCAGCACGCCCACGTCGCCGCTCTCTCCCACCGACAGGAGCGTGGACCCATCGGGGGTGAACACCACGTTCGCCCCGATGCCGCCGTGCTGATCGACGGCGCGGAGGCGCGTGGCGGAGGGCACATCCCACAGCGCCACGCGCCCGCCGAAGCCAGTGGTGGCGAGGGTGCGCCCGTCGGAGGAGAAGGCCACGCCCATGGTGGGGCCGTCGTCGGCGTGGAGGGTGGCGCGCACACGGCCGGTGGCGAGCTCCACGAGGGGGACGAGGCCATCCTGCTGGCCGACGGCCACCAGCGCGCCGTCCGGCGAGACGGCGTGCCGGTAGCGGCTCGGCGCACCGTCGAGGAGCACCGACACGCGGCCGGTGGTCGGGTCCACCACGCTCACGGGGTTCTTGCCCGCGGCGCCGTGGCTCCCCACGAGCACCCGGCCGTCGGGCAGGGGCGTGACGTGCCAGATCGCGCCCGGCACCGCCTGGATGGGAGCGGAGACCTCTCGCGTGGCCGGCGTGACGGTGGCGACCGCGCCCGTACGTCCGGCCGCGACCAGCGACACGCCCGGCTGCCAGCCCACCGCGCTCACGCGCCAGGGCATCGGGATGCGCCGCTCGGCGCCGGTGGAGACGTCGAGGAGCACCAGCGCCTCCTGCCGGGGGGCGGCCGCGAGGGTGCCGCCATCCGGCGAGAACGCGAGGCCGCGCACGCCTTCCGTGAGCTGCCACCCCCGAAGCAGCGCGCCCGTGGCGATGTCGGCGACCACGACGCGCCCGCGTTCGTCGGCCGCTGCAGCGAGGCGCCCATCCGCGGACACGGCCAGGCCCTGCGCTCCGGCTTCGAGCCCCGCCCCGATGCGGCGCGCCGGCCGCAGCGGGCGCAACCACGTGGCCACGGTCGGCCCGGTGGCCACGGCCACGACCCGCGCGCCCGGGGTGGTGGCGACCACGGTGGCCGCCAGACCGGCATCGGCGTCGAAGCGCACGAGGGCAACGCCGGTCTCGAGGTCGAGTACATCGATGGCGCCGTCGTAGCTGGAGGTCCAGCCGTACCCGCCACCGGGCGCGATCCCGATGCGGGCGAGGGGGCCGCTGGCCACCTCCCAGATTACGCGCCCGCGGGTGAGGTCCACGAGCCGCGGGCCGCTGTTGCTCGCCACGAGCAACGCGGTGCCCGCCTCGCTGGCATCGGCCCAGGACACGCCCGGCGAGGTCCAGAGCGCGCGGCCATCGGGCCTCCACGCCCCGCCGAGCTCCCCCCCGGTGCGGATGCTCGTGGCCACGCGCACCTCGCCGTCGGGGTACCAGATCGCGCCGTCGGCCTGGGGGCCCCCGGCGGGCCGGAGTCCGCCTTCCTCCACGGTGAACCCCTGGCCCTCGCTCGTCACCAGCCAGGCGAGGCCGTCGGCGTTCACGCCGACGGCGCCGATCGCGGCGGGGGGAGCGTAGAGGGCCCGTTTCTCCCCGTCGATCAGCGTGAGTCGATCGTCCCCCACCACCAGACCGCGGAGTCGGCTCCCGTCGTACCGGAGCGCGCCCGCGCCGCCCTCGCCGGCCAGCGGGGTCGTGGCGAGCACCGCGCACGTGGCGGGGTCCCACTCCACGAGCGTGCCGTTCCGGCCCCACGAGGCCGCCCGCGTGCCGTCGGCGCGGATCGTGAGCGCGACGACGAGGCCCTGGCCGTGCGGCTGGCAGGTGGAGACGGGGAGGGGACTGTCGGTCGCGAGCACCGATTCGGCGAGGGTGCGCGCCCGGGCGTCGGGCCCCTCGGCGGGCAGGGCTTCCGCGGCAAGCGACAGCGCGCGCCGGGCCTCGCCGAAGCGCCGTTCGGCGGCGAGCGCATCCGCGAGCGCCAGCTGCGCCCGGCCGAGCCCCGTGCGGGCCTCGGCTTCGGCCTCGCGGGCCCGCTCGGCCTCCACCACCGCCCGGTCGCGCGCGGCCCCCACATCCACCGAGTAGCGCCAGCCGCCCACGAGCAGCGCCACCGCGGCCGCCAGCGACACCGCCCCGCCCGTGCGCACCGCGCCCCGGTGCCGGGCCGCCCACTTGGCCACGCGCTCGCCGAGGCTCGACTGCACGTGGCGCAGCGGGCGCCGGGCAATGAAGGCGTCGAGGTCCTCCCGCAGCGCCTCCGCCGAGGGGTAGCGGTCGGCCTTCCGGAGCGCCATGGCGCGCAGCACGACGGCGTCGAGCTCGCGAGGGACGCCGGCGGCGCGTCGCCGCGGCGGCAGGAAGCGGCCCGCGCACACCGCGGCGAGGACCTCCTCGGTGCTGCCTTCGAAGGGGGGGTGGTCGGTGAGGAGCTCGTACAGGATCGCGCCGAGCGCGTACACGTCGCTGCGGGTGTCGAGCTCCGCGAGCTTGCCGGCCGCCTGCTCCGGGGCCATGTAGGCGGGGGTGCCGGCCACGCCGCCCTCCTGGGTGCGGCGCGCGCCGGGCTCGAAGCGGTCCACCTGAAGGGGGCCGGCGTCGGTCGCGCCGGTGGGTGTGATGGGTCGGGCGAGGCCCCAGTCCATCACCAGCACCTCGCCGAAGGCGCCGACCATCACGTTCTCGGGCTTCAGATCGCGGTGGAGCACCCCCTGCGCGTGGGCGAAGGCGATGGCATCGCACACGCGGCGGAGCACATCGAGGCGCGCTTCGAGGTCGGGCCGCGGCGCGCGGTCGAGCCACTCGCGCAGCGAGGCGCCGCGCACCTGCTTCATCGCGAGGAAGGGGCGGCCGTCGGCGAGCGTGCCGAGATCGTGCACCGGCACGATGTTGGGGTGGTCGAGCTGCGCGGTGACCTGCGCTTCGGCCGCGAAGCGGTCCCGCGCCGCCGGCCCGGCGCGCCGGAGCACCTTCACGGCGATGTCGCGACGGAGCGTACGATCATGGGCGGTGAAGACCTCGCCCATGCCGCCGGAGCCGAGGGAGCCGCCGATGGTGTAGCGCGGCGGCGGGGCCTCCCCGGGCTCCGCGGCGGGCGACTCGGCGGGGTCGGGAACCGCGGTCCCGCGAGCGACCTCGGCGGGAGCCTCGCCTTCGTCGGGCTGCCACGTTTCGCGCATCCGGGAGTCTAGCCTCCCCTCGGGGGGCGTGCGATTGGCGCTTCGAGCGGGCGTGCGGTACCCTTGCGCGGCGCTGCTGCCCCGAGGAGTCCGGTGTCCCATCCCAACCGAATCGGCCGACCTCATCGAGGGGCTCACCGGTCGTCGTGAGCTTCCGGAGGGCTTCCGTCGCCTCTCGGTGGCGGCCGGCACCGAGATCATGGCCGCCGGCACCCCCGGCCAGGCGCTCCTGCTGGTCCTGGCCGGGCGCTGCCGCGTGGAGCTCGTGGTGGGCGGCGAAGGCGCGGCGCGCGAGTGCGGCCCGGGCTCGCTCCTCGGCGATGTGTCCTTCCTCGATGGGGGCCTCACCTCGGCCACGGTCACCGCGCTCACCGACCTCGATGTCGTCGAGCTCACCCGCGCGCGGTTCGACCAGCTCTGCACCACCTCCCCCGGGCTCGCCGCCGCGCTGATGCGGGGCATCACCCGCTCGCTCGCCGCCCGGCTTCGCGCCGTCACCGACGAGATGGAGGCCGCAACCACGGGCTCCGTGGCGGCCGTGCAGGTGCGGCGTACCCTCCTCGACTCCTTCCTCCGGCTCTTCCAGGTGGGCGCATGATGGACCTCGGCTCCGCCCTCGCCTCCGTTCCGGCGTTCTCCCGCCTCTCGCCAGCCGATTTCGAGTCGCTCCGGTACGCCTTCCTCGAGCGTACGGCGCCCGCCGGCACCGTCCTGATCGCGGAGGGCAAGGCCGAGGGTGCGCTCCTCCTCGTGCTCGCGGGCAAGGTGGCTACCTCCCGCCAGCGCGGCGCCTCCACCGTGGCACTCAGTGAGTCCGGTCCCGGCACCCTTCTCGGCGTGGTCGCGCTGGTCGACGATGCCGCGCGCTCCGCCACCTGCACAGCACTCACCGAGGTGCGGGTCGCTTCCCTCACGCCTTCCGCCGCACTCCTGCTGATGGCCTCCCACGAGGCGCTCTCGCTCGCCCTGCACACCGCGGTGGGGGCCCAGCTCGCCGCCGACGTCCGGCGGCTCGAAGGCCGACTCCTCGGGTAGCATTCAGGGCGTCGCGACCGGCTCCACGCCCTCGTCGGGGCCCTTGCCCTCCACGATCGGCGGGCCGAGGACCGCGCCCGGAAAGACTGGCTCGGGCGTGCAGGCGCAGGAGGCGTCGGGCGCCCAGCAGGCCGCCCCGCCCGCCACGAGGACCACGGCGTCGTCGGCGCGTACGGCGTCTGGGCAGACGAACCCATCGCCCCGGCCGATGACGGCTACGCGCGCCGGGGTCTCCCCCTTGGCGGCGAGGGGTAGGTGCGAGATGCCGGCCGAGAGGCCCTCTCCGGTGATGGGGCAGGCCGCGAGGGTGGGCCGCACGAAGGCGGCCTGCCAGGCGCTCGCCTGCAGGAACCAGGTGGCCACCGCCTCGGCGGCCGCGAGCTGGGCGGCCAGACGTTCGCCGGCGGCGCCGGTGAGGAGGGGGGAGACGGTGGGCGCCAGCGACAGCCCCCGCAGCTCGGCGCCTCGCACCCGCAGGGCCTGCACCGCTTCGCGCCAGGCGGCGCCGAACCGTTCGAGGCGCCAGCCGAGCGAGAGCCGGTCGAGATCGTCGCACACGGCCTTGGGTACGGGCCGCTCGGTCCAGGCCACCTGCAGCTGCGCCACGGCGAGGCCGGTGGCGTCGGCAGCGGCGAGCACCTCGTCGAACCGGGTGCGCGCCGCTTCGAGCTCCCCCGCACCGGGCGCGAGGTCACCGGGGGAGGCGGCGAGGAGCAGCGTGAACCACATCATGTCGGCTCGCCGAAGTAACGCTCCTCCAGCGCTCCGCCGCGACGAACGGCCACGATGCGCGCGCCTTCATCGAGGAGCGTGCGCAAGAAACCCGAGGTGGCATCGGCGAGGTCGGTGGGATCGTCGGGTTGCAGGCTCAGGCGCTCCACGGCGCCCCGACCGGGCGGGAAGGGGGCCGCGAGGTGCACCTCCACCTCCCGGTCCCGGCCGGTCACGGCATCCATCGCGTCGGCCTTGAGGCAGCGGCCCCGCTCGATGATCACGACGTGGTCGCACAGGCTCTCCAGCTCCGGGAGGTTGTGCGAGGAGATGAGGACGGTGGCACGGCCGCGGCGGGTGGCGAGCGCCTGCCGCAGGTGGCGGGCCTGCGCCGGGTCGAGGCCGGCGGTGGGCTCGTCCAGCAGGATGAGCTCCGGGTCGCCCACGAGCGCGCTCCCGACCGTGAGACGGCGGCGCATGCCGTGACTGAGGGAGCTGACGCGGTCGTTGGCGCGGTCGACCAGCTGGATGGTGCGGAGGCACTCCTCGGCGCTCTCCCGCGCCTCGGTGCGGTCGAGGCCCTGGAGGCGGGCCCACGCCACGAGCAGCTCGCGGGGCGTGCTCGCGCCGGGGAGCTCGGCGTCCTGCGGGAGGATGCCCACCCGGCCGCGGTGGGTGGCCACGTGGAAGGGGCCGAGCCCCAGTACATCGACCGAGCCGGCGTCGGGCTGGAGGAAACCCGCGAGGATGCTCAGCGTCGTGGTCTTTCCGGCGCCGTTTTCGCCCACGAGCGCGCAGACGCTCCCGCGCGGCACGGTGAAGCTGAGCTCGTCGAGCGCGGTGGCCTTGCCGAAGCGGCGAACCACGCCCGTGAGGGTGAGCGCGGCGTTCCCGCGGCTGCGTTCGGGCTTCACAGGTCCCGCCGATCGAAACGGGCGTAGCCCACCGCCACCCAGGCGAACGTGAGCACGACGTTGCGGGCCGCAGCGAGCGCGAAGGTGCCGGCATCCATTGACCAGAGGTCGTTCCAACCAGACCCCGGCAGGAAGATCCGCACGAGGTCGGCGACACGACCGGCCACGGTAGCGTCGGTCAGCTCGTCGAGCCAGATGTGGCCCACGAGCACGGCGAGGAGCGCGAGCATGGTGACGAGCCGGGCCGGATTGGCCCGCGGCACCCACTGCGACACGGCGAGGCCAAGGGCGGCGAAGGGCAGCGCGTACACCAGCCCCCGGCCAGCGTGGAGCAGCGCGTAGGCGGCGAGCGCGAGCGGCGGCTGCTGCACCATGAGCACGAGCCCCGCGAACTCCGTCACCACCACCCCGCTCAGCGCCGCGAGCGTGGCGATCAGGAGCTGGCCGCCGAGCTTGCCGAGCACGATGGGCAGGCGTTCGGTGCGCAGCGCGAGGAAGCGGATCGAGCGGCTCTCCACCTCCGCCGACAACGAGGTGCTCGTGCCCACGAGCACGAAGATCGGCAGGAGCACCATCGCCACGGCCCCCGACCAGAGCGCCAACACCGGGGCCTCGGTGAGGCGGTCCAGCGTGGCCTCGCTGCCGATCAGGTCGGCGAGGAAACGCCGCAGGTCGGTGGACTTCAACGCGGCCCCGATGAGGGCGCCCGGCTTCTCGGTGGCGGGCACGCCCATGGCGATGGCCACGCTGCGCTCGGCCTCCTGCAGGCCCTCCACGAAGCCGGCGTGGGCGGCCATCGTGGCACCCGCGTAGGCGAGGACGCCCACCTGCAAGAGCCGGGTGCGTGCGGCCTGCTGGAACTCGTAGATCGCGACCACCACGAGATCGCGGAGAAAACCGTGCGACCGGGCCATCGCTCAGCCGCCTTCGAGCGTGGCGATGGCCGACAGCGTCTCGCCGGAGATGAAGGACATCGGGTCGAGGGCCTCGTCGTCCATGCTGTCGCGCACGCTCTCGGGGATGTGGGCCACCATGGCATCGTCGGCCTCGATCACCGCGTCGAGCGCTTCGGCCGCGAACTCCATGAGCTCCCGGCGGTCGGGTTCGCCGCCCGCCTCGACGGACTGCGCGAACGCATCGACCTGCTTCTTCAGCTTGGCGTTCATCCGCTCCAGCGCCTCGTCGATGGCGGCGATCTGCTCGTCATCGAGCTCGCCCTGCTCGAGGAGGGCCGCGCGCGCCTGGGCGGCGCGGGCATCCATGGCAGCCACCATGGCCTCCACGTCCTCCGCCTTCGGACCGCTGGCCTCGGCCTGGCCGCTGTTCGCCTCGTCGGCCACGGGCACGTCGGCCCCCGCGGGGCCGTCGGCGCCGATGGCCTCCTCACCCGTCGGGGCCCCGGTCGGCTCGGGTGCGCTGGCGGGGGGCGCCCGGAAGAACTCACGAAGGCCCGCCCCCGCGGCCCCGCGCTGGCACTCGCGGGTCTTGTCGTTGAGCGCACGCACCTCCTCACGGAGCGCGAGGAGCTCGCCCCGCGGTTGAAGCGCGCCCAGGACGGTACCGAGCACCAACGCCAGCGCCGTGATCAGGAAGGTTCTGCCCATGGCCGGGGTCTAACCGCGAATCGGGGCTCGATCAGAGCGATCGTCGAACCAAGACAATTCGAAATGGATCAGGAATCAGAAAGAAATTCTGCTTCGTACCATTGACGTGGCAAGAGCAAGATGTGATCCTGTTCGGACCGCTCGATCCTCCCCGCTGGTCTCCCTCCTCCTCCGCAGTGCAGATCCCCATGACGTCGGACTTCCTCAAGAATCCCCCCCTCGGCAAGCCCTGGCTGCTCTACGGCTTCCTCGGCGTCAGCCTCGTGCTCAACCTCACGCTGGCGCTCCGTTCGCCGGAAGCGCCGGTCGAAGCAGCGCCCGCCCCTGAAGCCGTGGCGGCGGCCCCCGTGGCGGCCGCGCCTGCGGTCGACCTGAACACCGCCATCCCGCCGGAGCTCGTGCCGCCGTTGCCCGAGCCGCTCGGCGTGAGCCGTCGCGCCGGCACGCAGGTCTTCTCGGCCCCGGTGAACAGTTCGCTCTCGGCCACGTTCTCCGCCTCTCCGGCCCGATCGACGGCGGCGCTGAGCGCGGTGTACGCCCGCCTTTTCGTGTGGGACGTGGAGCTGCGTCGTGACCTCCACAAGGGCGACATGGTCCAGGTCCTCTTCGAGGACACCGAGGGTGTCGAGCCGCTCGTGCTCGCGGCCCGTCTCACCCTGCTCCCCGGCCAGGGCGGCGAGCGCGTGATCGACGCGTTCCGCTACCAGGCCCAGGGCGACCGCTTCCCGAGCTACTGGACCAGCCAGGGCACCGAGCTTCCGCGCCGCCTCATCGACGGTCCGCTCGCGGACTACGAGCAGATCTCGAGCCTCCTGAAGGACCGCCCCACCCACGAGGGCATGGACTTCAAGACGCCGATCGGCTCCGACGTGACCGCGCCCCGGGCCGGCGTCGTGACCCGCGTGAACTGGAACCACGCGGCCAACGGCAACTGCGTCGAAGTGAAGTTCGGCGATGGTGTGCTCGCGAAGTTCCTCCACCTCAACGAGGACCTCGTAAAGGAAGGCCAGCGCGTCACCGCCGGCCAGCTCCTCGGCCGCACCGGCAACACCGGTCGCTCCACCGGCCCGCACCTGCACTACCAGCTCGAGCGCGGCAGCTCGGTGGTGGACCCCATCGAGTACCACGGCACCCTGCGCCGCACGCTGCCGCCCGAGCTGATGCCCGAGTTCACGCGCCACGTCACCGAGCTCACCGCCCAGCTCGACACCAGCGTAGCCTTGGCGGGAATCTAGGCAAAGCGGGCTGCGCGCGGGCCCCACGCCCCGCCTGCCGCTCCCGCGGCGGGTGGCGCTCGCCCCCTCCGGCCCCCCGCCGTCAGGCCGGTGCAGCCAGACCTCGCGGGCAAGCGTCGTGCGGCGCTCGCGCCCCTCGGTGCCCCCCGGTCGAGGTGACGAGCCGGGTGACGGTGCGGGCCGCCCCGACCGAGGCCCGCCTCGGGCCGACGAAG
>CAISIK010000124.1 GCA_903885375.1 uncultured Pseudomonadota bacterium
CGAGGACGCCGAGCCCGGCGCCCACGCGGCTGGCCACGTCGGGCAGGAGGAAGGGCGCTGCCTGCACAAGCCCGCGCGGCACCCGCCCGAGGAGGTCGGCGGGGCCCGACGGCGGCGGGGCGCCCGGGCCGGCCGCGATCGCGAGGTTCAGCGACTGGTCGGGCAGCACGAACGCGCCGCTCCACAGGCACCCGACGAGGTGCGGAGCAAACCCGAGCGCCAGGAACGGCAGCGCGCGCCACCGCGCGCCGGGCTCCAGCGCCAGCGCGAGCGGGAGGAGCCAGGCGGCGGCCGTCCAGCGGAGGCTCATCGCCAGCCCGAGGCACAGGCCGGCGAGGCGGGGGCGCTCGGCGAGCAGGACCGCGGCGAGGCAGAGGGCTGCGGCGGGCATGTCGGTGCCCTCGGTGCTCCCCCACGAGAGGAACGGCGCCTGGGCGAGGAGCCAGAGCGCCGCGGCGAGGCCGAGGCGCCGGCCGAGGAGCCCGCACAGGAGCGCGCCCGCGGCCACCGAGAGGGCACGCGCCGCGGGCAGGAGCGCCACGCCGGCCGTGTGCGCGAGGGCGAGCCAGCCGGGGAGGCCCAGGGGGTAGAGGCCGTCCGACGCCGGGCGGCCCTCGGCGAGGTCCCGCGCGCGGCGCGAGAAGCCCACGAGGTCCACGAAGTGGAGGCCGTGGAGGGAGGCGGCCCATGCGAGCGCCGCCGCGGCGATCGCGGCCGCGAGGAGGGGGGCCAGGGCGGCGGGGCGCAGCACGGGCGCGACGGCTACCGCGGCTTGGGCGAAGCGGGCGCTTCGTCGGGCGACTCGGCACCCAGGGTGGTTTCGAGGTCCTCCACCGGGGGTTGTGTGCTCGGATCGCCGGCGCCTTCTTCCACGGTATCCGAGGCCGGGGCGGGCGGGGGGAGGGCCACGTTGGGCGGGGGCGCGGAGGCGGGCGCGAGCGCGGTTTCGGCGCGGGCGGCCGGGTAGGAGAAGCCGAAGGGGGCCAGCGGCTCGTCGGTGAGCGGCGGGAGCGCGAGCACCTCGTCGGGCGGGTGTTTGCGGTCGTAGCCGAGCCAGAGCTTGTCGGCGGGGAGCAGCACCGCGCCTGCGGGCACCGCGAATCGTTCGCCCTCCACGTTGGGGAGCGCCTCCATCACGGTGCTCCACGTGGGGAGGGCGGCCTTTCCGCCCGTCTCCTTGTCGCCGATGCTGGCCTGGCCATCGGTGCCCACCCACACCGCCACCGTGTACCGGGGGCTGTAGCCCACGAACCAGGCATCCACGAAGTTGCTGGTAGTGCCCGTCTTCCCGGCGAAGTCCATCCCGGGCCGCACACCCTTCTTGGCGGTGCCGTTGGTGAAGACGTTCCGCATCATGTCGATCGTGACGTAGGCGGAGGCGGCGTCCATCACCCGTTCGCCGGACCCGCCGGGCATCACGCGCGCCTCGCCGCCCAGCTCCACCTTCTCGCCTTCCGCGGCGAGCTTGCCGCCCTTGCGGTCGTTCACCTTGGTGATGAAGACCGGCCCCACGCGCACGCCGCCGCGGGCGATGGAGCTGTACATCATCGCGTTGTCCATCGGCGTGATCTCGGAGGAGCCCAGCGCGAGCGTGAGATCGCTCCGCAGCGGGCTCTTCACGCCGAGGCCGCGGGCGAGGCTCACGAGCTTCTCTACACCCACATCGGAGGCCAGCCGCACCGCCACCGTGTTGAGCGAGAGCGCCATGGCCGTGCGCAGCGGGATGTTGCCCTTGTACTTGCCGTCGTAGTTCTTGGGCGACCAGGGCAGCCCGTTGGTGCCCATCACGGAGAAGGGGCCATCGAAGAAGAGGTCGGTCTGGCGGTGGCCGGCGAGGATGGCGCTGGCGTACACCACCGGCTTGAAGGAGCTGCCGGGCTGGCGACGGGCCTGCGTGGAGCGGATGAAGCCCTCGAGGCCCACCTCGTAGCCGCCGGTCAGGGCGATCACGTGCCCCGTGGCGTTTTCGAGCACCACGACGGCGCTCTCCGCCCAGGGGCGCTGGTTCAGCCGCAGCGCGCCCCCTTCGGCGAGGCAGACGTCGAGCACATCGCCGCGCTGGAGCAGCTCGCGGAGGGGGCGGATGCGCTCGGCGGCGGGGGCCGACTTGTCGGCCTGGCCCTTGCGCGCCCGGCGCACCTTGGTGTCGAGCGCCTCGGCGGTGAGGCGGAAGGTGAAGGGGCCGGCGCTGGCGCCGCCTTCGGCATCGTCGGCGAGGGCGGCGAAACAATCGCCGGGCTCGGGGGTGCGGAAGGTGTGGGTTTCGAGGTCGAGCCGCAGGCGATCGCCGCGGGCGAGCCAGGTGGCGCGTTCGCTCTCGACGATGTTGCGGGTGGGACCGCGCGCGCCCTGGCGCGACTCCAGCGCCCGCAAGGAGTCGGCCGCGGCCTCCTCCGCCACCCGCTGGACGGCGGGCTGGTAGGGGGTGTAGACCTGCATGCCCTGGATGAAGGGCATGTCATCGCCGAAGAGGCGACGCACCTCGCGGCGCACCTCCGTGAGGTAGGCGGCGCCCGTTTCGGGCACGCCGCTCGCCCGGGGAACCATGACGGGATCGGCGAGGTGGCGGCTCGCTTCGGCGGCGCTGAGGTAGCCCTGGCCCACCATCAGCTTCAGCACGATCTCCCGGCGGGAGGCGGCGAGGTCGGCGCTGTGCCGCGGCGAGTAGCGCGAAGGCGCCGGGACGAGGCCCGCGAGCAGCGCGGCCTGGCCGGGGTCGATCTCCCGGGCGGACATGCCGAAGTAGTCCTGCGCGGCGGCTTCGACGCCGAAGTTGCCGTTGCCGAGCGCGATGTAGTTCACGTACAGCTCGATGAGCTGCATCTTGTCGAGCTCGCGCTCGAGCCGGTAGGCCAGCACCGCCTCCCGGAGCTTGCGCCGGTAGCTGCGCTCCTTGCCCACGAGGAGGTTCTTCACCAGCTGCTGCGTGATGGTGCTGCCGCCCTGGCTCGTGCCGCCGCCCATCAGGTTCACGATGAGGGCGCGCGCGATGCCCTGCGGATCGACGCCCTCGTGCTCGAAGAAGCGGCGGTCCTCGCTGGCGATGAAGGCCTGCCACACGTAGTCGGGCAGCTCCGCGCGCGGCACCCAGATGCGACGTTCGAGGTAGAACTGGTCCACCCGGGTTTCGGACGCATCGAACACCTGCACGGAGCAGGGAACGCGGAACTCCGTGGCCGGCCCGAGGCTGTCGGGCAGGGTGGCGAGGATCTCCGTCTGGAACCAGCGCCAGCCGAACCAGCCGCCCACCGCAGCCACCACCAGCCCCACGAGGGACAGGCGCAGAAGGCCGCCGAGGAAGCGCCGGATGCGGCCACGCCAGGGGCGCTCGGACGGGGAAGTCATCTGCTGCACCACCTAACGCACGCGCCGCCCGGGAGGTTCCTTGATACGCGGCGCGGGCTCCGGAGCCTCCCGTGTCCCAGACCCGTCTCATCGGCCTCTCGCTCGGCGCCGATCACTGCTGGCCCGCCTGCTACGAGGCGATCGTCCAGAAGCTCGACCTCGCGCTCCCCCTCGGGGAAGACACCGTGAAGTTCGCCGTGGAGCGGGTCACCGTGGAGCCCTTCGACCTTCGCGCCCGCTCCCGCTACGACCTCGTGCTCGACCGGATCACCCACTGGTTTCCGACCACCCGCGAGTGGGTCAAGAAGCTGGCGCTCGATGGCGTGTACGTCTTCAACAACCCCTGGATGATCCAGGCCGCCGAGAAGCACACCACCTACGTCGCGATGATGCGGCTCGGCTTCCCCATCCCGGAAACCTGGCTCATCCCGCCCAAGGTCTACTCCGACGAGGCCGACACCCAGACCACGATCCGTCGGTACAACAAGCTCTTCTCGCTCGACACGGTGGGGGAGGCGGTGGGCTACCCCTCCTTCATGAAGCCCTACGATGGGGGCGCCTGGCGCGGGGTCACCAAGCTCGACGATGTGGGGGCGCTCCACCGCGGGTACAACGACTCCGGCTCGCAGGTGATGCACCTCCAGAAGGCGGTCGACAACTGGGACATCTTCGTGCGCGCCATCGGCATCGGCCCGCAGGTGAACTGCGTGAAGTACGACCCCACGGCGCCGCTGCACGGCCGCTACGTGGTGGAGACCGACTTCATGGACGCCGCCGGCTGGCAGACGATGAGCCGCTACGCGCGCATCATCAACGCCTTCTTCTGCTGGGACTACAACAGCTGCGAGGCGCTCCGCTCCGGCGGGATCTTCCACCCGATCGACTTCGCCAACGCCTGCCCCGACAGCCAGGTCACGAGCCTCCACTACCACTTTCCGTGGACGGTGCGGTCGCTCGTGGCGTGGTCGTTGTTCTGCGCCTACACCAAGCGGAAGCCGCGGATCAACCCGAACTGGCAGCCCTACTTCGACATCAGCGACAGCGAGCTCCCCTTCGAGGAGAAGCTCGAGCGGTACGACGCGCTCGCCCGCGAGTACTTCGACGTGGAGCGCTTCGAGGAGTTCCGCGCCACCCACCTCTCCCGGCTGGACGAGGTGTGCGTGGAGTTCTTCCGCAGCGCCCGCGCCAAGGACATCATCCGCGAGAAGGTGGCGATGCTCTACCCCAAGCACGAGATCGAGCCCTTCACGGAGCACTTCGACGGGCTGGTGAAGCTCTGGTGCAAGAAGGAAGAGGAGCGCCTCGCACGCGGCTGAGGGGTCGGCCGGATACAAGGCCGGCATGTGGTGGCTGTGGCTCGTGGCGTGCACCGGTGCCCCGGAAACGGAGGCCGAAGCGCCCGCGGCGGGCGAGGCGCCGCCGGTGCAGTTGGCGGAGGTGCGCCTCACCCCGGTGATGCTGGTGGGCGGCAAGCCCCCGCGCCCCGCGGAGCTGCGCGGCCTCCTCACCGCCGCGCTCGAGCTCGGCCTGTCCGACCTCCCCGGCGTGATGCCGCTGGTGGCGGGGGATGGCACCCCGCTGGCGTTCGCCGGCCGTCGCGCGCCGCCCGATCGCCAGGTGGACGCGCGGGCCAGCGTTCGGGTGGGCCCCGATTCGGCGCTCACGCTCGAGCTGGAGCTGTGCGTGGCCGGCGGGCAGTGCACCAGCACGTCGGCGGAGGGCACGGTGGAGAACCCCTGGCCCGCCGTTTCCGCCGCGCTCGTCGGGGCCGCCGCCGCGCTCGAGGTGCAGGTGCCCGAGGCCACGCTGGCCGCCTGGGCCGTGCCCGGCTCGCGCGACCCGTACAGCGAGCTCATCACCGGCCGCGCCGCGGCGATGTACTACGGCCTCCTCCCGCCGGTGCTCACGCCGGGCGACCGCAAACAGGATCCCGTCGTGCGCGCGGTGTTCCTCGACCCCGACCAGCCCATCGCCCAGTGGATTCGCGCCCGGTGGGAGGTGGCCTCCACGGTGGATGGGGGCAAGGCGTCGGCCTCCCTGGCCGCCGCGCAGCTCGCCCGCCCCACCTCGCCGATCTTCCTCGCCGATCAGGCCGCGCTCTTCGGGCTCACCGGGCATCGCGCGGAGGCGCTGCTCGCGTGGGAGTCGCTGTCGGCCGCGGCGCCCGACGACCCGCGGTGGTGGCTGCCGCTCGCCGAGGCGCGGCTGGCCTCCGGGCAGGCGGTCGAAGCGCGCGAGCTGCTCGAGGGGCTGCCGGCGTCGTACGCCTGGGGCGCCACGGTGGCCGAGCTGCGGGTGGCCGCGGCCGAGGCGGTGGGCGATGGCGAGGGCCTCGATCCCTTGCTGGCGCGTTGGCAGGCGGTCGACTCGGTGAACCCCGAGCCGGTGCGCCGCCGCATCGATGCGCGGGTGCGCGCCGGGGCCTACGCCGAGGCGCAGGAGCTCGTGGCCATCCTCCGCAAGCGCGAGCCCGGCCCGCCCACCGAAGCGCTCGACGTGGCGCTGCTCGTGGCGGTCGGCCGCTACGATCAGGCCGCGGAGCACGCCCCCGCCGACCTGGCGCGGCGAATCCTGGCCCGGGCGCAGCTCGCGGCTTCACCGGCGGTGGTGCCTGACGGACTCGCCCCGGAGGACCCGATGCTCCCGCGGGTCCAGGCGGAGGTGGCGCTCGCGGCCAACGATCCCACGATGGCGCTGGCGGCGGCGGAGCGGGCGGTGGCGGAGGCGCCGCTCGACGCGCAGGCCGAGCTGCTGCGGGCGCGCGCGCTGGAGGCGGGTGGCCGGGCCACGGAGGCGGCGGCCGCGTGGACCCGCGCGTGGGAGCTCGACCCCTCGCTCGCCGGCGGTCCGGTGGAGCCGAACCGCATTGCGTCGACGTTCCGGTACGTGGAGGCGGGCGTGCAGCCCGACGCCGCCGAGGGCGCCCTCCCGGCCGGGAGGGCCGGGCCGGAGATGTGAGGAGGGGCGTCGGGGGCGTCGGGCTGCACCCCCCGGCCTACGCCCCCCGCACCCCGCGCACCCGCTTCACCCACACCACGCCCAACCCGCCCGCAACCGCGCCGAGGATCGGCCCCACGACGAGGCTCCCGGCGATGAGATCGAACACCAGCCAGCCGCCGTGGGCGAGGAGCGGCCGGTAGTCGCCGCTGAAGTCGATGGGGGGCATCCCGAAGTGCCCGCTGCGGAGAAAGGAGCCGACCGCCGCCGACAACGCAAGCAGCGGCGGGGCGGTGATCGGGTTGGCCACGCCGGAGCCGAGCACCATGAGCCCCTTGTTGAGCTGGAGCACCCGCGCGAGGAAGACGCAGGCCACAAAGTGCAGGCCCCAGAACGGCGAGGTGCCGATGGTGACCCCCAGGAGCAGCGCCCAGAAAACCCGCCGGGGTTCGAGGTGCTCCACGAGTTGGCCCGCGAGCCACGCTCGGAAGCGGCGCCACTTGTCCCGAAGCCAGCTCAAACGAATCCTCCCGAGTGGCTAACCAGCACGACCCCCCGGCGGACAGCTAAGTAGGCCCCATGCTCGCCCTTCTGCTCGCCTGCGCGCCGGACCCCGGCGTGGAAGTGGCCCTCCTGCACGGCTTCGACTTCGGCTGGCAGGCGTTCAACCACCGGCTCTCGGCGCTCGACCTCGGCCCGGACGGCGTGGCCGTGGTCGGGGGCACCTCTACCACCAACGTGACCCCCTCGCTGGACGAGAGCTGCGACCCCGACACCTGCAAGGAGTTCCCCTTCGTGGACACCGCTGACGTGCGCATCCGCACGCGCACGGTGTCGGCCCCGGGGCTGGAAGCCACGCGCGGCTCCGGCCGCCTCACGGTGGGCGCCGCCGGCGGGAGCGTTGAGGTGTCGTTCGCGTCGGCGCCCGCGGAGGGCTGGGAGCCGGTGATCGTCGGCCTGCACCTCGCCACGAGCGGCCCCGACGGATGTTACGACCCGGCCTTCGGGTGGCTCCCCACCGAGCTGGCCGTGGCGGTGGAGCGGGAGGGCGACAACGCGCGCGTCACCGCCGGCTTCGCCTCCGGGCTGAGCCTCGAGGAGGTGCGGGCGTGCCTCGATGCGGCGGCGAGCGAGGCCACCCTTGACGTCGAGGTGGACGTGCTCGCGCTGTCGGGCGTGCCGTTCGCGCAGGCGGGGTTCTCCCAGGCCGCGGAGTGGGGCGAGGCCGAGGGCGGGTGGGAGTCCCAGGAGGCGCCCGCCGCCGAGGCGGTCGACCTCCCGGCGGCCCGCGCCTTCCAGTCGCTCGCGTGGGCCTTCCACGAGGGCGACGCCGAGGGGCGCGGCGCCTACCTCCGCTCCCTCGGCTTCGACGCGGACGGCCGGGGCTGGGCCACCAACGAGTCGCCGGGCACCCAGCTCAGCGGCTTCAGCTACCGGTTCGAGGGGGGCCTCCTCGGCTTCGACGCGGAGGGTGCGGTCGGCGAAGCCAGCGCCGCGTACGCCCCGGCGCTCGACGCGGAGGGCGCGCCGATCCTCGTGGTTCCGGAGTAGGATCGTGAGGGCGGGCGCCCCCCCGACGACATTTCTTTCTCCTCCCGCCGCCGCCGCGGGTCCAACGCGGTGAGGACCTCCCCCATGCTCGTCAGCGTGCTCTTCGCCGCCTGCTCGCCCGCCCCCGAGGCGGAGGTAGGGGCGCCCACCTGGCACGCCGACGTGGCGCCCATCCTCGTGGCCCGATGCGCCGGCTGCCATGTGGAGGGGGGCATCGCGCCCTTCGCGCTCGACAGCCAAGCCTCCGCCGCCGCCATGGCCGATGCGGCCTCCGCTGCCGTGCAGGCCGGCACCATGCCCCCCTTCGACGCGTACGAGACGGAGGACTGCACCCCCACCCTCGGCTGGCAGGACGACCCGAGGCTCACTGACGAGGAGAAGGACACGCTGGCCGCCTGGGCCGAGGCCGGCGCCCCGGAGGGTGATCCCGCCACGGCGGCCGGGCTTCCGTCGCCGGTCGTCTCCGAGCTGGCCGGCGCGACCGCCGAGCTCGCCCCGGAGGAGAGCTACACCACGGCGGGCAGCCAGGACGAGTTCATGTGCGTGTCGATCGACGCGGGGCTCACCACCGACGCGTGGTTCTCCGGCCTCGAGGTGTTGCCCGGCAACGAGCGCGTGGTGCACCACGTGGTCGTCGTGTCCGACCCGCACGCCGAGACGGCGGCCTGGGGCAGCGCCTACCGCAGTTGTTTCCAGCTCCCGGCGATCACCGACAGCCAGGCACTGGCGGTGTGGGTGCCCGGCAGCCCGCCCACCGAGCTCCCCGACTCGAGCGGCATCCCGCTCGCCGCCGGCGCGCGGCTGGTCATGCAGTTGCACTACCACCCGGCCGGCGAGGTGGCCGAGCCCGACCTCACCCGCCTCCGGATCGCCACCGGGCCCACGGCGCCGGAGTGGCAGGCCATCCTGTTCGGCCTGGGCAACTTCGCCACCGAGGCGGAGGGTTTGCAGCCCGGCCCGGGCGACCGGTCGGAGACCGAGTTCCGCATCCCCAAAAACGTTCCGGACCACACCGAAACGGAGATCTTCACCACCGAAGCGGGCGAAACGGACTTCTACTTCTTCTCGGTTCAGCCGCATCTCCACATGGTAGGCACCGACATGCAGATCCGCTGGCAGCGCGAGGAACCGCGACAATCCGAAGCAGAAGACGAGTGTCTGCTCCAGTCGCGTTGGCGGTTCGAGTGGCAGCGCAGCTACACCTACGCGGCGGAGCGCATCATCGACCTGCCGCGCGGGCGCGGGGGCGACACGCTCTGGATGCAGTGCCGCTACGACAACACGCTCGACAACCCCGGCGTACGGCGCGCGCTCGCCGATGCCGGCCTCGACGAGCCGGTGAACGTGGAGCTCGGCGAGGGCTCGCTCGACGAGATGTGCATCGGGATTTTCGGGGCCGTCTACCGGTAGGGGGAGGGGATCGCCGCGGGGGCGCTACACTGTGGCCATGCTGCCTTGGCTCCTTGCGTGCACCGCGAGCCCGCTCGTTCCCGGTGAGGTGGACACGGGGAGCGTCGATACCGGCTCGTCCAACGTGCTCCCCGGCGACTCCGCGGCAGACACGGGCGAGCGGCCCGACGACGCCGACGGCGTCTTCGCCACCGATCGGGTCGGCGCCATCGAGCTCACCATGGCCCGCGCCGACTGGGCCGACATCCGCGACAACCCGGGTGCGGAGAGCTGGCACGAGGCGGAGTTCTCCTGGAACGGCGAGGCGCCGCTCGTGGTGGCCGTGCGCGCGTTTGGCCAGGGCTCGGTGGTGGCCGGCAAGCCCCCGCTCAAGGTGGACTTCAACCGCAGCGTGCCCGGCCAGGACTGGCACGGGCTCGAAACCCTGAAGCTCGACAGCTCCACACAGGACGCCGGCTTCCTCAACGAGGTGGTGGGCACGTGGGTGCTCCGCGAGATGGGCCTCCCCGCCGCCCGTACCGGCTTTGCCACCGTGCACGTAAACGGCGATGCCGTGGGGCTCTTCGTGGCGCTGGAGCCCATCGACGACCGCTTCCTGAAGCGCAACTACGACGTGGACGACGGCTCGCTCTACGGCATCGGCACCTGGCGGTACGGACAGGGCCTCAACCCCATCGAGTGGGGGACGGTGGCGGACTGGTACGAACCGCAGACCAGCGCGGGCGGGGACGGCGCCGAGATCCTCGCGGCGATCGAGGCCACCGGGCACGGCAGCGACGCCGAGTTCCTCGCCGCGGTCGACACGGTTGCCTTCACCCGGATGTCGCTCACCCGCGCCGCCATCGGCGCCATCGACAGCTTCGCCGCCGACGGCAACAACTTCTACCTCTACGACCATGGCGGGCAGATCACGCCCATCGCCTGGGACCTCGACGCCGACCTCGGCTACCCCTACTACTTCGACAACGCCTTGTTCATGGGCCTCGAAGAGCCCTGGCTGTGGTCGCACGCCCGCCAGAACCCGATGACGGGGACGGTCTACCACGACCCGGTGCACGCCCGCGTCCTCGCCATGGGCTGGGACGTGCAGGCCACGCTCGACGAGCTGCTCGCCGGCCCCCTGTCCTGGCCCTCCCTCGAACCCCGCCTGACGGCCTGGGCGGCGACCATCGCCGAGGCGGGCTGCGCGGACACCTACCACTCGTGCGCGAGCTTCCAGCACCGCGTGATCGACCTCCGCTTCTTCCTCCACACCCGGCTCGCCATCCTCGCCGGCGGCGAGGTGGCCGAGTGCCCGGCGGCGCCGAGCTTCGGGGCCACGGCGCAGTCCGGCACCCTCCTCGAGAACACCTCCACCCTCGCGCCGGGCCTGATGGTGGGCGGCGAGCACCACTGCCACGGCCTCTACGCGTCGGTCGACTCCCGCGTGACCCTGCCGGTGTCGGAGGGCCTGCTCGACGGCGCCGTGGGCATCCACGACGCCAACCTCAACCCCTCCGCCGGCGCCCGCGTGGCCATCCTCCAGGGCGGGCGTACCCTCTGGGAGTCCGGCGCCATCGACGCCTACGCGCCCGCGGAACGGTTCTCGGTGACCGTGGAGGCGGGCGAGGTGGAGCTCCGGTCCACCGGCCGCGGGGGCGGCGGCGCGGTCGTGTGGACGGAGCTCGCGAACTGAGCGGGGCTCAGAAGCCCGCGCCCGCGGCCCCGTCGGCGGCGCCCCCGTGCTCGTCGGAGGTGGAGTTCCATTCCACCCCGAAAACGCTGTCGTTCGCGGGGGTGCGGCGGTCGTCCTCGGGCCAGGTCCAGGTGTCGGGGTCGCCGCCGGCGTCGAGGAAGATGCCGATGCTCGGCGTGGAGGTGCGGGTCTCGCACTCGGTGGAGTGGTTGCCGAGGCCGGTGCTGTAGGTGGAGCGGGCGGTGTAGTCGTCGGTGCCGTCGCGGTCCACGAACACGCCCACGCCCTGGCAGTTGCTCGCGCCGGCGGCGAGGCCGTTGTACGCGTACACGTCGTCGCCGGCGTCCTCGAGGAACATCCCGAGCGAGAAGTCGTGGCCCGCGCCCGTGTGCATGTAGTAGCTGTCGAAGGTCTGGCTGTACTGGTCGTCGCCGGCGCCGTCGAGGAGGATGGCGGAGGCGAAGTGCGCCGCGCCGCCCTGCATGTAGTAGAGCGCGTCGTAGGTGTCGTTGCCGGCGGAGTCGGTCAGGAGCCCCGTTCCCTCCCAGTAGCCGGTGGCTTGGGAGAAGACGCCGGCCACATAGCTGTCGTTGCCCGCGGAGTCGTGCAGGGACCCCACGCCGCCGCTGAACCACGCGCTCCAGCTGTCGCCGCGGAAGCCGAAGCCGGCCCCCTGGCAGAAGGAGCTGTTGCCCTCGCCCCCGGGGAGCTGCGGGGAGTAGTACAGGGTGGCGCCCCCGAAGGCGTTGCCGGGATCGGCCACGTAGCGGTCATCGCCGGCGACATCGAGCAGGAGCCCGATCCCGCCGGTGTACCCGAAGCCCTGGGAGTAGGCCCAGCTCCGGTAGGTGTCGTTGCCGCCGCCATCGAGGAGCAGGCCGTAGCCGAAGACGGAGCTGCCCTGCGCGCCGGCTTCGGCGGCGTAGGTGTCGTCGCCGGCATCGTCGGCGAGCACGCCCACGCCGAGGGCGCCAAAGCCCTGGCTGAGGCGGAGCGAGGCCCAGGTGTCGTTGCCGCCGCCGAGGTCGATGGCCATGCCGATGCCGTAGCGCCCGCTGCCCTGGCGGCCGGTGGTGGAGGCCGAGGGCCAGTACCCGCTGGCGGGCTCGCGCCCGGCGGCGTCGGAGGGGAGGAGGGCCTCGGCGTCGTGATCGTCGGCCACGGGGGTGTAGCCGTAGGTGTCGTCGCCGCCGAGGTCCACGCTCACCGACACGGGGTTGTCCTCGTTGGCGTTGGCGCCGGCGCCGTCGAGCCAGGTGTCGTTGCCGCCGAGGTCGAGCGCGAGGAGCACGGCGCCCGCTTCGGCGTCGTGGACGTCGTCGGTGGCGGGGTACACCACGATCGCGCCGGCGTCGGTGGCGAAGGTCCAGCTCGTGTCGGTGCCGGCGAACCGACCGAGGTCGGCCGACTCGATGGCGTGGGCGAGCTGACGGGCCGGAAGCAGGAGCGCCCGCGGGCCGAGGTCGGAGGTGAACCACTCGCTGTACACGGCCACGTCGTCGGCGCTGGTGAAGTTCGGCTGGTAGCCGACGGCGCTGAGCACCATGCCCGCGCCGTCGCGGAAGAGGCGCTGGGGCTTGGTGACGGCGGCGCTCGCTTCGTCCATCTGGTGGCGCGTGTCGATGCCCGCCTGCAACGCGCGGACGATGGGGACGAGCGCCGCGGCGAGCTCGGCGGGGAGCGCCTCGGCCGCCGCAGGGTCATCGCCCCCGCCGGCGGCCTCCACGAGGTCGTCGAGCGCGTTGGCGAGCGTGTCGTCGCTCGGCTGGATGGGGTCGCCGTCGGTGGGGAAGCCCGCCGTGGTGGCGAGGGCGCCGAGCGCGGTGGAGACGGGGTTCGCGGCGAGGCCCGCGGCATCGAGGTCGGCGGCGTGCTGCCGCACGAAGCAGGCGGCGTGCTCGGGCTCGTGGTGCACGGCCTCGAAGTACGGCCACTGGAAGGGTCCGCGCACGTAGCCGGCGCGCGCGAGGCTGGTCCAGATGGACTCGTCGAAGCCCATCTCCTCGCGGCTGATCTCCGCGTCGGCGAGCGCGAGGTCGTAGAGGGGGGCGTCGGCGCCTTCGTTGCAGGGGAGGGTGGCGGCGGGCGCATCCCACACGGCCGGCTCCACGCCGACGGTGTCGGTGGCGCTGTCCTCGGTGGCGGTGTCCGTCGGCACGGGACAGGCGAGGAAGAAGAACAGGGACATGGCGACTCCGCGAGCGCGAAGCCTACCCCGAACTCCCGACGCCGGGAGTCCCCGGCTGCAGCGAGACCCAGGCCGCGGCCGTGGCGGCCCGCAGGGCATCGAGCTCCCCGTCGTTGCGGATGACCGCGCTGGCCAGCCGCTCCTTCTCCGCGAGCGGGAGCTGCGCGGCGAGCCAGCGGTCGGCCGTGGCCTCGTCGAAGCCCTCGCGGGCCCGCAAGCGGCGCCGCTGCACCTCGGGGCTGCAGGTGACGACGAGGAGGCGGTCGTACCGGCGCCAGCTGCCTGTCTCCACCATGAGCGCCGCCTCCACCACCACCGCCGGCGCCGTTTGGGCGGCCAGCCACGCCTCGGCGGCCGACCAGATCGCGGGGTGGGTGATCGTTTCGAGCTCGCGCCGCGCGGCGGGGTCGGCCATCACCAGCGCGCCGAGCGCCTTGCGGTCGAGCCCGCCCTCCACCACGACGGCGGGCCACCGTTGGGCGATCGCCGCGAGCGCCGGCTGGCCGGGCTCCACGATCTGGCGCGCCACGGCGTCGAGGTCGAGCACGGGCACGCCGCCCTCCCGCAGGAGCGCCGCCACCGTGCTCTTTCCGCAGGCGATCCCGCCGGTGAGCCCGACCGTGATCACGGCGCCGGCGCGGGGGCGGGCGGGTCGGCCGGGGCCTCCGCCGGGGTGGGCGCAGGCGCGGTGGGCCCGGCGACGCCCGTCGGCGCGGCGCCTCCTTCGTCCACCTTTCCCCCCATGGCCACGACGGCGGCCTCGAACCGTTTGAGCGGCCCCTTGCCCTTCACCAGCGGCCGGGCGGCGAGGACGTCGGCGAGGAGCTCCACGTGTTCGGTGGCGGCGAGCAGCTCCGCGCACGGCACCACGGTGTTGTCGTGTCGGAGCGCGGCGCGACAGGCGCCGGGGAGGCGGGCGTCGATCTCGACGAGGAGCGAGCGCGCCTCCATCGAGGCGAGGCTGTCGGCCGGGGCGTGGGCAATGGCGCGGAGGGCGCCGAAGGTCTCGGCGCGGATGGCCCTCGCGGCGAAGAGGCGCTCGGGCGCTTCTTCCGAACCCAGATCGGTAAAGTAGTCGCCGAGGGTCTTCTGGGGAACGGAGCCGGTGGTCTCGGCCATGCCATCGCCCGCGGCGTGGGCGAGGCCCGTGTGGAGCAGGTGGGCGGCGAAGAGCGCGAGCAGCAGCGCCGCCCCGATCTCCGGCGCGCAGCCCAGCTTGCGGGCGCTCCGCATCCGCTTCCGCAGCCAGTCGGCCTGGTTCATCCAGCCCCCAGAATGGCGTCCACCGCGCCGCAGTCGTGAAGCGCCACGCCGAGGCGGCGCAGCGAAGCGAGGTCGTGCACGTCGGTCGGCTGGTCGGGAATCCGCCAGGCCGGGCTGCCGGAGGGGGCGTGGGCGAGGAGGTCGCCGATCGCGCGGTCCTGCGCGCCGGTGAGCGCGCGACGGCGCTCCAGCGCGGTGGTGACCTCCTCGCGCACGTGCGCCCACTCCTCGGCGGTGCGGTGGTCGGGGGCGGCGGGCCAGGGCAGCACGGCGGGCGCGGGCACCGCGCACCGGTTGATCAGGAAGCCGGAGAAGGGCATGGCATCCTTCTGCAGAACCTCGAGGAAGGCGATCGCTTCCGCCCGGGCGCCCGGTGCGGGCGCGGTGACGAGCAGGAAGTGCGTGCCCGGCGCGCGCAGGAGCTTCCGCACCGCGAGCGAGCGCTCCCGGAAGCCGCCCCAGAGGCTCTGGAACCCGCTGAAGAACTCGGCGATGTCGGCGATGGTGGTGGGGCCGAGGAGCCGCTTGAGCACGCCGGCCAGCACATCGCTGCCCATCTCGAGCATTCGCCAGCCGCTCGCGGTGGCGGGGAGCACGAGCCAGCGCATCACGCCCTCGTCCATGAGACCCGACATCCGATCCGGCGCGGCGAGGAAGTCGAGCGCGTGCCGCGTGGGGGGCGTGTCGAGCACGATGACGTCGGCATCCTCTGCCATCAACAGGGAGAGCAGCCGCTCCATCGCCATGTACTCGTGCACCCCGGGCAGCCGCTCGCTCACGAACCGGTAGTAGTGGTTGCCGAGGATGCGGTCGCGCACCTCGGGGCTGGGGGCGTTCTTCACCACGAGGTCATCGAAGGTGCGCTTGGAGTCGAGCATCAACGCCCGCAGCTCGCCCCGCTCGGTGGGTACCCGGCGCGGCTCGTTGTCGAGCTCGCCCACCCCCAGCGCATCGGCGAGGCGGCGCGCCGGGTCGATCGTGAGGACGAGCACGCGTTTGCCCTCCTCGGCGAGGCGCAACGCCAGGGCGGCCGAGAGCGTGGTCTTGCCCACGCCGCCGCTGCCGCACACGAGGATCACCTTGGCGGCGCTCACGAGGCCCTCGCGAAGACTTCGGCGAAGGACTCGATCTCGGTGCGCCCGAGGTCCCGCCGAAAGAGGAAGGGGAGGTCCACCCGGGGGACGCCGAGGCGGTCGAGGCGGGTGCGGGCGCCGGCGGTGCGCGAGGCGGCATCGAGCTCGGCGTCGACGATGGCGACGGTGGCGCGGAGCTCCGAGCCGGCGCCGACGAGGAGGGCCTCGTGGTCGGCGGGCCAGGCGGCCGGGTCGGAGACGGGGAGGGGACGCACCTCGTTGAGCACTACGCCCCCCACGAGGTTCCGCATCGGGCCGAGCCGATCGAACAGCTGCTCGGTTTCGCGGAGCGGCATCTCCTCGGGGATGGCCACGAGCACGAGCCCGGTGCGGCCCGGGTCCTCCACCATCTCGGCGATGCGCTGCGCGTTCTCGAAGAAGGGGCCGGCGCGCGTGAGGTCCATCATCGCGCGGGGTGCGCCGAGCATCGTGAGGCCATGGCCGGTGGCCGGCGCGTCGACCACGATCTGGTCCCACCGGGGGCGGCCGTTCTCGGTTTCACGCTCGGCGAACCACACCTTCCCGAGCTGCACGAGGTCGTGCAGGCCGGGCACCGCATCCACGAACGGCCCCATCACGCGGTTCTGGAACACCATGCGGTACAGGCGCTGGAAGTGCAGCTGCAACATCACGTATTCCTGGATCGCCTCCTGGGGGGTGATGCTCAGGGTAGAGAGGTTGGCCGCCACCTGCGAGGCTTCGTAGCCCTTGCCAGGCTTGCCGAAGAGGGCCGGGATGCGCGTGGCGCCCTGCGTTTCACACAGGAGCACCCGCTTGCCCGCGCGCGCCGACGCCATCGCGAGACTCGCGGCGACGGTGGTCTTGCCGACGCCACCCTTGCCGGTGACGAGCACGACCCGACGGCTGGTGAGCGGCAGCATGGCCGGCGGGCATATGTCGCGGTCCCCGGGGCGTCTACCGGTCCCGGCTACAAGGCCGCGGGACCGGCTCTGCAGGGGTGCGGCGGCGAGCCCCCGCCTTCGTTTCTGGTTAGCGCGCGCGCACGCACGGAGACACCATGCCCATCTACGAATACGCCTGCGCCGATTGCGGCCACAAGTTCGACGCGCTCCAGAAATTCGACGATCCACCGGTGGAAGTCTGCCCGAAGTGCTCGGCCTCGGCGGTGAAGAAGCTCATCAGCGCCACGAACTTCGTGTTGAAGGGCGGCGGCTGGTACAGCGACCACTACGGCTTGAAGTCCGGCGAGAGCGGCGGCAAGTCGGAGGCGCCCGCCGCCA
>CAISIK010000125.1 GCA_903885375.1 uncultured Pseudomonadota bacterium
ATCGGCAGGCCCGACTGCTGAAGGTCGGTGACGAGCGCGCGCCATCGTTGCGTTGTCTCGGGCAGGGGCATCGTGGACTCCGTCCCACACCCTCACGCGATGCCAGCCGAGGCGGAAGATGGGCTTCGCTGAGTGGATACCCCGCAACCCCCTCCTGCTCATCGCGCTTCTCGGCTGCCCCAACGCGGCCCCGGCCGACTCCGCGGCGGCAGAACGCCCGCACGCCGAGGGCTGCGCCTCGGGGTCCTGGTACGCGGATGCCGATTTGGACTTTGGTTTCTGTGGTTCGAATCCGGTTGGGTGTCGATGTGTTCCTACCGCGGTTATACTGAATGCATGAAGACCGCGATCTCCATCCCCGACCCCCTGTTCGAGAAGGCGGACGAGCTCGCTCATCGCCTGCAGATGTCTCGCAGCGAGTTGTACTCGAACGCGATCCGCGCGTTCGTGGAGGACCACGACGAAGCCGCGAAGCGCCGGGTGCTCGATCAGCTCTACGCTGAGGAGTCCTCCGCGCTCCCCGCCGGCGCGGGTCGCGCCCAGTCCCGCATCGCCTCGGAATGGGACGAGTGAGGCGCGGCGAGATCTGGTGGGCGGACCTCGGCGAGCCCGTCGGGTCGGGTCCGGGCTATCGGCACCCGGTCGTGGTGATCTCGACCGACACGTTCAACGAGAGCCGTATCTCCACGGTCATCGTCACGATGATCACATCGAACCTGCGTCTCGCGGTGGCGCCGGGGAACGTGCGGGTCGCCGCTCGCGAATCGGGGCTACGAAAGGAGTCGGTGGTCAACGTCTCGCAGGTGCTCACGGTGGACAAGAGGGTGCTGATCGAGAGGATCGGGCACCTGCCCGGAGATCGGCTCGGTGAGGTCGAGGCGGGGCTGCGCGACGTGCTGGGGTTGTAGGCCGCCAAATCCGCTGATGGGCTGAGCCCGGACGGCCCACGCGGGCGCCCGCACCATCGTCCGGCTCGTCGCCCCTTCTACCTCCCTCCCCCGAACGCCCTCTCCGCCGCCGCGAACACATCGCCCCCCGGAACAAACCCCAGCCCCCGGAGGTGCGTGCGCTGCTTGCGCGCGAACTGCCGACTCGCGCGGGCCGTGAGCGCCACCGCCTCCTCCAGCGGCAGCTCCCCGGCGAGGTGCGCCGCGAGGAAGCGGTAGCCGAGCGACTGCATCGACTTGGCCTCGCGTGGCACGCCGGCGGCGAGGAGCCCCCTCACCTCCTCGAGGTAGCCGGCCTCCATCATGGCAAGCACGCGGGCGTCGATGCGGGCGTTCAGCTCGGGCGTGTCCACCCACACCACCTCCGCCGGGCGACGCTCGCCCACATCGCCGGCGTGCAGGCTCGACAGCGTTACCCCCATGAGGCGGTGCACCTCCAGCCCGCGGATGATGCGCACGTGGTCGTTGGGGTGCAGGCGCGCGGCGAGGGCGGGGTCGACCGCGCGGAGCGCCGCGTGCGGATCCGGGAGGGCCTGCAGCTCGGCGCGGAGGGCCAGATCAACGGGGGCGGTGGGCACGAGCCCATCGAGGAAGGCGCGCAAGTAGAAGGGGGCGCCCCCGCAGAGCACCACCGGGCCGCCGCGCGCGATCACCGCCTCGGCCAGCGCCACGAAGTCGGCGGCGGAGAACGCCTCCTCCGGCGCGCGTACGTCGATGCCCTCGTGCGGCACGCGGGCCCGGTCGTCGCGAGTGGGCTTGGCGGTGCCGATGTCCATGCCCCGGTACACGGTCATCGCATCCATCGCCACGAGCGTGGCCCCCCACCGCTCGCAGACCTCCATGGCCAGCGCCGACTTGCCAGCGGCGGTGGGCCCCGTGATCACCAGCGGGAGGCGGTCCCTCACTCCGCTCCGGCGCTGGGCACCAGCCGACCCGCCACGGCCGTGTATTCGCCCGCCGGCAGGTCGGCGGGGATGCGCCCCACCGCGCCTTCGGCCACCACGTGCACCCCGTTGGGAACCTCCCGCCCCGACGCGATGGTCACGCCCGCGCCGAGGCGAACGCCGTTGCCGAGCGCCACCCCGAGGAAGGGCACGCCGGTGTCCAGGAGCTTCTCCCCCATGCGCACGCGCACGTTGCCGCGCAGGTTGAGGTCGTGCAGGGTGGCGAAGGTGCTCACAAAACAGCCTTCGCCCACCACCGAGGCCTGCGCCCCGATGTGGCCGATGCTGCTGCGCTCCCCCACGGAGGAGAGGTTCACCATCGAGTAGTTGGCCACGTGCGCGCGCGGACCGATCGCGGAGAGGCGGGCGGTGACGTGGTCCTCGATGTGGGTGCCCTGCCCCACCCAGCAGCCGCGGAGCACCGAATAGGCGCCGATGTGCACGTCGTCTTCGAGGATGCAGCCTTCGAGCACGGCGGTGGGGTGGACCTGGCAGCGGCGACCGATACGCGCGGTGCGCGGGTGCAGCGGCCAGCGGAGCCAGGAATAGAACGAGGTCCACGGCGAAAGGACGAGCTGCTCCCAGATGCCCACCCCGATGCCGGCGTAGGTGGCGCGGAGCAGGTGCACCCAGTGGCGCACCGTGACCGCCGTGCGCACATCGATGGCCCACTCCATCGTCTGGCCATCCCCGAAGGGGCCGGGCAGCGTGCCCTTGCCGGTGAACCCGAGGGGCTCCACCCGCACGCCGCGCTCGCCGCTCCCCCACCGCACGCCGAGGAGCCGCACGGGCTCGCTCCCGGGGAGCTCCTCCGCGCCCACCTCGCCATCCCGGTACCACGCCTGGGGCTCCACCTCGAGCTCCCCGAGCCGCCGAGGGCGCTCGGCGATGGCCATGCGGGCGCCGGGGCCGGCACGCTTCAGCCAGCTCCGGAGGGTGCCGGCGGCGAGGTCGAGATCATCGTCGAGGTAGAGCGTATCGGGCTCGCGGCCCACCTCCTCGGCGGATACCTCGCCGGCCGAGCTCAAGCCGAGCCGGGCCAGAACGGCATCCTGCCGGCCCGCCAGAGGCACGCCCAGCACCTTCAGCTCCCGCGCGGGCACGCCCCAGGGGGAGACGACCGTTCCGGTCTGCACACGGAGAACACGGCGGGGGAGCTTCACCCGTGCGGACTAACGCGCCGGGCGCCGGGTAGATCGGGGCGAGGCGCCGCGACCGGCAGCTCGTCGAACAGGGTCCGCTGCGCCTCGCGCGGCCACTCGCTAGGATGCACCCTGCGTCTTCCGAAGGACCCTCACCCGACCGGATGAGGGGTTCGGTCAGGGTTGGGCGAGCTCACCGTGTGTTTTGCGCCCTCGCAGCCAGCTCGGCCGCCAGTCTCTGGAGTTCCTCGGGCATTTTGCCGGGTGGCAGAACGAAATCAACGTAGCCCGCGGCCTGGGCACTGGCAGGCATCTCCCCGACTTCCGCAGACGTGTCCTGGGCAAAGGTCGTTCCGCCATGTTCCTTGAGGTGCCTGCAACCCTCGGTACCGTCAGCCCTGTACCCGGAGAGCACGATGCCAACCGCACGCGCCCCCATTGCCTCGGCGGCGGAACGAAAAAACAGATCGATCTGCGTGTCCCCGCCGCTGCGCGGAGTGACAACCGTGAATTCATGGCCCAAGATTCGGAGATCCGCGTTCGGAGGAGTGACGTACACATGATCCCTCCGAATCGCCATCGTCTCGCAGGCCACAAGGACGGGCATCGCGGTGTAACGAGACAGGATCAGCGCGAGCTGACTGTGCGCGGAGGGGTTCATGTGGGAGATGACGACAAAGACCATGCCCGCGTCAGACGGCATTGCCTCCAGAAGCGCCGTGTAGGCGCTCAGCGCACCCGCCGAGCCGCCAATGGCCACGAGGAGTACCACATGCTGCAGCCCGGGGGGGAGGGGCGGGGGAGTCAGGAACCATCAGGGGTCTCCCCCTGCTCCACTTCGCCACCCGCAGGACTATTCTTGCTCAAGCGCTTTTTCTTGCTTGAGGCCTCCACAGGGCCGCCGGTCATGGCCACCAACTCGATCCCCGCATCACTGAGGATCAACTTGTGGACGTCACTCTCGTGGCCCGTGCCGCGGGACTTGACGATGAAGAGGCCGCGGGTGCGTCGTCTCCCGGCATCCTCCTCCGATTGTTGGACGACGATCCATGTGTCTATCAAGGATGAAAACCCGATTTCGCCACTCGTGTCGTTCTGTGCGGCAGATGAGACGAGACTGGTGAAGAAGCTGGTGATGCCACGAGACTTCAAAAGGTCGATCATCCGGGTGATCATCGACCGGATCTCCCGCGGATCCCCCTCGCCGATCAAGCTCGTCAGAGGGTCGATGACGACCGCGCTGGGTTTGAACTCGTCAATGAGCCTGTAGAGGTCCAGCAGGTGCATCTCCAGGCCAAAAAAAGAGGGCCTGGTTGACACGATCTTCAAGAGCCCCTTCTTTACCAGAGGCTCGAGATGGAGGCCGATCGAGCTCATGTTCTGGACGAGCTGCCCGGACGACTCCTCATAGGACAGGAAGATGCAGCGTTCTCCACGCTGACAACTTGCCACCGCGAACGCCGCCGCCAGACTGGTCTTGCCGGTGCCTGCGGTCCCTGACGCGAGTACGGTGCTGCCGCGGGTGTAGCCGGGCTTTCCCCTGAACATCTTGTCCAGCGAGGGAATTCCCGTCGAGACCTTCTCGGCGCTTCCAGGTTGACTCAGGCTCGCCGATGTGATCGGGATCACCGAGAGGCCGGTCTGGTCGATGACGAAGGGATATTCGTTTGTGCCATGCTTTGAACCGCGATATTTTACCACGCGGAGCCTCCGGATGGCGATCTGCTCCTTGACCCGGTTGTCCAGAAGAATGATGCAATCCGAGACGTACTCCTCCAGACCGTGCCGCGTATAGGCATTCTCAAACGGTTCGCCGGTGACGACCGCGGTGACCCTTTTCTCTTTCAGCCATCTGAAGAGCCTTTTTATCTCCAACCGCAGCAGGCCGGCGTTTGTGAAGCCCGCGAACAGGGATTCAATCGAATCCATAACGACCCGTTTGGCTCCGATGCTGTCGATGGCATGCTCCAGCCGGACCAGCACTCCTTCAAGGTGGAAGTTGCTCTCCTGAATCTCAGGGCGCTCGAGGAGCACATGCTCCAGAATGATCTTCCGTTGCTCGACGAACCCGCGTAGATCCAGGTTGAGGGATGCGACGTCGAGATAGAGTTCATCCGCCGTCTGTTCAAAGGACATGAACACGCCCGGCTCCTCGTAGTCGGCCGCCCCATTGATGAGGAAATCGATCCCGAACAGGGTCTTCCCCGCGCCCGCAGTCCCGGAGACCAGAGTGGTCCTGTTTCTGGGTAGGCCCCCCTCCGTGACCTCGTCAAAGCCCTTGATGCCGGTGAGACATTTTTGAAGTCGATCCTTCCTGGTGCCCGTCCTGCTGCCGGCCGGCTTTTTTGGCATCGTCTCTTCCTTGGCTTCGAATTGTGGACACCGATCCCAGAACGGCAAGCACCAGCTTGAGGAACTGGTGCATCTTCACCGCGGCGATGAGCACGCGGCGTCCCCATCGGTGTGCTGGTCTTGTCTGGCGACGGGAAGGATTCTGGGGACGCCCGCGGCTGCATCGAGTGTTGGGGCCGGGAGGCCCCGGCGGCCCCCGCCCCGCGGAGGCGCAGCCCGCGGGGCCCTCGCCCTCGCGACCCACGAGGACGTAGTCCACCACGTAACGATCGCGCTGCCCGACGCGTTGCCAGTCCCAGGAGCCGCACGTTGCGCATGTCGCCGAGGATGCGCTCGGCGTCGGGGCAGTTGCGGGAGCCTGGCCAGGACGAAGTCGATGGCGCGAGGCCCGTTCGCGGCGGACACCGGGGTCGTCTACTTTCCGCGGCACCACGCTCCCCGCCGCGCGCTGCTACCTCTGCCCGACAGCGACGGCGTGAGCCAGCGCCACGGCGGGGCGGTGAAGCTGGGCATGGCTGTCGGGCAAGCGCGCCCCGTGTTACCCTTGGTACATGGCGGACGAAACGAGCGCAGACCAGGCCCGCGAAGCCCGTTCCACCCTCCGCCGCGCCACCTGGACGGCCACCCTGTCCACCGAGCACGCACCGATGCCCTTCGCCGTCGGTACCGTGGAAGATCGAATCCGCGCGGTCGTTGAGCTCTCCCGTGCCGCGCACCTGCTCTCGGGCCAACCCTGGCCGAGCTACGACCGCGCCACCATGCCCACGAAGCTCTTTCGGCCCAGGGACGGCTGAGTGGAGGCGCTACCCGCCGACTTCTTCGACCTGCTTGAGAGCTTCCTCACCCACAACGTGGAGTTCCTGCTGGTCGGTTCGTTCGCCCTGGCCGCCCACGGCATCTCCCGAACGACCGGCGATATGGACGTGTGGGTGCGCCCGACGTCGGAGAACGCCGTCCTCGTGTTTCGCGCGCTCGTGCGGTTCGGCGCCCCCCTCGCGATCCATGGAGTCCGCGCCGAGGACTTCGCTCGCGCCGGCACGGTCTACCAGATGGGCCTTCCTCCCTTGCGAATCGACCTACTCACGAAGCCATCCGGCGTGGAGTTCGAGGGCGCCTGGTCCCGCCGCCACACGGCGAACCTGGGCCCCCTCTGCGTGCCCGTGATCGGCCTCGCCGACCTCGTGCGCAACAAGGTGGCCGCCGGCCGGCCGAAAGACCTCCTCGACCTTGAGCTGCTCCGGGAGGCCGGGGTGGACGTGGACGGGCCGTCGTCGCAATAACAACCGTTCTACCGTCCGTCCGACTCCGCACCGCCGCTCGCCGGCGGCTTCTCGGCCCCGACCGCAACAGACGGGTCCTGGGCGGAGGCCACGCTCACGGGGGCGGGTGAGGGGCCGGACCCTGCAGCGGTGGCGGGGGCGATGGGGTAGGCCAGTCCGTGCTGCGCGCCCCCTCGGACCCCATCGCGGCGCCAACGGGGCGGCGGCCGCCGGACGGGGCGACGCCCTCGCCGCGCCTCCACCACCCGGGGGGCCGGGAGGCCCCGGCGGCCCCCGCCCCGCGAAGGCGCAGCCCGCAACCCTACTTCTCTTCGTAGGACCGCATGAGCTCGCCCCAGCGCGTGTCCTGCGACCACGTGGCGCCGGCGCCGTTGGTGTAGAGGTCGAGGTACGCGTCGGAGGGGTCGAACCAGATGGTGAGGCCGGTGGTCCAGGCGTACTCCTCGTCGCCATAGGCGTGCACCACGGCGCCCTGGAGCGCGGTGCTCACGTCGGCCGCGAGGGGCGCGAGGGCCGGATCGCCCGCGGCCACCGCGATGTTCGCGAAGTCGCCGAGGTCGAGGTACCAGTTCTTCCAGATGTGGTCGGCCCCGCGGGTCTGCCGACGGTAGGCCTTGAGCGCATCGGCCAGCGCGGGGTCTTCGAGGGCGGCGCCGGCCAGCGCGTCGATCCGGGCGCTCACCTCGGGGAGGGCATCAAGATCGGTGGCGCTGAACGTCATCTCGCCACCCTGTTCGACCGCGCCGCGGGACATTTCTTGCGCCAGCGCCTGCGGGGTGGTGTCGGGATTGGCGCGCAGCCAGGCCAGCATGGGCCCGTACTGCAGTCCCTCGTAGCCCACGCTGGTTTCGGCGGCGGCCGACGCATGGGCGAAGGGCGCGATGGCGTGCATCACCTCCCAGCTGGCCATGTTGCAGGCATCGAACCCGATCACGTCGAACTTTCCGTGGGCCTCCACGTGGGCGCGAACGCCATCGGCGAAGGTGCCCTCCGCAAAACTCATGAAGCCGCCGTCGGTGTCGTCGTAGGAGATGCCGGGCGGGGGGGCGGCCTCCTCGGCCTCGTCGGCCGCATCGGGGTCCTGGACGAGCCAACCATCGCCGTGGTTCCACATCACCAGCACACGGCGCTCGGCGGGGTAGTTGCGCTCGGCCCACGAGAGGAAGTCGGCCAGCACCTCGGGCGAGCCCATGTCGAGCTCGCCGAGGTCTTCCAGCACGGGGCTGGAGATGTGGGAGAGGTCGTCATCGCCCACGATGCGGTAGCGGTGCACGCCGGTCCAGTCGCCGTTCTTCTCGCTGTAACCATCGATGCGATCGGCCTGCACGAGCACCTCCACCCCATCGCCGGAGCCGGTCTGCTCCAGCTCGTTGAGGTCGTGCGGAACGTAGGCCTCGAGGTCGTTGTCGCCGTTCATGAAGATGAGCACCTGCCACCTGGCCACCTCCACCTCGGGATCACCCGAATCGTCGGCGGGGGGCTCGCCCGTGTCGTGCGGGCGGGGGTCGGCAGGGTCGTCGTGGGCTTCCACGCAGGCGAACGCGAGGGCGAGCAGCATGCGGGAGGTTCTATCCGCGAATCGTCTGCATCCGCTCAACTTCCGGTCGCGCCGACCGATGGCGGACCATGCGCCGAATCGCCTACGTCGTGGCCCAGTACCCGGTCCCCTCCCAGACCTTCGTGCACGCCGAGATCGTGGCGCTCCGGCGGCTCGGCTTCGAGGTGGAAGTGGTGGCCCTGCAGCGCGGTCCCGAGGGGGTGACCTTCGGCGATGGCCCCGACGGCGTGCCGTTGACGCCGGTGCACGTGGGCCGGGCGGGCGCGGCGGCGGCCCTCGCGCGCTTCGACCACCTGCACGGCCACTTCGCCGACTTCGGCGTGCGCGCCCTCGCCGGGCTCGCGGCCGAGGCCGGGCGCCCCTTCTCGTTCACCGCCCACGCCTACGACCTGTTCCGCCACGACGCCGCCGTGACCCCGCGCGAGTGGGCCGCCGTCGCCGGCTCTGTGCAGCGGGTGGTGGCCATCTCCCGCTTCCACCGCGACTTCATCCGCGACCGCGGCGTTCCCCTCGACAAGATCACCGTGATCCCCAACGCGGCCGCGCTCGCCGCGCTCATGCGCAACGCCCCCGCCGCGCCCCGCGCCCTCCACAAGGTGCTCGCTGTGGGCCGTCCGGTGCCCAAGAAGGGCTTCTCGGTGCTCGTGTCGGCCTGGGCCCGCGCCCGGGTGAGCGTGCCCGGCCTCGAGCTCGACATCATCGGCGGCGAGGGCCTCGTGGTGGATCCGCCCGCCGGCCTGCGCCTCTGGCCCATGACCGACTGGGGCCGCACGATGGAAGCGATGCGCCGCGCCGACGTGGTCGTGGCCCCCTGCGTCGTAGCGCCCGACGGCGACATGGACGGCATCCCCACCGTGCTCGCCGAAGCTGGCGCCTTGCGCCGCCCGGTGATCGCCTCCCGCCTCTCGGGCATCCCCGACCTCGTGGCCGACGGGGTGAACGGGCTCCTCGTGCCCCCCGGCGACGTGAACGCGCTCGCCATGGCGCTCGTGCGCCTCGCCCAGCGCCCCGCCGAGCTCACCCGCCTCGGCGATGCGGGCCCTGCCCTCGCCGCCGCCCACGACGCCGACGTCGTGGCGCGCCGCCTCCTCCACGAAGCTTTCGCCGCCTGAGGCCCCCCATGCGCATCCTCATCACTGACAGCTTCTGCTCCTCCAACCGCGGCGATGCGGCCATCCTCGATGGCATGGTCACCGGCCTCCGCGCCCGCGGCGCCTCCATTGAGGTGGTTTCCCACTTCCCCGTGGTAACCACTCGGTTTCACGACATCGAAGCCATCGACGACCGCGATGCCTGCGCGGTGGCCCTTGCCGTGAGCCGGGCCGACCTCGTGGTGTCCTGCGGCGGCAGCTTCCTGCACGACCTCTACGCGCCCAACCTCAACGCGCGCCTCGCCACCCTCCACCTCGCCCGCCGCCTCGGCAAGCCCTACGCCATCTTCGGACAGAGCGTCGGGCCGCTCGTGCAGCCGCTCTCCCGCCAGGCCGTGCGCGAGGTGCTCGATGGGGCCGCGCTCGTGTGCGTGCGCGACGCGGCGAGCGCGCGGGTGGTGGCCGATCTCGGCGTGTCCGCGCCGATCCGGGTGGGCGTGGATGCCGCGGTGACGGGGCGCGTACGCGAGGCGGCGGGCGGGAACCGTCCGCTGCTGGGCGTCACCGTTCGGGGCTGGCACTTTCCCGGCAAGCGGGAGCCCTCCGCGTTCCAGGAGCGCTACGAAGCCGCCGTGGCGGAAGCCGCGGACCGGTGGGTGCGGGCCACGGGCGGCCAGGTTCGTTTCTTCAGCAACTGCACGAGCTACGGCGGCTACCGGCAGGACGACCGGGTTGCCGCGCGGCGGGTCGCCTCCCGCATGCACGCCGACGCCGAGGTGGTGGAGGCCGTGGACCTCGACTTCGCCACGCTGCGCGGCGAGTGCGGTGCCTGCGACCTCTTCCTCGGCACCCGGATGCACTCCCTCGTCTTCGCGACCACGGCCGGCGTGCCGGCGGTGGGCATCGCCTACGAGGAGAAGACCTGGGGCTGGCTGGCGCAGGTGGGGCTGGAAGGCCGAGCCGTGCCCATCGAGGACTGCACCGGGCTCGACGAGCTCCTCCTCCGCACCTGGGCGGAGCGTGACGAGCTCAAGCCCGTCATCGCCGCGCGGGTCGAACAGCTGCGCACCACCGCCGAGGCCGATCTCGACCTGCTCGTGTCGGTGGCCGCCGGCGAGCGCCTCCCCCGCGGCGCCGCCGTACGCCGCGGCGATCCGGGCTGGAACGGCGAGACGTGGCGCTTCGACGTGGCCCACCGGCGCCTGCGCCTCGTGGCCGACATCGTGATGAACGAAGGCGGCGAGCGGGTGCTCGACCTCGGCTGCAGCACCGGCAAGCTGGGCCGCATGCTCGGCCCGGTCTACCACTACCAGGGCGTGGACGTGGCCCCCTCCGTCGCCGTCGACGAACCCCGCTTCCAGATCACCACCGGCACCCTCGACGCCTGGACCACCCGCCAGAAGTTCGACGTCGTGACCGCCTCCGGCAGCCTCGAGTACGTGGACGACCTCGAGTCGCTCCTCACCCGCATCCGCGCGGCGCTCAACCCCGGCGGCCTCGCGGTGCTCACGCTCTTCAACCTCGCCCACTTCAGCCGCGCGATGGGCAGCACCCATCGTCACCCCGATTGGACGCTCCGGGCCCGCCCCGACGACTTCCTGCTGGCGCTCCACGAAGCCGGCCTCGCCCCGCAGCGCATCCTCCCCACCACCGTGGGCTACGGTCCCGCCCCCGCCGTGGCCGACGAACGCCCCACCGACTTCGAGTCCGACGGGCCCCGCTCGCTCCCACCCGAGCGCCTCCTGCGCCTCGCCCACCACTGGGTCGTGGTCTGCCGGGCCGGCGAGCCGCGCCCCGGCCCGCAGGCGCTCGCCGCCGCCTTCCACCGCGGCGATCACACCGGCGCCCTGCGCATCGCGGTGGAACTGGTGAAGACCTGGCCCTGGGCTGCCCGCGCCTGGAGCGACCTCGCGGTGACCTGGAACGCGGTGGGCCGCAACGATCGCGCCGCGGACGCCGCCCTCCGCGCCTGGCGCCTCGACCCCCACCGCCCCGAGGCCCTCGAAAACCTCGACGCCATGGGCGTGGTCCCCCAAACCGACGACCTCGAGCTCGCCGCGATGCTCGACCCGGAGGACGCCGAGGTCCGGCGCGCGCTGGTTGCTGAGCTCGTGAGCCGAGGCCAGTTGCACGCGGCCGCGGCGGTGAGCCGCTACAAGGTTGACGGCGCCTCGATCGCAGCCAAGTAGATCCGGGCGAGGCGCCGCGACCGGCAGCTCGTCGGGCGGGCGTCGCCGCGCCTCGCGCGCCCGTCGGGGCGACTACCCCAGCGCCGCGAGCATCTCGCGGGGCGAGAAGTACCCCCGGCGCCAGTCCATCGCCTCGCCCCAGTGCGTTGCCCGCCATGCGGCGTGAAAGCTGGCGCGATGCGCGTCGGAGAGCGGCAGGCGGGTGGCGAGGAGCGCCAGTCCTTCGGCGAGGATGTCGCTGCGGCGGACCCCGGCCAGCGCCGCCACCACGCCCTCGATGCCGGCGGGATCGGGCGCGCAGAACAGGGCCACGGCCCCCGCCCACGCCGCCGACGCAGGGGAAGCCGCCGCGTCGAAGGCCAGAACCGCCTCCTGTGCGAGCGCCGCGCCGAGCACCGCCTCGCCCCGCCAGGCGCAGATCGTGGCCTCCGTCACGAGGATGAGGCCGCCGAGGGCCTCGCCCCGGAGCGCGCGGGCGGCTTCGACGAGCGGCTCGTCCACCCCCACGGCCTCGCGCATGCGGTTTCTGAGCGAGCGCTCGGCCCAGGCGCCGTAGCCCTCCATCTGGGGCAGACGGAGTCGCGCGCCGTCGGTGCGGAGCGCCTCGGCGAGGACACGCACCCGATCGGGCTCCCCCAGCTCCAGCCAGGTGCTCAACGCCCGGAGCACGAGGCGGAGGCGCATCGAGGGCAGGAGCTCCACGGCCAGGCCGGCCTCGGCTTCCTCCGCCGCCTCCCGCTGACGATTGCCGTGGTAGTGCCACGACCCACGCCACCAGGCCCGCGCCGCGAGCGCATGGGGGGAGCCCACGCCGGCCGCCCAGGTGGAGGCTGCCTCAACGGCCGCGCCGTACGCCGCCCCGCCCTCTGCGCGGGAGGCGCGCACCCGCAGGTCGTGGCGGCGGAGATCGAGGTCCACGTCGGCGAGCGGGGCGAGGTCGCGCAGCCAGGTTGCGGCGGGCTCCACGCTCGGGGCGCAGGCGGCATCGAGGAGGTGTCCGGCCTCGCCGGCATCGGGCGCGCGCCGCACGAGCGCGGCGGTGGACACGATGCAGGAGCGGCTCCCATCCTCGAGCGCAAGCTGGGCGAGGCGCTTCCACAGCTCCGAGGCCGGCTCGGCCGACCGCAGGGCCAGCTCGGCGGCCTGGCGGGAGGTTTCGAGGGCGGCGCCCATGCGCCCGACGGACGCCTGCTGGTCGGCCACCCGAACGGCCTCCTCGATGGCCGCGCGGCTCTCCCCGAGCGCCAACAGGTGGCCGAGGCGACCGGGAGCGAGCGGCGGCATGGCGGCGGCGATCGCGGCGTGGGCGGCGAGGCGACGCTCGGCGTCCCACTGGGCGAGCGCGCGGGCGGGTACGAGCGGCTCGATCCCCTCCCCCTCGCAGACGATGGCGCCGCTGCGCTGCAGCTCATCGAGCGCGAGGTCGAGCTGCCAGCGGGGCTCCCCGCGCGCCTCGGCGAGGCCGCGGCGGTCGAGGCCCGGGCCGCCGATGTGGATCCACGCGAGCAGGTCCTCGAGCTCCGGGCGCAGCGGCGAATCCCCGTCGGCCACGGTCGAAACGCCGGGGAAGCCCGCCTGCAGCCGTTCGAGCGCGGCCCGGTCGATGCGGATGCGGCCCTTCACCCACGTGGCGAGGCCGGCGGCCACCCAGCGGTCCACCTCCCCCGCCACCCGCGCCGGGTTGCCCCGCGACCGCCGCCAGAGGAGCGCGGCGGCATCCGAAGGCAGGTGGAGCAGGCTCTCGGGGCCGTGGAAGAGCGCCGCGAGGTCGGCCTCCGCGAGGGGGGCGAGCGTGACCTCCGCTTGGGGCTCTACGCGGAGCACGGCGCCCGACACCCGATCGAGCACCTCGCGCGACCGTCGGTCGAGGCGCTCGGCGTCGTCCACCAGCAGGAGCTCGCCGGCGGAGAGGCGGGCCTGAAGGCGCCGCTCGGCCCAGTCGAGCGGGTTCCCCTCCGGCGGTCCCACCAGCGGCACGAGCGAGCCCAGCGGCACGGTGGCGGGCGCGGCGTGCATGCGCGGCCTCCCCTCCTCCGCGAACGCGGCGGCCACCTCGCGCACGAGGCGCGACCGCCCGCTCCCTCCCCGCCCCGACACCCGCACCGTCTCGCCGGCCCGGAGGCGCCCGATCACGGTCTCGACCACGGTGCGGCCGCCGAGCCAGGGGAATTCGGTGTCGCGCACCGAGCCGGTGAGCGCGAGCAGCGCCACGCGCGCGCTCCTCGGCCGGTCCTCCGATCGCGGCGCCACCAGCGCATCGAGCACGCCCACCACGCGCGGGGTGAGCTCCGGCAGCCGGGCGGCGATCGAGGGCAAGGAGGCGCGCGTGCGCCGGGCCAGCATGTCCGAGAGCTCGGACCCCCCGAAGCAGGCCTCGCCGGTGAGCGCCTCGCGCACCATGACGCCCAGCTGGTAGAGGTCGGTGCGCTCGTCGGCGCGCTCCGACCGGAGCTGTTCGGGCGCCATGTAGCGGGGGGTGCCCATGAAGGCGCCCGAGGCGGTGAGCGTGGTGACACCGTCGCCGCGGGCGAGACCGAAGTCGAGCAGCGTGGGCACGCCCGCTGCGTTCACCAGGACGTTGCCGGGCTTGAGGTCGCGGTGGATGAAGCCGCGGCCGTGCACCCGGTCGAGGGTTTCGAGGAGGGCGTGCACCACGGGCGCGAGCGCCTCCCAGCTCGCGCGGCCCGCCGGGAAGGGCGTCCCCTACACGCGCTCCATCACGATCCACCCCTGCGCACCCGTGACTCCGGTGGCGAGGAGGCGCACCACGCCGGGATCGTCCAGCAGGCGGAGCACGCGCACCTCGCGCTCGAACCGTTCTGCCGCCTCGGCCGAACGAAGCGGGACGAACTTGACGACGACCGGCGTGTCGGTGTGGGTGTCCACGCCCGTGTACACGTCGGCCTGGCCGCCGCGGGCGAGCCAGTCCAGCACGCGGTAGCGGCCGCCCAGCAACGACCCCGGGCGGTCCAGGGGCTCGTCGGCCGTGCGTTGGGTGGTGTCGGCGATCGGCACGATTCGACCTATCGCGGCCGGCGCGGGCGCTGGGCTACGGGGGGCCGAACGGGATCGTTCCGTTCGCGACGCCTGCGATGTAGTCGGTGAGTTTCTGCCCCGAGTACACGTGCACAGTGAAAGAGGCCATGCGTTGTTTTTCCATGGGCACGGCACCTTCGAAGTTCAGCCGATCGATGATGGCTTGGTACCAGGTGTCCACTGGAACCGGCTCCTGAGGAAACTCGTTCGGTTCAGCGCCAAATCGCTGAGCGGCCTTGGCATCGAGGGTCTCCATCTTGTAGGCCGCATCGGTCCAAAACTGCCACCCCACGTATTTCGCAGTGAACTTCTCTCCCGCGACCGCCGGCGTTTCGGCCATGGAGGCGACGTAGGATCGCGTTGCCGCGCGGGCACCGTCGCCCGCGATGTCGTAGCACCACTCCATGCGTGCGAACGGAACGTCTGCCGGAGCCGTCGGCTTCGTCCACCCGTTCTGGAGCGTGACCCGACCATTCACATAGTCGCACCTCGTGGAGGTGAGCTGGCCAACCACCTGCGAGAAGAACGCGCTCGGCGGCCACGAGTTGGCAGTTGCCGACAGGTCCGTAAACCGGGTGGTTCCGAAATCGTTCGCCGGCCCCTGGCGGGGAAGGCGATTGCCGTACTTACGCAGCGGGAGGGTTCCCAGCGGGTCACCAAACGAGAAGTCGGCGTCAGTCTTGCAGATGGCCCACTGCTCGTGAATCTGGCTGCCACCCAGGCCTTTGCCATGAAGCAACGCCCGAACCGTACTGCCGTACTAGGAAGGACGCACCACCATGAGCCCATCTACGATGGTGGGTGCCGCGAGCATGGGCTTGAGCGGCAAGTCCTCTATCGAAACCGATTGGCCTTTCGAGTTCCCCACGGGCACCTCAGGCGTCGGAGTCTACACCCCTCCATCAGGCTTGTCGCCCGCAGCGCGCGAACGGGACGAGGATGGATTCACCCCCCCACGCTCTCATCCTGATCGATCCCCGCCAGAACCCAGTCGAACTGCCCGGTGGTGATCCTTGCCTCGCAGTAGCCGCAAATCCCCGTTTCCCCCACCTTGTCGAGCGGCGCCCCGCAGCTCGGGCAGCTGTCCAGGGAGGCGCGGGGCGCGGAGGGCTGCCCGGCGGCGCGCACGAAGGTCCAGTACTCCGAGAAGTAGCGAGACTCCGTCCTCGAACCCCCGATCAGCCGCCCCTCGCGGTCGGCCGTCCAGTCGAGCATCTCCGCGAAGATGCGGACGGTGATGGCGGTGTACCAGGCATCCAACTGCACCCGGGACACTTCGAAGCCGCCTACGCGCACGGAGTCGCAATGGTTCACCGCGCCCTCGCGGTCGTACCGATCGAGCCAGTACCGGTGGCTCTGGAACACCGCGTCGGTTTCCAGGGGGCGGAGCGCCTTGCGGTCCTTGGCTGCCCACGCAGCCTGCACGCGGAGGAATATCTCCGAGGCGCGCTGCTGGAAGGCAGGGAGCGCGAACTCGGGGTGGCGCGCCTGCAACGCACGGAGCTGCGCACCGAGGTCGGGCGCGCGGGCGGTGGGCAGCAGGGTGCCGGCCTCCACGCCGCCGCCGGGCGATACGTCGAGCGCGGTGAGCGCCCGTGCATTCACCCGTTCGATGCTGGCCACGCACCAGAGGTGGCGCCCGTCGGCCAGTTGGGTGCCGCAGTTGGTGCAGCTCCCGTCCGGACGGCACTCCAACGCGCTCCCACAATTGTCGCACCGCAGCGCGGTGAAGGCCTCCGGCCCGCGCGACACGACGGCGGCGAGCCGGGTGAACGTCCACACCTCGCGCGCCCAGCGGTGCACGCCGCCCTCGGTGACGTTGGCCTCGAAGACCACGCCCAACGAAGCCTGCTCGCCGCGCAGCGACGCCGAGGACACGCGGGCTGCGCCCACGATGACGTCGCGGGTGCCCCCCTTGGCGCGCGGCGTGAGCCAGGCCAGCGCGCGGGGACCGATCAGGGCTCCGAGGATGGCGATGTTTCCGCGACCGTTCTCCTCGTGCACCCGCGCGAACATGAGCCGTGCGTAGTCGAGGAACAGGACCTCGGAGAACTGCGGGTCGCGCTGGATCAGCGCGCCGAGGTCGACGCGGGCGGCCGCCGGGGCCACCCGCACCACCTGACGTTCGCCCATGTCGGAACGGGCGCCCTGATGCTTCACCCACACGTAGATGGCGAGCAGGGTGAGCGGGATGCCGATGAACGGGTGCTCCAGCAGGAGCCACACGAACAGCTGAAGGAGCGCTCCGCCATCGCCTCCCCCCGAGGAGCCGCCGCCCGAAGACCAGCCCCCGCCGCCGCCGCTGGAGTGCCCTCCGCCGCCCCCGCCGTACGAGTGCCCGCCGCCCGCCCGCGCGAGCGCCTCCCCGGCGAAGAGAAGGATCGGCAGGAGGCTCATCACTCCCGCACCCGGGGCGCATCCGGCGCTTCATTGGGGTTGTCGCTCTCCTCGGCGGGGAGGGCCTCCGCGAGCACCTCACCGAGCGCGGCGAGGTCGGCGAGGAAGGCCTCGAGCGAGCTCGCCCGGATGGACAAGGCGGCGAGCCGGGAAGGGGCCAGGCGCCCGAGCACGCCGTGGTCGGGGAGCACCCTCACCTGCTGCTCCAGCGCGCTGAGGTAGATGAGCACGCCCGTGCGCCGCCGGGTGGCGTGCACGTTCTCCGCCGTGAACGCGGCCTCGGCCGCCTCCTTCACCTGGCGGGACATGCGCGCCGTGCCGGCCACCGCGCGCAGGAAGATCGGCACCCGGTCGGCCGCCAGCGCCGCCAGCGCCGCCGCCGCCCCACAATCCGCGAGGAACCAGTTGGGATCGAAGGGCGTGGGAAGCCACACGAGCAGCGCCAGCATGAAGAAGGTGGCGCCGAGCGCCACCCGCCACGGGATGTCGTTGTAGGCCCCCGACCGCGGCGCGGCGACCACGATCACCTCGGCCTCGCTGCGGCGTTCGATTTCGGCCACCGCGAGGGTCACTGCCTCCGCGAAGCGCGCGTCTGCCTGCACCATCCCGCCAAGCTATTCACCCCCGGGCCCCGCGGGGATACTCGGGCGCATGAATGACGACGCCCGCCCCCTCGAACTGAGCTCCTTCGCCCGCCTCGGCTCGTTCCTGCTCTTCACCGCAGGGATCGCGGCCATCTTCGCCGGCGGGCAGGTGTGGTGGGCGGTCATCTTCGCCAAGGCATGGCAGGGGTGGCTGCCGGTGGCGCAGATGGCGGGGGGCACGGTGGCCGTGATGCTCGCCGTGCACCTCAACCACCCCCGGAGCTGGGCGCTGTTCCTCACGCTCCCGTTGCTCTGCGCCCTCGCCTGCGGCGGGGCCCCGTGGGCCATCTGGCTCATGACGAAGGGGGTCTTCACGGCGCTCACCGTCTTCGCGCCCGGGTGGGCGCTCCTCGCCTTCCTCGTGGTGCTCGCCACCATGGGCGAGATCCTCCGCGTCTCGCGCGCGCGGGCCGCGGCCGACCGTGAGACCGCCCGGCTCACCGCCGAGGCGGCCGCCGCCGGCTACGGCTACGCCCGCGGCGGCGCCCGCGGCAGTGGCTGGGTGCTCCCCGCCATGCTGTCGGCGGCTGCTCTCCCGGTCGCCGCGTTCATCACCGCCGTGGGATGGCCCGACACGTGGGCGCTCATCTCCTTCCGGCTCGGCGGCCTCGCGGCGGGGCGGAACCCCTTCGGCGAGAGCTTCGTAGAGGACGCGACGAACTACCCCTACGAGGGCTCGCCGGTGTCCTGGTACCTCGACACCGAGAAGCAGTTCATCCCTCTCCCCGAGGCCCAGGTGCTGGGGTTCATGGACAAGGTGGCCGACGACGTGGCGTGGGCCCTGGCCTCCGAAACCGGCGAGGGCGACCCGCGGGACGCCGAGGTGGCCCTGTGGGCCGCGGGGCGGCAGAAGGAACTGCCCGTGTGGATCGCCGACAGCCTGCGGCGCCGCGGGGTCTTCTACTCGCGCGAGTCGCTGTTCTCGCGCAGCTTCGACCCCGCGGTGCACCGCACCCCCGACGCCGTGCACCTCGACTGCGATCAGCTCGTGTACGCCTTCACCCACGTGGCCTGGCGCCTCGACCTCGCGATGAAGCCCGTGCCCGCGCCCTACCACATGTACCTGCGCTACGACGGCCCCGGCGGCGAGCCGCCCATCTACGTAGAAACGACCGAGTTCCGGAACGTCGTCGTGACCGAGTACAGCGTGGACTACATGGGCGAGAAGCTCGGCGAGGAGTTCATCATCGACGAGGACTACTTCCCCTCCGGTCGGAGCGGCACCTGGGCGAGCGAGACCATTCGTGAGGCGGGGGCGCTCTACCAGCCCATGACCGAGCGCGACATCAAGGACAGCATCCTCGCCAACGTGCTGGTGGGGGTGAAACGCTCGGGGAAGGCCCAGCCCTACCCCGAGGCCTCCGAAGCCCGCCTCCCGGGCACCCGAAGCCTGGAGCTCGTGAGCAACCTTTACGGCTGGTACGTGGAAACGTCGGAGGCGAAGCTCGCGGAGGGCGACCTCCCGGCGGCCCGCGCGGCGGCCACCCGCGCGCGCGAAATCCGCGCCACCCACGGCCCGCTCCTCGTCCGCCAGGACACCCCGGAGGAGGAGGTCCTCACCACCGTGGCGCTCATGGAGGCCGAGGCGCGAGGAGATCTCCCACCCGCCGAACCCTAGGGCACACCCGCTGCCCTCCGGTTAGCCGGGCGCTCCATCCCTGGAGTGCTCTTGGCCAATCCTGTCGCAACGTTCGAAACCTCCGAAGGCACCTTCACCGCGGAGGTGTTCGCCGATCAAATGCCCGTGACCGCGGGCAACTTCATCGCCCTCATCAAGCGGGGCTTCTACGACGGACTGCACTTCCACCGCGTCATCCCCGGCTTCATGCTGCAGTTCGGCTGCGAGTTCAGCAAGGACCCGCACAGCCCCCGCGCCGGCACCGGCTCGAGCCCGCTCGGCAACGTGGCCGACGAGTTCACCGCGAAGCTCTCCAACGAGGTGGGCACCCTCTCGATGGCCAACACCGGTCGTCCCAACTCCGGCGGCGCTCAGTTCTTCGTGAACACCGTCCACAACGCCTTCCTCGACTGGTTCGACACCCGCACCCCCAGCAAGCACCCCGTCTTCGGCAAGGTCGCCAGCGGGATGGACGTGGTGCGGAAGATCGAGGCCCTCGGCAGCCGCGGCGGGCCCCTCAGCAAGCCCGTGAAGATGATCAAGGTCACGATCAGCGAGTAGCGAGCCGTGACCACCCCGAAGCAGCGTTGGATGTGGTCGGCCGTGGTGGGGGTGTTTGCGCTCGATCAGGGCAGCAAGTGGCTCACCCGCCGGCTCCTCCGCGAACGGGTGGATGAGTACATGCTCATCCCCGACTGGTTCGGGTTCACGCACGCCTCCAACAAGGGCGCGGCCTTCTCCTCGATGGCCGACAGCCCCTACCGGCTCCACATCTTCCTCGCCTTCACGGTGGTGGCGGTGAGCGCGATCCTGCTCGCCTCCCGCTTCCTCGATCGGAACGACCGGTGGGGCGCCGCGGCCCTCGGCACGCTGCTCGCCGGCGCGCTCGGCAACGGCTTCGACCGCGCCTGGTTCGGCCAGGTCACCGACATGATCAAGGTGGCCGCTGGCTCGGGCCCGCTGCGGGAGTGGGCCATCACCAACTACCACACCAACGTGTGGCCCATCTTCAACGTGGCCGACACCGCCATCTGGGTGGGGGTGATCGGCTTCCCGCTCGCCTGGGCCTTCGCCCGCGACACCGGGCCCGTGGCCCCGGATGGCAGGTCCTCCCCCTCGCCGGACTCCTCCCCTTCGCTGGACTGACCGGGATCGCTGTGCCCCTTCGGGGTGCGGCCAGGTCCCCGTCATGTTCCATTGCCCGATGCTCGGACTGATCCTAGCCGGAGGCGGGGCGCGCGGCGCCTACGAAGCCGGCGTGCTGCGCTACGTCTTCACCACGCTGGCGAAGCGCCACGACATCAACCCCAACCCCGACCTCATCTCGGGAACCAGCGTGGGCGCCCTCAACGGGGCGTGGGTGGGGGCGCGCGGCGCCGATGGCGCCTCGCAGCTGTGGGAGTTCTGGCAGAAGGTCACGATCGATCAGGTCTACAACTTCTCGGCGGCGGACTTCCTTCGCCGGCCCTCGCGCTGGCTCGAACGCACCACGGAGTTCGGCGAAGGCGTCGGCATCTTCGACCCCACGCCGCTCTATCGGCTCATCCGCACGAGCGTGCCCTGGGAGGCGCTGCACGCGCGCATCGACCGCCGCGAGCTCCGCGCCTTCATGGTCTCGGCCACCGACGTGGGCAGCGGCCGCACCCGGATATTCACCGACGGCAACGTGCGCCTGCGCCGCGCGGCCACCTCCACCCCCACGGCCACTCGCATCGGCCCCGAACACTGCCTCGCGAGCGCCGCCATCCCCTTCATCTTCCCCGGCATCCGCATCGGCGGGCGCTACTTCGTGGATGGCGCCCTGCGCCAGAACACGCCGCTCTCGCCCGCGGTGGAGGCGGGGGTGAACCGTGCGCTGGTGATCGGCGTCAAACGCCTCAAGTCGGAGGAGGACGCGCCCAACAGCTCGCCGTCGCCCGCGTTCCTCGCCGGCAAGGCGCTCAACGCGCTCCTGCTCGACCCGATCGAGGAGAACATTCGCCGCATCGATGCGCTCAACGAGCTCATGCGCTGGGGCCAGTCCGCCTACCCCGACTTCATGGAGCGGCTACGCGGTGAGTTCAAGCCCTACCAGATCGTGGAGCACGTCTTCCTGCGCCCGTCAGAGGACTTGGGCCGCATGGCCGCCGACATCTTCGCCCGCAGCCGAGACGATCTGCCCTGGGCCGTGTCGCGGCTGCTGGGCAGCCTGTCGGGCGGCCCCGACCAGAAGGAGGCCGACCTGATGAGCTACCTCTTCTTCGACCACCGCTTCACCGGCGCGGTGGAGTCCCTCGGCTACGAGGACGCCGCCCGCGAAGACGAGAAGCTCGCGGAGCTGTTCACCCGTCCGCCCCTGCCCCGTCTGCATTGAACCGCCCCGGCCGCCCTCAGGAAGCCGGACCCGAAGCCCAGCTCTCCCACCGCGGGTCGTCGGCGAGGGCCGCGAGCTCCTCGGCATCCCGAAGCACGGAGAGATCGGCCACGCCATCCGCCCGCACCCGCTCCACCCACGCGGCGGCCTCATCGAGGCGATCGAGCCGACCGTACGCCCGCGCCAGCACAGCGGAGGCGTGCGCGCCGGCCCCGCGATCATGCGCGAGCCGCCCGAGATCGACCGCGGCCTGCGTGGCCCGCGCTTCGAGCGCTGCTCCCGCCGCCACCGCGAGCACCCCGCCGGGGATGACCTTGCCATCCGGCCCCGCGGCGATCGCCGCCAGCGCCGAGAACCGGCGGGCCGCAACGAAGAGCTCCACCAGCTCGGTGCCCGTGGCCGCATCTGGGGAGCGGACGAAGCGGGAACGCACGGCTTGGAGCGGATCGTCGTTGGGAGAGGCCCCCTTGGCCGGCGCCACGGACTCGCGGGGGCGGAGCTCCACCACCTGACCCGCCGGCGCGCGCCGCTCCGGGCGCACGCCAATGACCGGCGGAAGGGCGCGCACCGCGCTTACCGCCTGGACCAGCGAGAAGACGCAGATGACCGCCCAGAAGTAGAGGCCCACCGCGATGGACAACGGGATGGACAGCGCCGCGACGAGGATGGTGAGGTAGTACGGCAGCCGCGGACGGGACGGGAAGAAGCGCAGCAGGAGCAGGCGCGCCACGTTGCCCCCATCGAGGGGCATCATCGGCACGAGGTTGAGCACCGACCAGAACACGGTGATGGTGAGCAGCACCCCGAGGAGCTCGGAGAGCCCCCCGAGCACCGGCGCCGGGATGAACGTGAGCGCCAGGAAGACCGGCACCGCCAGCAGGAGGCCCGCGCCGGGGCCGGCGAGCGACACCGCCACCTCCCGCCAGATGGAGGTGCGCCCGAAGCTACCCTCGCGGCCGGCGAGGCCGCCGAAGCCGTGGAGCACGATGTAGGGCTCGAACCCGTAGGCCCGCATCACGAGCGCATGGCCCAGCTCGTGAACGAGGATCGCCACGAACGAGACCACCATCCAGGTGATCATCCCCATCACGGTTCCACCGAAGGCCCCGACCATCACGCTGATGAGCAGGAAGCTCGGTTCGATCCGTACGGGGATACCCAGAATTCGCACGCGCGCCTCCGCAAGCGAGATGTATGCACGCGCGGGCGGAACGTCAGTCCTCGTAGTCCTCGATCGGCGGACAGGCGCAGACCACGTTCTTGTCGCCGTACACGTCGTTCACGCGGCGGATGGGCGGCCAGAACTTGTAGGCGTGCTGGTGGCGGCTCGGGAAGGCGGCCACCTCGCGGGAGTAGGGCAACGCCCACTCGGCGGCGGTGACGCTCGCGGCGGTGTGCGGCGCGTTCTTGAGCGGGTTGTCGAGCCGCGGCCACTCGCCGCGCTCCACCTTCGCGATCTCCTCGCGGATGGCGATCATCGCATCGATGAAGCGGTCGAGCTCCACCTTGCTCTCGCTCTCGGTCGGCTCGACCATGAGCGTACCCACCACGGGAAAGCTCACGGTGGGCGCGTGAAACCCGTAGTCCATGAGGCGCTTGGCCACATCGACCACCTCCACGCCGCTGGTCCCCTTCAGGGGGCGCAGGTCGAGGATGCATTCGTGCGCCACCCGCCCGTGGGCCCCCACGTAGAGCACCGGGAAGTGCGGCGCGAGGCGCGTGGCCACGTAGTTGGCGCTCAGGATGGCCATGCGCGTGGCCTCGGTGAGGCCCTCGGCGCCCATCATCAGGATGTACGCCCAGCTGATCGGCAGGATGCTGGCGGAGCCCCAGGGCGCCGCGCTGACCGCGCCGATGGCCGACGGGCCGCCGGTGCCCATCACGCCGTGCCCCGGGAGGAAGGGCGCGAGCTGCGGGGCGCAGCAGATGGGGCCCATGCCCGGACCGCCGCCGCCGTGGGGGATGCAGAAGGTCTTGTGCAGGTTGATGTGGCAGACGTCGGCCCCCAGCTCACCGGGGCGCACGAGGCCCACCTGCGCGTTGAGGTTGGCGCCATCCATGTACACCTGCCCGCCGTTGTCGTGGACGATGGCGCAGATGTCCTTGATCGCCGACTCGAACACGCCATGCGTGCTCGGGTAGGTGACCATCAGGCAGGACAGCGCGTTGCGATGCTCGGCCGCCCGGGCGCGGAGGTCATCCACGTCGATGTTTCCGGAGGTGTCGCACTTGACCACCACCACGCGCATGCCGGCAAGGGCCGCGCTCGCGGGGTTGGTACCGTGGGCGCTCTGGGGGATGAGGCAGACGTTCCGGTGATGGTCGCCCCGGCTCTGGTGGTAGGCGCGGATCACGAGGAGGCCGGCGTACTCGCCCTGGCTGCCCGCGTTGGGCTGAAGGGAGGTGGCGGCAAAACCGGTGATGTCGGCGAGCCACGCCTCGAGCTCGCCGAAGAGCTGGGCGTAGCCCTCGGCCTGGTTCAGCGGCACGAACGGGTGCAGCCCGCCGATGCCCTTCCAGGTGACGGGGATCATCTCGGCCGTGGCGTTGAGCTTCATCGTGCACGAGCCCAGCGGGATCATCGTGGCGGTGAGCGAGAGATCGCGGCTCTGCAGACGCCAGATGAAGCGCAGCATCTCCGTTTCGCTGTGGTAGCGGTGGAAGTGGGCGTGCGTGAGGATCGGGGTGGCGCGGGCGAAGGGCTCGGGCAGGCGGCTCGGGGCCGGCAGGGCGCCCACGTTGGCGGTCACGCCGAAGGCCCCGAGGATGGCGGCCAGATCGGCCTCGCTGGTGGTTTCGTCGAGCGCGATGCCGATGCCGCCGCCGGGGAAACGACGGAAGTTGAGGCTGCGCGCTTCGGCCGCGGCGAGGATGCCCTCGGCGGCGGGGCCGGCCTCCACCTTCAGGGTGTCGAAGAAGCCGCTCGCGCTCACGCCGAAGCCGGCCGCGGAGAGGCCACTGGCCAGGGCGCTGGTGAGCGCGTGCACCCGGCCGGCGATGCGACGGAGGCCATCGGGGCCGTGGTACACCGCATACATCCCCGAGATGATCGCGAGGAGCACCTGCGCGGTGCAGATGTTGCTCGTGGCCTTCTCGCGGCGGATGTGCTGCTCGCGCGTTTGCAGGGTGAGGCGGAGCGCCGGCTTGCCCTCGGCATCGATGGTCACGCCGATGAGCCGGCCGGGGATGGAGCGCTTGTGCTCCTCGCGGGTGGCGAAGTACGCGGCGTGCGGCCCGCCGTAGCCGAGCGGCACGCCGAAGCGCTGGGCGCTGCCCACCACAATGTCGGCGCCCCAGGCGCCGGGGGCTTCGAGCACGACGAGGGCGAGCAGATCGGCCGCCACCGTGACCAGACCGCCCTGGGCATGGCAGGCCTCCACACAGCGGCGCTCATCGCGCACCGTGCCGTCGGTGGCCGGGTACTGCAGGAGCATGCCGAAGATGCGGCGCGAGAAGTCGAAGGTGGCGGGGTCGGCCACGATCACCTCGATTCCCAGCGGCTCGGCGCGGGTGCGGACCACCTCGATGGTCTGCGGGTGGCAGGCCTCGGCCACGAGGAAGCTCTTCACGTCGGCGTCGGGGCGGGCGCTGAACGAGAGCGTCATCGCCTCGGCGGCGGCCGTGCCCTCGTCGAGCATCGAGGCGTTGGCGATGGGGAGGCCGGTGAGGTCGGAGATCATCGTCTGGAAGATGAGCAGCGCCTCCATGCGGCCCTGCGAGATCTCGGCCTGGTAGGGCGTGTACTGGGTGTACCAACCCGGGTTTTCGAGGATGTTGCGGAGGATCACGCCGGGGGTGACCGTGTCGCTGTACCCCATGCCGAGGAAGCTCTTGAACACCTTGTTCCGCGCGGCGTAGCCGGCGATGCGCGCCAGGGCGGCCTCCTCGGAGTGCGCGGGCGGGATCGCGAGCGGGCGGGAGGTGCGGATGTTGGCCGGCACCGCCTGCGCGATGAGCTCATCGACAGAGGCCACGCCGAGCGTGGCGCACATCGCGGCGACATCGGCGCCGCGCGGGCCGAGGTGGCGCTGCACGAAGCGGTCCGTGGGGGGGAGGACATTGGCGAGCGAGGTGGACATGGGGCCGCTCCGAGGGCGCCGCAAGCTATCCCGAGGCGGGTCGGGCGGGAAGGCGCTCGGGGCGATGGCCGGAGGCCCGGCCCCGGGGTTCACCGCGGCCCGCTGGCCATCGCGCGCGGCGTCGATTCCGGCATCGATTTCCGTGGATGGGTCCGCCGCCGCGGATTAGCCCGGTGCGTCCCGGGTTCCATGTGTTCCTGCTCTTCTCCGCACACGCGCTGGCCCTGCCAGCCGGCACCCTCACGGCCACGTTCGAGCGCTCCGCCGACGAAGCGGGCGTTCCGCCGGCCCTGCTCCTCGCCATCGGCTTCGAGGCCTCCCACCTCCTCCCGCACGAGGAGGCGAGCGCCTGGGGCGGACGCACCCTCTTCGACTTCGTGGAGATCGACGAGATCGGCGGCCCCGACCTCGAGCGCGCCAGCGCGCTGATCGCCACCGATCCCAACCGGGTCGTCGCCGACTGGCGCCTCGCCACCCGCGCGGCCGCGGCGCTCCTCGCCGACTCCGCGCGGGCCACGAACGGCGGCATGCTGCCCGACCCCACCGATCTCGACGCGTGGCAGCCCGCGCTGCGCGCCTTCTCCGGGCGGCAGGAGCCGCTCCTGCAGGACCTCTACGTTCAGGGCGTCTACACGCTCCTGCGGCGGGGGTTCGAGGCGGAGGGCGTGCTCGGCACGGCGAGGATCGCGCCGCAGCCCGTGTCGGTGTGCCGGCCCGTGGCGCCGCCGCCGGGCTCCACCGACTACACGGGCGCGGAGGCCTACGTGCAGGCCTGCAGCGAGAACTACAGCGACTACTCTCGCGGCAGCGCCGACATCGACATGGTCATCATCCACACCGTGCAGGGCTCCTACGGGGGGTGCGCCTCGTGGTTCCAGAACTGCTCGGCGGGCGCGAGCGCCCACTACGTGGTCCGCAGCTCCGACGGCGCCGTCACCCAGATGGTGAGCGAGGCCGATGTGGCCTGGCACGCCGGAAATTGGGACGTGAACCTGCGCAGCGTGGGCATCGAGCACGAAGGCTACATCTCGGAGTGCAGCTACTACACGGATGAGCTCTACGCGGGCTCCGCGGCGCTCACCCGCGACATCGCCTCGCGGCAGGGCGTGCCGCTCGATCGCAGCCACATCATCGGCCACGACGAGGTGCCCGACCCCGATGGCAGCGGCTACGGCGGCTCCGGCCACCACACCGACCCCGGCGACTGCTGGGATTGGGACTACTACATGACGCTCCTCACCGGCGGGAGCGGGGGCGAGCTCATCGGCTACGTGCGCGCCGAGGACATCTACAACGCCGATGGCAACCTCGTGGGCGCCACCGCCTGGATCGAAGAAACCGGCGCGACCACCGTGGTGGGCGAGGATGGCCTCTACCGCTTCGCGGGCGCGCCCGCGGGCAACTACACGGTCCACGCCTCGATCTCCGGCTACGCCGAGGGCACCTGCTTCGCAGAGCTCACCGGCTCGCAGGAATGGTGCAGCATCGCGCTCTTCCCGGGCACCGTCGAGGACACGGGCGGCGGGGCGGACACGGGCGGCGGGGCGGACACGGGCGAGGACACCGGCACCGACAAGCTCCCCCTCCGCCCGCCCGGCGCCCCCGGGAAGCCGGTGGAGATGCCCGAGGTGGGCGCGGGCTGCGCAGCCCTTCCCGGCGCCTCCGCCGGTTGGGCGCTCGCGCTCGCCGCGCTCGGCCTGCGCCGCGCCCGGCGTCGGTAGGCGGGCTTGCTCTCCTCGCTGGTCCTCCCGCTCCTCGCGGGGTGCAACCCTCCCGTGAAGGTGCCGCCGGCGCCGCCGCCGCGGGCCACGCTGGTGTCATTGCAGACCTCGGCGGTCACCTCGGCCGACAAGGAGGCCATCCTCCGCACCGTGGCGGCGGCCGATGCCCGCCCCTGCTTCGAGGCCCTGCTCCTGCGCTCACCCACGACGTACGGCGAAGTGCTCGTGCAGTTCACCATCGCCCCCGACGGCGCCGTGAGCGAAGCCCACCCGGAGTTCGCCACCCTCGGCGACGCCGACGCCGAACGCTGCGTGGCCGACGCCGTGCGCGCCGTGCGCTTCACCAACCGCGACACCGCGATCACGGTCCTGTACCCCTTCCTGCTGCTCACGGAGCGCACGCCCCCGGAGGTCGGCCGCGCGCTCCGCGACCGCTACGGGCTCATCCCGGAGTCGGAACGGAACCCGGGCAGCGCCCCCGACGACGTTCCCCCTCCGGGCATCGTCGTGGTCTGGTAGTCGAGCCGCCCCGGCTCAGTCGACGAAGCTCTCCAACGCCTGGCGGCGGCGCGAGGTGCGCAGCTTGCGGAGGGCCTTGATCTCGATCTGGCGGATGCGCTCGCGGGTGAGGCAGAACTGGCTGCCGATCTCTTCGAGCGAGTAGGCCATCGGCTCGCCGAGGCCGTAGCGCATGCGCACGACCTTCTCCTCGCGCGGCGAGAGCGATGCGAGCACCTCCTCGATCTCCTCGCGGAGCGCGGCCTGCTCGAGCGCGGCGGAAGGCAGCGGGGAGTTGGGGTTCTCCACGAACTCGCCCACGCTGGCGTCGCTGTCGTCGCTCACGGGGGCATCGAGCGAGATGGGCTCGCGGGTGAGGCGCATGAGCGCCTCGAGCTTGTCCACGTCCACCCCGAGCTTCACCGCGATCTCATCGAGCGACGGCTCGTGGCCGAGGGCCTGGAACATCTCCTTCTGGAGCTGGTGCACCTTGTTCACGATCTCGAGCTTGTAGATCGGGATGCGGATGGTGCGGCACTGGCTCTCCACCGCGCGGATGATGCTCTGGCGGATCCACCACGAGGCGTAGGTGGAGAACTTGAAGCCGCGGGTGTGGTCGAACTTCTCGGTGGCCTTCATCAGGCCGATGTTGCCCTCCTGGATGAGGTCGGCCAGCGGGATGCCCCGGTAGGTGTAGCCCTTGGCGATGCTCACCACGAGGCGCAGGTTGGCGTTCACGAGCTGGGCGCGCGCGAGCTCGCTGTCGGGGCCGCCCGCGTCGATACGGCGGGCCACCTCGACCTCGTCGTCGCGGTTCAGGAGCGGAATTTCTCCCATGCGCTTGAGGTACTTGTTGAGGAGGATGTTCCCCTCTCCCACCGGCGACGAACGCGGAGACGGTGATGCGAAGCCCATGAGCGATCCTCCATTTCGAGTTTCGTCAGGAACTTGTGCAAGTTGCGTGCCATGCTTGCGGGCGGCGTTCATCGGCGTGCGCTCCTTGTCCCCACCACGGGAAGATCGGCTTGGTGGCGGGGATCGGCGGCGTTCCAACCAGACTTGAGCGAAAGCCCCGTTCGTTGCGTGCTTCGAACGCTGTCCGAAAATTCGGACGCACGCCGGGTTCAAGGACCGAGGGTGGCGAAGGGGTCGCGCGCGCCGCGGGTCCTCGCGCGGATGTCCTCGATGAACGCGGCGAGATCGCCGTGGTGCCGGTCGAGGATGGCGAGGAACGCGGCATGGCCGGTGTTGTAGGTGCGAAACTGGGAAAGGCGGGCGTTGTTCCAGGTCTGGGCGCGCGCGTAGCGCACCCAGGACTCCGGGTCGCGGAGGTCGGCGGCGGCCACACGGTCGGGGAAGGCCGCGAGCAGCGCGGCCTTGGCGGCGAGGCGGTCCGGTTCCGTGCCCGCGCCGCCGTAGACGGCCTCCAGCTCCCGTGCCAGCGCCACGAGGAGGCCGGTAAAGACATCACTGTCGTGGTTGGCATCCCGGGCGGCCCGGACCACCGCGGAGTCGGGGCCGTATTTCTCCACGAGGAAGCGGTCGCCCGCCGCCTCGCCCACCACGCTGGCGAAGCTCTCGTTGAAGGACACCGAGCCGGGAATCCAGAGGGTGGCGTGCGCCAGCTCGTGACACACCGTCTCCGCGATGCGCGGCTCGTTCCAGCGCAGCATCGCGGGGAGCACCGGGTCCCGGAACCAGCCGAGGGTGCTGTAGGCGCCCACCTCGCGCACGTGAACCTCCTGGCCCTCGCCCTCCAGCCGGGTGCGCCAGGCGCCCACCGCTTCGTCGGTGAAAAAGCCGAGGTAGGGCACCTTCCCCACGATCGGGAACCACCACGTGCGGGGCGCGAGGGACAGCGGCGGCGCGGCCGACAGGTTCCAGATGCGGCGGTGCCAGCGCACGGCGTAGCGGTCGTAGTTGTGGGTGGCGGAGAGGCCGATGCGGGCGCCGAAGGCCTTGACCTCGGCGAACAGGCGGAGCCGTTGCTCCTCGCCCACGCTCAGCGCGCCGCCGGCGAGCACCGCCTCCACCGGCTCTCCCGAGGTCAGGAGCTCCGCCTGGTAGGCCGCGCTCGACACCACGTAGTGCACGCCGCAGCCGGCGTTGAGCCCGGCCGTGAGGAGAGCGACCGGAATGTGCGCCCGCCACCCCACGAAAAGCGCGTGGAACGTTGTCAGCGGCAAGGGTCGTGATACCCTTTACACGTCAAGATGGAACTCCTCAAGAGTCGACTCCTCTGGAACGTCCTCCCCACCGTTGCGGTGGTGGTGATCCTGTATCTTGCCGTGTGGGGCGAAAACGGCGTCATCAAGCAGCGCGAGCTCCTGCGGGATGCCGAGCGCGCCGAGCACCGTCTGGCGGTCGTGCGCGGTGAGAACGCCACCCTCGAGCACGACATCCTGCGCCTGCGGAGCGATACCGAAGCGCAGCGTCGCGCCGCGGCCGAAGAGCTGCTGCTCGTACCCGCCCACAGCACCGTGTACCGGTTCCCGCCCAACACGCCTTGAGGTCGGGCATCGGATAGCCGGGTCGGATGTCCGACCGCTTTGAGTTTGAGCTCGACGGCGCGCCCGTCGCCGTGATCGCCGATCCGAAGTCCCCTGCCCTCACCGCGCTGCGCGAGCAGCTGGGCGTGGTGGGCGTGAAGGCGGGCTGCTCGCCCCAGGGGCTCTGCGGCTGCTGCACCGTGCTGGTGGACGGCAAGCCGCGCCTCACCTGCACCCTCCCGGTGAAGTCCCTCGCTGGCAAGCAGGTGCGTACCCTGGCCAGCGTGTCCGAGGCCGACCAGCGCTGCCTCGCCGATGCCTTCTGCACCACCCACGCCGCCCAGTGCGGCTACTGCACCCCCGCGATCGTTCTGAGCGCCAGCACGCTCCTCGCCGCCGGCCGGCAGGCCACCGACGACGAGATCCAGCGCGCGCTCGCCCCCCACACCTGCCGCTGCACGGGCTACTCGACCATCCGCGCCGCCATCGGCATCGCCACCAGCCCCGGCTCCTCGCCGGTGAACCCGGCCACCGAGGCGGAGGCCGACATCATCCTCGGCCGCCGTCCCTTCGTGGATGACCTCGAGCGGCCGGGGCTCCTGCACGGCGCGGCGGTCCTCGCCGCCACCGGGCCCGTCACCCTCGACGCGCTCGACCTCGCGGCCGCCGAGGCTGCGCCGGGTGTTCGCGCCGTCGTCCCGCTGGTGAAGCTCGGCGAGCGCATCGAGAGCGGCGGCCGCCTGCTGGTGGCCGTGGCGGCCGACACGCGCGCCCTCGCGCGGGCCGCCGCCGCCCTCGTGGGGGTCGTCACCTCCCCCGCCGAGCCCGCGCCCCCCACCGCGCTCCTCCGCAGCGTGCAAAAGAGCGGCGATGTCGATGCCGCCTTCGCCGCCGCGGCCCACCACCTCACCCTCCACCGCCAGTTCGCAGTGGCCGACGCCGCGCCGCTCGAGCCCGAGGCCGCCCTCGCGCTGGTCGACGGCGATGGCGCCCTCGTGGTGTACAGCGCCACCGACGATGCCGCAGCCGCCGCGGGCGCGCTCCTCGAGCACCTCGGCCAGCCCGCGATCGTGCGGCAGGTGCCCAACGGCGGCAGCTACGGCTCGCGGGTGTCCGTGGCCGTGGAGGTGGCCACGGCCCGGCTCGCGCTGGCCACGGGGCAGCCCGTTCGCCTCGCGTTGGAGCACATCGAGGGCACGCTTCAGCGCCCCCGCCGGCCCGGCGCGCGGGTGGAGGGCGAGCTCGCTGCCACCGACACGGGCGCGGTGCTGGGGCTTCGGCTGCGCATCCAGTTCGATGTCGGCAGCGAGGCCCACGATGCGGAGCGCCTCCTCGCCCACGCCCTCGATGCCCTGCCCTACGCGGTGCCAGCCAGCGACATCGTGGCCGAGGTGATCGCGAGCGGCGGCGCGCCCACGGCCCCCCTCCGCGGCGCGGGCGCGGTGCCCGTCATCTCGGTGGTGGAGGGCCTGCTCGATGCGCTCGCCGTCCGCTGTGGGCTCGACCCCTCGGCCCTGCGCGGCGCGATCGTGCGCCCCGAGCTCGACGCCTGCTTCGCCATCCTGCGCGTCTCCACCGAGACCCCGCCCGACCTGCCGGCGCCGCGCTTTGCGCTCGCCCGCGTGCCCGGCGATGCCGGCGCCCAGGTGGTGCTCGTCGTGAACGGGCCGGCGGAAGTAGAGGTCTTCTGCAACGTGCCCGAGTGGGGGCAGGGCCGCGACAACGCGCTCCTCGCCGCCCTCACCGAGTCCACGGGGCTGCCCGCCGCCGCCTTCGAGATCGGCTGGGGCGACAGCCGGCAGCTCACCGCGCGCGGCGGCGGGCCCGTGCGGGATGCGGCGCTCGCGGCCGGCGCCGCGCTCATGCAGGCAGGCGGCCCCGAGGCGCAGGTCGGCCAGCGGTTCGAGGGGCGCAGCGGCCCGGCCGCCCCGGGCCTCGCCGGCGCGGCGGTGCAGCTCGCCGCGGACGGGACGATCCGCCGGGTCGATGTCCTCGCCGTGATCGGCGCCGAGGAGACGGCCGCGGCGCGGAGCGTGGCCGAAGGTGCCGCGGCGATGGGGGTGGGGCTGGCGCTCGCTGAGGAGGTCACGCGCAGCGAGGCCGGCGAGGAGGTGCGGTTCCGCTACCTCGGCACGCTCAAGGCCAAGGCCACCCCCACGATCCGGGGCTCGCTCCTGAGCGGGCCCGGCGGCGACCGCGATGTGGCGGAGGCCTGCACCGCAGCCGTGGCTGCAGCCGTGCAGTGCGCCGTGGTCGCCTTCGACCAGCGCGAGCGGAACGTGCCGATGAAGGACAGCCCCGCCGCTGGCGGCGTGGGCATCCGGCTCAGGGGCAGCTCACCGTCGTCGCCTTGAGGCACGATGCCGCGCACTCGGCGCGGCGCACCGCGAGGTCGGTGAAGTTCTGGCCCACGAGGCGCGCATCCACGGCCTTGCACATCTCGGCCGTACCGCGCCCGAACACCTTCCAGCCTACGTCTTCCACGGTCAGCACCTCCCCGTTCCAGCAACGCTCGTCGGGCAACGAAACGAAGCAGTAGAGCGGCTTGGCCAGCGCGGCATCGGGGAAACAATTCACGTGGGCATCGGCCACGAGCGCGGTGCACTTCGCCGAGTCGAGCGTGGAGGCGGGCTGGCTCAGCAGCACGTGCGCGACGGCCTTGCCGAGCGTCTCGGACAGGGCGGCCCGCGCCGCCTTGGTGGCGGCGCGCTCGGTCCGCGCGGCGGCCGTGACCGAAAACTCCCCGCGCAGCCCACAGTCGGTGGTGGGCGCCTGCACGGAGGCCACGCATCGCACCGGATCGCCGGCGAGGGCGGAAGCAGTCACAAGGGAGAAGAACATCACCGAATCACCTCAACGTTGGCCGGACTGCCGGCGGAGCCACCAGGAGAGCGCCAGCGCGCTCGCAGCGAGAAGGGCAAGGAGCGGGGCCGACCAGAGGGGGCTCTCCCGCCGGTCCTGGATGGTGCGCCCGGCGGTGGCGTCGCGGAGGGGTTCCTGCCAGGTGCCGGCCGCCACGAAGCGGCCGCCCGTGGCCTCGGCGAGCGCCTGGAGGGTGGCCGCGTCGGCGCCGATGCGATCGAGCTCGGGGTCGCGGGTGATCACGGCGTACACGGTCTCGGCGCTCCCCAACGCCGCCCCATCGGCCGAAGTGGCGGTGATCTTGACCCGATGTGCGCCGCGTTGTGCCGTTGGCAACAGGAACGTTGCCTCGCCGTCGTCACCCGTGGGGCTCGAAAGGGGCACCTCGCCATCGGGCCCGATGACCGTACCGACCACGTTGGCACCGGCCACGGCGGCGAAGCCCGCGTCGCGAACGCGAGCCGTGAGGCGCAGCGGTTCGTCGGGCTCCACATTTTCGCGCGGGAGCTCCAGCACCACAGCCTGCTCGTCGGGATCGCCCACGAGCCAGCGCATGGCCGACTTCCAGAAGCGCAGGTACGCCTCGTTCCCCCCGCCGAGCGCCGCTTCGGAGAAGGACCAGCGCCAGGAGCTGTCCACCGTGAGCGCCATGGTGCGCCCGCTCCCCACCTGCCGCACCGCGAGGACCGGCAGCCCCGCGCCGCCTTCCTTGCGCGAGGGGTGGCGCAGGAGCACACCCGCCCCCGGCGCGGCGCCGAGCGTGAGGTTCGTGCCGTGCATCGGCGGCAGGCGCTGCCAGAGAGCGGCGTTCTCCGCCACGTCGGCGAGCAGCCGGGTGACGGGGTGGCGCGCCCCGGCTTCGGTGAGCATCGGGGCGAACGCGGCTTCGTCGACCGACTCCCCCTGCACGCCCAGCTTCACTGGGAGCACCTCCTCGAGCGGCGTGCCCCCGTACTTCCCGAGATCGAAGCTGCGGTCGCCCCCCACCATCGCCAGCGCCCCGCCATCGCGCACGTACTGCGCGATGTTGCCGAGCAGCCGGGTGCTGTCGCGCTCGAAGAAGGGCTCGTAGTCGAAGTTCTGGAGGATGACGAGGTCGAACGTGGAGAGATCGTCGTCGAACAGCCGGCGGTACGGGAACTCGATGAGCGAGAGCTCGTCGGGCGAAAAGCCGGAGCGAAGATCGGACTGGGTGCGGAGGATGAAGAAGCTGACGAGGTCCACGCCCGGGTCTTCCTTCAGGAAGAGGCGGAGGAATTTCTGGTCGAGCGAGGGCGAGCCGCAGACCTGGAGCACCCGCACGCGGTCGCGCACCACGCGCACCACGCGCGACATGCGGTTGTTGGTGGGCACGGCATCCTCGGCCGCCACGGGCACACTGGCCTCGTACACGAAGCGCCCCGGGGCGTCCGGAACGAGCGTGAACACCGCGCTGCCGTGGCCCTCGGCGTCGAACCGCGCCACACCGCTCCCGGCCGGCTGTCCATTGCGGGTAAGGGTCACGGGAACGGACTCCATCCCGAGGCCGCTGCGCTCCACGCGCACCTCGATGGTGAGCGGCGCGCGCAGGAAGGCGAACGAACCCGACACCACATCGGTGATGGAGACGTCGGGCACCGCGCGCGCCTCGCCCACGGCGTAGACCGTGAGCGGCCCGCCAAGCGCGGGGAGCACACTCTCATCGAGGGATCGGGCCCCCGCGGCGTCCGCGCGGATGAGGCCGCCCCGGTCGATGCCATCGCTGATGACCGCGATGCCGGCGAGCTGCTCGCCCGCATAGCGCCGGCTGACCGCCTGGAGTGCGCCGGCGATGTCGGTGCCATCGAGGTCGGCCACGCTCGGCGAACCGGAGCGCAGCTCGCCGCCGAAGTGGAAGGTCTCGGTGGCCTGGAGGCGTTTCGCCAGCGCGAGTGCGCTCTCGAACCGGGTTTGTCCGCCGGGTTCGGCCACGGCCATGGAGCGCGACGCGTCGACCAGCACCACGAAGCGCCCCGGCTCCACCCGCTCGCCCTCGGCCAGCCACACCGGGCGCGCGGCCACGAGCCCCACGAAGGCCAACCCCACCAGCAGCGACACCAGCTCCGGCAGCCGCGAGCGCCACGACCCCGACACGGCCAGCCCGAACACCACCACCGCGACGACCGCGACGAGGCCGATCACGAGAGGCTCTCCCGTGAAGAGGAGCTTTCCCCCGCCGAAGGCACCGCCAGCGGTGAGCCAGTCCATCATTCGAGCCGCCCTTCCTGCATGAGCTGCCGAACGTGGGCCTGATCGTGCTTGTAGTTGCTGGTGAGCGCGTACATGATCAGGTTGATCGCAAGCTTCACGGCCTCGCGGCGCTGGATTTCACCCCCGGGCACGCAGGCGTGCAGATCGAGGCCATCCTCCCGGCGGTCGAGCGCGCCGGACACGTCGTCCTGGCTGTAGATGAGCGGGTGCATCGAGCCAAGCGAGATGCCCTCGAGGCGGCGGTGCAGCGCCACCCGCCCCACCGGCTCGCGAAGCAGGAAGAAGCTGCGGTAGACCGAGTGCTCCGCGCTGAGCACGGTGAGCGGGCGGGTGGGGAAGCAGTCCTGGATGAGCGCGCGCACGCTCTTGTCGAAGGGGGAGTCCGGAACGCCGCTGGTGTCGTCCACGAAGAGGAAACCGCCGTAGCTCAGGTACCGCACGAGCTGTTCGCGGGCGGCAGCGCCGAGCGACGGGAACTCCCCGTCGCCCACCAGCACGGCGAAAGGATGCGCGAAGAGCTCGGGATCGTCGGGCTCGAGCTGCACCGCGCGCGGGGTGCACTCCACCGAGGTGGTCTGGACCGTTTCGAGCAGGAGCCGCGACCAGGCGTTCGGGCGGGAGAGCGTGCCGCGGGCGAGCTGAAGCTCGGCCACGTCGACCCGCGTGGGGGCTCCGAAGCCGAACGCGGCGCGGGGGCCGGCGAGGGCGAGGGCCGCCGCGGCGCCGAGCAGGCCCCGACGGCTGGGATGGGAACTCATGCGGCCTCCTCGGCCTGGGCCGGCGGGGAGCGGCGGGCGAGCAGTCCCGCCGCCGCGAGGATCAGCAGCCCGAGCAGGAGGAGCCCCGCATCGAGGGGGATGCGGCGGGCCACCCGGTCGGGCGTGAGCCGCGCCTTCGCGTCGGCGAGGGGCTCGTCGGCCCGCACATCACTCTCGGCGGGCGGCACGTTCACGGCCACCCAGGCGGCGGGCGGCTCGTCGGGACGGCCCACCGCGTAGGCGCCGGCCCGATCGGGGAGGAAGCTGAGCGCCCCCGGGGAGCCGGCCACGCCCACGCGCTCGCCGCCAGGCCCGGTGACCAGCCACGTTTCGGTGGCGGGCACCGGGATCGTGACCCGCTCGCCCACGAGGCCTTCGAAGCGCGCCGCGGCGCCGCCGATGTCTCCGCCGTACCAGGTGAGCGCCCGCACCCAGAACGGCGCAAACACGCTCTGGAGGGCAAAGTTCGACCAGCCGAGGTCCACCGTGCTCGTCCACAGGAGCACGCGCCCCGAACCCACCCGGCGCTCGATGAGCGCGGGAATGCCGCTCTGGTAGCGCAGGAGCGTACGGATCTCGTCGCTGTCGGAGTAGGGCTCGACGGTGAGCACGCGCCGGCTGCGCACCCGCTCAAAACCGACGCGGCCACCGCGGGCGAAGGGGGCGAAGAGCTCCTCGTCGATCGAGGGGGCCTGGAGCGGCATGCCGGCGTCGGCATCGGAGGAGACGAGGTCGCGTGGACGCACCAGCAGCGAAGGCAGGAGCGGCCCGAGCGAACGGTTCCACACCGCGGGACTCACGTTGTCGCCCGCGGCGAGCACGAGCACCCCGCCGCCGCGCACGAAGTCCACGAGGGTGGGGGCGAGGGCATCCGGATCGCCCACGTTGGCGAGCACGGCCACCCGCCAGGCGCCGGTGCCGAGGCGCAGGGCCCCCGCGGGCGAGACGACGTCGAGCGCCGCGCCGCTGCCCGCGAAGGGCGCCACCGCACGTTCGAGGAAGTAGAGCTCCGATCGGGTGGGGCTGCTGCCCGGGTCGCCGTCCACGAGCATCACGCGCGTCTGCCCCACGCGAGGGAGCTGGAAGTAGCGCGTGTCGTCGAGGGGGAGCGCCGGATCCGTCACCGTCACCGAGGCCACGCCCCCCTCGGCCTGCCGGGGCACCGTCACGGCCGCGGTAGCCTCGCCGGCCGCCCCTCCCCCGGCGCCCGGCACGCTCACGAAGACCGTCATCTCGGCGCCATCGGGGAGCCGCACCGTGGCGGGCGATTCCAGCGCCGCCGACCCGTAGTTCAACAGCTTGAGCGAGACCGTGCCCCCTTCGAGGCCATCGCCGTACCTGGCTTCCGCCACCACGAGGTTGGCGGGCTCGGCGAGCCCCACCGACCGCGGCAGGATCGAGCTGCCCGTGGCGAGCAGCCGCTCCACCCCGTTGGCCGCCCGCGCCACGTTTCCGGGCCCGGCGCCATCGGTGAAGATCACGACCTCCCCCGGCTCGCCCGCGAGGAGCGACCGCACGCGGGTGAGCGCGCCCTCCAGATCGGTGCCGCCCTGGGCCTGGGGGATCGCCTCGATCGCCGCGGCCACCAGCGCATGGTCGGTGCTGAGGTCGGTGACGCCGGGAGCCTCCGGCAGGCCGGCCCCGAAGACCGCCACCCCCACGCCATCCCCCAGCTCCCGCACGAGCGCCGCCGCCTGCCGCTGGGCCAGCGCGAAGGCCGACTCGCCGCCATCGCGCGCATCCATCGACAGGGAGTTGTCGAGTACGATCACCACGCGCCCGCTCCCCCCGAGCTCCGCCTCGCGCTCGGGCAGCCGGAGCTCGGGCCGCGCGAACGCAAGCAGGAGCGCGAGGAGCCCGAGCACCCGCAGGAGCAGGATGAGCCGATCGTGGAGCTGGCGGCGCCGCTCCACCCGGCGTCGCAGCCGTTCGAGGAGCAGCATGGCGCCGAACGCCACCCGGGTTTCCGGGCGCCGACGGATCAGGTGGGCGATGATCGGGAGCGCAGCGGCGAGGCACAGCGCGAGGGCGGCGGGGGCCAGGAGCGACAGCGACATCAGGGCTCCCCCGCCTCGCGGCCCGCGAGCACGGCGGCCACGAGGTCGGTGAGGTCGGCGTGGGCCTCGGCGAGCACGTGCACGCCGCGCCGGTTGCGCAGCGCCCCGCGCACCTCCCCGAAGAAGCGGGTGGCCTCCTCGCGCACACCCGCGCGCATCGCCACGGGGTCGAGCGCTTCATCGCTGCCGCCCTCCGGCGAGTAGAGCCGCAGCGGCTGCGCGAAGGCGAGCCCGATCTCGTCGCGGTCGTAGACCTGCGCGGCCCGCACGTCGGCGCGGCGACGCACGAGCGCATCGAGCGCCGGCGTCCACGTTTCGGGGGACTCCATGAAGTCGCCCACCACCACCACCAGCCCGCGCCGATGGGCTCGCGCGCCCACCTGGCTCAGCGCTTCACGAAGCCCCGCCCGCCCCGCCGGCTGCACGCTCGCCAACGTGGCGAAGATCCGCGCCAGCTGGCCGCGGCCGCGGCGCGCCCGGAGCACCGGCACCGCCATCCCCTCTCCCGCCACCACCGTGAGGCCCACCGGCTCGTTTTCGAGGTGAAGCACCCACGCCACGGTGGCCAGGAGGCCGAGGGCCTGTTCCCACTTCGCCGGGGTGGAGCCGAGATCGGCCGAGGCATCGAGCACCAGCGTGGCGCCCATCTCCGTTTCCGCGCGGTAGCGGCGCACCACGAGGCGATCGCGCCGGGCCAGCACCCGCCAGTCCAGGTCGCGCAACGAGTCGCCCGGCATGTAGGGCTTGTAGTCGGCGAACTCCACGGCTTGACCCACGCGGATCGACCGACGCAGCCCCACTCCGAGCCCGGCGGCCGCGGCGCGCGCCCGGAGCTGGAGCGCGCGAACCCGCTCCAGCACCTCGGGACGCCACAGGATCGCTGGCGCCTTGGCGGTCACCGGGGGACGGCCTCCAGGAGCCGGGCCACGATGTCGGCGGGGCGCACGCCCTCCGCCTCGGCCGCGAAGCTAGGAATGACGCGGTGCCCGAGCACGCTGGCGGCCACGGCGCGCACATCCTCGAGGTCGGGGTTGAGGCGACCGGCAAGCGCGGCGCGCACGCGGGCGCCGAGCGCGAGGTACTGGCTCGCGCGGGGGCCGGCGCCCCACTGCACGTACTGCCGCACGACGTCGGGGGCGCCGGGGCCCGGCCGCGTGGCCCGCGCGAGGCGCACCGCGTAGGCGGACACGCCGTCGTGCACCGGGAGGCGCCGCACGAGCCCCTGGAGCGCGAGGAGCGTGTCGCGGTCGAGCACCGCCTCGGGCCCCGGCCCCTGCTCGCCGATCGTGCGCTCCACGATCTCCACCTCCTCCGCCTCCGAGGGGTAGCCCACCTCGATGCTGAACATGAACCGGTCGAGCTGGGCTTCGGGGAGCGGGTAGGTGCCCTCCTGCTCGATGGGGTTCTGGGTGGCGAAGACCTGGAAGGGCCGCTCGAGAGTGTAGGTCTGGCGGCCGATGGTGACCTGGCCCTCCTGCATCGCCTGCAGGAGCGCCGCCTGCGTGCGCGGCGGCGTGCGGTTGATCTCGTCGGCGAGGAGCAGGTTGGTGAAGACGGGGCCGGGCACGAACCGGAGCACGCGCTGGCCGCTGGCGCGGTCCTCGTCGAGCACCTCGCTGCCCGTCACGTCGGCCGGCATCAGGTCGGGGGTGAACTGCACCCGACCGCTCTTCAGCCCGAGGGCCTGCGCGGTGCTCGCCACGAGGAGGGTCTTGGCGAGGCCGGGCACCCCCACGAACAGGCAGTGCCCGCCCGAGAACAGGGCCACGAGCATCTGGTCGACGACGTCGGTCTGGCCCACGATGCGGCGGCGCAGCTGGGCGAGCACGTCGGCGCGCACGTGGGAGAGGCGGTCGAAGAGAACGGAGTCGTCGGGGGCGGACATGGGACTCTCAGCGGGGTGCGGGTTCCTGGCTCTGCAAGAGCCGAGCGTAGCGGCGATGACGGTCGGCGAGCGGGGCCTCGCCGCGGAGCGCGTAGAGGTCGGCCAGCGCGCCCTGGGCGGCGGGATCGAAGGGGTCGACGTCGACCGCGCCGCGGTACTGCGTGAAGGCGGCGGCGGTGTCGCCTGCATCGAGGAGGAGCTTGCCGAGGAGCGTGCGGGTGACGGCGAACTCGGGGTAGTCGCGCACGGACTCCACGAGGAGCGCGCGGGCCTCGGTCTTCTTTCCGAGCGCGAGCAGGGCGGTGGCGGTGCGCGAGGCGAGCTGCGGCGAAGGGGGCTCACCTGGCGGGCTGGCCTTGAGGTACTCCACCAGCGCGGCGTCGGCGCGGCCGGCCTCGAGCAGGACATCGCCGAGCCGTGCGGAGCGGGCGAGGTCGGCCCGCTTGCCGAGCACCGGATCGGCGGCGAAGTCATCGCCCGCGCCGTCGAGCACCACGCCCGCCTCCGCGAGCTTGCGGCTCACCAGCTTCAGGCCCTTGAGGTAGCCGCGCCAGCCGGCGAGGAAGGCCGCCTGGTCGCCATCGGCGCCCACGTCGGCCACCGCCTGCAGCGCATCGCGCCCGCCCCGCACGAGGTCGAGGACCTGGGAGACGGCGCCGGGCCCCTTCACCTGCCGCAGGTACACGATCATCGTGCTCACCTGCGCGTAGGCCAGCGAGGCCTCCTCGGGCGAGGAGAGGAAGGCCATCGAGGGGTGCATCTTCGCGAGCGGCAGGAGCGAGTCGTTGGCCAGCGCATCGGCGAGGAGCGAGGCCTGCGTGGGGGCCAGCGGCTCCGGTTGCGACACGCGCCAGAGCACCTCGTGGCTACGGGCGATGCCCTCCTGGAGCCAGACGGGCGCGCGGTCCTCGGTGCGCCACGCCACGATGTAGTGGATGTACTCGTGCGCGATGGTGTCCTTCCAGCCGTAGCCGCGACCCAGCGCGCGGGGCGAGCTCACGAGCAGGCGCGTCCACTTCGAGAGCGCGATGACGCCGGTGGTGCGAACGGCGGCGCCGGGGAGCGAGGAGGCGTCGATGAAGCGCTGGGCGGTCGGGTACAGCTCCATGCGCACGCCACCGGGCGGCGCCCCGCCGAGCACGGGCCCGATGCGGTCGTGCGCGGCCTGCAGCGTTTCGAACGCCTCGTCGGTGAGCACGGCATCGAACCCGGGCCGGTAACGAAGCGTGACATCACCGCGGGTTTCCGCCACGAAGTCGGCGGTGGCCTGTTGGCTGCGGTCGAAGAGGGCGAGCCGGTCGGCATACCCCTCGGTGCTGGAAAAACTCCCGGCGGCGGCCTTCAGGTTTTCGTGGGCATCGGCGAACTCGCCGAGCGCGAACTGCAGCTCGGCGCGGGCGGCACGGCTGGCGTCGTCCTTGCCGAGCGAGCCGGCAGCGGCCTCCGCGCACTCCATGTCGTACACGTCGAGGCACCGGCGCACTTCTTCCGCGGGTGTGGCCATGGCCACGCCCGCGAGGGCACCCACGAGGAGCAGGACCCCGCTCACTGGCGCACCAGCTCTTCGTAGTAGCGCCGGTTCGCCGCACGGTACGCTTCCGGCACCTCGCCCTGCATGCCTTCGAGCAGGGCCTTGCGGTAGGCCTCCGGCGTGTCGAACTCCTCAGGGGTCGGAATGGCCACCTCCCGGTTGCGGGAGCCCTCCCTCCCGTTGCCGCCCTGGCCGGGGCCGCCGGGGCCGTCCTCCTCCTCGCCCCCACCCTGCCCCTGGCCCTCACCCTGGCCCTGGCCGGACTGCTGCATCGCCTGCATGTCCTCCTGGGCCTGCTCGAGCTCACGCTTGGCGCGGCGCCACCCCTCGGCGGCCGCACCCGTGGCGCCATCCGCCCCGAGAGCATCCCCATCCTGGAGCGCCTCGCTGCCGCGTTGCGCCTGCTCGGCCGCCTCGTCGGCCGCCTCCTGCATGCCCGTGCTGTCGGTCGGCAGCTCGCGGCCCACCGCCCGCGCCCGCTCGGCGGCCTTGCGGCCCTCCTCGGCCAGCCCCGACTGCTCGTCGGCCAGCTTGCGGAGGGCCTCCTGCAAGGCCGGCGAGGCCTGCGACTGGGCCCGACCGAGCTCATCGAGCGCCCGGGCCGCCTTGTCGGCCGCGCGCCCGGCACGATCGAGCGCCGCCGCCGCCGCCGCCG
>CAISIK010000126.1 GCA_903885375.1 uncultured Pseudomonadota bacterium
CACCGGTACCGACACCGCCGACACGGGCACGGAGACCGGCGACACCGGCACCGACCCGCTCGATGTCGACGACGATGGCGACGGGTACTCGGAGAACGACGGCGATTGCGACGACACCACCCGCAAGGTCAACCCCGTGCGCGATGAGCTCTGCGGCGACGCGGTGGACAACAACTGCGATGGCAACATCGATGAGGACTGCGAGCCCTCGGACACCGGCACCGCCTACCTCACCTGGACCGGCGACATGACCTACGACGGCACCTCCGTCGTCGTGAACTACGGCATCGGCGCCGTGAACCTGGCCACCAACGACAACGTGTGCTGGATGACGGCGGAGCACACCGGCTCGGCCGAGGCCCCGAGCGGCTGCCCCGACTGCGCGTACTCCTTCGCCACCACCCTCACTGGCGAAGACACGGGCGGCGCCTACTGCGGCAGCTTCGCCACGGACACGCTGTTCACCTACTACACCGTGGCCGACATGTGGTTCGGCACCAGCAACGTGGAGGCCTGGGGCTTCGCCGATGCGTACACCTACACCTACGCCGGCACGGACTACGACCTCACGCAGACCATCTTCATGTACTACGACGATGGCGCCAGCTTCCACGAGTGGATCTTCCGCCACTACAACTACCCGGCGGCGGGCATCTACAACGTGGATGGCGACATGTACGCCGCCTCGTGGAACCCGGTCATCGCCGGCGACTACTACTACTACTTCTACTACTAGACCGGACACCCCCATGCGCCGCACCTCGCTCACGCTCACCATCGCCGCCAACATCGCCTTCATCCTCGGCTGCGTGGGCGCCGCCCCCGAAGACACCGCCACGGACAAGGTGGGTCCGGGCGGCGAAACCGACGCGGACACCGACACCGATTCGGACACCGACACCGACTCGGACAGCGACTCCGACTCCGATACGGACACCGACACGGACACCGACACCGACACCGACACCGATTCGGACACCGACGCCGACACCGGCCGGGCCGAGCTGGCCTGGGTCGGCAACCTCACCTACGATGCCACGGCCAAGACGCTCGACCTCACCTACGGTCTCGGCGCGGTGAACGCCGGTAACGACGATGTCGTGTGCTCCATCACCGCCGATTACTCCAGCACCCGCGCCTCGAGCAGCTCGTGCCCGAGCTGCAAGTACGCCTTCGATACCCGCCTCGACGCCGGCGGCACCTCCGGCGCCTCCTGCGGAGACTTCACCAGCGCCACGCTGTTCGACTCCTACTCCTATACCGACTTCTGGTTCGGCACGTCTTCGGTGAAGGGCTGGGGCTGGGCCGATGCCTACACCTACAGCTACGCGGGAACGGATTACGACTTCACCAACGTCGTTTTCATGAACTACGAATCCGAGTGGATTCTCCGGGAGTTCAACTGGGCCGACGGCGGCATCGAGAACGTGACCGGAACGCGGAACTCCGCCAGCTGGCAGAGCGTGATCGACGACGGGGCGTACTACTACTACTTCTACCTGTAGCCGCCCCGCTCGCGCGGCGTCCGCCTACCCGCAGCTCAGGCGGCCGCCGCGCACGAGGCAACGCACATCCCCGCCGGTGCTGGGCACCTGCACGCTGGCGTACATGGGGACGTTGCCCTGGAGCACCAGCTCGCAGCTCCCCGGGCGCACATCGAAGGTGGCCACGCTGCTGCCCACCATGAGCGACTCCGTGTGCGTCTTGCTGCCGCAGCGCATGCCCACCTCGGCGATCACCTGGTCGGCGTCGATCTTCACCTTGTACGGCACGCCCGGAATCTGGGCGACCGTCTTCGGCACGGTGGGGCGGACACCGCACAGGGGCGCGGTCAGCCCGTCCAGCCAGGCCACCTCGGCATCGGCGCCGAGGGCATCCACCCGCTCGCTCCACACGCTGTAGGGCGCGCCGCAGGGGTCGTTGCCGAGGCTGCGGGCGAGGATGAGGTCGGTCCAGGCGAGGAGCGCGCGTCCCTTGTGGAGATTGCGCGCGTCCCCGTCCACCAGATCGCCCACGGTCGAGGAGAAGGACTGAGTCCGGTGCTCGCCGGTGTCCACGTCCGTCCACTCCGCGGTCAGGCGAACCACGTCGCTCCGCACCGGACGCGTCCCGACCATCCGAAGGTCCTGCACGAACAGTTGGGTGGTGTCCGCGTAGTAGTTGATGGGCTGCACCTCCGACTTCACCGTGCTCGCCTCCTCCCCGTAGAATTTCTCCATGGCGAGGGAGTCCGGCAGGTCGAGGCTGAAGTGGACGTCGTGGGCGATGGTCTGCGTGAGCGAGCCGAAGCCCGCGCCGAAGACCCGGTCCACCACCGCCTCGCTGCCGAGGTACACGTAGGCGCCCTTGCCCTTTTCGCTGAGCTTGTCGAGCACCTCGTCGTTGAAGTCCCGGCCCACGCCAATCGCGGACAGGCGGATATTTGCAGACTCGTAGGACTTCCCGATCTCCGACACGATGTCGGTGTCCACCTCGCCGGTGTTCAAGAGCGCATCGCTGATGAGGAGCATGCGGCGGTTGCGTCCTTCCACGTCGGCGTGGGTCTTCGCCACCCGGTAGCCCTCGCGGAGGCCGTCGTTGAGATCGGTGCTGCCGCGCGGCTCGAGGTTGTCGATGACGTCGGTGAGCAGCGAGGGGTCGTCGCGGCCCACGACGAAGTTCTCCAGCGGGGTGCAGTCGTCGTGGTCGAAGAGGACCACGTCCACCCGGTCGCCGCGCTCGAGCTGCCCGGACATCTTCTTCAGTCCGCGCTTGAGGTACTCCATGCGTCCTTCGGCGGACATCGAACCGGAGCGGTCGAGCACGAGGGTCAGGTCGAGCGGCTTGCGCTCGGGTGTCATCCCCTTCACCGCGAAGGACATGGAGAGGGTGTGCGCGTCGGTCTGCTCGGCAACCGCGTTCACGCTGAAGGTGTCTCCCTCGGGAACGGGCGAGGTGTCGAAGCTGAAGTAGTTGAGCAGCTCGTGCGGACGCACCTCGCTGGTCTTCACCGGGCCGCGGTTCTGCACCGCCCAGAGGAGGCGCTGCGCGGAGGCGAGCGACATCGAGTCGTCGTTGCTCAGGTAGGTGGTGCCCCCCCAGTCGAAGCGCGCCAGGTCCTCCTCCTTGGCCTTCGCGCGGCTCGGGGCGGGCGCCTCGGTGCCGACGCTCATGGAGCGGTCGCCGTCATACGCAGCCTGCGGCTCCTCGTCCTTGTTGTCGGCTTCGCCGCGCCCCGCGAGGCCGCCGGTGGACACGCCCTTCACGCCCTCCGCCTCGCCAACCTTGTCGAGAGCACGCTTGGCGGGCGGATCCGCGAGCTGCGGCTCCGCGGCCGCGGCGCTGTCCGCCTTCTTGCCGGCCACGCGGCTCTCCGTCTTCTCCTCGGCGAACGACCCGCCCCAGGCCACGGCGTCGTCCGTCGGGCGAACGTTGCCGTCGGGGCGAGGCGCGGACTTGGCGTTCTCGCGCACGGAGCTGGTGGAAGCCACCGCCGCCGGAGCGGCCACCACCTCCGCGGGGGGTGCCGGAGGGGGCGGCGGTGCCGCCGACGCCATGGGCGTGCTCGGGACCGGCGCGGGCCGGGAGGCCTGGGCCGTGCTCCCGCCACCACCTTTTCCGCTCCCGCCGTACCCGCTCGCGCTGCCGCCCGTGGGGCCTGCGGACGAGCGGGACTTGCGCCGGGTGTCGCTGTAGCACTCCCGCACGATGGGCTCGCCTTCGGGCATGCGCACCGCGGGGCGCGCCCGCTCCGTGCGCGCCACCTCGGGCACCATGGTGCCCGTGCGGGCATCCACCGGCACGTCGGCGATTTCGGTGTCGATCGGCTTGTTGGCGCAGGCCCAGAGAACGAGGGAGAGAAGCATGGGAGACTCCTGATTCGCGGGGACAACGCCGGCCGCCTCCGGCTCTTACAGCAGCGCGTAGAAAAAGTTCCCGCGGGTTACCGGGGCGCCCATGACCGGCCGCACCGTCCTCATCTCCCTGCGTGATCCCGACGACCCGATGTCACGCCAGGAGCTTCGGTGTTTCGCCGACTCGGCGGGTCTCCCCGACCTGGAGATCGCGTACGCCAGCGCCGGCCACCTCGATGACCGCTTGTTCGACGAGGCGGGCCTGCTCTTCTTCGGCGGCAGCGGCGCCTACAGCGTGCTCGACGACCACCCCTGGGTGCACGACATGCTCGATCGCCTCGTGGAGTGTGTCGACCGGCGCATCCCCGCATGGGCGAGCTGCTTCGGCTTCCAGGGCCTCTCGCTGGCGCTCGGCGGCGAGGTGAACCGCGACGATGCCCGCCAGGAGCTCGGCGCCTTCCCCGTCGACCTCACCGACGCCGCACTGGGCGATCCGCTCTTCGCCAACCTCCCCCGCACCCTCGACGTGCAGCTCGGCCACCACGACCACGTGGATCGCCTCCCGTCCGGGGTCACCCTCCTCGCCACCGGCCGCAAGGTGTTCAACCAGGCCTTCAAGGTGGATGCGGCGCCGTTCTGGGCCGCCCAGTTCCACCCCGAGCTGCGCAAGGCCACCACCATCGAACGGTGGAACTACTACCGGGCCCACTACGCGGGCAATCCCGCCGAGGCCGAGCGCATCGACCGGATCATGGCCGAGGCGCCCGACACCGAGCTCGCGCAGGGCCTGATCCGCCGCTTCGTGTCGTGGGTGGAGCAGAACCCCCGCCGTTAGCGGCGGGTGCGCACCACGAGCACTTCGCTCTTCACGATCGTCCCGCTCGCCAAGGTGACCTCGCAGGTCGTCGGCCCGGCGAGGGCACCGGGGCCGAGCCGCACGGTCCACTCCCCGCCGGTGCCCACCCCGCACACCACGCCGCGATCGGGGCCCAGCGCGTTCGCCGCCACCGCGAGCTCCGCCACTTCCCAGCTCACCGCCACGGGCGCCTCGCCGTCGTGCGGCACCACCAGGGCACCGCTCGCCGCCCGGAAGGCGTTCTGGTCGCCGAGTCGGAAGCCCAGCGAAAAGGGCACGTGCAGCGCGCCGTTGTGGCACTCCGCGCGCTCGGGGAGGGTGGTGGGCCAATCGCCCGCGCGGCCGTTCACCGTCCAGGTGGCCGTGAGCACGCGGCCGAGGAACACCTCGCAGAGCACGTGGGGGTCATCGGACTGCCAGCCCTTCTCCGGCAGCGCCTCCGCGGAGGATCGCACCCCCACGGCGTACCCCAACGAGCCGACGGCAAAGCCGGGAGGGGGAGTGGCAGGGAGGAGGAGCACGGGCTCCTCGGCCGCGGCTGCGGCGCCCGCGAAGAACAGCGCGCCGCCGGCGGCCGCGAGGCTCACGGCACCGACGCCGGCGCAGCGGGCGGGAAGACCACCGGCACCACCGGGAGCGTTGCCGTCACCACGGCGGGGCGCGTCAGCGGGAACGTACCGGCGGCGAGCTGGGGTTCGGCCCAGGCCGCGAGGGACTTTCCGAGGCAGTCGCGGAGGTTGTTGATGTTGCGGGTGCCGGCGCTCACGAAGATGGAGTTGTCCTCCTCCACGAGGATGCTCACCACCACGGGCGTGGCGGGCTTCTCGGTGTGCACCTCACGGCAGGCGTGGAAGGCCGGGTTGGCCGACGCGGCCGTGTTCACCGCCGCGTCGAACGCCACGGGGGTTTCCGGCAGGGTGAACTCGAAGCGGTAGTTGCCTGCCGGCTGCTTCACCTTCACGTTGGTGAAGCAGGTGGACCCCTGCTGGTGGAGCGCGAGGTTGTTCTCGGTGTCGTAGAAGTGCCACGCGGTCATCACCGCGGCGCCGCGGCTCACCTCGAGCGTGGTGGTGATGAGCTTGCCGCCGTACTGCGGGGCCTCACCCACGGCGAGCAGGCTGCACCGCCGCAGCCGGTCCTTCGACCAGATGGGGCTCGGCAGCATCTCGAAGCCCTTTTCGTCGAGCGGGTTGCCCGTGGTCTGGGACACCGCCGAGCTCTTGGCGGGGAGGCTCCCCGCGGCGGCGAGGCCGACCGAAACGGCAGCGATCAGGGTTGCGACGGCGAGGCCGGCCAGCGTGCGCTTTTTCACGCCCCCACCATACCCGCTCAAACCGGACTCCGCTCAGTCAGCCTTCTTGCCCTTGCCCTTGCCGCCGGGCTTCTTTCCGCCCGGCTTGCCCTCCCGGGTGGGGGAGAACGCGCTGCCCTTGTCCTTCGCCGACACGAAGGGATGGTCCTTGCCGGGCAGGTCGCCGCCCGAGCGCGGGGCCAGCTCTTCGGGGGGCGTGGTCACGGCCGTGGAGGTCCTGGCCGTGAGCAGGATGCGCACCGCGCCGTCGGTGGTGCGCGCGGAGATCGCCCCGGTGGGCAGCTTCTCCTGGTCCTCCGCCATCACGTAGGCGGTGGTGTCGACGAGGCCGTGGGCGATGCCGATGCGGCGCTGACCGAGCGTCCACACCTGGGTGGTGTCATCCCCGGCGGAGACCGCCGCGCCGGGCGTGAACCCGGCCGCGGTGAGGCTGGCCTGCCAGGTCGTGAACAAGGCGTCGGCGGCAGTGGAGGCCGCCGCGGTAGTCACGAGCACGGCGGAGGCGGGCTCCACGAGGAGCACGGTGGTGCCGGTGTAGGTGAGGCCGAGATCGCCCCATGGCGGCGGCAGGAGCGTGGCGGAGGCCGTCGGGTGCGCGTCGACGGGCGGAACCTGCTCCGGCGGGACCTCCTCCTTCGGCGCCACCACCCCGCCGGGCGGCGGCGGCGGCGGGGGGAGCTCATCGGCCCCGCCGGAACAGGCCAGACCCAGCAGGAGGAGCGTGCTGGAGGAGAGCAGGAGACCCACACGCATGATTCAGTCCTCGTAGTAGTAGGCGCCGACGGCTTCGAACTGGAGCACGACAGAAACCGCACCGCACACGGTTCCATCCTCGTCGTCGAAGTCGGCGTTGGCGATCAACACCACGCTGAGCAGGTCAGCCACGGTCGGATCGATGTTCTCGCTCTGGGCGATCTGCAGCATGTAGGCCGCGCTCACCCGACCCGCGAGGTAGCCCCTGAAGAGGTCGTCCCCATCACGCTCCACCCGGATGCGACCCTCGCGCAACGGCAGCGTGAGGCTCGCGTTGAGGATCTGCACGGGGAGGTCCACGCTCAGGCCGCCCGCCTCGTACACACCCTTCTGGATGCGGCCATCGTCCAGCGCGGCGCGGTCGACCTCCTCGTCGCGATCGAAGGTCTGGCCGTCGAGGATGAGGCCATCGGTGCCGAGCATGGGCGTGCCGGCGGCCTGGCCCACCTCGCCGGACACGCAGCCATCCTCCTCCCAGTCGTCCAGCCCGCCGAGCTCCAGCGCGATCAGGAGCTCGCCCGAGGTGATCGCGGCCTGCACGAGGCCCTCGATGGCCGAGATCTTGGCCTCGGTGGATTCGAGCGCCGGCGTGAGCCGGGTGAAGGCGTTGTCGATGCCCGCTTCACCGTCGGGGCTCGTGTAGTCGGCGATGCCGCAGCCGGAGGCGCCGTTCTCCACGCTCGTTTCCCCGTCGAGGTCGAACCCGAGGCTCAGGCCCGCGTCGTCGGCGAGGGCGAAGCCGAGGGTGCGGACCACGAGGAGCTGCGGGGCGTCGTCGATCGAGCAGACCTCGTCGGTGGGCTCGGGTTCGCAGCCGAGGAGCGGCAGGAACAGGGCCACCCAGGCGGCCCCCGTGCCCCTCCGACGCCCGTCTGATCGCGCCATTCTCTTGTCCACCTACACCTCGATCCCGGACAAGCCGGACTCGGTGTAGGCGTCTTCGCTGCCGAAGCTGGTGGCCAGGATGTCCATGCCGCGCAGGATGCTGAGCATCAGGCTGCTGGCGTTGTCGCCGGTGTAGCTCCGGTAGTGGATGCCGGTGCGGAGCGTGCCGCAGAGGCCGCCGCCGAGCACGATGGGCATATCGTCGAGGCTGTGGGTCTGGCCGAGGCTCACCTCGCTGCACCCGAGGATGCAGCAGTTGTCGAGCAGGGTGCCATCCGCCTCCACCACCGAGTCGAACCGTTCGAGCAGGTAGGCCAGCTCGGTCACGATCTGGAGGGTGATGGCGTTGACCTCGGGCTGATCACCACCCTCGTCGTGGGTGAGGTTGTGGTGCCCCGCGCTCGCGCCGGGGAAGAGGTTGTTGCTCACCGGATCGCACACGTAGTGCCCAAAGACCCGCGTCTGGTCGCAGGCGAAGGCCATCGCGAGCATGTCGATCATCGCGCGGCTGCGGGCGCTGATCTGCGGGCGGCCCTCCTCGTCGGGGTAGCTCGCGAGGGGCTCGCTCTCGGGGCGCGAGCAGGCTTCGAGCGAGGGCGGGTCCTCCTCGAGGCGCGCGAGGCGCGTTTCGAGGTCACGGACGCCCGTGAGGTGCTGGTCGAGCCGCGCCTTGTCGGCGGCGCCGAGGCGGGACTGCAGGCTCACGATGTCGGTGGACACGGAGTCGAGCACGCTGCGGCGCAGCCCGAGGGTGGGATCGACGACCGCCTCTTCGCCCGGCTCGCGGAAGCTGGCGCCGAAGAGCCGCTCGTAGAGGGTGTAGGGGTCGGTTTCGGGGGGGTTCTGGCTGTTGGGGCCGTTGTAGCTCTGCCCGTTCGCATCGGTCGCGGCGGTCTGGATCGAGGGGTAGAGCGAGTCGCCGCCCACCTCGGCGGCCACCACCTGGTCGATCGTGGGGCCCGCGAAGGTCTCGTTGCCGTCGGACGACAAGGGCGCCATGCCGGTGAGGAGGCCGCCTGCGCCGGAGGTGTGCGGCAGCAGGTTGGGCACCTTCACGGAGAGGCCCGTGACCACCGACATCTTGGCCTTCACGTTCTGCAAGGGCGCGAGCTGCTCGCTCAGCGCGTAGTCGGCGCCGTCGGTGGCAGGCACCCAGCGGGTGGGGTTGTTGCCGTTGCCCCAGAAGAAGAGCCCGAAGCGCTTGGGAATGGCCCCGCCGCAGGCGAGCGCTGTGCCGTTGCCGTTGAGCATGCGCTCCAGGAGCGGCAGCCCCACGAACACCGCGCTGCCCTGCATCATCCCGCGCAGGAACCCCCGCCGTGAGGGCGGCGCCCCGACACGCGGCTTGCGCGTGCGCGGACCCACCCCGACCACCCCCGGCCGCCAGATCGGGCTCATTGCACCTCCCCCACCACCCGGAACGCTGGACCGAGCGCCACATCCCGCATCAGGAACCTCAGCCGGTAGCCCGACTCCTGCAGCCCATCGGCGTGCCAGTCCACAAGCGGCTGCTCGGCGTCCGCCTCGGTGCGGCCGGTGGCGTACCGGAAGAGGGTGCGGTTCACGCAGGGACCGAAGTCCTCGTGCGCGGCGAGCGTGCCGCCGAGCTCCCAGGCATCGGCGAACGTCTCCTGGTCGAGCTGGCCGGAAGGGTCGATCACCACGCCGTTCTCCTCCTCGCGCCAGCGCCCCACGCCATCGAAGTTCTCGAGCCCGAGGCCGATTGGGTCCATCACCTGGTGGCAGGAGGCGCAGCTCGGGTCCTCGAGGTGCTGGGCCACGCGCTCCCGCATGGTGCGCAGGTCCTCGCTCGCTTCGGGGATGGCCGTGTTCAACCCCGCGGGCGGGCTCGGCAGGTTCTGGCAGAGGAGCACCTCGCGGATGAACTTGCCGCGCAACGTGACGCTTGTGCTCGTGGCGTGGGCCTGCAGCGCGAGGAAGCTCGCCTGCCCGAGGAAACCCCGACGCCCGCCCGAGGAGGGCAGCCGCGTGGCGCCGAAGCCCTCGCGCGCGGGGGCCGGCACGTCGTAGAGCGCGGCCAGCGTGCGGTCGAGGTGGGTGTCGGTGCTGGTGAGGAGCTTGCGGAGGTCGGCGTCTTCGTCGAGCACGAGCGATTCGGCATCGAGGAGCGTCTGCTCGCGCGCGGAGGCGCCGAGGCCGGCGCTCGTGTACACGAAGATCGTGGGGTCCTTGGTGAGGCTGTCGAGGTCGGCGAGCTGGAGCATGTCGGAGACGAACGCGCGGAGACCCCGCCGGGCACGCGCGTCGGCGAGCAGGCGATCGACCTGGGTGGCGAGCTCCGCATCCGTGAGCAGGGCGCCGGAGGCGGCGACGGCCCGAAGCTCCTCGTCGGGGGGGCCATCCCAGAGGAAGAAGGACAGACGGGTGGCGAGCTCCCAGGCCGTGTAGCGGCGAACGCCGTCCTCCCCGAGCTCGCCCACCTCGGGGCGGAAGAGGAAGTGCGGCGACTGCAGCAGCGCGGCGACGGCGTAGGTGAAGCCGGCGTCGAAGCCGCCCAGCGCCTCCGCGGCATCCCCCGCGATCGTGACGAGCCGGGCGCTCTCCTCGTCGGTGAGGGGGCGCCGCCATGCTGCCGGCCCCAGGTTGGCGATGAGCTCGGCCGCGCAGGCATCGTCGCGCACGGTGCCGGGCGAGCAGCTGCCGAGGCGCGCCCGCCGGGTGGGGTCGGCGAGCACCTGCTCGGCCACATCGAACGCGGCGGACTCGTAGCGCTCCACGCCGAGCGCCGAGATCGAGGTGACCGAGGCGCCGACGGCGTAGAGGCCCGACACCCGCGTGTCGGGTTCGAGCGAACCGGGGATCAGGATGCCCTCCCCGAAGAGATCGGCGACCGTGTTCTGGTACTGGTCGTAGGTGAGCCGCCGCGCCACCGGGGCCTCGGGGCTGTAGGCGGGCTCGGCGCCACGCTCGAACGGCGGTTCTTCGACACCCTCATCGCAAGCCGAGGCCAGCAGGAAGAGGGGGAGGACGAGCGAGGCGCGCATCCGTGGAGTCTACCCGCGTGGGAGCGTCGCTGCGAAGCCAGGGCGCTCCATGAGCGCGGCCGCCCACCTGGCGAGGTTCGGGAGGTCGTCGGTGTAGCGGTCGGCGCCGGCGAGCCCACCACCGCTGGCCCAGACGGGCAGCAGCAGCCAGTCGGCGAGGGAGGGCGCATCGCCCGCGAGGAACCCGCCCCCGCCGAGCGCCCGGTCGAAGACGGCGAGGGACTTGCGCGCCCGCTGCGCGGCGTCGGCCACCGCCGCATCGTCAACCGGCAGGCCGCGCGGCGCGAGCACGAACCGGGGGATGAGCACGCCGCGGACGGCGTGGGGCGCCACGTAGTCGCTGAAGGCGCTGATCCACTGGGTCATCGTGGCACGGGCGGCGGGCGAAGCGGGCTGGAGCGCGGGGCCCTCGAAGGCCTCGTCCACGTACCGCATCACGGCGAAGGCCTCGAAGAGCCGCAGGTCGCCATCGTCGAGCACCGGCATGCGGCGCCAGGGATGGAGCGAGGTGTAGCCCTCCTCCCGAAGGTTGGCGGGACGAAGCTCGTACGCGACACCCTTCTCGGCCAGCGCGAGGCGCGCGGACCAGGTGAACGTGGAGAAGGAGGAGCCGTGGAGGACGAGCGACATCGATGGCCTGGCGTGGACGGCCCAACTAGCCCGTCGGGACCCTCGCGCGGAGGGCCGCGTTACGCGCTCCCATGCACCCCGTCGCCGCCGCGCTCGCCCCGCTGACCGTCCTCGACCCCGCCGCGCAGCCGGTCGTCGTGGGCACGCTCTGGGCGGACCGCCCCCGCGTGCTCATCTGGCTCCGCCACTTCGGCTGACTCTTCTGCCGTGAGCAGGTTGCTCACTTCGCAAAGGCGGCGTCGCAGATCACCGATCGGGGGGCCGAGCTCGCGTTCATCGGCAACGGCACGGCCGCGATGGCCGCCGACTTCCGCGACCGTGAGGGCATCACCGCGCCCGTCTACACCGACCCGCGCCGCGAAACCTACGCCGCCCTCGGCGCCCGCCGCAGCATGGTCAGCGTCTTCGATCCGCGTGCGGCGCTCGCCACGGCGCGCGCGCTGTCGAGCGGCCACATGCAGTCTGCGACCGCGGGTGATGCCCTCCAGCAGGGCGGGGAGCTGGTGATCCTGCCCGGCGGCGACGTGCGGTTCCTCCACCTCGCGGGCTACGCGGGCGACCACGCCTCCGTTGGCGAGGTGCTCGCCGCCCTGCCCGTGCCGAAGGCCTAGAGGCCGTCGACGTAAGCGACGACGTCGGCGATCTCCTGATCGTCGAGCGTGCCTTCGAACGCGGGCATCACGCCCTCGCCATCCCGCACGTACTCCTCGATCTCTGCCGCGTCGGGCGCCTCTTCCACGAGGTTGGGGAAGCCGTTCGCTTCATCGCCGGTGCCATCGGCGCCGTGGCAGCTCGCGCAGTTGGCCGCGAACACATCGGCGCCCGCGGTGGCATCGCCGGTGATGGTTTCCGCACAGCCGGTGAGCGCGAGGGCGAGAGTGACGATCAGCATGCGAGATTCTCCGTTCGCCGCGCCACCTAGCCCCGCTGGGCCGCGCCGACCAGCCGATGACACTACGTTGACCGCCGAGCGACGCCCGCCGCCACCTCGAAAATGCGGAAGTCCTGAAGGTCGGCCGGCAGGAAGCGGCGATCGGTGGTGGTCACGAAGACCTGCGCGCCGAGCGAACGCACCACCTGCACGAGGCGGGCGGTGCGCCCCGGGTCGAGCTCGCTGCCCACGTCGTCCACCAGGAACAGGGGTGCGTCGTCGCCCACCCGGGCGGCCGCCAGCTCGGCGAGCTTCCAGGCCAGCACCACCGACCTTGCCTGCCCCTGCGAGGCGTAGGCGCGCACGAGCCGACCGAGGAGCGAGAACTCGAGCTCATCGCGGTGGGGCCCCACCAGCACCCGCCGCTGATCGCGCTCCTGCACGCGGGCGGCGAGCATCTTCTCCATCACGAATTCCTCGTCTCCCGACACGTGCGGGCGGTAGCGCACCACGGGCTCCTCCGCGCCCCCGAACTCCTCGTAGAAGCGCTTGAAGTGGGGCGACATGCGCGCCACGGTCTCGAGCCGGCGCGCCACCACACGCACGCTCAGCCCGGCGAGCTGGGCATCCACGGCATCGAGGGTGGGCCCGTCCGCCTGGCCGGAGCGCAGGAGCGCCGTCTTCTGCTCCAGGCAGCGCCGATGCTGCTGGGCGAGAGAGAGGTAGCTGGGGTCGAGGGTGAGGGCCGCACGGTCGAGCATGGCCCGGCGGAGGCCGGGCTCGCCGCGGATCGGGAGCACGTCGCCCGGCACGAACCAGGCCGCCCGCAGGCTCCGCAGCCAGGTCACCGCATCCACCGTGCGATCCTCCCGGCGCAGGGACCGTTCCCCTCCTGCCCATGCCACCCGGTAGCGGCGGATCATGCCGTCGGAATCAACGGAGCCCTCCACCATCGCTTCGGTGCCGCCGAAGCGGATGAGCTCGGCGGTGCGCGAGGTGCGGAAGCTCCGCAGCGTACCGAGCGCGGCCACCGCCTCCAACCAGTTCGTCTTTCCCTGACCGTTCGCGCCCACGAAGGCCACGAACGGCGCATCCACGTCGAGCACCTCCGCACCCAGGTTCCGGAAGCCCTGGGCCTGGAGTCTCATCACGCGCATGGGGAATCCTCAGTCGAGGCGGACGGGCATCACGACGAACAGCGCGTTGTCATCGTCCAGATCGCGCAGGATGCACGGGGCCAGCGCCTCGCCGAGCTCGAGCGCCACGCGGCTGCCCTGCATGGCGGAGAGGACCTCCACCATGAAGCGCGCGTTGAAGCCCATGCTGATGGGCTCGCCCTGAAGCTCGACCGGCACATCCTCCTTGCCATCCCCCGCGTCGGCCTTGCGGGCCGAGAGCTGGAGCGCATCGGAGGTGAACTGGAAGCGCACGGAGTTCGTGGCATCGGTGGCGAGGATGGACACACGCCGGAGCGCCTCGCGCAGCACATCGCGATCCACCACCACACGGCGCTTGAACGACGCGGGAAGCACCTGGCGATAGTCGGGGAAGTCGGCCTCGAGCAGCCGCAGGTGCACGAGGATGCCGGGGTACTGCACGAGCGCCGCGCGGTCGCCGAAGGCGATCTGCACATCGCCCTCGTAACCATCGAGGAGCTTCCGGATTTCGCCGAGGCCCTTGCGGGGCAGGAGCATCTTCTTGCCGATGCCGAGCTCGCCCTTGTAGGGGGCCTGGGCCCAGCAGAGGCGGTTGCCGTCGGTGCCCACGAAGCGCACGACCGCGCCGTCGCTCACGCTGGTGTCTTCCACGTGGGCGCCGTTGAGCCCGTAGCGGTTGTCGTCGGGCGCCACGGCGAAGTGCACCCGATCGATGACCCGGCGCAGCGCCCCCGACTCCATGGCCAAGGAGCGCGCCTGGTCGAGCGCCGGCGTGACCGGGAAATCCGCCGCGTTGAACGTTGAGAGTTTGAACACCGACGCGCCTGCCCGCACTTCGAGGCGACCATTGTCGATCACGGTGAGGGTGACGATATCGCCAGAAAGAACCTTGGCGATCTGGAAGAAGTTGTTGGCATCGACCGCGACTTCGCCCGAGGAACGCACGGTAGCGGCGTAGTCGCCGATCACGGTCATGGTCTTGTCGGTGGCGGTGGCGCGGAGGCCTTCCGGGGTGGTCTGGAGCAGAACCGCGCTGAGAATGGGGAGCGTAGGACGCTTTTCTACGATTCCCTGGGCGCGGGCGAGGGCCCGGACCAGTTCGTCGCGGTGGATGAGGATGTCCATGGGGAGTCCGGGTGCAGGGAACAGGTCTTCTATCTTGATCTATGTGATCTTGATGATCTTGATAAGGTCTGTGGAGAGTGTGGAGAACTCGATCTCTCCGCGTTGATCCTCGGTGTCCACTCGGGAGAACCCCGTGGATATCCAGGGGTTCCGGCGGGGGGTTGTCCCCAGGGTGCGTGGGGGCGCCGGAGGCCGGTGTCGAGCCGGGAGAACCCTCCGCAGGATCTGCCCCCCCTTCTCCGCAGGCTTGCCCACAGCTTGCCCACAGGAACCGATGTTCAGCCCTCCCCGCGCACGATCTTCTCGAGGAGCTCGAGCTCGGCGCGGAGGTTGGGATCGGTCTTGGCGTCTTTCGTCACCTTCTTGCAGGCGTACTGGACCGTGGAGTTGTCGCGCTCGAAGGCGCGGGCGATCTCCGGGAAGGAGAGGCGGGCCACGGTGCGGCACAGGTACATGGCGAGCTGCCGCGGGAACACGATGTTGGCGGGGCGGCGATCGCCCCGGATGTCGCTGGAGCGGATGTGGTAGTGCTCGGCCACCCGCTGGATGATCACCTCGGGGGAGGGCGGCGGCGAGTCGGGCGGGAGCACGTCGGCCATGCGCTCCTGGATGAAGGCCATGCTCACCGGCTTGCCGTAGAAGGCATGGAGGGCGGCCAGGCGGTTGAGCACCCCCTCGGCCTCACGAACGCTGTTCCGCACGCGCTGGGCGATGGCGTACTGCACGTCGGAGGGGAGGATGAGCTGCAGCACCTCGGCCTTCCGGCCGAGGATGGCCATCATCGTTTCAACGTCGGGGGGCTGCACGTCGGCGATGAGGCCCTGGGAGAACCGGGTGCGGAGGCGGGGCTCGAGCTTGCCGATCTCGTTGGGGGGGCGGTCCGCGCAGAGCACGATCTGCTTTCGCGACTGCATCATCCACTCGAAGACGTGGAAGACCTCCTCTTCCGTGCGGTCGCGACCGGCGATGAACTGCACATCGTCGAGCAGCAGCACATCGATCTCGCTGCGGAAACGCTCGCGGAAGTCCGAAATGTTGCGGTTCTGGAACGCGGACACCATCGCGTCGAAAAACTGCTGGGCGGTCATGTACTCCACGCCGCCGCCGAGCCTGCGCTCCACCCGGTTGCCGATGGCGTGCATGAGGTGCGTCTTGCCGAGGCCCGTGCTGCCGTAGATGAACAAGGGGTTGTAGGCCACGCCGGGCTCGTCGGCCACGGCGCAGGCCACGCCGTGGGCGAACTCGTTGCACTTGCCCACTACGAAGTTCTCGAAGGCCATGCCGCGCTCGAGGCGGCTGGCTCCGCGCCGCGAACCGCGGCGGTGCTCCATCGGTTCGGGCTCGGGTGGGGCGCCATCCCAGGACACCTTCACGTCGACCGGTCGGCCCTGTACCTCCTCCCACGCGGTCCGAATGTCGGTGAGGAAGTTGTCGCGCACCCACTCGAAGGTGGCGCGGTTCTCGGCGAGGAGGCGCACGCGCCCGGGCTCGGTGGATCCGAGGCGAAGAGCGCCGCTGCTGAACCAGATCTCCATGTTCTGGGCGCCGATTCGGCGTTCCAGCGCGGCGCAGAATGCTGCCCAGGTTGCTTCCATCCCCTGCCCCCCAGCGTGACCGACGCGTATAGCGGGGTCGCCGGCCCCGGCCCCCGGTCTACCTCAGGGATCGGATCGGTTTCAAGTGCCTTTCGGCAGATTGAGGAGCGGTCGCGGGGGAGGCGCGGCGGGGTTGAAGGGTTGGCGGCACGGTTTTGCAAGAATGGAGGATTGCGATCGACTTCCGCCGATTCTCCACGATCGGCAGACGGGCATTGCCGGATTGGCGGGATGGGTTAGCCGCCCGCGCTCTTGCCGGAGTCCCCAGATGTCCAAGCGCACCTTCCAGCCCCACAACAAGCGCCGCAAGCGCACCCACGGTTTCCGCGCCCGCATGGCCACCCCCTCGGGTCGCAATGTGCTGGCTCGCCGCCGTACGAAGGGCCGCAAGCGCCTTGTCGTCACCGTTGCGTCCAAGCGCGACTGAGCCGCCCGAGCGTCTTCGCCGTTCGGCAGACTTCTCCCAGGCTCAGCGCACCGGGCGGCGTCAGCGCGGGAGGTTCCTCACGCTCGTGGTAGCCCCACGCGCGGAAGCCGGCTCGCGGGCGGGCCTCGCGGTGAGCCGAAAGGTGGGAAACGCCGTGGTGCGGAACCGCGTGAAACGGTGGCTGCGCGAAGCAATTCGTGCGCTCGCCGATCGGATGCCGCCGCACCGCGATCTCGTGCTTATCGCTTTGCCGGCGGCAGCCCTCGCGGGGCTTCAGCCGCTCACCGATGAGCTTGACTCGCTTCTCTCCCGATCCGGCCGATGACCTGGTTCCTCCTCACCCTGATCCGCGGCTGGCAACGGCTGGTCTCCCGCTTCATGCCGCCGATGTGCCGGTTCTACCCGAGCTGTAGCCGGTACACCGCGGAGGCCATCCAGCACTGGGGGCCCGTTCGTGGCGGGTGGATGGGCGTGAAGCGGATCTGTCGCTGCCATCCCATGCATGCCGGCGGGTTCGATCCCGTTCCCCTGCCCCCGCCGCCGGAGATCACGTGAAGGACCAGAACGATCGGCGGCTCTTCACGGCCGTGGCGCTCAGCCTCGTGATCATCACGATCTGGCAGTTCTTCTTCGCGCCGCCGCCGCCGCCGCCCGAGCTGGCGGGCGCTGCGCCCATCACCGAAACGGCCGCACCCGGTGCGCCTGCCCCCGTGGTGGCCGCCAGTCCGGTCGCCGCCGTGTCGGCGGAGGAGCCCTGTACCGGCGCCACGACCCTGTTGAAGTCGGGGGGCACCGAGCTCGAGTTGAGTGATTGTGGCGCCGTTCGTGGGGTGCGGTTCCCGGCGGTCGCGGGGCGCAAGCACGTGACCGGATGGTGGAGCTGGGCGTGGGAGCGCGTGCTCGGTCGCACCTCCGACGGGTGGCATCCCTACGCGGGTGGCGGCGCGGCGCTCGAGATGCTGCCCGAAGGCGAGTTCCTCCTCGCGGGCCGCGGTCCGGTGGCGCTCGGCGGCAAGTGGACCATCGTCTCCACCGAGCCGCTCGTGCAGCAGCGCGCCACGGCCGATGGCCTCACGATCACGCGCACGATCACACCGGGCCAGGATGGCCTGTGGTCGGCCGTGCTTCGGTTCGAGGCCGATCGGCCGCTGCTGGGCCCCTTCTGGGTGGGTATGGCGGCGGCACCGGTGCCCAACGCGGCGGCGGGAAAGTCGGCGGTACCGCTCGTCATGGCCACGGTGGATGGCGACCTCGAAACCCTCACGGCCACGTCGTTTGCCCAGCCCGAGGTTCTCGAGGGTCCGGTGTCGTGGTTCGGCGTGGGGGATCGGTACCACATGGCCGCCGCGGCGCCCGAGTCGCCGGGGGGCGCCGTGCTCTCCTGGCAGCAGTTCAGTCGGGACCGGGTGGGCGCGCTCTACACCCTCGCGGGTGAAGGGGTGGGCCCGGGGGCGCCGGTCGAGGCGGCCTTCACGATCTACACGGGCGAACGTGAGCTCCACGCGCTGGAGGCCGCCGGCCACGACCTCTCCACCGCGGCTTCGCTCGGCTTCTTCGGCCTCTTCGCGAAGTTCATGCTCGTTACCCTCCACCTCCTCCACGGGGTGATCGGCAACTGGGGCGTCTCGATCCTCGCCCTCACCCTGCTGGTGCGGATCATCACCTACCCGCTCACCCGGTCGGCCCTCATCTCGGGGCGCAAGATGCAGGCGCTCCAGCCGCTCATCAAGGAGCTGCAGGAGAAGCACGCGGATGACAAAGAAACGCTCAGCCGCGAGCAGATGGCGCTGTTCTCCAAGCACGGCGTCAACCCCGTGGGTGGCTGCCTGCCGATGCTGGTGCAGATGCCGGTGTTCTTCGCGCTCTTCTCGGCGCTGAGCTACGAACCCAGCCTCTTCAACGCCCAGTTCTTCTACATCCAGGACCTGAGCGGTCAGGATCCTTACGGCATCCTGCCCGCCTTCGTGGTGGCGGGCATGTTCGCCCAGCAGCGCCTCACCCCTATGACCGGCATGGATGAGACGCAGGCGCGCATGATGAAGATGATGCCGCTCATCTTCGGCTTCATGATGTGGACCGCGCCCGCCGGCCTTTCCCTCTACTACTCACTGAACACCGTGCTCGCGATTGTGCAGCAGTGGTACAACACGCGTTCGTTCCCCCCCATCGTTCCTGCTGGAGCTCCCGATGTCGCTACCTGAGAATCATGTCGTCGCCGAAGGGCGCACCCTCCTCGCCGCCCGTGAGGCCGCTGCGGCCGAGCTGGGCGTGCCGGTCAACGCGGTGGAACACAAGCTGGACCTCGCGCACTTCAAGGCCTCGGGCAGCTCCGGCGCGGCCACGGTGAAGATCTTCGCCTGGGCCAAGGACATGGCGGCCGTGGCGCCGGCCATCGCGGCGGAAGCGTGGGTTCGTGGCCTCCTCACCAGCATGGGCCGCACCGCCACGGTCCGCGCCGACATGAAGGGTCAGGATGCCGTGGTGTACGTGGACGCCGGCGAAGGCGCGCGGCACCTCGTGGGCCGCCAGGGCACCACCCTCCGCGCCATCCAGCACCTGCTCGAGCGCAACGTGGGCGGCCAGTTCGAAGGCACCCAGTTCCGGCTCGACATCGCCCGCTCCGACGATGGCGGCGAGCGCCGTGATGACCGCCCCCCGCGCGATGACCGCCCCCCGCGCGATGACCGCCCCCCGCGCGATGACCGCGGCCCGCGTGACGACCGCGGCCCCCGCCGCCTCGACCGCGACGATCGTGGCCCGCGTCGCGATGACCGCGGCCCCCGTCGGGATGACCGCGGCCCCCGCCCCGGCGGCCCCCGCGATGACCGCCCCCGCCGCCAGGATGCCGACGCGCTTCGCTCGCTGGCCCGCAAGCTCGCCGAGAAGGTGCTCGAAACGGGCGAGTCCGAGGTGATCCGTCGCGAGCTCAACAGCTTCGACCGTCGTCTCGTGCACCTCGAAATCCAGGAGATGGACGGCGTGGCCTCCCGCTCCGTGGGCGAGGGCTCGGAGCGCCGCGTGGAAATCTTCCGGCCGACTGGCGGGGAAGCCGCCTCCGAGTAGTCGGGGCGCGGGTGAACGACACCATCGCCGCTTGTGCGACGGCCTGGGGGCACGCGGCCATCGCGGTGGTGCGCGTGTCCGGCCCTGACGCCTGCGCCGTGGCGGCGCGGGTGGCCGGCACGCTCCCGCCGCCGCGGCATGCGGGGGTGCGGCGTTTCGCCGACGCGGCCGGCCCCTTCGATGAGGGCGTGGTCACCGTCTTTCCGGGGCCGAGGAGCTACACCGGCGAGGACGTGGTGGAGCTCGCCGGCCACGGCAACCCGCTTCTCGTGGAGCGCCTGCTGGCGGTGCTGGGCGTGCGCCTGGCCCGGCCGGGGGAGTTCACCCGACGCGCCTTCCTCGCGGGCCGGATGGACCTCACCCGCGCCGAAGCGGTGCTCGCCACCATCGAGGCGCGCTCCAGCACGGGGCTCGAGCTCGCGCGGGCGGGCCTCGATGGGCGGCTCGTCGCGGCCATCGAGGCCCTTCGTGCCTCGCTCGTCGACGTTTGCGCCGAGCTGGAGGCGGTGCTCGACTACCCGGGGGAGGACCTCCTCGTGGGGAGCGATGCGGCGCTCGCCGCGCGGCTGTCGGAGCTGGCGGAGGAGGCGGCGCGGCTCGGCGCCACGTGGCGGGCCGGTAGGATCGCGGTGGAGGGGGCCCGGGTGGTGCTCGCCGGGCCGGTGAACGCGGGCAAGTCGAGCCTGTTCAACGCGCTGCTAGGCCGGCCCCGCGCGATCGTTTCCCCGCAGGCCGGCACTACGCGCGATGCGGTGGAAGCGCCGCTGCAGCTCCACGAGGCGCGGCTCACGCTGGTGGACACCGCGGGCGACCGCGAAGCCGCCGACCCGATCGAGGCCGAGGGCGTGGAGCTGGCCCGCGCCGAAGCCGCCGGTGCGGACCTCGTGCTGCGCTGCATCCCGCCGGGGGGGGCGGTGCCCGCCGCCCGGGCGGGGGAGCTGCGGGTGGCGACGATGTGCGACGTGGGCGCGGCCCCCCCCGGCGTGCTCGCGGTGTCCTCGCGGTCGGGCGAAGGCATGGACGCGCTGCGCGCGGCCATGCTCGGCGCGCTCCGGGGCGAAGCCCCGGGGAGCGCGGCGGTGGTGCTCACGAGCGCCCGCCAGGCGGAGCTTCTCGGGCGGGTGGCGGCCGAGCTTCGGGAGGCGTCGAGCACGCTGCCGTACGCGGGGGCGGCGGTTGCCGTGGAGCTGGGCTATTCCGCGTTGGAAGCACTCGCCGAGCTCAGCGGTTCTTCGGTGCGGGAGGCGGTGCTCGACCGGCTCTTCGCGCGGTTCTGCATCGGAAAGTAGGAGGGCGGATGCGCTCGATCTTCGTCATTGACCCCATCGAGACCCTGAACCTCGCGGGGGACTCCAGCTACGCGCTCATGCGCGAGAGCAGCCGTCGCGGCTGGGAATGCTGGTGGTGCCACCCCAACGACCTCTGGGCGGAGGGCGGCCGCACGCAGGTGCGCGCCCAGGAGGTGGTGACCACGCGGACCGGCTTCGAGCGCGGCGCCTGGCGCGAACAGGAACTATCCAGCTTTCAACTCGTGTGGATGCGGAAGGACCCCCCTTTCGACATGACCTACATCTTCACCACCTACCTGCTCGACCTCGTCGGTCCCGACACCCTCGTGCTGAACGCACCGGAGGCCCTGCGCTCGCGCAACGAGAAGCTCTTCGCGGCCGGCTTCGCCGACCTCACGCCGCCCACGCTCATCAGCGCCGATGTGCAGCGGATCATGGCGTTCGCGGCTGCACAGCCCGACCGCGTGGTGCTCAAGCCCTGGGATGGCAACGGCGGTCGGGGCGTGCTCGTTTCCCGGATGGGCGACCCGAACCTGCGCTCGATGATCGAGGTCTTGTCGGGGGAGGGCCGCCGGTACATCATCGCGCAGCGGTACCTGCCGGAGATCGTCGAGGGCGACAAGCGCATCATCCTCATCGACGGGGAGCCGGCCGGCGCGGTGCTCCGGGTGCCGGGCTCCGGCGACCATCGCGGGAACCTGCACGTGGGCGCCACGGCCCGCGCCACCACGCTCACCCCGCGCGAGCGTGAGATCTGCCAGCGGATCGGTCCGGCGTTGCGGGCCGAGGGCATGCTGTTCGTCGGCATCGACGTGATCGGCGGCTTCCTCACCGAGATCAACGTGACGAGCCCCACGGGTCTGCACGAGATCAACGCCTTCGACGGCGTGGTGCTCGAAGCCCGCCTGCTCGATGCCGCCGTCCATCGCTGGGAAACCCGGTCGTGACCTTCGTGTGGCTCTGTCTCGGGCTCCTGGGCTCGGCGCGGGCTGGTGACGACCCCGAGGATGACCTCCGCGAGAACACCGTCACCGGCGGCACGGCCGCGCCCACGGAGGCGCCGCTCGACCTGCCGCCGCCGATCGTGGAGGCGGCGGGCAACCTCGCCTGGACCGCACAGACCACCGCGCTCGCGGAGGTGCTCCGTATCGACGTGGCGTTCGCCGATCGCTGCCGGCGCGCCGTCGAGTTCATCTACGCCCGCAAGTACAAGGAGGCGAAGCGCGAGCTCGAGGCGCTCACGGTGGAGTTCCCCACCACGGGCATCGGCCCCGCGGGGATGGCGGTCATCTACCAGGCGTTGATGTTCGAGAACTTCGACTTCCGCTACGAGCGCGAGTACAAGGCCGCCCATGCGGCCGCGCTGGCCCAGATCAGCGCGGGCCTGCTGAGCCCCGGCAACGAAGCGATCGAGTACTTCCTGCAGGCCGGCATGGCCGGCATCGAAGGCATCCACAGCATGCGCCGCGGCCAGTTCCTCGCCGCGATCGGCAACGGCTACGACTGCATCAGCTCCCTCGCCGAGGCGAAGCGCGCCGCGCCGGCGTTCATCGACCCGCTGATGGGCGACGGGATGTACATGTACTGGCGCACCGTTGTGGCGCGGAAGACCGCGCTCATCCCCGACGGCACCGACGAGCGCGAGGCCGGCAAGGAGCTCATCCGCAAGGTGGAGAAGGATGGCCTCCTCATGGGACCCGCCGCCACCCTGGCGCTCACCTACAGCTACATCGAGGACAACGACCTCCGAAACGCGCTCGGCCGCGTGATGTACGGGCGGTTGAAGTACCCCGACAACGTGATCAACAACCTCACGGCCGGCCGCGTGCTCACCACCCTGGGTCGGTACGACGATGCGGTGAAGATGTACGGCGAGGTGCTCCGCGCCGCGCCCGACAACGAACGGGCCCACTACCACCTCGGTGTGGTCCACTCCCGCACGCGCGCGTTCGCCGAGGCCGAGGCCTCGTTCAAGCGCTACGTGGGGTTCCCGGCGGTCCAGCCGGAGTACCGCGGTCAGGCGTGGTACCGGCTGGGTCTGCTCTACGCGCGCGAGTCCCGCGTGGAGGATGCGCGGGCGGCCTACACCGAGGCCGTCCGGGTTTCCCAGAACGAAGCGGCTAAAAAGGCACTGGCGGCGCTCCCATGATGTTCCTCCTCCTCGCGGCCTGCACCGGCGCTCCCCCTGCATCCGGACTCCAGCTCGATTCGCTGGGAGTCGTGCCGGAGTTCGCGCTCCGCGACCAGACGGACGTGGCGGTGACGCGCGCCTCCCTCGAGGGCAAGGTGTGGGTGGCGGACTTCATGTTCACGAGCTGCCCCGACATCTGCCCCACGCTCTCGGCGCGCCTCTCCTCGGTGGCGAAGAAGTACGTCGACGAGCCGCGCGTGCGCTTCGTGTCCTTCAGCGTGGACCCGGCCACCGACACGCCCCACGTGCTCAGCGTCTACGCCGCGCGGTTCGGCGCGGTGCACCCCACCTGGCTCTTCCTCACCGGCGAGACCACGGAGATGAAGCGCGTCGTGGTGGACGGGCTCAAGCAGGTGATGGACCGCGCGCCCGCCGAGGGCAACCAGCCGGAAACGGTGCTGCACGGCAGCCGCTTCGTCCTGGTGGACGCCAAGTCGGTGATCCGCGCCTACCCGGACCCCAAGGAGCCGGGCCAGGTCGAGGCGTACCTCGACCTGCTCCTCGCGGAACCCTAGGGCGACTTCGGCGGGATGGTGAGGGTCATTCCGACGGCGAGCTTGCCGCCATCGGGGCCCACCTGCGGGTTGGCGCGCGCGATCTTCTCCCAGGCGGAAGACTTGCCGTAGTACTTCGCGGCGAGCTTCCCGAGGGTCTCGCCCTTCTTCACGGTGTGCTGCTTCGCGGCGTCGGCCACCACGGCCTTGGCCACTACCGGAGCGGCGGCGGCGGGCGCGACGACCTCCGCGGGCGCGACGACCTCGGCGGGCGCGACGACCGCAGCCGGCGCTGCCGCGGCCTCGATGGGCGCGGGAACGGCCACCGCGGCCGGGGTGGCCTTCGGCGTGGTGAAGAGCAGGAACAGGATGACGAGCGAACCGAACACGCCCGCGGAGATGGCGAGGAGCTTCCACGCCCGCTCGCGCTCCTGGTGCTCGCCCACCTCGGCTTCGAGACGGATGGTCTCGCCGCGGAGCGCGCGCGTTTCGTGGCGCAGGGCCTTGAGCTCGCCCAGCTCGCGGGCGGCCACGCGGGCGCGGTGCTCCTCCTCGCGGCCCCGCTCGGCACGAATCTGCGCTTCGAGGCCCTCGCGGAACCCGGCGGGCGGGACAACCCCGGTGGCGACCGCGGAGTCGAGGCGGGCGAGGGCCTCACCCCAACGGTTCTGGGCGCCGTGCACCTTCGCGAGGAGCAGGTGCGCATCCCCATCGTCGGGGTCGAGGCACAGGAGCATCTGCAGCCGCGACTGGGCCTGGCCGAGGTGGCCATCGCGGGCGAGCGCGAGCGCTTCGTTGAACAAGGTGCTGGGCACCTCGATGCCGGCTTCACCGAGCACGCGGCCGAAGCGCGCGGGGGCGTTGCCGTCGGGGTTCGCGCCGGGGCGCGGGGCATCGTCGAAGGAGGTCAGATCAGCGGCGAGGGCTTCGGACATCGGGTTCACCTGACGGGGTGCGGCGGGGAGCGGCATGCTGCGTGGGAATCGCAGGCGGGGAGCAGGATCCTACCGCAGTACTCTTGACGTGTCCAGAGAAATGCTGGACGCGCGCCGCGCTCTTTCTCCGCGTTCGTCCGTTCAGGCCCCCGGGAGGGGGCGGCGAGCCGGGGGCCCCCGAGGTGCCCGCTATTCCTCCCCCTCTTCTCCCTCGATGGCAACCGGCGGCCCATACCGGCGATATTCCTTGAGAAAGGCCAGGGACTTCGGTTCGGCGCGGTCCACATAGAGCACGCCGTCGAGGTGGTCGCACTCATGCTGCACCACCCGCGCGGCCCAGCCGTGCGCTTCGAAGAGGATCGACTTTCCATGCCGATCGGCGGCGCTCACGCGGATCGCCGAGTGGCGCGCGACGAGGCCGCGCATGTCGGGCACGCTCAGGCAGCCCTCGTAGCCGAGCGCGGACTCCTCGCCGATGGGGTGGATCACCGGGTTCACGAGGAACATGGGCTCATCGTCGCTGTCGAGCTGGATGACGACCACGCGCTCGCTGCAGAAGACCTGGGGCGCGGCGAGGCCGAGGCCGTCGTGCTCCAGCATCGACTCGTAGAGGTCGTCGCAGAAGCGCTGGAAGCCGGGGTCGGCGAAGCGTTCGGGGGGGACCGGCGCAGCAGCCTCGCGCAGGATCGGATTGCCCATGCGGGCGACTTGGAGGATGGCCATGCGCGGTCTCGTAAGCCCGATCCCCTTGCCACGGAAGCGGGACGGGCTACACGCTCGCTTATTCGGAGCGCAACGTGGCGGACTGGTCCAATCGCTGGGAAGACAACGTCGGTGGAACGAGCACGGTCAACGCGAAGAAGGTCGGCTTCTTCGTGGACAAGGAGTGCATCCTGTGCTCGGTGTGCTCCGATGCGGCGCCGAACAACTTCCGGATGTCCGACGACGAGGATCACGACATCTGCTACAAGCAGCCCGAAGACGAGGCGGAGCTCAGCCAGTGCCGTGAGGCCGCCGAGAACTGTCCCGTCGAAGCGATCGGCGAAGACGGTCAGTAGGCGCGCCGCCCCTCAGCGGGCGTGCGCAACCTTCTCCCAGTACGCCTCGAACGCGAAGTCGGGCGAATTGGTCGCGGTGTGGCAGGCCACGCAGGCGGGCACGCCGCGCGGAAGCTTGCCGTAGGTGGACTCGGGCGCGCGAACGTGCGCGCCGCCCGGGCCGTGGCAGGCTTCGCAGCCCACGTGGTCGAGCGGATCACCGTCGCGGGCGGTGGCCCCACCCGGATGGCCGAGGCCCGTCTGGTGGCAGGGGAGGCACTCGGGGTCGTAGCCGTGCTGCGCGTGGCGGAGGGTGTCGCGGGCGTGGGCATGCGCGGTCGTGCGCCAGACCGCCGCCGCGGCCGCATGGCAGGTCGAGCAGGCCTCGCTGCCCACGTAGGTGGCGCGCGCGCCGTCCACGCCGCGAAACGGGGGCAACGGCGAGACGACGGGCGCGCGGTCCGGTGCCGTGGCCACCGGGCTCGGGGGGAGGCACGCCCACAGGGGGAGCAGGAGGATCAGCACCACAACGCCGCCAGGCGCGCGGGGAGCTCGGGCAGCGCGGACCGGAGGAGCGGCGCCATCGGGCGACCGTTGGCGGTGGCCACGAAGAGGAAGGCGCCCCCGCCCGACAGCGCCCACGCCAGCGCCTTCGCGCTGTAGACCGGGTCGACGGTGAAGCCGTGCGCCGCCGCCCAGGCCGCGGCGCTGCCCCCCGCCGCGGTGGGCACGCCATACGGGGAGGGCTCCGCGATGCATCGGAACACCGGCAGCCGCGGGACCTCCACCCCGGCCTCCTCCAGCACCCGGCGGGCCCGCGCGGACTGGGCGCGGACGAGCGTGGCGCCGAACCCGGTCACATCGACCGCGTGCACCTCCGTGGGCGCGCCGGCGAGGGCGAAGCCGAGCTGCAGCCCGGCGGCGGTGCCCCCGCTCCCCTGCGCGAGGACCACGCGGGCCGGCAAGCGAAACTCGCCGGCCGCGGCGCGCTCCGCGAGCTCCATGGCTGCGTGCGCCCAGCCGAGGGTGCCGGCGGCGTCCGACGCTCCCGGGCCCCACACCGCCGGTCGCTCTCCCGACTGCACGCGCACCGTGGCGTAGAGCCGGGCCAGCCGGGCCAGCGCGTGCGCCCGGCTCCGCGACGCCCACACGTTCTCGGCGTGGGCGTGCAGGGCCTGCAGGTTGGCTTCCGCGCCGGGGAGCCAGGGCTGCGGCCACGCCACGGCATGCACGCGCACGCCGAGGGCACGCCCCACGACCGCGGCGCTCACGAGGTGGAGGCCGCCTGCGGGGCCGAGCGTGATCACGTCGCCCGCGGGGCTGTCGGCGAAACACCACTCCAGCTTGCGGAGCTTGCTGCCGCCGATGTCGCCCCCGGCGGCATCCTCCCGCATCACCCAGGAGCCGCCCGGGAGGGGTTCCACCCGCGTGGGGGCCGCTCGGAGCTGCAGGGGGGAGCGCCCCAGTCGGATCGGCAGCTCCGCGGCGAGCACGGGACTAGCGGGCCAGCGAGCGAAGCACTGCGTCGGCGATGGCGGCCTCGACGAGCGGCGAGGGAGCCATGGGTTGGGAGACGACGCGGGCCATGCGCAGGTTCGAGGCGGGGGCGATGCCCTGGGGATGGGGGTTCGCGCAGCCCGAGCAGCCGATGCAGGCCTTCGGGAGGTCGGCGCCCGGCGCATCGGCGCGGGCCACCGCCGCGGGGGGCCCGCCGTACCGCTTCAGGCCCATGCTGCGGAGGCGAACGGCCTCGGCCGGGTCGAGCTCCTTGGCGCCGCCGAGATCGCGCGCGGTCTTGGTGATGAGCGCGGTGTGCTCGACCGTTTCGAGGCGGCAGAAGGCTTCGAGCACGCTGCTACCGAGGCAGACGGCGCCGTGCGTGTCCATCAGTACGGCATCGTGCTCGCGCACGAAGGGGCGCAGATCGTCGGCGAGCTTGCGCGTGCCCGTGGTGGCGTAGGGAACGGTGGGCACCGTGCCGAGCGTGAGCACGACCTCGGGCAGCACGCACCGGGCCATGCTCACGTTGGCGATCGTGAACGCGATGGAGATGGGGGGGTGGGCGTGGATGACCGCCTGGCAGTCGGGCCGCTCCTCGTAGCAGGCGAGGTGCATCGCCATTTCGCTGGTGGGGTTGCCGCTCCCGCGCAGCTTCCGACCCTGCATGTCGATGACGACGAGGTCGTCGTCGGTGAGGAAACCCTTGTGACAACCTGCCTTCGTGCACAGGATGGACCCGTCGGGGAGGCGGGCGCTCAGGTTGCCATCCATCGCGACGAGGAGGTGCCGCTCGTAGCAAAGATGAGCAAACTTCAGCAGGTCTTCACGAAGTCGGCGCTCAGGGACCATGGCGCTCTTAAGTATCCTCTCATGAAGCGCGCGGAGGCGTCGGCACCCGGACTCCCTTGGGAAGCGCTGCTCGATCGCCTGCTCGAACGGGCCGGCGGAGCGGCGTCGGGGTCTGCCCTGCTGGTGCTGGCGCAGCGCCTTCTCCAGGAGGAGTGCCCCGGCGCGGCGCTCACTGCGGGGCCCCCCGCGGTAGCGGCGCCCCCGGGCTCGGCCGAGCTGCGGGTGGAGGCTCCGGTTGCGCTCGGGCTCGTGGTACCGGAGCCGGTGGACCCCGCGGCCGGGCGCTTCCTACGCACGCTCGCGGCGCTGCTCGCGGTGGCGCGCGGGCGCCTTGCCGAGGCGGGCGGCGAGCGGGGGGCGGAGCTCGGCGCCCCCGCGCTCGACCAGGTCATCGAGGCCGTGAACGGCATCGTGTGGGAGGCGCCGCTCGGCGCGGGCGGGTGGAGCTACGTGAGCGCGGGTGCCGCGCGGATCCTCGTCTACCCGGCGGAGAACTGGAAGCGGCCGGCGTTCTGGCGCCAGATCGTGCACCCCGAGGACCGCGCGGCGGTGGCGGAGCGGGCGGGCGCGCAGCGGGGCGATCGCGAGCTGGAGTACCGCCTGTGTGCGGCCGATGGGCGGGTCGTCTGGTTCCACGACGCCGTGCGGCTCGTGCGGGATGCCGGAGGGGCGGTGTGGGGCCAGCGCGGCGTGATGCTCGACATCACGGCGCGGGTGGAGGCCGAGGAGGCGAGGGCCCGGGCCACCCAGGAGGCCGTCGAGCTCCAGAAGATCGAGAGCCTCGGCCTGATGGCCGGCGGCATCGCCCACGACTTCAACAACCTCCTCACCATCATCCTCGGCAACGCCTCGCTCGCCGCGATGCGCCTCCCGGAGCACAGCCCCGCGCGCGGGTGCATGGATGACATCATCGCGAACGGGCAGCGCGCCTCCGAGCTCACCCGACAGCTGCTCGCCTACGCGGGTCGTTCGCAGCTCATGCCCGAGGCGGTGCCGATGGGGCCCATGGTGCGGGAGCTGCGGGGCATGCTCGCGGCGTCCGTACCGCGGAACGGCCGCCTCGAGGTGGATGTCGAGCCGGTGGCGCATTCGGTCGATGGCGATCGCGGCCAGCTCCAGCATGTCGTGGTGAGCCTCGTGGCCAACGCGGCAGAAGCGCTCGAGGACAGGTCCGGAACCGTCCGGGTGGCCACCTCCTGTCTGACCCTGGAGGGCGGGCCGGCGGAGGCGCTTCGCCTCCCCAAGGGGGACTACCTGCTCCTCACCGTGAGCGACGATGGCGCCGGCATGGACGAGGCCACCCGTCGTCGGATGTTCGACCCCTTCTTCAGCACGCGCCGGAGCGGCCGCGGTCTCGGCCTGGCGGTGGTGCATGGCGTGGTGAAGGCGCACCGCGGCACGATCGAGGTGGAGTCGGCGCCCGGTCGCGGAACCACGGTGCGCGTGTACCTCCCCGCGTCGGTCACGGCGGGCCCCACCCGGGCGCCCGTGGTCTCGCCGATCATCACGGGCACCGGGCTCGTGCTCGTGATCGACGATGAGTCGGAGGTGCGCGCCACGGCCCGCGCGATGCTCGAGGCGCTCGGCTACGACGTGATCGAGGCCGAAGACGGCCGGTCGGGCCTCGTGCAGTTCGATCGCCACCGCAACGAGCTCTGCGTGGTGCTGCTCGACATGACGATGCCGGTGATGTCGGGCGAGGAGGTGCTGGCCGAGCTTCGCCGCCGCTCTCCGACCGTTCCGGTGGTGCTGAGCACGGGGTTCTCGAAGGTGGATGCCCGGCGCGGTGGCAGCACCGAAGGCCTCAACGGCTTCCTCCAGAAACCCTACACGGTGCGCCAGCTCGGCGTGGTGATCGGTCGGGCCGCGGCGGAGGGGCGGAAGGAGCCGTGAGGCGGGAGGGCACCACCGTCGTGGTGCCGCACCGGAGCGCCACGGACTCGCTCCGTCGCCTGCTCGTCGCGCTCGAGGGCTTCCGGGTGCTCGTGGTGGACGACTCCGACGATGGCATCCCCTTCGACGTGCCACGCGTGCGCCTCGGTGGCGGCAGCGGGTTCGCGAAGGCCGCGAACGCGGGCCTCGGCGCTACGCGCACCCCCCACGCGCTGCTCCTCAACGACGACGCCCTGCCCCTCGACGACTGCCTCGATCGCCTCCTGGCCCACGGGGGCCTCTGCGGTCCGGTGCTCGTGGGCCCCCGTGGCGTGGAGTCCACGGGCATCCGCGTGCGCGGCTGGGGCCGAGTGGTGCAGCGGACCGACCTCCCGGCGGCCGACCGCGAGGTCGATGCGCTCAGCGGCGCCTGTCTCCACCTGCCGGCGAGCGCGCGCTTCGATGAGCGGTTCCCCCACGGCGGCGAGGACGTGGAGCTCTGCCGCCGACTGGGGGGCGCGCGCCTCGTGGCGGGCGCGCGGTGCTGGCACGAAGGGGGCGCCACGCTGCCCCGTACCGGCGAGGAGGCCACGCGCAAGGCGATCGTGGGGCAGGTGTTGCTCTTCCCGCCGGGCTGGCGCACGGCGGTCGTGACGGCGCTGCACGTGGGTCAGGTGGTGCGGGAAGGGGGACCGGTTGGCCGCCTGCGGGGGATCGCCCGTGGGCTGGTCGACGCACGGCGGCTTCGCGAGGCCGCGGCGCCCGGATGAACGCAATCCGCCGGTCGGCGGACGATTCTGGTATGTTGCGCCCGTGCTGCCGCTCCTCTTCTGCCTGGCCTCGTCCTCCGCGTTCGCGGCCTCCCCCACCCCCGTGTTCGTGTCCTCCTTCCAGCCGCGCAACGAAGAGTCGCGCGAGCTCGCGGCGTTGATCGAAGCGTTCGTGGCAGAGAAGCTCGAAGACCGCCGCGAGCTCCGCGTGCTGCGGGTCGAGGACAGCCCCGGCTTCGAGGACTACTCGGCGCGCGTCTACATGGACAGCTGCCCGCCCGGCGACATCGTAGGATGTACGTTCGTGGTGGGCGGCCGGGCCTCGGCGGGGTGGGCGGTCACCGGCTCGGTGCAGTCGCTCCTGAAGGGCACCCGGGTGGATGTGGACATCGTCGACATCACCGGGGCCCGCGTGGCCGTCAGCTTCCGCAGCGAGCTGGAGTCGGGCCGCGACGAGGCCTTCGCCGAGGGCGTGGCCCGCGTGCTCGTGGCGGCGATCGCGGGCGAGGTGGGCGCGGAGAAGGACATCCGGCGCAAGGACGGCGAGGAGTCCGAGGAGGAAGTCGCGCCCGACAAGGAGGCGGTCGCCGCCGAACTGTCCGCGTTGCAGAAGGAGCTTGGTGAGTTCACCACCACCATCCGGCGCAGCAACGTGAGCCTTGGCAAGCCGAAGCTCACCGAGGCGGACATCGCCGAGAAGTCCACGGAAGAAGGCTCCAAGCCCTGGGAGCGCCTCGGCATGTCGGCCGGCGACTACCTCCGCTACCGCAACTCGGGGATGGACCTGCCCACCTGGCGCGATCGCTCCGAGGGCCGGCGCTTCCAGCTCATCGTTCGGGCGAGCGGCGGGTACATCAACGGCCCCGTCGATACCGAGTACTACGGCCGCTACGCGGTGCAGGGCCTGCAAACGGTCGATGCCTACTCCGCCCAGAGCGTGGCCTCGGGCTCCAACGGTACCGGCGCGCTCGAGGTGGCCTTCGGGGTGCATCCGCTCGTGGATGTCGGCGTGCGCGTAGGCGTGGCCGGCGGGGCGTTCCGCTACCTCATCAGCCAGGAGAGCACCGACGAGCTCGACGATGGCAAGGTGCCCGAGTCCATCGATGCGCAGCAGACCAACCTGATCGTCGGTCCGCGCGCCACCGTCGCGCTCCTCCCCACGTCCACCATCCGTCCCATCTTCGGCTTCGGCGCCTACTGGATGCGCGGCAGCGGCATCGCCGACCACATCCTTCCCCCCGACGAGCTCGCCCGCTTCCCCGCGCAGGCTACCTGGCACCTCGAAGCCTTCGGCGGCGCCGAGGTGCGCATCAACGACGTGCTGGACTTCCAGGCGGCGGTCCCGGTGTCGTTCCTTCTGGACGATGGGGAGACGCAGGAGGAGCGGTACAGCCCCGTCCCCTCGCTCGAAGGCATCGAGCCCCTGCCCAGCCCCACGGCCATCGGAGTGGCCGTCACCGTGGGCCTCCAGGTGCGCCTCTTCGGCAGCAAGCCGCAAGAAGCGAGCACGCTGGACGAGACGGACGAGCCCTGAGCGAGCCTAGATCCGGTTGAGCAGCCGCTGGCGCATGCGGGCCGTGCCCTGCTTGGCGATCTGGCAGGCGCGCGACTCGGTGACCGCCAGCTCGGCGCCGATCTCCTTGAGCGTGCGGCTCTCGAGGTAGAACTTGGTGACCACGATCCGCTCGCGCTCCGGCAGGTGCGTGAGCGCGGCGAGCATCTCGTCGGTGAGCTCGCGCTCCACCCAGGCATCCTCCACGGTGGGCTCGTGGCCCGAGAGCTGGTCGCCGATGGTGGCGCCGCCTTCCTCGTCGAGCGGGGTGTCGCTGCTCACGAGGCTGAAGAGCTGGGCGGCATCGACCATCTCGTCGTAAGCCTTGGTGTTCAGCTCGAGCCCGCGCGCCATCTCGTCGCGGGTGGGCGCCCGACCGAGGCGCTGGCGGAGCTCGGCGCGCTTGGCCTCGAGCGCGTTGTGCTTGCGGCGAACGGCGCGCGACACCGGGTCGATGCCCCGGAGGTAGTCGACCATGGCGCCACGAATGCGCAGGTCGGCAAAGCCCTTGAAGGGCACGCCGCGCCCCACGTCGAAACGATCGATCGCGTCGATCAGGCCCACGGTGCCCACGCTGACGAGCTCGTCGACATCCACGCTGCTCGGCAGGCGGCGCGCGAGCCGGCCAGCGATGATCCTCACGAGCGCCACTTGCTCGAGGATGAGGGCATCACGTTCAGCGGGGGTGAAGGACATCGCGGGTGCCACGATACGACGGCGGCGCAGGCTACGCAAGCCGCGCGCGGTCCGGGCCCGGCGCAACCCCGGCCGCCGCGCTATGCGCGCCGCCATGTCCTACACTCCGAAGGGCGTCTATGGCCGCCTCGCGCGCTGGGTTCTCGGCCACAAGCCGGTGATGCTGGGAATCCTCGCCGCCGTGTCGCTCGTGTCCGCGGGTTTCAGCGCTCGGGTGCGCGTCGACAGCGACATTCTGCACCTCATGCCGAGCGAGGAGCCCTCCACGCAGGCGCTCGCCAGCCTCGACACGGAGGAGGGCGGGGTGAACGTGCTCACCATCGCCACGGAGGCGAACGACCCCGCCGAGCGTGATGCGTTCATGGCGGAGCTGCAGGGCCTCCTCGAGGCCGATCCGGACGTGGACTACGTGCTCTACCGGATCGATCCGGACACGGCCTTCCGCCTCGGGCTCATGTCGCTCACCGTCGAGGAGCTGGGCACCATTCGCGACCGCGTACACAGCGCCACCACGCTCGGATCGGCGTTGTCGAACCCCCTCATCGCCGCGAGCGTGCTCGACCTCGGCCCCCTCACCGAGAAGCTGAAGGCCGGCGGCAAGAACCTCGCCCTCGTGTCCGAATCCGGCGTCGCCCGGATGATCGTGCGTCCGCGCGGGTCGGCCCACGACCTGCCCTTCGCCGAGAAGTTCATGGCGCGAGTAGACCGCATCCTCGAGGAGGTCGGCGCTCGCCACCCCGAGGTGCGCGTGGTGTGGAAGGGCGGGGCCTACCGGCACAACGTGGAGGACTACCAGGCCATCGTGCAGGACATCCTCACGACCACGGTCGCGAGCCTGCTGCTCGTCCTGGCGATCATCGCGGCGGCCTTCCGCACGCCGCGGGCGCTCGCCGTCATCTTCATCCCGCTCCTGCTCAGCAACCTGTGGACCGTGGGCATCGCCGGCGCCACCGTAGGCGGGCTGAACACGTTCACGAGCTTCGTGAATGCCGTGCTCATCGGCCTCGGCGTCGAGTTCGGCGTGCACCTCTACGCGCGAGTGCGTGAGTGCATCGACGCCGGCGACTCCCCGGAGGATGCCGTGGTGCGCGCGTGGGACCTCGTGGGCGGGGCCTGCACCAGCGCCGCCTTCACCAGCTCGGCCGGCTTCGCGGCGCTGCTTTTCGCCCACTTCGCCGGCTTCCGGCAGCTGGGCTGGCTCCTCTCGCTGGGCCTCCTGCTCACGCTGGTGGCCGAGCTCCTGCTCATGCCGATCCTCGTGGTCTGGCTCGATCGCCGTGGCCCCGTGGTGTCCGACCAGGCCAGCCGCTTCCGCGGCCGCAAGCTGCCGGCGGTGTACCACCTCGCGCCGATGACGATCACGCTGCTCGGCGGGTTCACCATCGTGGCGGGCCTGTTCATCCGCAACGTGGAGTTCGAGTTCGACCTCTCCGAGCTCCGGCGCGAGGGCCTCGCTTACGCCGACCTCACGCCGCGCCAGCAGGAGTTCGCGCGCGAGAGCTACGCACCGCTGGTGATCAGCTACGCCTCGGAGGCCGAGCTGGATGCGGCGGTCGAGCGCACGCAGAAGAAGGTGGCCGCGGGCCAACTCCCCGAGATCACGCAGGTGCTGTCGATCCGATCGGTGCTCCCGGCCGATCAGGAGGCGCGCGTGGCCGTGCTCCAGGACATCGCGGCGCTCACGCGCGACCCCAACACGGCCTTCCTGCCCACCAGCGTGCGCGAGAACCTCGAGCGGGTGGCGGCGGCCGACCCCCACGTGCTCACCTCCGACGAGCTCCCCCGCGGCGTTCAGCACGCCCTCGGCGCCCTCGGCGGCAACCACCGGATGCTGCTCGTTCCGGGCGGCAACATGTGGGACATGCGGGAGGCGTACCACCTCACCGAGGTGATGGAGCGCGAGTTCCCCGACACGGTCATCGCGAGCGAGTACGTCACCCTCGGCGTGCTCTTCCGACTCATGCAGCGCGATGCGCCCATCATCGGCCTCGTCGCCTTCGGCCTCGTGCTCTTCTTCACCTCGCTCGACCTGCGGCGGGTCCGCGCGGTGGCGGGTGCGATGGCGGTGCTCGTGGCGGGTGTGGCCTGGTGGGGCGCGCTCCTCGTGATGTCGGGCATCAAGATCTCGATGGTCAACTTCGTGGGCGTGCCCATCGTGCTCGGCATCGGGATCGACGTGATGATCCACCTCATCCACCGGCTCCAGGAAGAGGGGCCGGGCGGGATCATCAAGTCGCTCTCCACCACCGGATGGGCGAGCGCGCTCGGCACCTCCACCACGGTCGTGGCCTTCGCAGCGCTCTCCCTGGGCTCCTCGCAGGGCATCCGTTCGCTCGGCCTGCTGGTCCTGCTCGGCGAGGTGGCGGTCACCGTCGCTGGCTTCGTGCTCGTGCCGCTCGGCTTCGCCACACAGTGGGCGCTCACCCGGGCCCGCGAGTCCGGCGGCTCGGATGCAACGCCGCCGGAAGACCACGAGATCGACGGCAAGTAGCCGCTTCGGCGGGTGCGCCGGCCGATGGCCAGAAGCAGAGTCGCCCACCCCCACCGGGCTCTTTTGGGCTACACTCGCGGGATGTTCGTGCTTTACGTGCTCGCGTGCAACGAAGCGGGTGTGCAGTCCTACAACACGCCTCCGCTCGTGGAGATCCTCGCGCCGGAAGATGGCTCCGCCGTCGATCCGGGCGCGCTCGTGGAGTTCCTCGGGGAGGCCCGCGATGGGCAGGACGAGTCGAGCCAGCTGCAGATCACCTGGCTGAGCAGCCTCGATGGGGTGCTCGACACCAGCGTGCCCGACCGGAACGGCGACATGCAGTTCGCCACCAACGCGCTCTCCGCGGGCTCGCACGTCATCACGCTCTCCGCGGTGGACTCCAAGGGCGACAGCGCGGAGGCCACGATGACGCTCCAGGTGGGCGATGGCGCCAACGTGAGCGGCGCGCCGGCCATCGTGATCGTGAACCCCAGCCCCGGCGAGCAGGTGGGCGCCTCGCAGGTCATCAACCTCCTCGCCACGGTGGCCGACGACGTCGACCGCCCCGAGGTGCTGCCCATCGAGGTGCTCGACAACCCCGACGGCGTGATCTGGAACGGGTACGCCGCGGCCACCGGCACGCTCGACGTCCCCTTCTCCGCGCACAGCCTCGGCATCCACACGCTCACCGTCTCCGCGCTCGATCTCGAAGGCAAGCTGGGCACGGCCTCGGTCACCTACGAGGTCATCCAGGACGAGGTGCCGCTGGTGAACATCACCTCGCCGGCCGATGGCGCCTGGTACGACACGGTCGACACCATCACCTTCCGCGGCAACGTGCTCGACGACACCACGCCGAACGAGCAGGTGTCCACGTCCTGGACGAGCGACATCCAGGGCCTACTGAGCACCGCCCCGCCCGACTCCAACGGCGACACCACCTTCGCCTCGCCGCTCTTCGGCGGCACCCACGTGATCACGCTCACCGCCACCGACCTCGACGGCAACATCGGCCGCGACACCCTTGTGGTGAACGTGGACGACCCGCTCGCGCGCGACGACGATGGTGACGGCTACACCGAATACGGCGGCGACTGCGACGACACCGACGACACGCTCTCGCCCGGCGAGGTCGACATCTGCGATGCCATCGACCAGGACTGCGACGGCTACATCAACGACCCCTACTGGGACACCTACGAGTACAACAACAGCTCGGGCCTCGCCTACGACCTCGGCGAGGTGGACGGCGGCATCCTCTGGTCGGGCGACTCCCTCGAGATCGCCGGCCTCACCTTCAGCGATGCCACCGACGAGGACTGGTTCCGCTGGGATGCCGACGACGAGATCTACGACAACGTGGACGTGCAGGTGGTGGTGTCGGGGCTCAGCGCGGCCGGCGACTTCGTGGTGGAGCTCTACGACGACGGCGGCCACCTGCTCGACAGCGACAGCGGGAACGGCGGCATCGGCGCCGACTTCACGAGCGACGTGCTCGACACCGGCGATGACCGCTTCTACGTGCGCATCTACGCGTTGAACTGGCCGACCGGCTCCTGTTCCACCAGCTACAAGCTCAAGATCAAGAGCTGATCAGTTGGCTTCGCCCGCCGCGGCGAGGCGCGCGGTGCGGTGCAAGGAGTAGCCGTGGGCGTACTGCAGGCCGCTCACCACGCTCAGCACCATGGACTGCCACAGGAGCGCGATGCCCACCGTGTGCGCGTTCATGCCGAAACCGTCGTAGTGGAAGAGGAGGAAGCCGAGCGCGGTGCTCTGGTACGCCGTCTTGAACTTGCCGAGGCTGCCGGCGGGGATGACGAGGCCCTCCGACACCGCGATCTGCCGCAGCGCGCCCACGATGAGCTCGCGGGCCTCGAGCACCAGCACGATCCAGGCGGGCACCCAGCCCAGCGGGATCATCATCACCAGCGTGGCGAGCACCATCAGCTTGTCGGCGATCGGGTCGAGGAAAGCGCCGGCCACGCTCTGGATGTCCCACTTGCGGGCCAGCCAGCCATCGATGACATCGCCGATCATGGTGAGCACGAACACCACCATGGTGAAGCAGGCGGCCACCGGCGCGGGGGTCTTCCACAGCAGGAACACCATCACGGGCACGGCGGCGCAGCGCCCGAGCGTGATGAGCATCGGGAGGTTGGTGAAGCCCGGACGGCGGTACCAGGGGACCTTGGACACGGAATTCCTCGTGCGCGGACCTACCGCGCCACCCGCCGGTTGTCGCGGAAGTGCTCGTAGAGGCCCATGACGCGGGCCACGTAGGTGCGCGTTTCTTCGAACGGGGGGATGCCGCCGTGCTTCTCCACCGCGCCAGGACCGGCGTTGTAGGCGGCCAGCGCGTGCTCGTAGGAGCCGAAGCGGCCCACCTGCCGGGCGAGGTAGGCCGCGCCGCCGCGGATGGACTCGTGGGCGTCGAACAGGTCGGTCACGCCCATGGCCTTTCCGGTGGCGGGCATCATCTGCATGAGCCCCTTGGCGCCCGCGTGGGAGACCGCCGCCGGGTTCATGCGGCTCTCGGCCACGGCCACGGCCTTCAAGAGCTCGGCGGGCACGCCCACCTCGGAGGCCGACTCGAGGAACCAGGCATCGTAGGTGTCGAGGTTCTGGATGCGGTCGAGCCGTGGCATCGGCACGCCGTTGGGCAGGTACCGGCCGGGCTCGGGGTCGCTCCACCAGCGCTCGAAGCCGGCGTGGTCGGGCGAGTCGGTGAGCACCACGGTGCCGTCGGGCGACACGTAGGAGTAGAGATCCCGCGCGCCGGCCGACAGGAGCACGAGTGCGAGGGAGAGCCACACGCGGCGAGTGTACCAGCATTCTTCCCGGCGCGAGCGCCGGGGCTCACGCCACCGTGACGGCCCCGCAGCGGTACACGTCCTGGATGGCGTGGAGCAGCGCCACGCCTTCTTCGCGGGACTTCTGGAACGCCTTCCGCCCCGAGATGAGGCCCATGCCGCCGCCGCGCTTGTTGATGACCGCGGTGCGCACGGCCTCGGCGAGGTCGCTCTCCCCGCTCGATGCGCCGCCCGAGTTGATGAGGCCCACGCGGCCCATGTAGCTGTTGGCGAGCTGGTAGCGCACGAGGTCGATCGGGTGGTTGCTGCACAGGTCGGTGTAGATGCGCTTGTCGGTCTTGCCGTAGCTCGAACCCTGGAAGTTCAGCGCGTTGAACCCGCCGTTGTTCTCGGGGAGCTTCTGCTTCACGATGTCGGCGTGGATGGTGGCGCCGATGTGGTCGGCCTGGCCGGTGAGGTCGGCCGAGGTGTGGTAGTCCACGCCGTCCTTCTTGAATCCGTTGTTGCGCAGGTAGCACCACAGCACCGTGCCCATGCCGAGCTCGTGGGCCATGGCGAAGGCCTGCGCCACCTCCACGATCTGCCGGCCCGACTCGGGGGAGCCGAAGTAGATCGTGGCGCCCACCGCCTTCGCGCCCATGTCCTGGGCCTGCTTGATGGTGCCGAACATGATCTGGTCGAACTTGTTGGGCAGCGTGAGCAGCTCGTTGTGGTTGATCTTCACGATGAAGGGGATGCGGTGCGCGTACCGCCGCGAACACATGCCGAGCACGCCGAAGGTGCTGGCCACGGCGTTGCAGCCGCCCTCGATCGCGAGCTCCACGATGTTCTTCGGGTCGAAGTAGTCGGGGTTCTTGGCGAAGCTGGCGCCCGCGCTGTGCTCGATGCCCTGGTCGACCGGGAGGATGCTCACGTAGCCGGTGCCGCCGAGGCGCCCGTGGTCGAAGATGCTCTGCAGCGCGCCCAGCACGCGGGGGGAGCGGTCGCTGTCGAGCAGCACGCGCTCCGTGAAGTCGGGGCCGGGGAGGGCCACCCGCTCGCGACCGATGCCGCGGCAGGTGTGGCCGAGGAGACTTTCGGCGTCCTTGCCAAGCAATGCGGTGATCTGGCGCAGGTCCATGGCGGCTCCGGAAAGGAAGGTGGCCTTCCTTCTAACCTGCGGGCGCCCCCGGTGGGCTCTACCGGCGGAGCACCTTGTGCAGAAGCGTGCGGGTGAAGTCGTGTTCGTTGAAGAAGGCGAGCGACACGTCCTCGCTCGGGTGCGCGGCCACCTGTACCCCGCGCACATCCTCCCTCGCCACGCCGTCCACCACCACCCGGGCTGGCCGGCGAACGGGGTCGAGCACCTCGATGCGCACGGAGGCGCTCTCGGGGAGCACGATGGGCGCGAGCTTGGGCGCGTGCGGGCAGATCGCGGTGAGGTGAACGCTGCGCGTGAGGGGATGGCTCGCGCTGCCTCCCGCCGAGAAGCTGTACGCCGTGCTGCCCAGCGGGGTGGCCACGATGATGCCATCGCAGGTGAGTCGGTCGGCGAGCACCGAGCCATCCACCCACACCCGGAGGTGGCAGGTGTGGCCTGACTGCCGCTCCACGTACACGTCGTTCACGGCGAGCCCGGTGATGTCGGCGTGGGCGGTCTCCGCCGTCATCGCGAGCCGCGGGAACAGGTGGGTCTTCCAGGCCCGGTCGGCCAGCCGGCTCTGCACGAACTCCACGCCGCCGCTGGTGGGCACGTCGTTCATCAGGAAGCCGAGGTTCCCGAAGTTGAGCCCGAGCCAGGTGGTGCCCGAGCCGCCCGCGTGGATGGCCTGGAGCATGGTGCCATCGCCGCCGAGCACGAGGCACAGCTCCGGGGGCAGCGGCGGCAACCCGGCCGCTTCGAGCGCGCGGGCGAACGTCTGGGCTCGGGCGCTGCGGCTCACCACGGGCTGCATGCATCCGGGATAACTCGCGGCGGTGCAGCTCTGGCGCAGTCATGGTCTCGGCAACGACTACCTCGTGCTCGAGTCCTCCGATCCGCTCACCCCGGCGCTGGTCCGGGCGGTGTGCGATCGCCACCGGGGCGTGGGCGGGGATGGCGTGCTGCAACCCTGTGCACCCGCGCCCGGCGCCGACTTCGGCCTCCGCATCCACAACCCCGATGGCAGCGAGGCCGAGAAGAGCGGCAACGGCCTGCGCATCTTCGCCCACTGGCTCGTGCACGAACGGGGCGCGCCCGCCTCCTTGGCGGTTTCCACGCCGGGCGGACGGGTCACATGCGCCGTGGTCGGCAACCACGTCACGGTGGACATGGGGCCCGCGCGGCTCTGGGGGCCCGAAACCATCGTGTCGCACGAGGCCTGGCGGGTGGATGTGGGCAACCCCCACGCCGTGGTCTTCGGCTGGCGGGAGGACTGGCGGGAGGTGGGCGCTGCGCTGGAGTCCGGGGTGCCGGGGCGAACGAACGTGCAGTTCGTGGAGGTGCGGGAGGGGCAGGCGCATGCCCGCATCTGGGAGCGTGGCGCGGGGGAGACGCTCTCCAGCGGGTCGAGCGCCTGTGCGGTGGCCACGGTTTGCGTGCGGCGGGGGCTCCTCCCCTCGCCGGTCACCGTCGTGATGGCCGGCGGGAGCCTGCAGATCGAGGTGGGCGCCACCCTCAGGATGTCGGGCCCGGTGGAGGCGGTGGGGCGCATCGAGGTGGCCCCGGCCTGGTTGGCCACGCGCGCGGGCTGACGGGGAGCAGGGCGATGCGCGGAGGCCCGGCAGCCTGAAGGGCGGCCCCCTCGCTGCGCATCGCGCGCCGCCGCGGTGGATTTTTCGTGAGCGGGAAGCGTTGCGGGGCTTGTGTGTTAGACGCGCGCCTTCCGGGAGGCCACATGAAGTGGGTCATCGGCGTCGTTGCGGTTCTCGTGGTGGTTTGCGGCGGTCTCTGCGCCGCGGGCGGGCTGTTCTGGTATGCGGAGCAAAGCTCCACCGCGGTCTCCCTGCCCGATGACTTCCCGGCCGAGCCGGTGGTGCCCACCGACGCCGTGCCTGTGCCGCCGCCTGTCGAGCCTGCCGTGCCGGTGGAGCCGACGCCCCCGGTCGAGCCGACCCCGGCCGCCACGCCCGCGCCGGCCGCCACGCCCGCGCCGGCCGCCACCTCGTCGAAGTCCACCTCGTCGAGCACGACCACGAGCAGCAGCTCGTCGTCGGCCAGCAAGCCGACCACGACCACCACCACGAAGTCGTCGTCCACCACGGCGCCGGCCTCGTCCACCACCACGAAGTCCTCGACCACCACCAAGTCGACCACGAGCACCACCACGAGCGCGCCGGCCTCCACGTCTACCGCGAGCCGCCCGGAGGCCGACGAGGCCGACGAGCCGGCGCCGGAAGTCGACGAGACCGTGGCGGTCGGCTTCGTGCTGCCCAGCGGCGCCAAGTGGGAGGACCTCAAGGTCAGCGTGGATGGCAAGAGCCTCGGTCGTCGGCCGCTGCGCACCCGCGTCAGCCCCGGCCTGCACACCTTCACCTTCCGGGGTGAGGAGGTCGATCTGACCTGCCCGATCGAGGTCGGCACCAGCGGCCGCACGATCATCCTCGACCAGAAGAAGAAGGCCTGCCCGAGCAAGTCGCCGTGATCGCCGACCGGCAGGGTCAGGTGCGCGTGCGCGCCAGCTTCGCCGGCAGCGTGGAATACCGGGTGCGCGTGGGCGAGTCGGTCTGGGCCGGCCGGGCGCTGCTCGTCGTGGAGGGCGACCGCGAGGTGGAGACCCTCTCGGCCCGCAACGCCGGCATCATCCGCGAGCTCTGCGTGGCCGAGGGCACGGAGGTCGAGAAGGGCGCGCTGCTGCTCGTGATGGACGAAACGCCGCCCTCCTGAGCGGGGCGCCTACTCGTACACGATGCCGAGCACCGCGAGGCACATCTCGTCGAGCGTGGTCTCGCCGAGGTACACATCCTCCGGCTCGGAGCGCCCCGCATCGGAGAGCGCGCGCTGCACGCCCGGGTTGGTGAGCGTGTTGTTGTAGCGGCAGAGCATGCGCAGCGTGTCGCCGTTGCGGACCTGGGGCACGTCGGCCAGCGGCGCATCGTAGGTGTACCCGCGCTGCCAGTCGAAGTCCCAGGCGGGCGTCTGCACGAGGCACTCGGACTCGGGCTCCACGTCGGTGGGGCGCTTGTGGTCCACCCACACGCGCATGTCGGTGCCCACGTAGTGCATGTGCGTGCCGGCCATGTAGACCTGGTACGTGCGGCGCCCGGAGTCGATGGGGATGGCCATCTCCTCGGTGTGGTCCGCCGCGCCGGCGGGGATGCGGAACTCCACGCCCGCATCGTCGTTGGGGCCGGCGAGGAGGCCGCCGGCTTCGCTGTCGGCGTTGCCTACCAGCGCGAGCACGGCGGCGTGCTCGGGCTCCTCGTCCACCCAGCGGAGGTCGAGCGAGGTGATGTCGGCGTCGGCCGCCTCGCCGGTGGGGTGGTAGTGGATCTGCATCACGATGCGGGCGCCCGCGGCCACGGCCATGCCGCTGTTCTCGGGCGTTTCGTTGGGCACCGCGCCGGGCGCCCAGGCCGCCACCAGCGAGCCGCCGAGGCCCTCGTTGGCGGGGCAGTCGTAGTAGCCGTCGGCGTTGGCGAGGGCGGCGGCGGAGCCGGACTCATCCGCGAAGACCAGCGCGTGGTGCACCACGGCCTCGTTTCCGGCCTCCACCTGCACGCCGGTGAGCCAGCGCGGGGTGGTGAGCTCGGGGTCCATCACGAAGCAGGTGTACTGGTCGCGGTTTCCGCTCGCGGCGAAGCCGACCTTCGGGGCGAGGCGCTGGTTGGCCCCGACGAGGGTGAGGTCCACCGACTCGGGAACCTCGACCGCATCGGCCTCATCGCCCTCGGGCGCGCCGGCGTCGGCCCAGGCGCGGAGCATGGCCTTCTCCTCCTCGCTCAGGCTGAGGTCGTCCTTCCAGCCGAAGCGGGGCTCGCACTCCGAGGTGGTCTGGGCGCCCCAGGGCGGCATCGAACCCGACTCCACCGCGCCGGCCATGGCGGCGGCCATCGGCGCGGCGCTGGCGTAGCTGTCGAGCGGGAAGGGGCCGATCGCCCCTTCGGTGTGGCAGCCGGCGCACCGCTGCATCACCACCGGCGCCACGTTGGTGCGCCAGGTGGGCGTGTCGCCGGCGATGGCGGAGTCCCCATCCGGGGAGGGGCAGGCGAGCGCGAGGAGCAGGAGCAGGAGGAATCCCGGGTGGCGTAGTGTAGACCCGCGGCACCGACCTTGTCGAAAGGAAACCGTGATGCAGGGGGCGTCGGCGCAAACCCCTGTTGCCCGCGCCACTTGACCGCCTGCCGACGACCGGCGATGATGCGCCGCGGGAGCCGCCATGAACCTCGTCCGTCCCCTCTCCATCCTGCTCTTTCTCACCGGCTGCGAGGGCGGTACCGCCGTGGTCGATGATGGCGCGAAGGACACCGGCGCCGATGACACCGGCGGCGAGAACATCGGTGGCGACTCGGCCGACACCGCCGACACCGCCGACACCGCCGACACGGGCGACACCGCCGAAGCCGAGCCCAACGTGGCCTGGGACCTCACGGGCGACCTGACCGACCTGAGCTTCTCGCTCGTATCGTTGAACCAGGACGACTTCTCCATGGCGGACATCCTCGTGGAGACCGCCGCCAGCGAGCGCGTGGAGCTCGCGCTCGACCCGCCCGACGACTACCTCGAGCCCTCCGACGTGGCCGGCATGTACCTCGCCTTCTTCGTGGGCGCGGTGCACGCCGACGATGGCGACGAGCGGTGGGATCCGGATGAGTCCTGGTACGGCGCTTCGACGCTCCTGGCCGTTTACATCGATGGCGTGGTCCCCCCCGAAATCCTCGACCTCGGGCTGCACGCCGGCTGGAACGCGCTGGTGCTCGGCGGCTCCGACGACGTCACGGTGGGCGACCCCATGGCCCAGCCCCTGCCGATCGCCTTCACCGAGCGCATCGCCTTCGCGGGCACCCACGACCACACCGTCAGCGACCACGATCGGGTCAGCACCGTGGCCGGCGCGGCCTTCGCGGGCACCGAGACCGACGCGCTCGACGACAGCGCCTTCACCGACGGTGGCTGGAGCCTCGATCTTCGGGGTGAGCCGCCCGCCAACCACTTCGCCGATATCGATGGCGATGGCAACGCGGAGGCCGTGGAGTTGCTCCTCGCCTACACCGACGGCGACAACGACGCGAGCTTCGGCTGGTCCGGCAGCGACACGGCGATCGGCTTTGCCTGCGTGGATGGCGACCCGCTTCTCGGCTGGTGGATCGAGCCCAGCCCCGACCTGACCGGCCTCCTCGGCGTTGCCCAGGTCGGCGGCTCCGTAGGCTGGAACGGACTCCTGATCACCAGCGATGGCTCCCGGCTCGCGACCGAAGCCGAGCGGGCCGGTGCCGTGCTCTCCGCGGACTGCACGCTCGACTGAGCGGCGGGCTCAGCTCGCGAACTGGTGCTCCACGAGGCGCTTGTAGGCCCCGTTGGCGGCCACCAGCTCCTCGTGGGTGCCCGACTCGACGACGCGCCCCTGCAGGAGCACCACCACGCGATCGGCCGTCTTCACCGTGGAGAGCCGGTGCGCGATCACCAGGGTGGTGCGCCCCCGCATGAGGCGGTCGAGCGCCTCCTGCACGAGGTGTTCGCTCTCGGCGTCGAGCGCGGACGTGGCCTCATCCAGCACGAGCACGCGCGGGTCCTTCAGGAGCGCGCGCGCGATGGCTATGCGCTGCTTCTGGCCGCCGGAGAGCCGCACCCCGCGCTCGCCGACCACCGTGGCGTAGCCCTCGGGGAAGGCGCACACGAAGTCGTGGGCGTTCGCCGCGCGGGCCGCGGCCTCCACCTCGGCGCGCGTGGCTTCCGGGCGGCCGTAGCGGATGTTCTCCTCGATGGTGGTGGCGAAGAGCACGGGCTCCTGGCTCACGATGCCGATCTGCCGGCGCAACCACGCCGTCTGCAGCTCGCGCACATCCACACCATCGAAGGTGACGCGGCCCTGCTGCGGATCGTAGAGCCGCAACAGCAGGCTCGCCACGGTGCTCTTGCCGCCGCCGGACTGCCCCACCAGCGCGAGCACGCGACCGGGGAGGAGCTCGAGGTCCACCCCGGCGAGCACGGGCACATCGGCGCGGGTGGGGTAGGCGAACTCCAGACCTTCGAGCGCCATGCGGCCCACGGGTTCGGCGAGGGTGCGGCCCTGATCGTTCACCACGCCGGGCACACGGTCCAGGAGCTCGAACACCCGCTGGCTGGCCCCCACGGCCCGCTGGAAGTCGCTGTACACCGAGCTCAGCCCGCCGAGCGCGAACGCGAGGAAAACGGTCTGCAGGATGAAGGAGGTGAGCCCCCCCACGCTGAGCTCGTGGTTCAGCACCATCGTGCCGCCGTAGTAGAGCATTCCCGCCACGGCGAGGAAGGCGAGGAGCCCGCCGCCGCCCTGGAGGCCGCCGTACGCCGCCGCGAGCCGCCGGCCGAGGCGGAAGGACTCCTCCACCTTGGCGGCGTACCGCGCGGACTCGGCCTCCTCCCGCGCGAACGCCCGCACCGTGCGCACGTTGCCGAGCGTTTCTTCGGCCACCGAGGCGGCGCCCGCGAGCGCATCCTGCGCCTCCTTCGCGAGCTTCCGCACCGCCCGCGCGAAAACGGTCATGCCGATGGCGAGTACCGGGACAACCGCCACCATCACCATGGAGAGGCGCCAGTTCATGTAGAAGAGGATGATGACGGAGCCGATGGACTGCAGCGCGAAGCGGAGCGCCATCGACACGTTCACCGTGACGCTGTTCTGGAGCACCGCCGTGTCGCTGCCGAGGCGGCTCACGAGCTCGCCGGTGCGCTCCCCATCGAAGAAGCCCACCTCCTGGCGGATGAGCGAGGCGTAGAGCCGCTGCCGCAGGCGCGCCACCACGCGCTCGCCCGCGAGGGTGAAGAAGTAGGCCCGGGCGAAGGAGGCGAGGGCCATGATCACGATGGCCGGGACCGCGATCCAGATCGCGCTGTCCAGCTTCGCCGCCCCATCGGGGGCCGCGAGGAAGTCGAGCATGGTGCCCATGCCGGTGGGGGTGGCGAGCGACACGCCCGAGCTCACCAGCAGGGCGATGCTCGCCGGAACGAGGATCGGCGCCTCCTCGATCGCGAGCGGCACGAGCCGCCGCCAGTTCCCTTCCGCCATGCGAACCTCGGCCGCGCGCAAGCTTGCGCCGGCCGGGGGAAAGTCAACCCATGTCGAGGAAGTTCGCCCGCGTCAGAGCGCGATGGCCGGCTCGCCGAAGGCCTTCGCCTTCACCTCGGGGAGCTTCTTGCGGAGCTCCTGATCCTCGCCCGCCACGAAGGCATCGAACGCATCGCGGGTGGGGAGCGGGAGCGGCGAGGTGACCACTTCCACGGCGCCTTCGCAGTCCTTGGGGAGGTGCCACTTGTACTGGGCCACCGTGCCGGCCACGCGCGCGGCCACCTGGTCGGGCCAGGTGCGGCCGGCGTTGGTCACGAGGGCGGTGTGGATTTCCGCGCGCTTGTCGTTCTTGCAGGTGGCCACCTTCTTCACGTACACGCCATAGTTCAGGCTGCCATCGGGCTGGGCGAGCGAACGGTAGCGCTGGGCGGCCATCGCATCGCTGTCGGCCTCGTGGCGAAGCGCGAGCAGCGTGGTGCGGGCGGTTTCGAGGGCGAGCTCGGGCAGCTTGGGCGCGAGGGTGCGGATCGAGCCGACGGCGGCCTCTGCCGCGGCGACATCGAGCCCACCTACCGAACCGACGCCGGCGGCATCGGCGAAAGCGCCCAGCCAGTAGCTGGCCAGCTCGGGGTCGGACTCGGCGCCGAGGCCCTTCTCAAGGCGGGGGAGCGCGGCCTTGCCCTGGTTGCGCGCGAGCGTTTCGAGCACGGCCTTGAAGCGGCTGCGGTCGGAGCGCTGCGATTCGAGGCCCGCCTCCAGGATGGTGACCGCCGCGGGCGACTGGCACCCGCCCAGGCCCGCGTACCAGCGGCCGCCCCAGAACTTGTCGCCCAGCGCGGCGGCCGACTCGGTGAAGAAGGTCGGCACCGCGGCGTTCGCGCACTGCGCGCCGAGGCCGCTGATGAAGGCGCTCTTCTCGTCGGGCTGCAGCGTGTCCACCCAGGTGCGGACGGTGCCGCCGAGGCCCAGCTCCATCGCCTTCACGGCGGCGGCATCGGCACCCGGGCCGGAGATGATCTTCGCCCAGGCATCGGGGGCGGCAGCGCGACCGGCCGCCTCGTCGCACGTGACCAGCTCGAGCCAGGCCTTGCCGGCGGAGGCCGGGCCGGCATCGGTGAGCGCCTGGGTGGCGGGAGCCACGCACGCGGGGCCGACGGGGGGAGCGGGCTTCTTGCCGGCGAGCGCGAGGTTCAGCGTGAGTAGGATCAGCATGGAGGCTCCTGAGGCCGCCGATATACCCCGAAAGCCCCGGGGCAGCTTGATAGGGTTGCGCATGGCCGACGATGCCTCGCTGGCTCGCCTTACGCGCCTCGTGCGCGTTTCGCTGGGCTTCAACCTTGTTCTTCTCGTGGTCAACGCGGGAATGTTCTACTTCCTGCTCATCTTCGTGGTGAACGAACCGGTCACCGTGGAAGGGGCATCCTTGCGGACGGCCTCCGACGCCTCGCTCGCCAACGATGGCGACCCGCGCGCAGAGATGAAGCTGTTCTTCAAGGAGAAGACGCAGGTGCTCGACCGCGCCGCGCGTCGTCACGGCACGAATCCGGCCGAGGTGGTGCCGAGCCCGGGGGAGATCGAAGCGGCGGTGGAGTCGCGAACGATGCATTCGCCGGAGAGCGAAATCGTGCTTCAAAAGCTCAAAGAGGGGTACGACTACTACAACCTCACGTGGCCTGTCGCGGTCCCTGGCCTTTGATCCCTTGACGGCGGCGAACGGGCGGCGCTATACGCGCCGCCTCCCTGGAGCCGCCGATGATGCAACTCCCCCATGAAATGCGCGACACGATGGTTGAACAGCTCGATGAGTACCTGGATGCCCAGACGGGCACCCCGGAACCCGAGATGGTCGCGGCCCACCTTGTCGAGCTGGTCTGCACCGTGGCCGATGAGCTGAAGCTCGATGATGCCGATGAGATCCTCTTGAAGCTCGAGTCCTCGGGCGAGCTCGATGCCTCCCTGCTCGAAGTGCTCGAGGAGGAGTTCGAGGGCAACCACGAGTTTGAGTTCACGGGCGAGGACATCGTGAACCTGCTCGAGAAGGTCTGCGACATCGAGTGGACCACGAAGGACGACGAAGAAGACGACGGCGACGAAGACGCCGAGGATGAAGACGACCCCGACGGCTTCTTCGACGAGATGGGCGGCGAGGAAGACGAGGACCTGTAGCGCGCCTTCGGGCGGGCTCGCGCGGGGCCGTTTCCGGATACACCCGCGGGATGTTCTGGCTCGCCCTCGTGGCAATTGGTTCGCGTGGGGCTCTGGCGGCGCCGGAGGCTCAGGGGGATGTGCTCGCCACGATGCGCACCGCGCTCGAGGAGGCGGAGCAGAAGTTGGAAGCCGCTACGGCGCGCGAAGCTGATGATGCCTACGCGCTGAGCTACGAGGTGGTCGATCATCGCGAGACCACCATTCAGGGCTCGCATGGCGCCGCCGCTGGCACGGTGGGCTCGCGCCGCCGCTCGGTGGATGTGGATGTGCGCGTGGGCTCCCCCGAGCTCGACAGCACCCACAAGATCCGCGACGAGAGCATGTTCGGCGGCGATGAGCGCGCGCGCTGGATCGTGGGCTTCGAAGGCCCGCTCGACCCGCTGCGTCGCCTCCTCCTCCGCGCCACCGACGATGCCTTCCGGCAGGCGCGGTCGCGGCTCTTGAAGGTGCGGAGCAACGCGGCGGTGAAGGTGGCGCGCGAGGATGGTTCGGCGGACTACGGGCCGGCGCCCGCTGTCACCCACATCGCCCCGCCCGCGCCGGTCATGGTCGACTCGGCGGCGTGGAAAGCCACCACGCGCGAGCTGAGCGCGATCTACCTCCAGTGGCCCGAGATCATCGACAGTGCCGTGCAGCTCGTGGTGACCGAGGATGACCGCTGGCTGGTCAACAACGAGGGCACCCAGGTGGCCGATGGCCGCCGCCACCTCCGCTTCGCCACGTGGGCCACCGCCGTGGCCGACGATGGGATGGAGCTCTCGGTGTACGACTACGTGGACGTGGCCTCTCCCGACCACCTGCCGAGCCCTGCCGCCATGGAGGCGATCGTGCGCGGGGTGGCGGAGCGCACCGCCGCGCTCCGCAAGGCGCCCGTGGTGGACCCGTGGACGGGCCCCGCGATCCTGCGCGGCCGGGCCGCCGGCGTCTTCTTCCACGAGATCTTCGGGCACCGCATCGAGGGCCACCGCCAGAAGGACGAGGACGAAGGGCAGACGTTCACCAAGCGCGTGGGCCAGCCGATCCTGCCGGCCTTCCTGAGCGTGGTCGACGACCCCACCCTCACCCGCCTCGCCGGCGAAGACCTCAACGGCCACTACGCCGTGGATGGCGAAGGGGTGGCGGCCGAGCGCGTGTCGCTGGTGGACCACGGCATCCTCCGCAACTTCCTCCTCTCGCGCACCCCCATCGAGGGGTTCCCGCGCAGCAACGGCCATGGCCGCCGCCAGCCGGGCAACGCCATCGTGCCGCGCCAGGGCAACCTGATGGTGCAGGCGGAGGGCGTTGTTTCGTTCGCCGAGCTCCGCAAGCGCCTCGTGGCCGAGGCCGTCCGCCAGAAGAAGCCCTGGGGGCTCCTGTTCGACGACATCTCCGGCGGCTTCACCTTCACCGGCCGCAGCACGCCGAACAGTTTTGTGGTGCAGCCCGTCGTGGTGTGGCGGGTGTGGGCCGATGGGCGCCCCGACGAGCTCGTCCGCGGGGTGGACCTCATCGGCACGCCGCTGGCCACCTTCGCGAACATCCTCGCCGCCGGCGGCGACACCGAGGTGTTCAACGGGGTGTGCGGTGCGGAGAGCGGCTGGGTGCCGGTCAGCGCGAGCTCGCCGAGCCTGCTCGTGTCGGAGGTGGAGGTGCAGCGTCGGGCCAAGGGCAACGACCGCCCGCCGCTGTTGCCCGCGCCGATGGCGTCCACCGCGGCGGCCTCCCGATGATCGCGGCCCTCGCCCTCGTGGGGTTGGCGCTCGCCGCCGATGTGCCTCCCGCTTCCCTAGCTCTCCAGTCGGCCCTCGAGGCCGAGCTGGCGCGGGTCTCGGGCCTCCGCCTCCCCGATGCGCCCACGCCCTGGCTCGTCAGCTACGACGTGCTCGACGGCCCGCTGCACTACGCCGCCGCCGAGGATGGCGCGCTCTACGGCACGAACCATACCGTCCACCGGATGTTGCGGGCGCAGGTCCGCGTGGGCGATGCGGTGGTGGACTCCTCGAACTTCTCCAGCTTCGGCGGGCCCGACGGGGTGCAGCTGCGCGCGCTCCCCGAGGAGGACCTCGCGGTGGCCCTGCGTCGCGAGATCTGGCTCTCCACCGACGCCGCCTACAAGGGGGCCGTGGAGCTCCTCTCGCAGAAGCAGGCGGTGCGCCGGGGGCTGAAAGAAGCGCCGCCGCCCGACTACGAGGTGCTCCCGCCCACGGTCGTGGCGCCCGGAGCGCCCGTGGGGAGCGCGCTCGGATCGGCGGCGGTCGATGCGCTGGCGCGTGATCTCAGCAGCGCGGCCAGCGTGGGCGTGATCGAGGCCGCCCAGGCCGAGGTGCGCGACTGGCACGGCTGGCACCTCACGGTGGCGAGCGATGGCACGCGCGCCTGGCGTCCCGCGGGCAACGTGGTGGTGCGGGTGCAGGCCTCCGTGCGTCGGGCCGATGGCACCGAGGTCCGCAACGCGCGCTGGTGGGTGGAGCGTGATGCTTCCGCCCTGCCCACGTCCGAGGCCATGCTCGCGGAGACGCGCGCGATGGCCGCCCGGCTCGTGGAGATCGCGGCCGCGCCCGACCCCGAGCCCTGGCTCGGTCCGGTGCTCTTCGAGGGCCCGGCGGCCACGGAGCTCTTCAGCCAGCTCCTCGCCCCGGAGCTGGTGGGCACCCGCCCCGAGGAGTCCGACGACTCGATGCTGATCGGCGGCGGAACCCCCCGCGCGCGCCTCGGCCGCCGGCTCCTGCCCGAAGGATGGCGGGTGTGGGACGACCCCACCTCCCGCAGCGGCGCCGCCGGGGAGTACACCCTCGACCACGAGGGCGTGGCCCCCCACCGGGTGGACCTCGTCGTGGGCGGCGTGGTCAAGGACCTCCTCATGTCGCGCATCCCCGGCAAGGAGCGCGTGCACTCTACCGGGCACGGCCGCGGCCTCGGCGATGGGCGCCGCGCCGCCATCGTCGGCTACACGCACGTGGCGGCGCCGAAGCTCCTCCCCGCGCGCGCGCTTCGCCGGCGCGCCCTCGACCTCGCGAACGCCGCCGGCCTGCCGGGCGTGCTCGTGGTCACCCGCCTCACGCCGCCGGCCATGGTGGAGGGCCTCGAGTTCGCGATGTCGGGGGATGCGCCGCTCGCCGGGCTGACCGCGCCGTACGAGGCGTGCATGCTCGACAAGAAGGGCGTCTGCGCGCCCGTGCGCAACCTCCGCTTCGTGGGCGTGGACCGCCGTGCCCTCCGCGACATCGTGGCCGCCGGCCCCGGCCCCGGTCCGGAAAACCAGCTCGACGGGCCCCCCGGCACCGGTCGCTACACCATTGGCACCACCGGCGGCATCCCCACCACCTGGAGCGTCCCCAGCGTGCTCGTCTCCGAGCTGGAGCTGGAGCCCGCCGTGGGCGGCGAACCGCGCGTGATCCGCGTGGAGCGCGGCGAGAAGTGAACGGCGGGGCGCGGCGCCTCGGCGCGCGGGGCGTGCTCCTGCGACTCCTCGCCTACTTCGGGCTCGCTTCTGCGCTCACCTGGCCGCTGGTGCTCGCCCCCGGAACGATGGTGCCGGGCGGCCTGCGCACCGACGTGTTCAACAGCCTGTGGGGGTACTGGTTCGTGGCGCGGGGGCTCGCCGAGGGTCACTTTCCCCTCCAGACCACGCTGCTCGCCTGGCCCGATGGCGGTCGGCTCCTCGTGGCCGACCCGCTCAACGGCATCCTCGCGGCCCCGCTCACGCTCGGCTTCGGCGCCCCCGTTGCCTACGCCGTGATGGTGCTCCTCCACCTCACGCTCGCGGGCTTCTTCGCCGACGCGGCCGGGCGCGCCCTCGGGGGGCGCGGCTGGGTGGCCGGCGTGGCGTTCATGGTCTCGCCGATCGTGCTCTCCCACCTCCAGAACGGCTCCTCGGAGGCGGCGGCGGTGGCGTGGTTGCCGCTCGGCATCCTCGGGGTGATCCGCGCCATGGAGTCGCCGCTCCCCGCATCCACGGTGCGCACCCGGGTGGGGCTCGCCGGCCTGGGCCTCGCGCTCGCCGCCATCGGGTCGGGCTGGTACGCCGGCCTCGGCGCCTTCCTCCTCGCGGGCGCCTTCGCGCTCACCGGCGGCGCACGTCGCGTGGTGCCGGCCATTCTGGTCGGCGCCGTCCTGCTGCTGCCGTTCGCGGCGTTCTACCAGGGCCTCGCCTCCGCGTCGGACGGCCTCGTGGACATCAAGGACCCCGAGGTGCTGTTCCGCCTGCGCCGCACGGTGGGGGCCGCCGATCCGCTGAGCTTCGTGATGCCGGGCGACTTCCGATCGCCGGACTTCGCGCACCTCGAGCAGAACGCGAGCGACCTCGTGCACACCGCGTACCTCGGCTTCGTGCTCGTGGCGCTGGCGCTCTGGAAGGGGCGTCAACCGGCGCTGTGGATCGGGCTCGCGCTCAGCGTGGTCCTCGCGATGGGGCCGGTGCTGGTGAGCGGCGGCGGGGCGTTGCACTGGCACGGCCGCGCCTTCCCCCTGCCGTGGGCGTGGATCGAGTCCTGGCCGGGCTTCTCGTCGCTCTCCTTGCTCTACCGGATCGCCACGCTCGCGCCGCTCTGCCTGGGGCTCCTCGCCGACCGTGCACCGGGCTGGCTCGCGCCGCTCCTCGTGCTCGAAACGATGCTCGTCTCCCCCGCGCGCGACCTCCCGCAGCTCTCCCCGCTGGAGGTGTCGGGCGGCCTGCTCGTGACCCGCGACGCCGGCGAAGGCGCCGTCATCAGCCTTCCCGCCTCCTTCGCACGGACGCGGCTCTACGAACAGAGCGTGCACGGTCACCCGCTCGCGGCCTCCTTGAACAGCGGCGTGACCCCCTCCGGCCTCCGGGTCCTCGCGGCCCTGCGCAAGGTCGCAAAGCACGAGACGGAGTGGCCCGCCGCGGTGGAGGTGGCGCGGGCCGAGGGCGTACGCTTCGTGCTGGTGCACAACGACGTGCCCATCGAGGCCACGTTCCAGACCTCGATCCGCGCCCTTCGCGCGAACGCGCGGCTCCTGAGCAACGGCGACACGCTCGTGGTGTACGCGATCTATTGACGGTCCGTCGGGCGCGCCGTCGGGGAGGCAGGCAGCGGGGCCCCGGCGCCAGCGGCGGACCCAGGCCGGCTCGCCAGCCCCGGCCGGCCGCGGAGCGGCCGCGGGCGCTGGGGGTGATGGGCCGCGGGAGGGGGGGGGCGGTGCAGCCAGACCGTCGCGGCCACCGTGTGGGCCACGACGGGACCAGTGCAACCGAAGTGGCCTCTCTTCGCGAAGAGAGGCCACTTCGGTTGCATCCACCCGGACCTCCCGGCCGGCGCGTCCCGGCCGGCCCGTTGTTACCCAGCGTCCTCCTCCGCCTCGACGTCGGCGAGGTCGAGGACGCCGGGCCAGTTGGGCTCGGCGCCGTCCACGATGGCCTGCATGTCGGGCGGCAGCGGCGCGCGCACCTTGAGGACCTGCCCCGAGTGGGGGTGCGGGAAGGCGAGCGCGTGGGCGTGCAGCGCGTGGCGGGGAAAGCCGATGGCCGCGCGCAGGGCGGGTGTGGCCCCCTCGTCGAGCAGGGACAGGAAGGTCTCGTCGGGCTGGCCGTACAGCTTGTCGCCGAGGATGGGAAAGCCCGCGATCTCGAGGTGGACACGAATCTGGTGGGTGCGTCCGGTGTGTGGCCGGCACTCCACGAGGGTGTGGTTGGCGAGCCGCCGCAGGACGCTCACTTCGGTGAGGGCCGTCTCCCCCGCGGGGTCGTGACCGCGCCGAAGCTGCACCACGCTACCGCTCCGATGACCGAGCGCCGCGTCCACGGTTCGATCCTCCCACGGCACGACCCCGTGCACGAGCGCCTGGTAGGTCTTCTGCACCCGGCGGGCCTGGAAGGCGTCCTTCATGGCGCGGTTGGCGTCTTCGTGCTTGGTGAGGACGACGATGCCGCTGGTCTCCCGATCGAGTCGGTGGGAGAGGTCGATGCGTGCGCCGGGGCGCATCTCGCGCACGAGGCCGATGAGCGCCCAGGCGAAACGTTGCCCGACGGGGTGGACGAGCATGCCGGCGGGCTTGTCGACGGCGAGGAGCCAGTCGTCCTCGTAGAGGACGGTGGGCGGCGGCGGCGGGCCTTCGGTGGGGGCGATCCCGGGGGCCCAGATGCGGAGGACCTCGCCGAGGCGGAGGACGGAGGAGGGTTTGAGCGTGCGGGAGTCGCTCTGGACCACGCCCTCCTTGATCCAGCGGGCGAAGGTGGACCGGCTCCAGGAGGGGAAGCGCATGGAGAGAAAGGTGTCGACCCTTCGGCCCGCCGCGCGGTCGAGCACGTTGAGCACGCGGTGCGGGGCTTCGCGATCCATGGGCCGGCCCGATAGCATGGCGTCATGGCCGAAGCGCAACGACCGCGAATCCGACTCGGCCCGACGGTCGCCGTGGCGTGGCTGCTTGCGGCTGTGGGCATGACGGTGATGCTCGCACCGCTGATGGGGCTGCGGGGTTGGATGTGGTTGTTCGTGCACCACACGTTGTGTGTCATTGGCGCTGGGTGGGAAATCCGGGAAGACGTTCGGCGGTTTGGTTGGGTTTGGGGGTCGCGCGGGTGAAGGGCAGTTGGGGAAAGCGGGCGAAGTCGGTAGCCAGCATTACAGTTTTGGCACAATGGCACAATGGCACAATGGCACAATGGCACAATGGCACAATGGCACAATGGCACACGTTGTCCTACGATCCCGTCTCCACTCCATTTCACCCGAGGGAGATTCGTCATGGCTTGTTCGACCTGCAACAACGATGGCAGCTGCGGCTGCGTGAGCAACTACAAGGAACTCAACCTCGGCAACCGAACCGTATGGACGCTTGGGGGCGCGGTGGGGGCGGCCGACATCGTGTTCGGGCCGGAGGACGGTTCGCCGGTGGCGCCCACGATTGCGCGCATCCAGGGCACGCTGACCGTCAGGCTGGCCACGGCGGACTTCAAGGCGGCCGTTGGCTACCAGGTCTCGGGCGATGGCGACGCGTGGGATACGATCGTGTGGCTGGGCCCCAACGCGGGCACGCCGGAGTTCCTGACGGGGAACAACACGCTCTGCTACAGCATCCACACGCCTGCTGGGAACCTCAAGCGGCGAATCCGGTGGGTGGTGCGGGCCCAGCAGGCTTCCGGCACGGCCGTGGCCATCGCGAACGTCGGC
>CAISIK010000127.1 GCA_903885375.1 uncultured Pseudomonadota bacterium
CCAAGCTCAGGGAAGACACGGCGGTCGTGCACGACACGAGCGAAGCCGTGTGCCCGACGCCCCCACGCTGGTACGCCGACGCGGACGGCGATGGTTACGGCGACTTCGCCGCTTCGACCGTGGAATGCGACGCGCCCGAGGGCTTCGTGGCCGACGACTCCGACTGCGACGACACCGACGCCAACGTGAACCCCGGCGCGCCGGAGGTGTGCAACGGCCTCGACGACGACTGCGACACGCGCGTGGACGACGACGACGACTCCCTCGACCCCACCACGCGGCTCTCCGCCTTCGACGACGCCGACGGCGATGGCTTCGGCAACCCCGCCACGGAGGCGTTCGCATGCGCCCTCGGCGCCGGCCAGGTGCTCGACGGGACCGACTGCGACGACACCCTCGACACCGTGCACCCTGGCGCCACGGAGGTGTGCAACGGCGTGGACGACGACTGCGACGGCGAGATCGACCAGGGGGTCACCCTGGTGTACTACCCCGACGGCGACGCCGACGGCTACGGCGACGCCACCGCGGCCACTTCCGCCTGCGAACCGCCCGAGGGCTACGTAGAGGACGCCACGGACTGCGACGACACCGACGCCGCCGTGAGCCCCGGCGCCACCGAGGTGTGCAACGGCCTCGACGACGACTGCGAGGGCACCATCGACCAGGATGCCCTCGACCCTCTGACCTGGTACGCCGACGCCGACGCCGACGGCTACGGCGACCCCTCGAGCACGACCGCCGCTTGCGACGCACCCGCCGGCTCCCTGGCCGACAACACCGACTGCGACGACACGGACGCCGCCGTCCATCCCGGCGCCACCGAGCGCTGCAACGGCCTCGACGACGACTGCGACGGCCGACTGGACAGCGACGCGGTGGACGCCGGCACCTGGTACGCCGACGCCGACGCCGACGGTTACGGCGACGCCTCCTCGCCCACCGTCGCTTGCGACGCACCCGCCGGCTACCTGGCCGACAACACCGACTGCGACGACACCGACGCCGATGCCTACCCGGGAGCCGCCGAGGTCTGCGGCGGCGCCGACCTCGACTGTGACGGCAACGACCCCGAGGCCTGCACCTCCTGCGCCGAGGCGCTCGCCGACGGCTACACCGGCGACGGCCTCTACCACATCGACGTGGACGGCTTCGGCGGCGCCGTGCCCGACCTGTTTGTCTGGTGCGACCAGACCACCGACGGGGGGGGCTGGACCCTCGTGCAGCGCACCGTGTGGGACTGGAGCGAGACCTCCCTGCTCCTCACCGACTACTCGGATTGGTACCGGACCACGCTGGGCGCCGCCACGCCCGGCGATGTGTTCCGGCTCAGCGGCGTGCAGTGGGGCGTCGTGGGGGCCGGCGGCGAGATGCTGGCGATGCACGTGGACCGTGACAGCAGCTCGCTCGGCGACTGTGATCCGCTCTACTACACCGGCAGCGGCGGCACCCTCACGGTGAGCAGCAGCACCGCGACGTTCGCCGCGTTGTCCAGCTCCCCCTCCTCACCAACGTCGAAGAGCTCTCGACCACCGACTCGGGCCCGTCGACCGACTGTGTGAACAGCTACGGCGCCGTGCCCTGGTTCTACAGTACTTGCTGCACCACCTGCCCGTCGTTCCAGGGCTCCTACTGGGCGGACCAGGCCCACCCGATGGCCAGCTACACCGACTCCGACCCCGACATCCACGGGAAGCTCGCGTCGGACGTCTGCCCGAGCGGCGCCGCGCTCCCCAACGAGAATGGCGGCGGCTACGAGGGGATCAACGTGATGGAAATCTACCTGCGGTAGAGGCCCCCCACGGTCGCTTCGCGCCGACCCGCCCACGCGGTCGATGCGTCCTGCCCGGCCCGAGGGGCCGGTGCAGCAAGGCCCAGGCGGGTCGCCGCAATGCGGCGCGCTACCCACCGCCTGGGACGGCGCGCCCTCGCCTCGACGTATGGGTGACCGGGCGAGCGCGAGGTCGACCGTAGGGAGAGCCTCGTGCGTGCCCGGGCAGGACCCGGCGCCAACGCCTCGCCCGTCCGCGCCCCCCGAGCGCCCCTTCGCGCCGACCCGCCCACGCGGTCGCCGCGTCCTGCCCGGCCCCGCTCCCGGTGAGCAGGCTCAGCCCGCAAACTTGATGATGGCCTTCGGGTGCCGGGAGATGACGCCCTCAAAAGCGCTCTTCTCCCACTGCTTGATGTCCACGATGGTGTCCTCGCCGCGCTCGAGGATGGTGTTCCAGATCGCGTCCTGGATGCCGTTGGCGCGGTCCTCAAGGAGCCGCCGGGTGATCTCCCAGGTGCCGAAGATCTGCCGGCCCACGATGCCGTGGAGCTGCAGTCCGTCCATCACGACGCGGTGCACATCCTCGATCACGGCATCGCCGTTCTTCACGCCGAAGAGCACCACGTGCCCGCCGCGGCGCACCGAGCGGATCGCGTTGTTCATGGAGCTGTTGAAGCCGGCCATCTCGAGCGCCACATCCACGCCCACGCCGTCGGTGGCGTCGCGGATGGCGGAGCGCAGCTCGGGGTCGGAGGCGTGGGGCTTGGCCGGGTTGGGGGCGCCGGGGGTGAGCACGAGGTCGCAGCCGAGGTCGCGCGCCATCTGGGCGTGCTTCGGGTCGACCTCGACGCCGATGATCTTGGTGGCGCCGAGCCCGCGGGCGATGAGCACCGCGAACAGGCCGATGGTGCCGCAGCCCATGATCGCCACGGTCTTGCCGCGCAGGTCGGTGGCCTGGCAGGCGTGCACCGCGTTGCCGAAGGGCTCCTGCACCGCGGCCACCTCCGCGCGGATGCGGGAGAGGTCCGTGGGCCAGAGGGCCTTCGCGGGGAGCTTGATGTACTCGGCGAAGCACCCGTCGAGCGAGATGCCGATGATCTTGTCGCGCGCGCACACGTGGCTGTCGCCCACGCGGCACTGGTGACAGGTGCCGCAGATGATGTGCGACTCGGTGCTCACCACATCGCCCGGCTTGTAGCCGTACTTGCCGGTCACCTTCACGCCCACGGCCACGATCTCGCCGAGGAGCTCGTGCCCCACCACCCGCGTGGTGCGCTGCTCCTCCGCGAGCGAGCCCTCGATCATGTCGCCGAAGGCCTTGCGCCACCAGATGCCGCGGTCGCTGCCGCAGAAGCCCGCGTACTTCACGCGGATGAGCACGCTGGCGTGATCCCGCGCCGGGTCGAAGTCCGGCACCGCCACGGCCTCCTTCACGAGGCCGGTAGAGCGGCTCCATCCATCACGCTGGGAGTCGAAGGTGAGCGCCGTCATCGTGCTGGTCATCGGAGGCCTCGCGGTGGCGCGAAGCTATCGCGAACGATGGCCGCCCGCCGTGACCCGGCTCACCGCCCTACTCGTATACGGCGCCCTCGTCGATCCACTGGCCGATCCGCTCGATGGTGGCGTCGTCCACGTAGTCGAAGACTCGCGGCATGCGGTCCTCGGGTGCGGCCGTGCTGGCGAGCCGCTGGTACACGAGCGAGCTCGCGGCGTCGCCCGGCTTCACCAGCGGGCCGCCGTAGACCGAGTTGGTGGTGATGTAGGCGTGCACATCCTCCGGGCGGAAGCCGCCCCACTCCTGGTGGCACATCCCGCACTTCCGCTCCTCCCACGTGATGCGGAAGAGGCCGGCCCAGGTGGCGTCGTTGGCGGCGCCGGCGTCGATCCAGCCGCCGAAGTCCGCCACCTGCGACTCGGAGAGGTGGTCGAGCACCATGGGCATGCGCCCGCCCTCGAGACCACCGCCATCCTCGAGGAGCTTGAGGTACACCGCGCTCGACGAGCGGTCGCCGGGCACGATCGGCGGGCCATCCTTCCCCATGGCGAGCATGTTCTGGAGGAGGACCTCCGGCTCGGCCACCGGCCCCCAGCCACTGTGGCACCCGCCGCAGTCCTCCGACCACACCGGGTAGAGCGTGTTCCCGAAGGTGAGCTTTTCGCCGGTGTCGCCGCCGGTGTCGCCGCCCGAATCCGTGTCGCCGCCCGAATCCGTGTCCTGCCCGGTCTCGGCGGCAGTGTCGCCGCCGGTGTCGGCGCCCGTGTCGGTGACGGGGGCGGCGGTGTCGGAGGGGTCGTGGGGGCACGCGAGGAGGAGGACGAGCAGCATCGGGCCAGCATACCGCGACCTGCCCGGCGTTATCAGGCGCAATGTTCGTGCTGCTCGCGGTCGGCCTGGCGCACGCCGGGGCCTGGGAGGCCTTCGGCGATCCGCCCGCGGGCCACCGTCTCGTGGGCGAGTCCGTCGGAGCCGACCTCGTTCGCACCGAGTGGGAGAGCCCCGGGCTGGGCCGGTACTGGATCGACCTCACGCCCGACTCCGGCGGGAGCGCCTTCTGCCGCGGCGGCGGGCTCGTGCTCCAGGTGCGGCGCTCGCTCGCGGCCAACGCGGAGTCCTTCGTGCTGGCATCGGTCCCGGCGCCGGTGGCGCAGGCCTGCGAGCGCCTCGCCACCGGCGCCCCCCCGCTCCTTGTCCAGATGAGGGCGCTTCGGGTGGACGAGGGCGGTCCCGGCCCCGACGGCGCCCCGCTCGCGCCCGGCGCCCCCGCACCCACCGCCCGCCTCGCCATCTTCGCGCCGCGCCTCCTGCACCCCCTCGTGGTGGTCGCCGGCCTCTGCGCCCTCGTCGTGGCCCTCCGCACCCGCCGCCGCGCCTGGCTCCACGCCCTCGCGCTCTTTGCCTGCGCGCTCGGCGTTCGCCTCGTCGCCTCCGCTCCCACCGTGCTCCTCGGGGGCGATGCCGCCTACGAGCGGCTCGTCTCGGCGCTCGGGCGCGGCGGGCTCGACCGCTACTACGGCGACGCGTGGATGAGCACACTCGGGCTCCTCCACGAGGCCCGGATCGCGCTCGGCCTCGGCGGCCCGCCCACGGACTTCGTGCACGGGGTGAACCTCACGCTGTCGAGCCTCGCCCCCGTCTTCCTCGCCGGGCTCGCCCTCCGGCTGGGCCTGCCGCGCCTCACCGCGCTGGCCGCCGGCCTGGCGCTCGCCGTCCTCCCGCAGGCCGTGGCGCTCGCGCAGATCGAGGACCACGCGCCCGCCGTGGCCACGCTCCAGCTCCTCACGGCCTGGGCCGCCCTCGGCCCTTCCCGGGCCCACGCCGCGCTCGCCGCCTGCGCCGCCGGCCTCCTCGCGCACCTCCGCCCCGACCAGCTCCCCACCGCGGCGCTCCTCCTCCTCCCCCTCGCGCGCCCGCACCGCACCGCGTTCGGCGTGGGGCTCGCCCTCGTCCTCTCGCGGCTGGCCTACCTCCCCGAGGGGGCCCACAACCCCATCGACCTCGGCCGTCTCCTGCACCCCGCGGGGTTCGTGACGATGCTGCGCACGTTCGTGGCGCCCTGGGGCATGGCGGGCGCCGTGGCGGGGGGGCTGGCGCTGCTCGGGGTGGCGGCGGGGGCGCCCCGGTGGCGCGAGCTGCCGGCGCGGTGGGGTTGGGTTGCGCTGGTCTTCGCAGCCACCACGCTCCCCTACCTGCCGAAGAGCCAGCCCGCCGCCGACCCGCTGCGCTTCTCGCTCCCCGGCGCCAGCTGGCTCCTCCTCCTCGGGGCGGGCGGCCTCGCCCTCCTCGTGCCGACGCTCCGGCGCGATGCCGCCGGGACAGCCCGCCGCGCCTTCGCCCTCACCCTCGCCCTCGCCGCGGTCGCGTTCATCAGCCCGAGCTCACCCGCCGCACGGTTCGACCGGCCCTGGGCGTGGGAGCGCGAGTACGCCTTCCTCCGCGCGCACCTCCCCGACGAGCCCGGCGCCGCCCATTCCGGCTGGTACGACGCCTCGCAGGACCCCAACGGCGCCTTCGCCCTCTGGATGCAGCTCCGCACCGGCCTGCCCTGGCGCGGCTGGGGCGGCGGCCACCCCGAACCGGGCGACCTCGTGGTGCGCGGCACCGCCGACCGCCTCTCCGGTGCGTGGGCCGGCGCCGCCTGCGGACTGGAGCCGCTGTCCGAAGAAAATGCCGCCCCTCTCTCCGATGGATGGGTGGATTTCGGCGAGGATGCCCTGCCGATCGCGCTCTACGCGGTGCGCGACTGCCCCGGCCCTTGACGGATTTTTTCGTACGGTCGGTGACAGACGGAGACGCCGGGCCCCTTGACCCTCGGGCAGAGGGTGATTCAGTTGGAGACACACCGGGGCGAGAACGGTAGTCCCTGCCGGACCCGCCCCCCAAACCACCGGAGTCACCCGATGAATGTCCATCCGTGGCCGAGCTACGTCCGGCCCTCCCCGTTGGCCATCCTGCCCAACCTTTCCGCCTTCAGTCGCCACTATTCGCATGAAGACCACCTCGCCGTCCGCCCCACCGATACCGGGTGGGAGTTCAGCGCCGAGCTGCCCGGCATCAGCGTGGAAGACCTCAAGATCGAAGCCCTCACCGACCGCATCACGGTCACGCTGAAACACCAGGAAGCGCAGGCCGAAGGCTGGAAGCTCGTGCACCAGGAGCGCGTCCTGCCCTCCTTCAGCGAGAGCTTCCACTTCCGCGCTCCCATCGCGGTGGAAGGCGTGGAAGCAACGGTCCGCGAGGGGGTTCTCACCATCGTGGTGCCGCGTGCCGCCCTGCCGAGCCCCCGTCTCATCCCCGTCACCCACTGATCCCCAAAGGAGCCCGTCATGACCAACCAAACCCCCAAGGTGGATGTGTGGCGCTCCGATGAAGGCTGGCGCCTCGTGGCCGAGCTGCCCGGCGCCCGCGCCGAAGGCGTGAAGGTCACTGCCGATCGCGGCACCCTCACGGTCTACGCCGAAGCCGGCGCCCGCATCTTCAAGCGGTCCTTCACCCTTCCCGACGAGGTGGATGCCGATGGCATCGGCGCCCGTCTCGAACGGGGACTGCTCACCCTCAACCTGCCGCGCGTGCCGACCGCTCGTTCCCGCCAGATTCGCGTAGAGAGCGCCTAGCGTCGGGCACGCCCGCTGCGCACCGGCCCATCTGGGGAGGCGGGTACGGTGCGCCGGTCGGGGGAGGGGGAAACCCCTTCCCCGACCGTCCGGGCGTTTTTGGGCAGGGCTTTTGGCCGATGCGCGTTTGCCCGTCCTCGGGGTGGACGCCCAACCCGCGCATCGGGCGCGTTCAGAAGGCTTCGCCGAACGCCAGCACCACGCCCCAACCATGCGGGGAAAACCCCACGTCAAGCCGGGTCGTGTTGTCCCGCTCGGGCGGGAGCACCAGGCGGAGGCCGGCCCCGGCGCTCACCACGGGCTCGCCCACCCAGGCGCTGTCCACGAAAACTGCGCCATGCAGCGGCCCCACGAGGGGGTAGCGCAGCTCGACCTGCGCCGAGCCCACCGCCTCCGCGCGGAAGCGGCCGGCGGGCAGGCCCCGCAGGAGGGTGGTGCCGCCCACCGAGGGGAGCAGGAACCAGGCGGCCTCGTCGGGGGCCCACTCCCCGCCCACGCGCGAGGCGAATACGCCTCGCGCCACGGGCTGGTGCAGCGTGACCTCGGCGCCGAGCAGCGTGTGCGGAGCCGCCCCGTCGAGGTCGGCCAGCACCCGCCCCGACACCCCCGCCCGCAGCCGCCGGGCGAGCGCCTGCAAGCGCAGGCGCGGCCCGGCGGCGACGACCCGGTCCGGCTCCCCGAAGAACGTGGCGGTGGCTGGCGCGACGCCGGCAGACCCCGGCGGGCCGGGGTCTTCGGCGAGCGCGGTGCCCCCGCCGGCCACCACGAACGCGCCCACGCGCCAGGGCACCTCGAAGCCCACCTCCGCGCGGTCGGTGGGGAACGCCAGCGCCTCGTCCTCCACCCACGCGTAGCGCTGCACGTGGGCGATCGAGAGCGTGGTGGCGGTGTGGTAGCGGGCGTCCACGAAGCCGAGGGACACGCCCGCCTCGCCGGCGCTGTTGCCGAAGGCGGAAACGCCGAGGCGGTGCTCCGCGCCGCCGAGGTCGGGGTGCACGAACCGCACCGCGCCCCCGAAGCCCTGACCGGGCGCAGCGGCGAGCCCCACGGCGAGCGTCCAAGTGCCCGGACCAGCCGGCCGCCCGCCCGCGGCCCAGCGCTCGCGGCGCGCGACGTCGGCCGCCAGCTCCGGACGGCCATCGGCCCCACGGAGCAGCGCGGCGGCGGCGGAGGGGTCGCCCCCGGCGAAGGCGGGGAGGAGCAGCACCCGGTCGGCATCCGCGAGCGCGCACCAGGGCTCCGAGGGCGGGCAGACGGACAGCGCTCGCGTCCACGCCGGCTCCCGCCACAGGGGGGCGAGGTTGCCTTCCTGGTGCACGAGCCGCAGGTGCGCCATCGCCTCGACCGCCTTGCACGCCACCTCTGCACACGCGGGCTCCGTCGCCGCCCGCAGCGCCCGTCGCCAGGCCGACACCGCGGCGGGACGGGCCGCCGTCTCCCAGGCCTCGTCGCCGAGGCGGAGGGCCTCCACCGCCTCCGCGAAGCTCACTGCTCGTATCCGAGCGCCTTGAGCTGCTCGCGGGTGGCGTCGGCCAGCGTGATCTTCCCGGGCAGTGGCGCGTCGCGGACGGCCTCGCCGTCGATGCGGCTGTCGGCCGGGAAGACACCGAATCGACCCGGCCCCACGAACCGGTGGTCGAGCCGCTTGCCGTCGGAGAGCGCCCACCCCGGCGTGATCACGGTGCCCGACGCCGACCACGCCTCACCCACGAGGCCGTAGAGGCGGCGCTCGAGGTCGGGCGCGTCGTCGAGCGTGACGAGGCGCTCGGCCGGATCGCGGTCCACATGGAACACGTCGATGCGGTCGCGGGCGAAGTCCACGTCGATGCGGCGGCTGCCGGTGAGGAGGCCGAGACGTGCGCTCTCCATGCGGCTTGTCTCGAAGACGTGGTCGCGCTCGGGGATGGCGCCCCGCACGTCGAGCCCCCCGGAGGCGAACTCCAGCCCGGCGAGGCCCGCGAGCGTGGCGGCGACATCGCCGGTGCCCACACGCTCCTCGCGCACCCCGGCCGCCGGCACGGAGGCGCCCGACACGAGGAGCGGCACCCGCATCACCTCGGGGAACAGCGTGTGGGCGTGCCCCCAGGACCCGCGCTCGCCCAGCTCCTCGCCATGGTCGGAGGTGATCACCCAGTCCACCTTTCGCCCCGACACGGCCCACGCCTCGCCCAGCCGGGCGAGCTGCGCGTCGGCGTAGGCGATGCTCTCGTCGTACTGCGCCTTGAGGTGCACCCACCGCTCCGGGGTCACGGGCTTGGACTTGTAGAATTCGTAGGTGCGATAGGCGGTGGACTTCCGGCTCCCCGGCTTGTCGATCTGGTAGTTCCAGGGCTCGGGCGGCAGGTAGGGGTAGTGCACGTCGTAGAGGTGCACAAAAAGGAAGATCGGCGCCCCCGACTGCGCCTCCGCCCAGGTGAGCGCTTCCGTCACCACCTGCTCGGCGCGCACCGGGTGCTTGAGGTTGTCGGAACGCGCGATGTCGAAGTCCTCGAAGCGGTCGAAGCCGCGCGCGAATCCGTAGGCGTCGGACACGAAGATCGTGGAGACGAACCCCGCCGTGCGGTACCCGGCCTTCTGGAAGGCCTCCTGCACCATCGGCAGGTCGTCGGGGATGCCGCGGTCGGACTCGATCACGCCGTGGTCGAGCGGCGAGCGGCCGGAGAGCATCGTCACGTGGGAAGGGAGCGTCCACGGCGAGTGGGCGCGGGCCTCGGTGTAGCGCAGGCCCGAGGCGGCGAGGCTGTCGAGGAAGGGGCTCACGGGCCGCTCGTTGCCGTAGGCGCCGAGGTGGTCGGGCCGCAGCGAATCGATCGACACGAGGATCACGTCGGGGCGCCGTGCGTCGCCCGCCGGGAGGCCCCCGCGGTTGCAGGCCGCGAGCAGGAGCAGGGCTACCATGTGGACCACAAGGGCCAGCCAGTGGGGAGGAAGCGCAGCATCAGCGCCAGCAGTACCCCGGTCACGACCGCGGCGCCGACGAGCCGCGCGCGGCTCGCCCCGAGCGCGGCCCAGGCGGCGCGCGGATCGGCGAAGAGCCCCGCGGCGAACACCATCCACAACGGCTCCAGCGGCACCCGGTACCGCGAGAGGCCCGCGAGGCAGGCGATCGCGGCCACGTGGTAGCCCACGATGAGCGCGGCCGTCCCCGCATACCAGCCCCGGCCGCGCGCGAAGAGGCCGATCGTCCCCCCCAGCAGCACCACGAAGCTGCCGAGGGCCACCCCCACCACCAGCACCTCGTCCACCCACTGCGGCAGGCCCTTCCAGCGCCCGGTGCGGAGGTTGCGCGTGAGGAGGGAATGGGGGTTCACGAGCTGCGACACGCGCAGCGGAATGCGGGTCACGAACGCGCCGGGATGGGCCCGGATCCAGTCGAGCCCGGCCTCCACCTCGCAGGCGTCCTGCTTCACCGGGTCGGCCTCGAAGGGGCAGTGGTCGCGGCCCGAGGCCGTGATGCGGTCGTACTCCAGGTCGTCGAGCGGGCCGTTGCCGAAGTCGAAGGTCAAGGGCGCAAAGTCGTTGTTGCCGAGCCACATCATCTGGCCGAGCGTCCGGTCGCTGATCACGATCCCGCCGAACTTCGCGGTCGCCTGGGCGCTGTAGGGGGCGACCACCAGCGCCGAGGCCAGCACGCCCAGACCCGCGGCGCGCCAGGCCTTCCGGTTGCGCCATCGGCCCCACAGCAGCGCCACGGCGAGGCAGGGGAGGAGGTAGGTGGCCACCCCGCGAAAGAGCACGCACCCGCCGAGGAGCACGCCGGGCAGGAGCGCCCGGAGCGGCGAGGGGAGCGGGCGCGACGGGTCGGGGTCCTGGCCGGGCGGCTCGCCGCGGGCGTACCCGATGGCGTACACCATGCCGAAGAGGAGCAGCGTGTAGAAGCCTTCGCTCCAGAGGCTGGAGGCGTAGAAGATGTGGGTGGGGTTCACCACGAGGAGCAGGGCCGCGATGCTGGCCGCGCGCTCGCCGAAGTGGTCGCGGGTGAAGCGCCAGAGGAGGGCGATCGTGCCGAGGGCGGCGGCGAGCTGCAGAAGCTTCACGTCGTTGATCTGGCCGAAGAGCTTCGCCGCCACCGCGATCGCCGCCGGGTAGCCGGGCGCCCACAGCCAGCCCCGGGTGCCCACCATGCCCTCGCCCCGCAGCAGGTTGGTGGCGAGCGCGCGGTAGGTGCACTCGTCGCGCACGCAGGGCCGCGAGGACCACTCCTCGAGCGGCCACCACCGCAGGAGCGCGGCGAGGGCGAGGAGGATCAGGAGGGCTCGCGGGAGGCGGGTCACGCTCGCGCCTCTATCGGACCCCGCCGATCGGGGAGGTGACGCCCTCGGATCGGCGCTTACGATCCCCCCATGCCGCTGTTCGCCCTCGCCCTCGCCGCCAGCCTGTTCGCCGGCCCCGCCGTCGCGGCGCCGGCTTCGGCTTCAACCCCCGCCGAGCGGTGGGAACCCGCGCCCGACAGCGCCGTACGCCCCACGGTGGAGGCACCCGCCGGGGGGTGGCGCACCGAAACAGGGCTCTACGCCGACGTACACGGCGAATGGTCCGAGCAGTCCACCCTCACCCGCCTCGCGAACCACGCGGCCAGCGCCTTGCCGCGGCTGGCGGCCCGGCTGGGCGTGCGGCCGGCCGGGCCGATCGATGTGTACGTGCTGTCCACCGAGGCCGACTTCCACCGTCTGCAGCCTGGCCGCACCCCCGACTGGGCGGATGGCACCGCGTGGCCCGCCCACGGGCTCATCTTCCTGAAGTCGCCCTCCATCCGCCCGGGCACCGCCGCGCCGCTCGAGCAGGTGCTCGAACACGAGCTCGTGCACGTGCTGCTCGGGCAGGCCTTCGGAGCGCGGCCGGTGCCCCGATGGCTGCAGGAGGGCATGGCGCAGTTCTACTCGGGCGAGGCCACGTGGGAGCGCGCGATCGCCCTGGCCCGCAACGACTTCGGCATCGAGCCGATGCCGCTCGCCTCCATCACGGGGGGCTTCCCGCCCGACCCGGTGCGGGCCGAGCTCGCGTACGCCCAGAGCGCCGACTTCGTGACCTGGCTCCACGGCCGGGGGGGCGATGCTGCGCTGCAAACGCTCGTTCACCGTCTCGCGGCCGGCGCGCCCGTCTCCGAGGCCCTCCACACGGCCACGGGGCTGGGGCTCGCCGAGGCCGATGCCGCCTGGCGAAAGTCCCAGCCGGCCACCTCCGACTGGTACCGCTGGCTCACCAATCCCGCCGTCTGGTGGGGGAGCGCCGCCGCCCTCCTCGCGGTGGGCGCGTACCGGCGCCGTCGTCGGGGCCAGCTCAAGCTGGAGCGCTGGGATGCCGAGGAGCGCGCCCGCGCCGAGGCGATCCTGCGCGCCCAGGAGGAGGCCGCGCGTCGTGAGCCGCCCGCAATGATGCTCTGGGCCGGGTCCCAAACCGCTCCGCAGCCGTGGCCCCGCGCCGGCGCGGGCTCGCCCGGTTAGTTCGCGGTCCCCCGAAGAGGCTCACGTGCGTCTCAGCCATCGCGCCCAGATCATCCAGGAATCCGCCATCCGCAAGCTCGATGGCGCCGTGGCGAAGGCACCCGAGGTGCACTTCCACAAGCTGAACATCGGCCAGCCCGATGTTCCCACACCCCCGTCGGTGATGGCGGCGCTCGCCCATGGCGACTCGCCGGTGCTCGCCTACGGGCCCTCCAGCGGGCTCATGGCCTGTCGCGAAGCCGCCGCCGCCTTCCACGCGCGCACCTCCCCCGGCGTGGGTCCGGAGCACTGCGTCGTTACCCAGGGCGGCTCCGAGGCGCTGCTCTTCGCCTTCACCGCGCTCTGCGATCCGGGCGATGAAATCCTCGTCCCCGAGCCCTACTACACCAACTACAACGGGTTCGCGACGGTGGCCGCCGCCCGGGTCGTGCCGATCCGCACGCGGCTCGAAGAGGGCTTCCGGATTCCGCCGAACGAGGAGCTCGACAAGCACGTCACCGACCGCACCCGCATCTTCCTCTTCGCCAACCCCGGCAACCCCACCGGCGCGGTGTACGACGAGGCCGACCTCCGCCGGGTGGCGGAGTGGGCGCGCTCCCGCGGCCTCTGGATCGTGGCCGACGAGGTGTACCGGCACATCTGGTTCACGCGCTCGCCGCTCTCCGCGCTGCAGCTCACCGGGCACGAGGACCACGTGATCGTGGTCGACAGTACGTCGAAGACCTTCTCCGCCTGCGGCCTCCGCATCGGCTTCCTGCTCTCCCGCAATCTCGCGCTGATGGAGCGGGTGGAGCGCCTCGGGCAGGCGCGCCTCGGGGCGCAGCCGCGCGCCCAGCACGCCGCGATCGCGGCGCTGGCGCTGCCGCCGGAGTTCTACGACGAGCTGCGGGCCACCTACCGCGCCCGGGTCGATGCGATGATGACGGCGCTGGCGGCCTTGCCGGGCGTTTCGTTCCACCGGCCGGAGGGCGCCTTCTACACGATGGCGCGCCTCCCGGTGCCCGACACCGAGGCCTTCGCCCGGTACCTCGTCACCGAGTTCCGCGATCACTCCACCGGCCGCCCGGAGAGCCTCGTCGTGGCGCCCGGCCCCGGCTTCTACGCCAACCCGGCGGATGGGCGTGACGTGGTGCGGCTCGCCGCCGTCAAGAACCCCGCCGAGGTCCGCCGCGGCGTCGAAATCCTCGGCGCAGCCCTCGCCGCCTATCCGCGGTAACCGCGCGCAATCAGGCCCGGGCGCGGCCCCGGCGGTGGTGCCGTGTTAGTTCCGCGCGCTCGCGTACGCGCAGGAGAAAGTTTGATGCCCGACCCCAAAGAGAACACCGATCCCCCCATCGCGAGCGGTGCACAGACCGCCGAAGGGTCCGGAGCGGCTTCCTACGGTGCGTCGAGCATCCAGGTGCTCGAGGGCCTCGAAGCCGTGCGCGTTCGCCCCTCGATGTACATCGGCGACATCGGCAGCCGCGGCCTCCACCACCTCGTGTACGAGGTGGTCGACAACTCCGTCGATGAGGCGCTGGCCGGCTACTGCACGCACATCATCGTCACGCTCCACGAGGATGGCAGCTGCTCGGTAGAAGACAACGGGCGCGGCATCCCGGTCGACATCCACACGGAAACCGGCCGCCCCGCAGCCGAGGTCGTGCTCACCGTGCTGCACGCCGGCGGAAAGTTCGGCGGTAGCGGCTACAAGGTATCCGGCGGTCTGCACGGCGTGGGCGTGAGCTGCGTCAACGCGCTGTCCGAAACGCTCTACCTCGACATCTGGCGTCAGGATCACCACTGGGCGCAGCGCTTCGAGCGCGGCGTGCCCGTCACCACGCTGGAGCAGCGCGAGCGCTCCGACAAGCGTGGCACCCGCGTGCGCTTCCTGCCCGACCCGACCATCTTCCTCGAGGTCACCGCGTTCACCTACGAGGTGCTCGCCAACCGCCTGCGCGAGCTCGCGTTCCTCAACCGCGGCCTCCGCGTGGAGCTGCGGGATCAGCGGGCCGACCGTCGCGATGAGTTCCACTACGAAGGCGGCATCCGCAGCTACGTGGAGTACCTCAACACCGGCCGCACCGCGCTCCACGCGCCGGTGCACCTCCAGGGCGGCAAGGAGGGGCAGCTCGAGGTGGAGATCGCGCTCCAGTGGAACACCGCCTACCTCGAAACGGTGTGCAGCTTCGCGAACAACATCAACACCATCGATGGCGGCACGCACGTGGCCGGCTTCCGGTCGGCGCTCACCCGCACGGTCAACGCCTACGCCGCCTCGAACAACCTCCTGAAGAACCAGAAGGGCGACATCACCCTCACCGGCGATGACATCCGCGAAGGCCTCACGGCGGTGGTGTCGGTCAAGATCTCGAACCCCCAATTCGAAGGCCAGACCAAGGGCAAGCTCGGCAACAGCGATGTGAAGGGCCTCACCGAGTCCATCGTGAACGAGCAGCTCGGCATCTGGATGGACGAGAACCCCGCCGTCGCGAAGACCATCGTGATGAAGTCGGTGGAAGCCGCGCGCGTACGCGAAGCCACGCGCAAGGCGCGCGACCTCGCGCGCCGCAAGACGGTCCTCGACGGTGGCGGCCTGCCCGGCAAGCTCGCCGACTGCTCCGAGCGCGATCCGGCCAAGTGCGAGCTGTACCTGGTCGAGGGAGACAGCGCAGGTGGCTCGGCCAAGCAGGGCCGGGACCGCAAGTACCAGGCCATCCTCCCGCTGAAGGGCAAGATCCTCAACGTGGAGAAGGCGCGCCTCGATCGGATGCTCGCCTCCGAGCAGATCCAGATCATGGTGTCCGCGCTCGGTTGCGGCATCGGCGAGGACTTCGACCTCGCCCGCCTCCGCTACGGCCGCATCATCATCATGACCGACGCGGATGTCGACGGGAGCCACATCCGCACGCTCCTGCTCACCTTCTTCTACCGGCAGATGCCGCACCTCGTGAACGGCGGGCACCTCTACATCGCCCAGCCGCCGCTCTACCGCGCCTCGCGCGGCAAGAACGAGCTGTACCTCCGCGATGAGCGCGCGAAGGATGCCTTCCTGCTCGAGCAGGCCGTGAAGCACGTCACCTTCACCTCCGCCGGCGAAGAGAAGTCTGGCGAGGCGGTGGCCACAATCTCCGAGAAGCTCACCCGTCTCGCGGCGAGGCTCGATGCCCTTTCCCGCCACGCACACCCCGTCGTCATGGAGCAGTTCCTCGGCCTCGGGGGCCAGGTGCCGGCCGACCTCGATGCGGCGCGCGCGCTCGCCGACTCGCTTCGCCACCGCATCGCGCAGGTGGCGCCCGACCTCGAGGTGCAGGAGGTCTCCGTGGAGCCCGGCGAGGAGGACCGCGCCACCATCCGGGTGCGCCTCCTCCGCGAGTCCCAGGAGCACATCACGCTGCTGGGCACGGCGGCCCGTGAAGTGGAGCACACCGCACTCAAGCGCATCTACGACGAGGTGGCGCACCTTCTGCCGCTGCCCGCCCGCGTGGGCAGCCTCGCCGAGCGCCTCAGCTACGTGGACATCCGCAAGGACTTCCTCGCGCTCGCCGAGAAGGGCTACGAGTTCCAGCGCTACAAGGGCCTCGGCGAAATGAACGCCGAGCAGCTCTGGGAAACCACGCTCGACCCCACCAACCGCAGCCTCCAGCAGGTGGATGTGGCCGATCTCGTGGCGGCCGACGAGGTGTTCAACGTGCTGATGGGCGATGCGGTAGAGCCCCGGCGCGACTTCATCCACCAGAACGCGCTCAACGTGCGCAACCTCGACGTGTAGGAGCGGCGGATGCAGCGCAGCCGGATCGTCGGGATGGGCCACTACCTGCCAGAGCGGGTGGTGCCGAACGCCGAGCTGTGCACGTGGATGGAAACGTCCGACGAGTGGATCCACCAGCGTTCGGGCATCCGCGAGCGCCGCTGGGTGAGCGGAAATGTCGGCGCCAGCGAGCTCGCCGAGCCCGCCGCACGCGCGGCCCTGGCCGAGGCCGGCCGCACCGTGGCCGATGTGGACATGATCCTCTTCGCCACCCTCTCGCCCGACCTCAACTTCCCCGGGAGCGGCTGCCTGCTCGGCGCCCGCCTCGGCATCCCGGGCGTGCCAGCGATGGACATCCGCACGCAGTGCACCGGCTTCCTCTACAGCCTCGCCACGGCCGACTCGATGGTGCGCTCCGGCATGGCCCGCTGCGTGCTCGTGGTCGGGGCCGAGGTGCACAGCTCGGGGCTCGACCTCTCCACCCGCGGCCGTGATGTGAGCGTACTGTTCGGCGATGGGGCGGGGGCGGCCGTGGTCGCGGCCACCGATGGCCCGGCCATGCTGATCGACCACGAGCTCCACGCGGATGGGCGGTACGCCGAAATCCTCATGGTCGAAGCGCCCGCCAGCCGGCTCAGCCCGCGGCTCACCCCCGCCATGCTCGAGGAAGGGCGCCACTTCCCCTCGATGGATGGCAAGGCGGTGTTCAAGCACGCGGTGGAGAAGCTCCCGAAGCTCGTTCACTCCATCCTCGAACGCAACGGCTTCACGCTCGACGATGTGGCGCTGCTCGTGCCCCACCAGGCCAACATGCGGATCAACGAGCTCGTGGCCCGGCATCTCGCGCTGCCGCCCGAGCGGGTGATGCACAACATCCACAAGTACGGCAACACCACCGCCGCCAGCATCCCGATCGCGCTCCACGAAGCCGTGCAGGAGGGTCGCGTTCGCTCAGGCGATCTCGTGCTCCTGGCCGGGCTCGGCGCCGGCCTCACCTGGGGCGCCAGCCTCGTGCGCTGGTAATCATGGCCGCCGCCGACCTCAGCGTACTCTTCCAGGGCGGCGTCCTCTTCGTCACCGGAAAGGGCGGCGTGGGCAAGACCACGCTCTCCGCGGCCATCGGTCGGCTCGCGGCGAGCCAGGGCAAGCGCACGCTGGTGCTCGAGGTCGACAACCAGCACCCCACGCTGCCGGCCATCTTCGGTGCGGCCACGGCCTACGAGCCCGTGGAGGTCGAGCGCAACCTCTCCATCGCGAACATCGCGTGGGGTCCGGCGCTCGAGGACTGGGTGGAGAGCATCGTATCGATGCGCCGACTCGTGCGGCTCATCATGAAGAACCGCGTGGTGTCGCTGTTCCTGCAGGTCACGCCCGGCGCGCGCGACCTCGTGATGCTCTGGCGCACCCACCAGCTCTCCTCCCGCTACGACCTCGTCGTGGTCGATCTTCCCGCCTCCGGCAACGCCGTGGCGATGCTGAGCGTGCCGCTCACCGCGGAGCGGCTGTTCCCCACCGGTCCGATCCGTCGTTGCGCCGATGAGCTCCTCGCGCTCTACGCGCGGGCCAGCACCGCCGTGATCCTCGTCGCGCTGCCCGAGGAGATGGTCGTCAACGAAACGTTGGAGACCACCGCGAAGCTCACGCGCGAGGTGCGCGGGCTCAACGTGCCCTTGATCCTGCTCAACCGCGCGTCGGTGCCGAGCTTCTCGGAGGCGGAACGGTCGCTCCTGGCGGCGCTCGAGGCGCAGCCGGGCGCGAGCGCCGACACCGCCGACCTGCTCGCGGCCGGCCGCTGGGAGGAGTCCCTCGAGGCGGCCACGGGCGATGCGCTTACGCGCCTCGCCGAAGCCGGCCGCCCGGTGGTGGTGCTCCCCGCAGTGTCGCGCCGGGAGGGCGCCCGTCGCACCACCCAGATGCTCGTGGCGGCGCTGGCGCGGCTGGCGGGCGTGCGGGCGCCGCCCCGGGGAGCGAACGGATGAAGATCGCCCAGCTCGTGGCGGAGAAGCGCCTCCTCGTGTGCGTGGGGTCCGGCGGCGTGGGAAAGACGACGACGGCGGCCTCGATCGCGCTCGCGGGTGCGCTCGCCGGGCGCCGGGCGCTGGTGCTCACCATCGATCCGGCGCGCCGGCTCGCCAACTCGCTCGGCCTCACCGAGATCGGCAACGAGGAGCACCGCGTGGTGCTGCCGGAGGGCACCCGCGGCGAGCTCTGGGCGATGATGCTCGATGCGCCGAGCACCTTCGACGACGTGATCCGCAAGGTGGCCCGCGATGACGCCACCCGCGAGGCCATCTACCAGAACCGCATCTACCGCTCGATCGCCGCCAGCTTCTCCGGGAGCCAGGAGTACATGGCCACCGAGCGCCTGTTCGATGTGGTGCAGAGCGGTCGCTACGACCTCGTGGTGCTCGACACCCCGCCGGTGAAGAACGCGCTCGACTTCCTCGACGCGCCCGGCCGCCTGGCCCGCTTCCTCGACAAGCAGGTGATGAAGCGCCTGCTCACCCCGCACGACGACGATGGCGGCTTCTTCGGCGCCCGCCTGCTCGCCGGGACCACCGCGGTCGTCTACCGTCTCCTCGGCCACATCTTCGGCGAGGCCTTCCTCGGCGACATCGCGGCCTTCTTCAGCCTCTTCAAGGACCTCTACGACGGCTTCCGCGAGCGGCACGAAGCGGTCGAGCGGATGTTCAGCTCGTCGGCCACGGCCTTCATCGTGGTGGCGGCCCCCACCGAACCCTCGATGGAGGTGGCGGGCTTCTTCTTCAGCGAGCTGCGCGCGCGGGGGCTGCCGCTCTCGGCGCTCGTGGCCAACCAGGTCCACCAGGCACGCGCCTCCTCGCCCGACGTGGAGCAGCTCCTCGGGTCGATCGCCCGCGCCATCGATCCCGCTGCGGCGGGCCCGCTGCTCGCCCGGCTGGGCGCGGCCCATGCGCGGCTGGCCGATCTGGCCACGCTCGAAGCCCAACGGGTGGACACGCTCCGCCGCGCCGCCGGCCCGGCCGTCACCCTCCATGTTGTGCCCAGGGTGGCCGGCGAGGTCCACGACCTCCGCGCGCTCCTTTCGCTTCACCGATTCCTGATTGGATGAACGGACCCGGCGGCTATAGTTCCCGCCCAAGCTCGGAGCCTGAATGATTTCGCTCATCGCCACGGTCGCCGCCCTCGCCTCGATGGCCGAGGCCGGCACCCTTGAGCCGCAGGTCCGCGTGCACGCGGGCGTAAACTACGTCCTCGGGCCCGCGCCGCTCGGCGCCACCGCCGGGCTCGATGCCCGCCTCACCCGCATCCTCGCGATCGACGTCGGCGGCTTCGGTACGTTCAGCAGCCTCGCGGAGTCCGACTACGCCGAGCAGGAGGTCGAGGAGTCCTACTACCTGCTGCGCCACGGCGTGTATTTTGCGCCGGGCATCCGCATTCCGCATCCCCAACCGCGCGCCTGGGCGTGGGACATCTTCGTGCGCGGCGGCGCGGGCGTGATCTGGTACGCCGACACCGATCCCTCCTCGCTCAACGGCAACAACTCGCCGGAGGACACCACGGCCGCAGCGGCCGGATTCGGCGGGCTCGAGGCGCTGGTCCGGGTCGGTCCGTACGGTGTGCGCGCTTCGGGCCGCGGTTGGGTGTACGAGGGCCAGCACCAGATCGGCGGCGATCCGGCGGTGCTGCTCCAGCCGCAGTTGAGCCTCGAGGGCTTCTACGAGTTCTGATCGCGCACTCGATCGCACGCGTTGCTTGACAAAGCGCGACAAATCGATCAAAGTGAACCCCACGGGGGCATTCAGGCGCCCCGTGGGCGTCGCGCCCTCATGGGCGGCTCCTCTCGACCCTTGGCTCCATCGAAAACAGCGGACTGATCCAGCGAATGTCCCGAAACGTGTACGTGGGGAACCTCCCCTACCGCATCTCCGATGAGGATGTGCGGGAGATCTTCGGCCAGGATGGCCGTGAAGTAGTTGGCGTAAACCTGATCATCGATCGCGAAACCGGGAAGCCGCGCGGCTTCGGGTTCGTCGAGTTCGCCAGCGAGGCGCAAGCCGAAGCGGCGGTGCAGGCACTGGACAACTACAACGTGGGTGGGCGGCCGCTGAAGGTCAACATCGCACGCCCCCGTGAAGGCGGCGGCCCCGGCGGTCCCGGCGGCCCCCCCGGCGCAGGCGGTCCGCGTCGTCCGCGTGAGGGCTTCGCGCCCCAGGCGGTGTACCGCACCGGCGGCCCTCGCGGCGGTGAGGGCGAGGGCGGTGGTGGCTACGGCGGCGGTGGTGCTGGCGGCTACGGCGGCGGCGGTCGCGAGGGCGGCGGTGGCTACGGCGGCGGTCGCGAAGGCGGCGGCGGCGGTTACGGCGGTGGCCGTGA